>NZ_JAUJQH010000005.1:0-319443 GCF_030482905.1 Burkholderia sp. AU45251 | reverse complement strand
ACGCCTGTGCCGTGAGGTCACGCGTCGTGTGTGCGAGTGCGTCGCAGATTTCCTGCTGACGGCCCGCGCTGTGCACGCCCGCGCGCTGCCATTCGTCGCCGAGCTTCGTGGCCATCGCGGCCAGCGAATCGTTCCATGCCGACAGGCGTTCTTCGTCGCGCGCAGCCAGTTGCGTCTGCAGGCCCGTGTGCGACTCGCGAATCGTCGACAGCAGATCGTTCGAGCGTTGTTCGAAGGTCGACGCCTGTGCCGTGAGGTCACGCGTCGTGTGTGCGAGTGCGTCGCAGATTTCCTGCTGACGGCCCGCGCTGTGCACGCCCGCGCGCTGCCATTCGTCGCCGAGCTTCGTGGCCATCGCGGCCAGCGACTCGTTCCATGCCGACAGGCGCTCTTCGTCGCGTGCGGCCAGTTGCGTCTGCAGCCCCGTGTGCGACTCGCGGATCGTCGACAGCAGATCGTTCGAGCGCTGCTCGAAGGTCGACGCCTGCGCCGTGAGGTCACGCGTCGTGTGTGCGAGTGCGTCGCAGATGTCCTGCTGACGGCCCGCGCTGTGCACGCCCGCGCGTTGCCATTCGTCGCCGAGCTTCGCCGCCATCGCCGCGAGCGCGTCGTGCCATGCGGTGAGGCGCTGTTCGTCGCGCGCCGCCAGGTCGGTCTGCAGCCCCGCGTGCGACTCGCGCATCGCGGCAAGCGTCGCGCCCGAATGGCGTTCGAACGTCGCGGCGGCCTCGCCCAGCGCGCGCGCATGCTGGCCGGCCAGCGTCTCGCCGACCTGCTCCTGGCGCGCCAGCGCATCGCGCCATGCGTCCGAGAGGCGGCTTTCAGTCGATTCGAGGCGCGTCGCCACGCCGTCGAGCAGATCCGTCGAACGCTGCGTGAACGTGTCGGTGAACTGGCCAAGCGTCGTCTGCAGCTGCTGCGCGACGGCATCGCCCGCGCGGCGCTGTTCGTCGAGCGCGCGGTTCCAGACGGCCGTCACGTTGCCGGTGGTCTTCTCGAAGCCGTCCGTCAGCCCGTCGAGCTGACGCTGCACGGCGCCCGTCACGGTGTCGCGCAACGCGGCCATCTCCTGCGCGAGCCCCGTCATCGTCGCGGCGACGACCGGCTGCAGCGCGGCACCCGCCACGCGCGCGCTTTCGACGGCGCTTTCCTTCAGCGCGTCGCCGACATTCGACGCAAGGCCCGCATACGCGCGCTCGGTCCGCTCGAAAAACGCCTGCTGGCTTTCGATCTGGCGATCGTGCAGCGCGACGCTGCGCGCCTCGAGCGTCGTCATCATCGTCTGCAGCCGGTCGACCAGCGCCGGCATCACGTCAGCCTGGCGCTGCAGCAGCCGGAACGATTCGTCGCGCTGGTGCGCGGACGAATGCACGCGCAACGTCGTCGCGATCTTCGCGTCGAGCTGCTGGGCCGCGTCGATCCGTTCGCGGCGCACGAGCGCGGACAGCAGCCCGAGCATCGCGGACGTCGCGACGCCGGCGATCGACGTGCCGAACGCGAACCCGAGGCCCTTCACCGGCGCGATCAGCGACGCGCGGATCGCGTCGAGATCGGTCGCGCTTTCGAGCGCGGCGCCCGTGCCCTTCAGCGTGACGACCATCCCGAGCAGCGTGCCGAGCATGCCGAGCAGCACGAGCAGGCCGACGAGGTAAGGCGTGAGCGACGGGCCCGGCAGCGCGACGCGCGCGCCTTCGACCCGCGCACGCACCGCGCTGCGCAGGCCCGGGTGCAGCGTGTCGAGCCACGTGTCGAGCTTCGCGGGCGGCTCGGTGAGGCCGGCGACCGCGCGCGACAGCGTCGCGGTGGCCTGCCGGTAGCGCAGCAGCTCCCATGCGCCGGCGACATAGCACGCGGCAATCAGCAGCGTGACGGCCGACGCCAGCGGGTTCGACGCGACATAGCCGACGCCGATCCAGCCCACAGCGAGCAGACCGGCGACGAAGACAACGAGATCAAGGCGAATTCTGGACATAGCGTGTTGATTAGCTGGTGCGAAGGGCCGCGAGCAGCCCGTCTACCGTTTGAAACCGGACTTCGAGTTCGGCAAGCAGGATGCTTTGCATCTCGTCGCGAAACGTATCGAGCCATGCGCCGGGCACGATCGCCGCAACGGCCGTGCCGTCGGCCACCACCGCGCCGTCATCGGCCGGGATGGCTGCGACAGCGGATTCGGCGGCAGCAGCAGCGGATTCGGCATCGGCCAGCGCCTGCCGCTCCGCGTCGCGCAGCCGCCCGAAACGCGTGCCGAGCAGCGCGGGGATGGCCGACAGCAGGCTGCGCTCGCGCGCGCCGAGTACGCGCTCCATGATCGCGTCGAGCGTCGCGAGCCGCGCCATCCCGGACGAGCGCGCGGCGACCGCGACCCGCAGGCGGCCACGCAACTGGCCGATCGCCGTTTCCATGTCCTGCTGCAGGGACAGGTAACGCTGGCGGAAGTCCGCGAAATCGGCCGTGTCGGCGCCTGGCGGCGGCGGATCGCCGGGCCGGCGCCGCGCACGCGGCCGGTTGGTGGCCGTGATCGCCTGCGCGAGCTCGTGGCGCACGCGCGCGAAGTCGCGCTCCGCGTCGTAGCCGCGCACGCCGGCCGCGACGCCGGGCGGGCTCGCGTTCAGCGCGGACGACAGCGTGATCGCGTCGGTCCAGCCGAGCCACTGGCTCAGCCGGTCGGACAGCGTCTGCCGGGATTCCGCGACGTCGGCATCGGCCAGGCGCGCGAGCAGCCGGACGAGCGTCGGTCCGCTCAGCGCCGGGCGCGGAGGTGCTTGCACCATGCTGCAAACCGTCAAAAAAGGCAGCAGTTTACACGTCGCCGGGAGGTCGGCCGCCAGAATCGGGGAAGCGGCGCCGTTCGGAGCGGCGCGCAACATACGCGAACGCCCGCCGCGCAAGGCTTGGCGGGCGACCGGGGGCTGCCGCGGCGACGGTCCTGCCGCGCCCTTGCCCTTGCCCTTGCCCTTGCCCTTGCCCTTGCCCTTGCCCTTGCCCTTGCCCTTGCCCTTGCCCTTGCCCTTGCCCTTGCCCTCGCCCTCGCCCTCGCCCTCGCCCTCGCCCTCGCCCTCGCCCTCGCCCTCGCCCTCGCCCTCGCCCTCGCCCTCGCCCTCGCCCTCGCCCGCAGCAGTGTCGCCCGCCGATCGCGAATATCCTCCGACGATACCTGCCGCGTTGCGCTACCATCGCAGCACCCGTCGAGCCACGCGTGCCGGCCGCGGGCTGCGCCGCCGAGACCGGGCGCCACCGACCCACAACGACAACAGACGGGCCCGTCCCGACCGCCTACGATGCTTGCCAATCTCGTCACGCGCCTGCGCGACCGTTTCGGCAAACCGCCGACCCCGCAGGCTTTCGCCGAACGTCTGATCGCCGCGCTGCACGCATCGGGCGACACACGCACCTGGCGCCACGAGGACGAGAAGGGCTGTCTCGTCCAGTCGGATGCCCCGTCGAACATCATCAACCTGAACAACCTGTTCCGCGACTACGCGGCCGCGAAGCCGTCCGAACGGGACACCGTGCTGAAGCGCCAGGCGAACGCGATGATGCAGCACGAGATCCCGGCGGATTTCGCCGCCGCGCGCGCCAGGCTGCGCCCCGTGATCCGCAGCGCGACCGAACGCTGCGTGACCGCACTGCAAACGGCCGGGCAGTTCGGCATCACGGAGCTGGCGTTCCGGCCGCTGTGCGAGAACATCGAGATCGGCATCGCGTACGACGGCGAGTTCAACATCGCGCGCCTGCCGACCGCGACGCTCGACCAATGGGGCGCCTCGTTCGACGACGCGTGCGACATCGCGATCGACAACCTGCGGGCCGCATCGTCGAAGCCATGGGCCGCGCTGCCGAACGGGGTATTCCTGTCGCAATTCGACGACTCCTACGACGCGGCGCGGCTGCTGCTGACCGACCTGCTCCACCGGCAGCCGATCGCCGGCGCGCCGGTCGTGATGGCACCGAACCGAGCGGTGCTGCTGCTCACCGGCGACCGCAATCCGGCCGGGCTCGCCGCCATGGTCGACCTTGCCGAACAGGCGCAGGCGCAGCCGCGCCCGCTACCGCCGCTGATGCTGCGCTGGGACGGCGCCGCCTGGCGGCGCTTCATGCCGGAAGGGCTCGAATCGAAACTCCACGCGCTGCGCATCGGCGAGCTCGCGGGCGACTACCAGGATCAGCGGATGCTGCTCAACGACCTGCATGAGCGCGACGGCACCGACATCTTCGTGGCGACCTACTCGGTATACAAGCGCCAGGACGGCAGCCTGTTCAGCATCGGCGTGTGGAGCGACGGCGTGCCGTCGCTGCTGCCCGAGACGGATATCGTCGCGCTCCATCGCGCGTCGACCGGACAGTCGGCCTACGTGCCGATGGCCGAGCTGCTGCGCACGTGCGGCGACCTGATGACGGCCACCGGGCATCACCCGGTGCGGTATGAAGTGAAGGAATTTCCGGACGACACGCGGTTCGCGGCGCTGCTGGAGCGGTTCAGCGAAGCCTGATGCCGATGCGCGTACGCGCGGTGCGCGCCAGCAGCCAGCCACGGGAATGGCCGGCCGCCGTGCAATGCAGATCGGGAATGGAAGCGGTCAGATCCCCGCTTTCGGCGCGTTCAGGATCAATCGCAACCCGAGCAGCGTGATCGCGCCGGCCGCGACGCGGTCGACCCACTTCTTCGCGCGCAGGTAAAGCTCGCGCGGCCGGCGCGTGGAAAAGCACAGCGCGACGATCGTGTACCAGCCGAACTCGACGCCGAACACGAGCGGCGGCAGCGCCAGATAGCACCACAGCGGCGGATGCTGCGGGAGCAGCGCCGCGAAGATGCTGCCGTACCAGATCGCCGTCTTCGGGTTGCTGAGCTGGGTCGTGAGGCCCGTCCAGAACGACTTGCGCGCGCTGCCTTCGGCCATCGCCTGCGGATCGTCCATCGCGATCGGCCGGTCGGCGCCGCGCCAGATCTTCGACGCCATGTAGATCAGGTACGCGCCGCCCGCCACCTTGAGGCCCACGTACAGCCATTCGACCGCCTGCAGCAGCGTATAGAGCCCGGCCAGCGCGACGCCGCCGAACACGATGCCGCCGATGCCCATGCCGAGCGCCGTGGCCAGCCCGTCACGGCGCGACAGCCCGATCGAATTGCGGGCAACCAGCACGAAGCTCGGGCCCGGAATCATCGCGCCGAGAAACAGCGCAGCCAGGATGGCGAGTACGGCAGCCGATGCAGTCATCGAAGTCTCCTTGTTGAGCGACGCCGAATCGCCGACGCCTGCGTGTCGTTTCCGACAGTCGAGCCGCTGATTCTGGCACGCTTCGCGCATGGCCGAAAGCCGCCTTGCGCTGCTATGCTGGCCCTCTTTCCCGTCATTCGCGCAGCCACCCATGATCGAGATCCGCGCCGCCCGTCGCGTTCAATCCGATGCCGGGCACCGAATTTCTCGGGCGGGATCGGTCGGTAGCCCCGCGCGCTCGGCACACCCTTCCTCCTTTCGACCGGACACCCCGTCATGCGCGTTTCCCGACTGCCCTTCGTGCTCCTCCCGCTGCTCGCCGCGTTGTCGCTCGACGCCCGCGCCGGCGACCTGCCGAAATCGATCGCCGCGCAATTGCCCGCCGGCTACCAGCCGCTGCTCGCGCAGGCCGGGCCGGATCTCGACAACGGGCGGCACAGCTTTCTCGTGGTCGTGCATCGGGCGGTTGATACGCGCGAGCAGCCGTCGCCGCGTCCGTTGCTGATCTTCGAGGAACAACCGGATCACGCGTTCCGGCTCGTCGCGCGCAACGACCAGGTCGTGCTGCGCGCGAACGAAGGCGGCCAGTGCGACCCGTTCGATCCCGAAGATGCCGCCGACAACGGCTTGGCCGTAAAAGGCCGCTATTTCACCGTGCAGAACTTCGTCGCGTGCGGGCAGCACTGGAGCGACTACGTGACGTTCCGCTACGACCCGCACACGCACGGGTGGCTATTTTCGAACCGGATCGTCACCGAATCGTTTCCGCTCGACGACCAGCCCGACCACGTCACCGTCACGCGCGCCGACGCGCACCGGCCGGTGTCGTTCAGTCAGTGGCAACGCAAGGACTGACGCGGCCGGGGCAACGCGCTGCGACCGGTTGCATCGCACGCCGGCCGGTGCGGGCACGACCCGACGCCGTCATACCCCGCTTCCGCCGCCCTGCCCGCACTCGCGAGCGCAGGCCAACAGGGCTACCATAGGCGCTCGCCGTCGCGCGACCGTGCGCCGGCATCGCACGCGGCTCGCCCGCACGCGTTCCCTCGCTGCACCCGCACAGGAGGACGTCATGACGCAACACTTCGACGCGATCGTCATCGGCACCGGGCAGGCCGGGCCGCCACTCGCCGCGCGGCTGTCCGCCGCCGGGATGAAGGTCGCGATCATCGAGCGCGGCCGCTTCGGCGGCACTTGCGTGAACACCGGCTGCATTCCGACCAAGACGCTGATCGCGAGCGCATACGCCGCGCAACTCGCGCGACGCGCCGGCGAATACGGCGTGTCGGTCGGCCCCGTCACCGTCGACATGAAAGCCGTGAAGGCGCGCAAGGACCAGATCTCCGGCCGCTCGAACCACGGCGTCGAGCAATGGGTGCGCGGCCTCGCGAACACGACCGTGTTTCAGGGGCACGCCCGGTTCGAGCGCGCCGATGCGGTGCGCGTGGGCGACGCACTGCTCGAAGCGGAACGCATCTTCATCAACGTCGGCGGGCGCGCACAGGTGCCGGCCATGCCGGGCCTCGACTCAGTGTCGTACCTGACCAACTCGACGATGATGGACGTCGACTTCCTGCCCGAGCATCTCGTGATCGTCGGCGGCAGCTATGTCGGGCTCGAATTCGGCCAGATGTATCGCCGCTTCGGGTCGCGGGTCACGATCGTCGAGAAGGGCGAGCGCCTGATCCGCCGCGAGGACGAGGACGTGTCGCAGGCCGTGCGCGAGATTCTCGAAAACGAAGGGATCGACGTGCAGCTCGATGCGACCTGCCTGAGCGCACGGCGCGACGGCGACGGCATCGCGGTCGGCCTCGACTGCGCGGGCGGCGGCCGCGAGGTCGCGGGCTCGCACCTGCTGCTCGCGGTCGGACGCGTGCCGAACACCGACGATCTCGGGCTCGACCGTGCGGGCGTCGCGATCGACGCACGCGGCTATATCGAGGTCGACGCGCAGTTGCGCACCAACGTGCCCGGCATCTGGGCGCTCGGCGACTGCAACGGGCGCGGCGCGTTCACGCACACCGCGTACAACGACTACGAAATCGTCGCGGCCAACCTGCTCGACGGCGATCCGCGCAAGGTGTCCGACCGCATCACCGCGTACGCGATGTATATCGATCCGCCGCTCGGCCGCGTCGGCATGACGCTCGCGGAAGCGAAGCAGACGGGCCGCCGGCTGCTCGTCGGCACGCGCCCGATGACGCGCGTCGGCCGCGCGGTGGAAAAAGGCGAGAGCCAGGGTTTCATGAAGGTGATCGTCGACGCGGACAGCCATGCGATCCTCGGCGCGTCGATCCTCGGCGTGACGGGCGACGAAGTCGTGCACGGGATGCTCGACGTGATGGCCGCGGGTGGCCCGTACACGACGATCAGCCGCGCGATGCACATCCACCCGACGGTGTCGGAGCTCGTGCCGACGCTGCTGCAGGATCTGCATCCGGTGGAGTGACGCGCGGCCGCGCATGGGTGTCATGCGGGCGGCGGGCGTGCCTGTCGTCAGCGACGGCACGCCCGCCGCCCGCTCAGCCTTCGAAATACCGCGGCCGGTCGATATCGGCCAGCAGCCCCGGCTGCGTCGGCGCCCAGTCGAGCGATGCACGCGTGCGCGCGCTCGTTGCGGGCGCATCCATCCCCGCGAACATCGCAAACCAGCCGAAGTGTTCGCCGGCTTCAGCCGCCGTTTTCGCGACGACCGGCACGTTCAGCCGCCGGCCGATCACGTCCGCAATGTCGCGGAACCGCACGCCCGTATCGTCGACCGCGTGATAGCGCGCGCCGGCCGCACCGCGTTCGACCGCGAGCCGGTACACACGCGCCGCGTCGAGCCGGTGCACGGCCGGCCAGCGGTTGTCGCCCTCGCCGAGATAGGCCGATGCGCCCTTCTCCCGCGCGAATGCAATCAGGCGCGGCACGAAGCCGTGATCGCCGTCGCCGTGCACGGACGGCGGCAGACGCACGACCGACGCGTGCACGCCGCGCGCCTCGAGCGCGACCGCGGTCGCTTCGGACGCGCGCGGGTAGGCCGACGACACCGGCACGTGCGGATCGTCTTCCGTCGCCGCGCGCCCGGGTGCGACGAGCGCGAGCCCCGACGTGACGACCAGCGGCCGCGCCGAGCCCGCGAGCGCCGCGCCGATCGTCTCGATCGCGCGACGATCGAGCTCGCAGTTCTGCGCGAAGCGCGAGAAGTCGTGATTGAATCCCGTATGGATCACCGCATCGGCGGCTTCGGCGCCGCGCGTGAGGCTGACGAGATCCTCCAGCGACCCGCGAAGGACGTCGGCGCCAGCCGCCGCGACCGACTCGGCGGCCGCATCGGACCGCGCAAGGCCGAGCACCGAGTGCCCGGCGGCAACGAGTTCGGCCACGACGGCCGAGCCGACGAACCCCGACGCTCCAGTAACAAAGACACGCATGTTCAACCCCTCCGGATGGCATGGAGGCTTACTATCTGTCGACCGCCGCGCACGGTGAAGTCGTGACGGTTTACCGGTAAACGAACTAACAGGCTATGCCAGACGCCCCCGACAACCTGCTCGGCGCGTACCTGCGGGACCGCCGCGAGAAACTCGACCCGGCCGCGCTCGGGCTGCCGGCCACGCGCCGCCGCACGCCGGGCCTGCGGCGCGAGGAAGTCGCGCAGCGCGCGCACGTGAGCACCGCGTGGTACACGTGGCTCGAACAGGGGCGCGGCGGCGCGCCGTCGGCCGACGTGCTCGACCGGCTCGCCCGCGCGCTGCTGCTGAACGACGCCGAGCGCGAGCACCTGTTCCTGATCGGCCTCGGCCACCTGCCGGAAGTGCGCTATCACGCGACCGACCATGTGTCGCCGCGCGTGCAGCACGTGCTCGATTCGCTCGAGGCGAGCCCCGCGATCGTGCGCTCGTCGACGTGGGACGTCGTCGCGTGGAACGACGCGGCGGCCGCGACGCTGACCGACTACACGACGCTGCCGCCG
The DNA here is from genome assembly GCF_030482905.1 of Burkholderia sp. AU45251. NCBI lineage: Bacteria > Pseudomonadati > Pseudomonadota > Betaproteobacteria > Burkholderiales > Burkholderiaceae > Burkholderia > Burkholderia sp. AU45251. Next base: position 310,269 of record NZ_JAUJQH010000005.1, on the reverse strand, counting down.
GAACGGCGCAACATCCTGCGGCTCATCTTCGTCGATCCGCACGTACGCGGCGTGCAGGCGAACTGGGCGCGCGTCGCGCGGTTCGCGGTGGGCGCGTTTCGCGCCGACGTCGCGCGCGGCGGCGCGACGCAGGCCGTGCAGGCGTTCGTCGACGAGATGCGCGCGACGAGCGCCGAGTTCGACGCGCTGTGGCGCGACCACGATGTCCGCTCGCACGAAGAAGGGACCAAGGAGATCCACCATCCCGCAGTCGGGCGAATCGCACTCGAATACTCGGCGTTCGCGGTGAGCGGCCGGCCCGACCAGACGCTCGTGATCTTTACGCCGGAAACGGCGGCCGATCGCGCGCTGGTCCGGACGCTGGTGGCCGCACGCGAGCAAGCCCGGGCCGAGCAGACACCCGTCGCATGACGGTGCGCGTTTCGTCTGACAAACGCGCCGCCGCGCGGTATCGCCGGCCGCCGCCGGCCGCCCCTCTCCGTCCCCGTCGCCCCGTGCGAACCCATCGCATTCCGCACTGATTCCCAGTCGAATATTTAATTTTCACCTGGCGTAGCGCGCGCTTACCCTTTCGGCATCGCATCACAGGGCCACCGGCCCCTCCCTGGAGCATCCCGATGTCCGAACCCGGCACCGCGCAAGCCGTCCACCGCCCGCATGCGGCTTCCGTGTCCTATGGCGCGCTCGCGCTGCTGGTGCTGACCGGCCTCAACCTGCGCCCGTTCCTGACCGCCTTCGGCCCCGTGCTCGATGTCGTGCGCGCCGACACGGGCCTCGGCTTTCGCGCGGCCGCGCTGCTGACCACGCTGCCGTTCGTGCTGATGGGTGTCGTCGCCGGGATCGGCGTCGGGCTCGCGCGGCGCGTCGGCGAGCAGCGCGCGCTGACCGTCGCGCTGGCGCTGATCGCGGCCGGCTGCACGGCGCGCCTGTGGACCGGCGGCAGCGCGGGCCTGATCGCGACCGCGATCGTCGCGGGTGCCGGCGTCGCCGCGGTCCAGGCGCTCGTGCCCGGCCTCGCGAAGCGCTGGTTCGTCGACCGGCTGCCGCTCGCGATGGGCCTCTATTCGGCCGCGCTGGTCGGCGGCGGCGCCTTCGGCGCGGTCGCGAGCCCGTGGCTTGCCGCGCACGGCGGCTGGCATCTGTCGCTCGCCGTGTGGGCCGTGCCCGCGCTCGTCACGCTCGCACTGTGGCGCGCGAAGGCACCGCGCGACGCCGTGCACGCAACGGCCGTGTCGGCGCCGATCCTCGCGTTCGCCCGCATTCCGCGCGCGTGGCAGCTCGCGCTGTTCTTCGGGCTCAGCAACAGCGGCTACGCCAGCCTCGTCGCGTGGCTGCCCGCGTTCTACCGCAGCATCGGGATGAGTCCGCAAGCGAGCGGCAACCTGCTCGCGTGGATGGCGCTGTTCCAGGCGACCGGCGCGCTCGCGATGCCGATGCTCGCGAAGCGTTCGCCCGACCGCCGCGCCGTGCTGTGGCTCACGCTCGCACTGCAGGCGGCCGGCTTCGCCGGGTTCGCGACGCTGCCCGCAATCGCGCCGTGGCTGTGGGTCGCGAGCGTCGGCCTCGGTCTCGGCGGCTTCTTCTCGATGAGCTTGATCGTCACGCTCGACCACCTGCCCGATGCACGGCTCGCAGGCGCGCTCGCCGCGTTCGTGCAGGGCATCGGCTTCCTGACCGTGGCGGCGAGCCCCTGGCTGATCGGCTGGCTGCGCGACACGGGCGGCGGCTTCGCGATCGCGTGGTGGATGCATCTCGGCGTGATCGCCGCGATGGCCACGCTGAACACCGCGTTTTCGCCTGCCGGCTACCGCCACAGCATGGCGCGCATCACCGGCGCCGCCCGCTAACGCCCCCTTTCGAATCCGGACTTTTCGCCGGCAGCTTCCGGCGCACAGTCCAGCCGCCCGCGTATGGCCGGGCGCGGGTAGTCACGCCCGACGGCCGCTGATTCGCATTACGACCAACCACATCGATCGAAGATCGAAAATCAAAAATGGAGACAGTCATGAAAAAGCTCGTTCTGGCCGTTGCGCTCGCGCTGACGGCTAGCGTCGCCGCCGCGAAGGATCCGGCGGTCCTGCGCCTCGGCGTCGACCCCAGCTATGCGCCGTTCGAATCGCTCGCGCCCGACGGCAAGCTCGTCGGCTTCGACATCGATCTCGGCAACGCGATCTGCGAACGGATGAAGGTGCGCTGCGTGTGGGTCGAGAACGCATTCGACGGGATGATCCCGGCGCTGAAGGCGCGCAAGTTCGACGGCGTGCTGTCGTCGATGAGCGTGACCGAGAAGCGCCTCGCGCAGATCGCGTTCACGGACAAGATCAACAACGTGCCGCCCCGGCTCGTCGCGCGGCGCGGCGCGAACCTGCAGCCGACGCCCGAATCGCTGCAGGGCAAGAGCGTCGGCGTCGAGCAGGGTTCGACGCAGGAGACGTATGCGCGCACGTACTGGGAGCCGAAGGGCGTGGTCGTCCGCACGTACCAGACGCAGGATCTCGTCTACCAGGACCTGCTGTCGGGGCGGCTCGATGCGTCGCTGCAATCGTCGGTGCAGGCCGACCTCGGTTTCCTGAAAACCGCGAAGGGCGCGAACTTCGAATTCGCCGGGCCGCCGCTGCATGACCCGAAGACGCTCGGCGTGGGTTCGGCGATCGGCATGCGCAAGGATGACGACGCGCTGCGTACGCAGATCAACCAGGCGCTTGCGAGCCTGATCCAGGACGGCACGTACCAGCGAATCGCGAAGAAGTATTTCTCGTTCGATATCTACAACTGACGGACGAAAGCGGAAAACGCGAAGGGGCGTCGTGCGCGAATGCACGACGCCCCTTCTTCACTTTCTCGACTTGTCGGCGCCGATCTTCAGGCGGCTTTTTCGTAGGACAAACGGCGCGCCGGCAATCCGTGCTTCGCGATACGAAGCCATCCCGCACGGCGGGCCTAACCGTTCGTGCTTCGATTTCCTAAACTGTTTGGAGGAGTTCACGATCCGCTGTCTCGCAGCGTCCCCACTGCCGGATCGCGCACAGGATCGGTCCCGGGAGAAAACACGATGCGAACGCGCTGCCTTGTTGCCGGATTCATCGGATCCGGCCTCCTTCTATGCGGCTGCACGCCCCCCATCGGTCAGCAAGCCGCTTCCGCACGAGCACCGCTGGAATATGTGCAGGCCGCCGACCAGTACACGATCCCCGTACCGCTCGCCCCGGCCGTCAGAGCCGGCAATCTTCTGTTCGTTTCGGGCATTCCCGCTTATGACCGGAACGGCAAGCTCGCCGTCGGCGACTTCAGCCGACAGATGAATCAGGCGATGGAGAACGTCACGGGCATCCTCAAGGCCGCGGGCACGGGATGGGATCGCGTGGTGAAGGTGGATGTGATGCTGGTGCGGCGTGAAGACTTCAAGGAGATGAACCGCATTTACGCGGGATACTTCCAGGCCGGGAAATTCCCGGCCCGAAGTACCGCTATCGTGGCGTCATTGCCGAATCCGGACTTCCTCGTGGAAATCGACTGTATCGCCGTGCTGGACAAGCGATGACACATGTCGCGAACGATCGCGACATGCACGGGCTGTCAGCATCGAATGGGGTGACTATGCCGCTCGCTGCAACAGGTCGGTGGCGAACGACTTCGCGTGCGCGACGGCTTCCTGTTCGTCGCCGAATACACCGAGCTGATCCCAGTGCTCTTCGGCCGCGTACGTTCCTCTCACGGCGAGCGCCCGCTGAACGCTCAACTGCGCCGCGTATTTGCCATCCTCCAGCGGTCGAGCCGTCGCAACGACCTTATGCGGAGGGCTGGCTCGCTCCGGCTGAACCAGCTCGACAGCGCCGCCGGCCCCGTCGACATGCATCAACTCGTTCCTGGCTTTGCAATCCGGGCAGTAGAAGCACCAGCCCCCGTCCTCTTGATGGGGCCTGACCTGCCCACGCGCGAGCACGGCGCGGCATTCAACGTTTTCGCAGATGAACGGCATGGCAGTCTCCGAAGTTATTTGTCGGAAATCCTAGCATGTCCGTCGGCGGTCAACCACCGGCATCCGCATGAATGCAGTGCGGGTGATCAAGGTCGAGCGCAAAAGCCCTTTGCACGCCGCGCACGCAGGTCAACCAGACGATCGCAAACCTCTCGTCACCCGGGATAAACTGTCTGCCCAACCGACGAACCGAACCCTCCTCCATGTTGATCCGCGTTGCCACCCTGTCCGATGCCATCCCGCTTGCCGAACTGAAGCGCGACACGTTTCGCGAGACCTTTCTGCACGACGGATTCGGCATCGACTACCCGCCGAATGATCTGGCTGCGTACGAGGCCGCGACCTACTCGGTCGAAACGATCACGGGCCAGCTCAACGATCCCGAGTGTCGCACGTGGGTCGCCGAAAGCGATGACGGCCAGCTGGTGGGGTATGCCCACGCGGGGCCGTGCAAGCTCCCGCACCCGGAAGTCGCCGACGGTTCGGGCGAGATCCATCAGATCTACCTTCGGCGGGGAACGCAAGGAACCGGCGCCGGGCGCGCGTTGTTCGACACCGCACTGGACTATCTGGCGACGGAACGCCCCGGCCCGATCTGGCTCGGCGTGTGGTCGGGCAACGCGAAGGCCATCGCCTTCTATGAGAAGGCCGGTTTCCAGCGCGTCGGCACGTACGATTTCAAGGTCGGTGAAGCGACCGATCTGGAATTCATCTACCGTCGCTGACGCGATGGATCGAGAACCGGTGCGGTTGACGCGCCCCGGCCGATCGCGTTACCTTGCGTTCATGCAGCGCGATCCGATTCCCCTCGCAAGTGTCACTACCACGACGACCATCGCCAACGGCGGGTCGTCCGGAATGCGCACGCGGTAGTCGTCGCGGTTGCATGCACCAGGAGCCCCGCCGGCAGCGACGGGGCTTTTCGCGTTTACGGCACCCCGCTTGTTCGTCGGCATTACGCACACCAGCCAGGAGTCGCCATGAACGAAGTCGATCATCAAAACCGCAGCCAAGAACGCGAGGTGCTGCTCGTCATCTCGATTCAAACCCTTCCCGGCAAGCGTCACGAGCAGATTGCCGCCTATGAGCGGCTGGCACCCACGGTTCGGGCAGAACCCGGGTGCCTCCAGTACGACCTGCATCCCGTCGTCGACGACGAGAACGGCTTTGTGCTGATCGAGCGCTGGGCATCGGCGGACGCGTTGGCCGCGCACGACGTGACGCCTCACATGATCGCCAACGATGCGCAAAGCCCGACGTTCCGGGCTGCACCGGCGAAGGTGGTGCGGCTGGCACCCGGCAGTCTCGCGTAGGCGCAGACGCTCACCCGCGCGGTCGCCACACTCACCCGCTGAACGACGACACGCGCGCGCGCATCACGACGACGGGCCTGCCGGCCACCGTCGCGTCTTCGATGCGCGCCCATCCCAGCTGCGCATACAGCGCCTCGCTGCATTCCGTGAAGAGATGAAGCACGCGAAACCCCATCGTCGCGGCTTCCGCTTGCGCACGCAGCGCGAGTGCCGATGCGATGCCCCGTCGCCGATGTCGAGGCGCCACGACCATCGTGGACAACCAGGGCGTGAGGTGCGGGTGAGTGATCGTTTGTGCAAGCAGGCTGGCCGATCCGAGCAACGTGCCGCTCGCGTCGAGTGCGACGAGCGACACGGGCAGGCTGTTCGTGTTCAGGGCCGAACCCAGCCGGCGCATCCGTTCATCGATCGAAACCGCACCGAAATGTCCGAATTCGCGCTGCTGCGATTGCGCCACATCCGATATCAGCCACGGATGATCGGCCAGATACGCGATACGAAAGTCGGGCTCGCGATCGATCAATTGCTTTCCTCCAGTCCCAACGTCGACATCAGCGCGCGATCGCGCGCCAGCGTCGGATTGTCCGTGGTGAGCAAGCGCTCCCCCTGGAAGATCGAATTGGCACCGGCGAAGAAGCACAGCGCCTGCACCGCGTCGCTCATGTTCTCGCGACCCGCCGTCAGGCGGACGACGGCCCCGGGCATCGTGATGCGGGCCGCGGCCACCGTCCGCACGATTTCGAACGGATCCACGGGTTGCGCATCGCCGAGGGGCGTGCCCGGGATCGGGATCAGGTTGTTCACCGGAACCGACTCGGGGTGAGGATCCAGCGCGGCAAGCTGGGCAATCAACGCGACGCGATCGGCGCGCGATTCCCCGAGGCCGAGAATGCCGCCGCAGCACACGTTGATGCCCGCGGCACGCACCTGCGCGATCGTGTTCAGGCGATCTTCGTAGGTCCGCGTCGTGACGACGTTGGCGTAGAACTGAGGCGACGTATCGAGGTTGTGGTTGTAGTAGTCGAGACCGAAGCCCTTCAGACGTCGTGCCTGTTCCGGCTGCAGCATGCCCAGCGTCACGCAGGTTTCGAGCCCCAGGCCCTTGACGGCCTGAATCATCTCGCCGATGGCGTCGATGTCCCGATCCTTCGGTGCGCGCCACGCCGCCCCCATGCAAAAGCGCGTCGCGCCCTGCGCCTGTGCCGATCTCGCCGCCTCGAGCACGTCGTCGAGCGCCATGAGCTTGCCGGCCTCGATCCCCGCGTCGTGGTGCGCGGATTGCGAGCAGTACCCACAGTTTTCCGCGCATCCGCCGGTCTTCACCGACAACAGCGCGGCGCGTTGCACGGCGTTGGGTGCATGGTGTTCGCGATGAACCTGGTGCGCACGGAACAGCAGATCGTTGAACGGCAACTCGAACAACGCACGCACGTGTTCGACCTGCCAGCGCGTCGTTTCCGGCGAGGCCGCGCGAGCGGGGTTGCGATGGAAGTCGACACGGGAAACCTGGAATGGATCATTCATGACTGGACGAGCGGACTCGGTTGGTTCGACATACGGCTCAGTCTAGGCGGACAACTTGGGTTGCCACCAGTTCCAACCTATGCGACATTGACCAGACCAATCCGGATCGAAGCGCGATGCCGCAATCCATTCCCCTTCCCAAGATCAAACTCGATACCTCGTTGAAAACGCCGCTGTTCGTGCAGGTGCACGATGCGTTGCGCGACTCGATTCTGTCCGGCGCGATCCGGGCAGGCATGCGATTGCCGCCGTCGCGCGTGCTCGCGAGCGCGCTTGGCGTGTCGCGTCAGACGATCGTCACCGCTTACGAGCAACTGACCCTCGACGGGTATCTCGTCGCGCACGTCGGCCGCGGCAGCTTCGTGAGTTCGGCGCTGCCGATTGCCGCGGATCGTTCCGAAGCACGCCCCGTGACGGGATCGGGCGCGCCCGCGCTGCATCGCCGGCCGTCACGGCGCGGCCTTCGCTACGCGCCGCCCGAGCGCCCGACCGTGCCGACGGACACCGGCACCCATGCGTTCCGGACCGGCCTGCCGGCGCTGGAGATCTTTCCTTACGCCACATGGGCGCGTCTCGAAGGGTGCCATTGGCGGCGCCGTCCGGACATGATCGACGACCCGGCTGGCTTCGCGCCGCTCCGACAGGCACTGGCCGAGCGCCTGCGCGCCACGCGCGGCATGACGTGCGACCCCGAGCAAATTCTCGTGACGACCGGAACCCAGCAAGGGCTGCACCTGATCGCGACCCTGCTGCTGGACGCGGGCGACGCCGTCTGGATGGAAAATCCCGGCTATCGCTGGGCCAAGGCCATCCTGAGCGCCGCCGGCGCGGAGCTGTGCCCGGTGCCGGTGGACAGGGATGGCCTGCGCGTCGCCGACGGCATCGATCGGTTCCCGCATGCGACGCTCGCGTACGTCACGCCGTCGCATCAGTTTCCGTTGGGTGCGACCATGAGTCTGCAGCGACGTCTGGAGCTGCTGGCCTGGGCGCGCCGCGACGGCGCCTGGATCGTCGAAGACGATTACGACAGCGAATACCGCTATGACAGCCCGGTCCTCGCATCGCTGCAGAGCATGGATCGATCGGGCTGCGTGCTGTTTCTCGGCACCTTCTCGAAGGTGCTGTTCCCTGGCCTGCAACTGGGCTATATCGTCGTGCCGCCCGCGCTCGTGGATCTGTTCAAACGAGGCAAGGCGCTGATCGATCGCCGGACGGCGTCGATGCCGCAGCGCGTGCTCGCCGACTTCATCGCCGAGGGTCACTTCCAGCGTCACATCAAACGCACGCGGGCGCTCTACGACGAACGGCGGCAGGTCCTGCTGGACGCGGTGCGAATCCGCCTGGGCGGCGGCCTCGAGCCTGGCCCGTTCAACGCTGGCATGCAGATCGCGCTGGCCTTCAAGGGCAAGGTGGACGACGTCGAATTCGCCAGGCTGGCCGCCGAAAGAAACCTGTCCGTGCTGCCGCTTTCGGTGTGCTACGCACCCCGTACCGCGCGCGGGTACCCACCGGCGTCCGGGCTGCTGCTCGGCTTCGCTTGCGTGCCGCCGCACGAGATACGCCATGGCGTCGAGGTGCTGCAACAGATGCTGGAAACGGGTGCCGCAAGCGCCTGACCGCGCACATCGCGCCGTGACAAGCGGCACAGAACCGAACGCAGCCGGCCTCACCGCCATGCCGTCGCCCTGACAGCACCCCGATGAGCGATCAGTAGTGGCTGCGCCCCCACAGCGTCTTCGGCTCGTCGAGCAAATGACGCAACCCGCCGCGCTCGATCGTGATCGCCGCGACTTCATTCACCCGTTCGAGAATCGCCTCCTCATCGACCGACAACACGCGCCGATCCTCCATCAGCACCCTTCCGCCGACCATCGTCATGCACACGTCGGCCGCATTCGCGAAACACGTCACGCGATACACGGGCATGTTCATCGGCATCATGTGCGGCCGGAACAGGTCGACGAGGATGAGGTCGGCAAGCTTGCCGGCTTCGAGCGAACCGACCTCGTGATCGACCGACAGCGCCTTCGCCGCGTCGATCGTCACCATCTCCAGCACCTTGCCGTGCGGCAGCACGTCCGGATCGCGGAAATGCCGGCGGTGGTAATGCATGCACTGCCACATGTGGCGGAACATGTCGTAGCCGCGATCGGGTGCCGCGCCGTCCGACGCGATCGCCACCGTCACGCCCGCATCGATCAGCTCGGGCACCGGGCAGCGCCCGATGATCGACATGATCGCGCTCGGGTTGTGGACGATCGCGGTGCCCGTCTCGACGCACGCCGCGATGTCGGCGTCGGTCAGGTCGATGCTGTGCGACATGAACGACGTCGGCCCGAGCAGCCCGAGCTCGCGATGCGCGAACGCGAGCGTGCCCGCGCGGTGGCCGTCCTGCGTGAAGGTCAGCCCGCGCCCGCGCGCCAGCGCGCCGTAGCGCGCGGCCTGGTCGCGAAAATCGCGCTCGTACTGCGCGAGTTCGGGATCGTGCTCGGGCCCGTACACGGGCAGCGTGAGCGCGATGCGGATCCGGCCGTCGGCGTCACCGTGGCATTCGTCGATAATGCGTTCGCACACGTCGTACATCGTGTCGAAATCGATGTCACGCGTGTCGCTGCCGTCCGGCGTGTGGCGCGTGTACGCACGCGGCGCGGGTGGCCGCGACGGGCCGACCGCGACGATCGACCGCGTGCCGGTGCGCACCACCGCATCGCAATGGCGCCGTGCATAGACCGGATCGTCGACGCGCATGATCGAATTTCCGCCGCCGAGCAACGACACGCCCGTCGTCACGCCGGCCTTCAACCGTTCGAGCGCCGCGAGATGCGATTCGGTTTCCCAGAACGCCTCGTCCGACGCGCGCGTGTAGATCGTCTCGGCCGCGGCCGACCACGCATCGCCATCCGCGCCGCCGATCGTGCGCAGCATCGCGTGGCCCGCGTGCGCATGCGCATCGATCAGGCCCGGCAGCACGGCCTTGCGGCGCGCGTCGATCGTGCGCGCGGCGCGGTAACGGGCCTGCAGTTCATCGGTGCCGCCCACGGCGACGATACGATCGCCCTTCACGGCGACCGCGCCGTTCTCGATCACGCGCCGCTGCGGGTCCATCGTGATCACGCAGCCATGCGCGATCAGGGTGTCGATCGCTTCGCGGTTGTCCGCCCGGTTGTCCTCGGTAGTCATCGCACAGTGTCCTGTTGTCGTTCGATTGATGGTGTTGCCGCCCGATAGCCCGGCGGCCCGGCCGCGGCGTCATGCAGAAAAGCCGTCACGCGGAACCGACCGGCGCCGCGACCCTGGTCTTCAGCTTGCGCTGCCCCGCGCTGATCGCGATGAACACCACCGCATTCACCGCGAGCGCGACGAGCCCGGGGTTGATCGACGTCAGCGTATTCGACGCGCCGGGGAACAGCGACGCGAGCGTCACGCCATAGTAGTTCGTCATCGCGATCACAATCGCACCGGCTGCAATGCCCGCGAATGCGCCTTCGCGCGTGCCGAACGGTCGCTTCAGGAAGCTCGATGCGAGCATCGGCACGAGCTGCGTGAGCAGGCTCGACGAGAAGATCGCGAGCGTGACGAAGGTCGCGCCGCCGCGCAGCACGAAGTAGACCACCACCAGCGTGAAGATCGGCAGCGCGATTCGCGCGACGCGCGTCACCTCGCGGTCGGTCGCGTTCGGCGCGAAGCCTTCGCGGTAGATGTTGCGCGCGATCGTCGTCGACGCGTTCAGCATGATCAGCGAACCCGGCACCAGCGCGGTCAGCAGGCCCGTGCCGCCGACGATGCCGACGAACCACGCCGGGAACGTCTGCTTCACGAGCCGCAGCAGCGCAAGATCGGTCTGCGCGCCTTCGAGCCCGTGCACGGTCATTACGGCCGCGAAACCGACCAGGAACAGGAACGCGATCAGCACCTGGTACAGCGGCATCAGGATCACGTTGCGGCGCAGCGCGCGCTCGTCCTTCGCGACGTAGATCGCCGTGAAGCCGTGCGGATACAGGTAATAGCCGAGCGACGTGAGCAGGATCGTCGAGTTGTACCAGCTCAGGTTGAAGCCATGTTCCGGCATCCGAAGCAGTTCCGGATGCACGGCGTCGATCTTCGCGAACATCGCACCGAGGCCACCGTAGTAGTGGATCGGCAGGTACAGGCCGAGGAAGATCGCGATGCCGAGGATCAGCACGTCCTTGACGATCGCGATGTTCGCCGAGCCATGAATGCCCGACACGACCATGTAGACGGCCATCAGCGTCGCGGCGATCCAGATCGCGGCCGCTTGCGGGATCAGCCCGTACGACATCTCCGACACGATCACGCCAAGCCCGCGCAGCTGAATCATCAGCAGCGACACCATCGCGAACACCGCGACGACCGACACCAGCACGCCGATCGCGCGGCTGTCGTACTTCGACGCGAAGTAGTCGGCGAACGACACGAGCCCGCGCGCTTTCGCGTGGCGCCAGATCGCGGGCAGCATCCAGTAGCCGATCACGCACGCGAGACAGCCGTACGTCAGGATGTAGAACGCGGGCACGCCCTTGCTGTAGGTCCAGCCGCTCGCGCCGAGGAACGAGAACGTCGAGAACGCCTCGCCGGCCATCAGCAGGAACGTCAGCAGCGAACCGAAGCCGCGCCCGCCGACCGCCCACTGCTCGAGCGTGAGCTTGCGGCCGCGGCGCGCCATCACGCCAATGGCGAGCGCGAACACGGCGAACGCCACGATGATGATGATCGAAGCGTTCATCGCGCGTCTCCCGGGCGGCCGTCGCGTGCTGCGTCGCGTTCGTCGAGACGGAACAGGATCGCGAGGATCGCGGCGGTTGCCGCCATCCAGATCAGGTTCCACACGAGCAGGAACGGCAAGCCGAACAGCAGCGGCCGCGCCTCGGCGAGCGAGCCGCCGGCATACATCCCGACGAACGGCAACGCCGCCAGCAACAGTTTGAGTTTCATGAGTGTCTCCTCCGGAAGACGCGCGAACGCGTCAGAACATCAGAACTTCTGGCGGATGCCGACCACCACCGCCACCTGCGACGTCGTCGACGACGCGCTGTCGGTGCCGTCGATCCACGCCTGGCCGACACCCGACGACGCCTTCTGGTAGAAGCCGTTCACGTACACGTCGGTGCGCTTGGACAGCAGGTACTGCACGCCGGCCGATACCTGGTGGTAGTGGCCGCTGTCGCTGCCGCGCGCGACCTGCGTATAGGTGTAGCCGGCCGCGGCCATCAGCGCTGGCGTCACCATGTAGCGCAGGCTGCCTTCGTAGTTGTTGAAGCGCAGCGCGCCACCCGTTGCCTGCCCGAAGTTCGAGCCCGTATAGAGCAGGCCGAGCGTCGCCGGCCCGATCGCGTAGCTGCCGCCCGCGCCCCAGATCTGCTGGCGGATCGCGTTCCCGAGGCGCGCACCGAACAGCGATGCCGACGCCGGATAGTAGTTGTCCGAAGCCACAGCACCGGTCGCGCTGACCGCCGGATGGTTCACGCGCGCATACGCGGCCCCCGCGTTGAGCGGCCCGTTCACGTATGTGACGCCCGCGCTCCACGTGTTGTCGTTCGAAAAGCCGGTCGAGTTCGAGAAGCCGTACACGAGGTTCGCCTGCAGGCCCGCGATCGTCGGCGACACGTACTTCACCGCGTTGTTGGTACGGAACGTGTTGTTGATGTCGTCGTTGTCGAACGGGTGCGTCGAGTACTGCGCGAGGAAGCTGCTCATCTGCAGCGAGCCGAGGATGTCCTGCACCGAGTTGTACTGGCGACCAAGCGTCACCGCGCCCCAGTTCGCGCCGCTCAGGCCGACCCACGCCGAACGCCCGAACATCCGGCCACCCTGCCCGAGCGCGCCGTTCGCGACGTTGAAGCCGTTCTCGAGGCGGAAGTTCGCCTTCAGGCCACCGCCGAGATCCTCGGTGCCGATCAAGCCCCAGCGCGGGCCCGATTCGTTGCCGCCCGTGAATTGCCACAATGCATGGCCCTTCGCGTTGTTCGTGTAGGTCACGCCCGCGTCGACGATCCCGTACAGCGTCACCGTCGACTGCGCGTGCGCGGCGCCGGCGAACAGCATGGCGACCGCTGCGCCCACGCCTGCGGCGCACGTCTTCCCACCCTTCATTCGCACCATCTCCGTCTCCTCCTCTCCAAACCTGTTTATCGATGTGTTGTGTTTTTTTTGATCCTGCCCATACGCGCCGATCGGCTTGTCTAGACAGTGGCTCGATGGTATCCAGCCGCAACCGCATCAAGAAATGAAATGTTCAACTAGGCCGCAGTTGAAAATCGAATGGAAGGCGACGGGAGAGGAAATGAACGGAGTCCGCATGGCCCCGCAAGAGAAACGAAAGCACGCAGGCCGGCTGGACGCGGCGCGTTTTGATCTGACGTGAATGCGTTGCGTAAGCAAGCTGACGATGTGGCGACGCGCGACGCGGCCATACGGTTTTCCCCGATAGCCCGGGGTATCGGGGGGCGCCGCACCGCATCGACCGGACGCGAATGCGGCCTCATCGGCCCGCCCATCATCAGCCGGAGTGATGACCCTCCCCTTTTTCTGCGGATTTGACCGGGAACACGGTGCCGACAACACTAGCCCGCAGTGCTGCAAAGACGGCACGCGCCCGCTTCCCCTTCAGAGTCCGCCATGGTCCCGACCGACACCGTGCAATTCCCGAGCGCCGCCCGGCCGCTCGCCGACCGGCAGCTGCGCCGGATCGTCATCGCTTCCGTCGCCGGCAACGCGATGGAGTGGTACGACTTCTTCGTGTACGGCACGGCCGCGGCGCTCGTGTTCGGCCATGTGTTCTTCCCGCCCGGCGCGTCGCCGCTCGCAGGCAGCCTCGCCGCGTTCGCAGCCTTCGCGCTCGGCTTCGTCGCGCGGCCGCTCGGCGGAATCGTGTTCGGCCACGTCGGCGATCGCTACGGGCGCAAGGCGTCGCTCGTGTGGACGCTGCTGATCATGGGCGCATCGACCTTCGCGATCGGCCTGCTGCCGACCTATGCGCAGGTCGGCGTGTGGGCGCCGGCCGCGCTCGTCGCGCTGCGCCTGCTGCAAGGCATCGCGTCCGGCGGCGAATGGGGCGGCGGCGTGCTGATGATCAGCGAAAACGCACCGCCGGAACAGCGCGGCTACTACGCCGCGTGGAGCCAGCTCGGCGTGGGGGGCGGCTTCGTGCTGTCGTCGGCCGCGTTTCTCGCCGCGCAGGCGCTGCCCGACGACGCGTTCCGCACGTGGGGCTGGCGGCTGCCGTTCCTCGCGAGCATCGTCATCTTCGCGATCGGCATCTATATCCGCCGCCATCTGCCGGAAAGCCGCGACTTCGAGCAGGCCGGCAAGCGCGGCGCGCACACGCATCTGCCGATCGTCGAATGCGTCCGTCGCCACCCGAAGGAAATCCTGCTCGCGATGGGGCTGCGCGTGGCCGAGAACGGCGGCGCGTACATCTTCCTCGCGTTCTCGCTCGTCTACGGCAAGTACGTCGGCATTCCGAACGGCGTGATGCTGACCGGCGTGATGATCGCGATGATCGTCGAGATGGGGGCGATGCTCGCGTGGGGCCGGCTGTCCGACCGGATCGGCCGCAAGCCCGTGTACCTGATCGGCGCGCTGAGCCTCGTCGTGTGCGCGTTCCCGTTCTTCTGGCTGCTCGACACACGCGTGACGCCGCTCGTGTGGCTCGCGCTCACGGTCGGTACGGCGGTGAGTCACGGCGCGATGATCGGCACGCTGCCCGCGCTCGTCGGCGAACTGTTCAGCACCGAGGTGCGTTACTCGGGCGTCGCGCTCGGGCATGAAGTCGCATCGATCTTCGCGGGCGGGATGTCGCCGCTGATCGCGACGGCGTTGCTCGCGCACTATCACGCGTCGTGGCCCGTGTCGCTGTTCCTCATCGCGCTCGGCCTCGTGACCGTCGCGACGCTGTGCGTGATGCGCGAGACGCGTACCGCCCCGGCCGCCGACTCGCGCGGCGAGGCGGCATGAGCGCGCGGCCCGTGCCGGCCGCCACGCCCGTGCCTTTGCCGACGGGCGAGCGACCCGCCGGTTCACGGTGCCACGTGCGCGCTTTCGTGGCACCGCAAGCTCACGCGTCTGCGACGTCCGGGCTACGCGTCCGGGTTGCGCCGCGCCCCGTCGAACGCCGGCGCCAGCCCGAGATGATCGAGCAGCCGCGCGAATTCGCCGAGCCGCTGCCGCATGTACGCGGGCACATCCACGTTCGCATAGTCGTGGAAGCCGGTCCCCGTGCGCACGCCGTCGCGCCCGGTTTCCATGTTGCGTACGACGCTCGCGGCCGGTGCGAAGCGCGGGCCGATCTCGCCGGCGAGATACTTCGACGCGTAGTACAGGATGTCGCAGCCGCCCCAGTCGATGAATTCGAGCAGCCCGAGCACCGCGAAACGCGGGCCGAAGCCGGTGCGGATGGCCGTGTCGATGTCCTCCGCGCTCGCGACACCTTCCTCGACCATCCGCGCTGCCTCGTTCATCGCGAGCGCCTGGATGCGCGGCACGATGTAGCCGGGCGCCGGCCCGCAGATCACCGGCTTCTTGCCGACGCGTTCGAGCAGCGCGGCAAGCGCGCCGACCACCGACTGGTCGGTCGCATCGCTACGGCTGATCTCGACGAGCGGCATCAGCAGCGCGGGATTCAGCCAGTGCGCGTTCAGCATCCGCTCCGGATGCGCGACATGGCGCTGCAATTCGGTGACGACGAACGTCGACGTGGTCGACGCAATCGTTGCGCGCGCATCGACATGCTCGCCGAGCCAGCGCAGCGCGTCGGCCTTCGCGTCGAGCACTTCGGGCAGCGCCTCGAACACGACGGCTGCATCGCGCACGGCCTCCGCCGCGCCTTCCCGCGAGACGAGCGCGATGCGCGCGACGACCGCATCGGCCTGCGCGGCATCGATACGGCCGAGCGCGACCTGCGCGTGCAGCGGCCTGGCGATCTCGTCGCGCGTGCGATCGTCGAACGCGCTTTGGCCAGCCGCATCGCGCCGCTTGAAGTCGATCAGCGTCACGTCGATTCCGGCAAAGGCAAACACGAGCGCGATCCCCTGCCCCATGCGCCCCGCACCGAGCACATGCACGCGCGTCACCTCGGCGGCCGCGCTCATGCCGAAACTCCCGCGACGCCGTTGTCGAGCAGCGCACGCATCGCGCTCGTCGACAACGCCGCGATCCCGAGCCGCTCCAGCGTGCGCCCTTCCGCATACAGGTCGCGCACCGAGACCGCGCTCGCGATGCTCAGCAGCCCCTGCGCGACCGGCGTCGGCACACCGGCCCAGCGCCCGCACGACACGATGAACGACAGCCCGAGCCGGGTGTCCTCGAGCATGTAGCGATGGGTGCGCAGATCGATCTTCTCGCGCCAGTCGCCGCTATCGGTCAGCTTGCCGTGCGCGCCGCGCCCGTACATCCATTCGTCGCCTTCGGCCGCGTAGTGATCCGCGAGCGGAAAATGCGGCGCGCGGTAGCCGAGCGCTTCGCGCACCGCGATGCGTTCGGCGTCGAGCGCGTTCGTCACGCGACGGATCGACGGCTGCGTGCCCTCGTTGTGGATGTCCCATGCGTCGAAGTGTTCGAGCGGTCCGGCGTTCATCAGGATCAGCGGCGGATGGATCACGGGCCCCGCGTTCATCAACGCGCCCGACAACGCATCCTCGACCGGCTCGACCGACGGATAGCCCGCGCGCAGCACGTCGAACGCCCAACCGGCGGCATTCGCCGGAAACATGCCGGTCGGCAAGCGCGTCGCGTAGGCACTGATCACGACGTCGTTGTCGCCATGCTTGCGCACCAGGTACGGCAACGTGCCCGTCTCGGCGAATGCGACGCGCGAACGGTTGCCGGCGTCGGCCGCCGCCTGCGCGAACACGAAGCTGCCGAACGTGCCGGGCGGCAGGAATACGACCTGGCCGTCCTCCAGCAACGGCGCGACCTGCGCCGCGAGCGCGTCGTGCGACGTGGCAGGCAGCGGCACCACGACGAGTTGCGCGCCGCGCAGTGCGGCCGCGAGATCGCCGGTCAGGCGGATCGCACCCGGCGCATCGCCGAGCGGCACCGTGCGCTTGCCGCGATAGTCGGTCACGTTCAGCACGCCGAGTTCGCGCAGCCGCGCATGCGGCTCGCGGTCGCGCCGCCACCACGTCACGTCATGGCCCTTCTCGAGCAGGTCGATGGCCGCCGCATGGCAGCCGTGGCCGCCGCCCAGAACACATACCTTCATCGTCTTCTCCCGGTGATTGAGTGTTGTCGAGACTACGCGGCGGCCCCCGCCGCGTCGCTTCAAAACGCGCAACGGCACGCCCGTTCGCGCAACGCAATCGCGGCGATGCGCCTGCCGCTGCGCCCCTGCATCCGCTACGAGGTCCGTGAATGGATATCGCCCTGTCCCGCCATGCGCCGAACCGGCTCGGCACGCTGCACGCCCCCGACGATGTCGAACGCGCGGTCGCGCACCGGCTCGGGCCGCACCGGATGGCCTCGCGCAGCCGCGATCCGTTTCATGCGGAGCTGTACGAGGTGACGCTGCATCACGGCGCGCTGCTCGAACTCTGCTACGGCCGCGAAACGCGCATCGATTTCGGCGGCGATACGGATCACTTCCTGTTCCGGCTGACGCTTGCGGGTGCCTGCGAGCTGCAGGCCGGCAGCGTCGTCGCACGCGCCGGCCCCGGCGAGCTGACCGTGTCGTCGCCCGCACTCGCGAGCCGCCTGAGCACGAGCCCCGATTGCCGCAACCTCGTGCTGCGGCTCGAACGCGGCGCGCTCGAACGCAAGCTGCAGGACATGCTGCAGGCCACGCTCACGCGGCCGCTGCAGTTCGATCTCGCGGCCGGCGGCGCCGGCGCGGGCGCCGCGCTGCTGCTGCCGACCTTCGAATACCTGTGCCGGCTCGGGGCGCAGCCGGGCATCGGCACGGCCGCGACGACCTTCGGCGCCGACCTCACCGCGTGGCTGATGTCGCTGCTGCTCACGCACCTGCCGCATTCGTACAGCGATGCGCTCGCGCGCGGCACGCCGCCCTTGCCGGCCCACGTGCGTCGCGCGTGCGATCACGTCGAGGCGCACCTCGGCGAACCGCTCGCACTCGCCGCGCTCGCGGCGGTCTCGGGCGTCGCGCCACGCACGCTGCAGCACGCTTTTCGTGCGTTCCTGCACACCACGCCGGCCGCCTACGTGCGCGAACGCCGGCTCGCCGCCGTGCACACGGCGCTGCAACGCGGCGACGCGCGCAGCGTGACCGACGTGCTGATCGCGCACGGCATCCATGGCTTCGGCCATTTCGCGAAGGCGTATGCGCGGCGTTACGGCCACGCGCCTTCCGTCACCGCGAGGCAACCCCGATGACGCACTCCGCAACCGGCCGCCCGGCGGCCCCGGCCCGCGTCGAATCCGCGCCGCACGACGGCGACCCGTCCGAACTGCGCGTGCAGGATCTCGATCTCAACTTGCTGAAGACGTTTCGCGCGGTCTACGAGGAGCGGCACGTCGGCCGCGCGGCGCTGCGGCTCGGTGTCACGCAGCCGTCCGTCAGCTATGCGCTCGGCCGGCTGCGGCTGATGTTCCGCGACGCGCTGTTCGTGCGCACCGGCACCGGCGTCGAGCCGACGCCGCGCGCGCAGCGGCTCGCGCTGTCGGTCGACAAGGCGCTCGCGATCCTGCAGGACGTGCTCGACGAAGGCTCGCGCTTCACGCCCGACAGCACGCAGCGCGTGTTCCGCCTGCACATGAGCGATTTCGCGGCGAGCGCGTTCCTGCCGACGCTGCTCGCCGAATTCGCCCGTCGCGCGCCGGGTGCGGTGATCGAGACGCTGCACGTCGACGAATGCCAGCTCAACGTCGCGCTCGAATCGGGGCGCATCGACTTCGCTCTCGGGCATTTCGCCGACGCGTCGAGCCATTTCCAGCGCGCCGCGCTGCTGCACGAGCGCTGCGTGCTGCTGATGCCGCGCCGCACCGCGCAGCGCGTCGCGCTGCCCGACGACTACGTGCTCGATGGCGAAGCGCCCGACGCGCTGCGCTTCGTCGCGGTCACGTCGCATCCGCAATCGATGCAGCTGCTGGAGCGGCACGGGCTGATGCCGCGCGTGCGCGCGGCGCTACCCGATTTCATGGTGGTGCCCGCGTTGCTGCAGGATGGCGACTACGCGCTGATCCTGCCGGAGACGATCGCGATCACGTTTGCGGCGCGGCAGCCGTGCACGCTGTACGAGATCGCCGGCGCAAGCGAATGGGCGGTCAACGCGTACTGGCACCGGCGCTTCGACGCCGACCCCGGCCATCGCTGGCTGCGCGCGCTGCTGCTCGAACTGTTCAACATCGGCGAGCTGGCGCCGTTCGACGCATGGCTCGCGCCGCAGCCGCCCGCCTGCGCATAACGACGCGAACGCCGCGAGCGGCGCACGCAGTGCGAGCGGGCACCGGCACGGGCCGGTCAGAACGCCGTGAGGATGCCCGCGACGATCGAGCTGGCGGTCGCGCCCGGCTTCGCGACCGCGACGCCGCCACCGGCCGCGCCGTTGACGACGAAGCGCGCATGCGCGCCGTTGCGCACCATCGCGGCGCCCGTGTACAGCACCGTGCGCTTCGACAGCGGATAGTCGAAGCGGATGCCATACGAATCGGCGTTGCCGTCGCTGTCCGCGACCTTGCGGTAATGGCCGACGCTCAGCAGCAGCGACGCACGCCCGATCGGCACCGTCGCGCTCAGCTCCATGATGTCGCTGTGCGGATACGCGCTCTGGCTGTCGATCGCGGTCGCGACGTCGGGGCCGCCGCGATGGCGCATGTACAGCGCGGCCACCTTCACGACGCTGAAATCGTACGAAATCGCGCCCAGCGTGTAGTTGCCGTTCGCGGCCGGGCTCGAGCTGCCGAGCGCGGACGCGGCCACCGGGCTGAACTTCTGCTGCATGTAGTCGACGTCGACCGACAGGCCGCCACGCACGTAGTTGAGCCCCGCGCCGTAGGTATCGCCGAGCGTCGCCGGCTGTCCGGCCGCGCCGTTGGTACCGCGCGCGGCCATCGCCCGCAGCATGAAGCCCGCGTAGCGCGGCGACGTATAGCGCATCGAGTTGCGCACGCGCAGGAACGCGGGCCCGACGAAGTTGTTGGTCGCGTTACCCCACGCGAGCCCCGCGCCGAGGCCCGGCAGGCTGTACGTGACGA
The DNA here is from genome assembly GCF_030482905.1 of Burkholderia sp. AU45251. Classification (NCBI taxonomy): domain Bacteria; kingdom Pseudomonadati; phylum Pseudomonadota; class Betaproteobacteria; order Burkholderiales; family Burkholderiaceae; genus Burkholderia; species Burkholderia sp. AU45251. The sequence continues at coordinate 290,289 of NZ_JAUJQH010000005.1, read as the reverse complement.
GCGTCGTGTGCAGGATCGTGTAGAGCTCGCCGAACTGCACGCCGCCGAACGGCCCCGTGATGCCGACCCACGCCTCGCGGCCGAACAGTGCGCTGCTGTTCGACAGCGCACCGCTGCCCGCATTGAAGCCGTCTTCCAGCTTGAAGATCGTCGCATAGCCGCCGCCGAGATCCTCGACGCCCCTCAGCCCCCACTGCGACGCCCACAGGTTGCCGCTGCCCATGCGCGTCACGTGGTTCGGCCCGGCGTTCGCGTATTCGATCGCGGTGTCGATGCGGCCGTAGAGCGTCACGCTCGACTGTGCGAAGGCGGGCAGCGCCGCGCAGGCAAGCAGCGCGGCAAGCGGTACGGCAAGCCGGTCGGCCCGCCCGTTCGGTTGGTTCATCGTCGTCGTCCCGTAGAGTTTCCGGCGCCTGTCGGCCTCGCGCCGCGTGGAGTGAAGCGCGTTCGCCGCGAAGGGCCAACGCTGCCGATCAAAACCGGGCCGAGTCTAGGAACGACAATTTCGGACGTCGACGCAATGCGCTCTATAACGCTTATAGATGCGCCGCATGATGCGTGCGCGCCCCGCCGCAAGCGCACCGCGCGGCGGCCGGCGCGCGCGCCCCTGGTGTTTTCTTTATCCGGGTCGGTAAATGCCCGTGTGGCGCGGCTGTCACTCCGGCTATGGCGGCCGAAATTGGCCGACTACGCTGCGTCTCCGACACGTGCCCCCCGCACGCTTTCGTGCCGCGACGGCGCCCGGCCCGCAAGGCCGCTGCCGCGCGTTTCCACCGCCCGCTCCTGGAGAATCCGCATGTCCGCATCCACGGCCCGCGCTGCCGACGGCAAGCGCTATACGTACGAATGGTATGTCGTCGTCATCTGCATGCTCGCGTACATCTTTTCGTTCGTCGACCGCCAGGTCCTCGTGCTGATGATCGAGCCGATCAAGCGCGACCTGAACCTGTCCGATACGCAGTTCAGCCTGCTGAACGGCTTCGCGTTCTCGCTGTTCTATGCGGTGATGGGGCTGCCCGTCGCGTATCTCGCCGATCGCTACGCACGCCCGCGGATCATCTCGCTCGGCATTGCGCTGTGGAGCGTCGCGACCGCCGCGTGCGGGCTCAGCCAGCATTTCGCGCAGATGTTCATCGCACGGATGGGCGTCGGCGTCGGCGAGGCCGCGCTGTCGCCCGGCGCGTATTCGATGCTCGCCGACTACTTCCCGAAGGAGAAGCTCGGGCGCGCGATCGCCGTGTATTCGCTCGGCTCGTTCATCGGCGGCGGCATCGCGTTCCTGATCGGCGGCTACGTGATCGCGCTGCTCAAGCATGCGAGCGCATTCACGCTGCCGGTGGTCGGGCAGGTGCATGCGTGGCAGGTCACGTTCCTGATCGTCGGGCTGCCCGGGCTGCTGGTCGCCCTGCTGTTCGCCGCGACCGTGCGCGACCCGCAGCGCAAGGGGCTCGCGCAGGATCGCTCGGGCGCCGTGCGGCGCGTGTCGATGCGCGATTCGCTGCGCTTCGTCGGCACGCATCGCGCGACCTTCACGTGCCACTACCTCGGCTTCTCGTTCTACGCGATGACGCTGTACTGCCTGCTGAGCTGGACGCCCGCGTTCTATATCCGCCACTTCGGGATGACGGCCGTCGAAGCCGGCTACACGCTCGGCATCGTGCTGCTGGTGGCGAACACGGCCGGCGTGTTCTGCGGCGGCTGGCTCAACGACTGGCTGCTGCGGCGCGGCCGCCACGATGCACCGATGCGTGCCGGCGCGATCGGCGCCGCGTGCATGGTGATCCCCGCGACGCTGTTCACGCAGCTCGACTCGCTGCCCGCGTCGCTTGCAATGCTCGTCGTCGCGATGTTCTTCGCGTCGTTCCCGATGCCGACGTCGACCGCCGCGATGCAGACGCTCGCGCCGAACCAGATGCGCGCGCAAATCTCCGCGCTGTTCCTGCTCGTGTCGAACCTGATCGCGCTCGGGATCGGCACGACCGTCGTCGCGCTGTTCACCGATCGCGTGTTCGGCGCGCCGGCGGCGGTCGGCCATTCGATGTCGATCGTCAACGTCGCGGCGGCCACGCTCGCCGCACTGCTGCTCGCCGCAGGGTGCCGGCACTATCGCCGCAGCCTCGATCGCGAACGTGGCCATGCGTCGGCAGCGGCACCGCAGGCGGCCGAAGCGGGCAATCCGATCGCCGCGCGCTGAACGTCGAGCGCATTCCGTCGCCCGACCATCATCCATCCCACTGATTCAGGCATCGCTTTTTAATCGATTTGATTTATGCGATGCCCATCCCTATTCTCGATCGCATGACGGCGCGGTGTCTGCCGCGCCGCGTTTCCCCTACCCCACGGATTTCCCCATGCAAGCGAACCGCCACCAAGTCCGGATCGACGCGCTGATCGACGCGGCGCAGGACATCCGCTGTTTCCGGGTTTCGCGCGTCGACGGCCAGCCGTTCGACGCATACGAACCGGGCGCCCATATCGATGTGACCGCGCCGTCCGGCATCACGCGGCAGTACTCGCTGTGCGGCAACCCCGACGAACGCGGCAGCTACCTGTTCGCGGTGAAGAAGGAAGCGCAGTCGCGCGGCGGCTCGCGTTCGCTGCACGACGACGTGCAGGTCGGCGCCGAGCTGTCGATCGGCGCGCCGCGCAACCTGTTTCGTCTGACGGATGACGCGAGCGAGCACGTGCTGATCGCGGCCGGCATCGGCATCACGCCGCTGCTGTCGATGGCGTATGCGCTGCACCAGCGCGGCGCGCGTTACCGGCTGCACTATTTCGCCCGCAGCCGCGAGCATGCGGCCTTCGTCGACGAACTGTCGGCCGAGCCGTTCGCATCGCACGTGACGTTCCACTACGGCATCGAGCCCGACGCGCTCGCGGCCGAGCTGGGCCGCTGCGCCGAATCGGTCGACGCGCACGCCCACGTCTATACGTGCGGCCCGGGGCCGTTCATGGATGCGGTCGTCGCGGCAGCCGCGACGCGCTTGCCCGACGATTCGATCCATCTCGAACGCTTCGCGGCGGAACCGGCCGCCGCCGATGCGGGCGCCGGCCCGGCCGACGGCTTCGAAGTGCGTCTGCAGCGCAGCGGGCAATCGGTACGCGTCACGCCCGACACATCGATCGTCGACGCGCTCGCGCGCATCGGCATCGAGGTCGACACGTCATGCGGCGAAGGCGTGTGCGGCACCTGCATGGTGCCTGTGATCGATGGCGAGCCCGATCATCGCGATCACTGTCTCAGCAAGGCCGAGCGCGCGAGCAACACGGTGATCTGCTGCTGCGTGTCGCGTGCGCGTTCGGCGGTGCTCGTTCTGGATCTCTGATCACTGACGCGCGCGGCACGAGCAACGCCCGTTCAGGACGTCTCGCGCCGTCGAATGGCTCGACACACGCGGCCAGCAACGCACCTCCGCGCATTGCCCTCCGCCTCATGGGTCACGCGTCGTCGAAACGACCGACGAGCTCGGCCAGCATCGTGCGCATCCCGCGCGTTGCCTTCGTCCCCATCGGTCACGCATCGTCGAACCGCTCGACGAACTCGATCAGCAGCGTGCGCATCCATGCGTTGCCCTCACCTCGTGGGGCCACGAGTCGCCCAATCGCTCCCCGATCTCCGCCGACAACGCGCCCACCTACGCATTGCCCTCCGCCTCATGGATCACGCGTCATCGAACCGCTCGACGAGCTCGACCAGCAGCGTGCGCATCCACGCGTTGCCCTCGTCCTCATGGAAATGCTCGTGCCAGTGCATCGTCACCGGCGCGGGCGGCAACGTGACGGGCAGGTCATACAGGCGAAACGCATTGTCGCGGTTCAGAATCTGCGCGAGCCGCTTCGGCAGCGTCGCATAGAGATCGGTGACCGACAGCACGCTCGGCAGCGCGACGAAGTGCGGCACTTCGAGCGCGATGTTGCGGCCCACGCCCTGCGTGCGCAGCGCATCGTCGAGCGCGTGGTGGCTGTGCTCGACCGACTTCACGTTGACGTGCGCCGCGCGCACGAACTGGTCGAGGCTCAGCGCGGCGCCGCTCGGCAACCCGCGCCGGCGGCCCGTCATGCACACATAGGTTTCCTCGAACAGCACCTGGTGGCGCGTGCGCGGCATCAGTTCGGGCAGGTTGCCGATCGCGAAATCCAGCCGGCTCGCACGCAGCGCTTCCTCGATCTCCTCCACCGGCAGCGGCTGCACGCTCAGCGTCACGCGCGGCGCGCGCTCGCGCAGCGCCTGGCAGATCGCCGGCAGGTACGCCATCTCGCCCGCATCCGACAGCGACAGCCGGAACGTACGCGTGCTGGTGGCCGGATCGAAGCGCTCCGCGTAGCGCAGCGCCACGCGCACCATGTCGAGCGCCTTGCCGACGATGCCCGCGAGCTCGAGCGCGACCGGCGTCGGCTGCATGCCCGAGCGCGTACGCACGAACAGCGGATCGTCGAACAGCGTGCGCAACCGGCCGAGCGAATAGCTGACGGCCGGCTGCGACAGCGCGAGCCGCTCGCCGGCCTTCGTCAGGCTGCGTTCCTCGACGATCGCCTGGAATACGCGCAACAGGTTCAGATCGAGATGATCGACCGATGTCATCGGAGCCTCCATCATTTGCCGTATTTATTGATCAACCAATTTTAGATCAATTTGACGGATATATGGCGGAAGACGAGACTGAGTCCTCAATGCCGCGCGCGACGCGGCCCGATTTCGCGACTCTTTCCCCCACACGACGATGAGCGACATTTCCTACCAGACGATCGACACCAGCGCGTTGCATGGTCTCGCGCAGCCCGACCGCATCGCGCCCGCGATGTATCACGATCCCGCGCTGTTCGAAGCCGAGCTCGACCGCATCTTCTACCGCACCTGGATCTGGGTCGCGCACGAAAGCGAGCTGCCGAACCCGGGCGACTTCATCACGACGACGATCGGCCGCCAGCCGGTGATCGTCGTGCGCGACAAGACCGGCGAGATCAACGTGCTGCAGAACCGCTGCCGCCATCGCGGCGCGACCGTATGCGAATCGCACAAGGGCAACGCGAAGGGCTTCACGTGCCCGTATCACAGCTGGTCGTACGCACTCGACGGCACGCTGCGCGCGCTGCCGTACGGCGACGGCTACGAAGGCGTGTGCGAGAAAGGCGACCTGCCGCTCGTGAAGCTGCGCGTCGGCGTGTACCAGGGGCTGATCTTCGCGAGCTTCAACGACGACATCGAATCGCTCGAGGATTTCCTCGGCGGTGCGAAGCCGTGGATCGACCTGTTCATGAAACAGGGCGCCGGCTACCCGATCAAGGCGAACGGCGAGCACAAGTTCAAGTTCAAGGGCAACTGGAAGATCCAGCTCGAGAACACGACCGACCTCTATCACTTCCCGGTCGTGCACAAGTCGTGGATGAAGTCGATCGACGACGAGACGGCCGCCGCGATCACGAGCTTCATGACGAGCGAGGACGCGTTCTGCCGCGGGCTCGGCAACGGCCACAGCCTCGCGGTGCTGATGCCCGAGCTGATCGACCTCGACGAAGACGACGGTGCGCCGCTGCCCGAGCGCTTCGCGCCGCTCGCGGCGAAGCTCGCCGAGCGCCACACGCCGGAACAAGTGCGCCGCATCGTGCGCTCGCTGATGGGCGTCGGCTTCAACCTGAACCTGTTCCCGAACCTCGCGCTGTCGATGGCGTTCTTCCGCGTGCTGCGGCCGATCGCCGCGAACGAAACCGAGATCCGCCACGTCGCGCTCGCGATGGACGGCGGCCCCGACGAAGCGAACCGCGAGCGGTTGCGCATTCACGAGCACTTCCAGGGCCCGTTCGGCTTCGGCAGCCCCGACGACGCGGAAGCGTGGGAACGCGTCCAACGCGGCGCGCACGCGGGCCCCGACGTGCCGATCCTCGTGAATCGCGGGCTGAACCGCGAGACGACCGCCGCAAACGGCGAAAAGACCGCGCATGCGACCGACGAGACCGGCATGCGCGAGGCCTACCAGCAATGGCGCAAGATGATGGAGCAACAATAATGGACGACCGCAACGCCCTCTTTTCCGAGCAGACCTTCGCCCGCGCGGTCGAATTCGTGTGGCGCGAAGCCGAGATGCTCGACCGCCGCGACTATCGCGCATGGCTCGACCTGTGGGAGCCGGCCGGCCATTACGTGGTGCCGATCGATCCCGACGCGACCGACTTCGCCGCGACGCTGAACTACGTGTTCGACGACCAGGACATGCGCGAGAAGCGCGTGCAGCGGATGGTGTCCGGCTATTCGGCGTCGGCGACCGACGCAGCGCGCACGGTGCGCACCGTGTCGCGCTTCACGCTGGAAAGCGGCAGCGCCGACACCGTCGAACTGAAATCGGCGCAGGTCGTCGTCGCGTACAAGCGCGGCGTCGCGACGCTGTTCGCGGCCGACGTTACGCACAAGCTGCACGTCGACGCCGACGGCGAGATGCGGATCGCCGAAAAGGTCGTGCGCCTGATCGACTCGACCGAAGCGCTCAGCGCAATCGGCTTCCTGCTGTAAGCCACGGCCGGTTCACCTTCACCGCTGCAAGCGCAAAGGTGAACCGGTCACCTTCACCTTTCCGGACGACCATGCCCACACTCGAAGTTTTCCTGCCGGCCGGCCATGACGATGCCCGCAAGGCCGAACTGATTGCCCGGCTGACCGGTGCGACCGTCGATTCGATCGGCGCACCGATCGAATCGGTGCGCGTGCTGCTGACCGAATTGCCCGCGACGCACATCGGCCTCGGCGGCCGCAGCGCCGCGGACGGCGCACCGCCGTCGCTGCCCGTGATCGTCGCGATCCTGATCGCCGGCCGCACCGATGAACAGAAGCGCGCGCTGATCGCCGCGCTGTCCGACGCCGGCGCGAACGTGCTCGATGCACCGCTGCAGGCCACGCGCGTGATCATCAAGGACATTCCGAACACCGACTTCGGCATCGGCGGTCAGACCGCGCGGGCGCTGGGGCGCTGATCGTGCGCCGCGCGTCGCTGCCCGGCCGTGACGCGACGCAGCGGCTACGCGTGCTTCCCGGCGAGCGGCAGCGTCACGCGGCAGTCGAGCCCGCCGCCCTCGGCCGGGCTCGCGCCGATCCGGCCGCCGTGGCGCGTCACGATACTCTTGCACAGCGACAGCCCGATTCCGTTGCCGCCAGCCTTCGACGACGAGAAGCCGTCGAACAGCCGGTCGTGCGCGCCGGCCGCGATGCCTGGGCCGTTGTCGATCGCACGCAGCTCCGCATGCCCGGCCACGTTCGCAGTGCCGAGCGTCAGCGTGCGCGGCACACGTTCGCAACCGGCGAACGCCTCGATCGCATTGAACGCGAGATTCAGGATCACCTGCCCGATCAGCACACGCTCGCAGCGGATCGGCAGCGGCGCATCGGCCTGCACGATCGCAACCGTCACGCCAGCCTCCTTCGCGCGCAGCTCGATGAAATACGCGACGTCCGCAAGGATGTCGCGCAGGTCGGCGAGCGCGACGACCGGCTCGCGCTTCACGATGAACTCACGCACGCTCTTGATGATCAGCGCCGCATGCTCGGCCTGACGGTCCGCGCTGCGCAGCCCCCAGATCGCGTCGTCGATCGCGCCGCGCCCGTTCAACCGCTGCACCGCGCCCTCGATGAAATTGCGCACGGCCGCGAGCGGCTGGCTCAGCTCGTGCGCGATCACGCTCGCCATCTCGCCCATCGCGTTGTAACGGCCCGCGTGTTCGAGCATGCGTGCTTCGGCGCGGCGGGCGTCCTCGATCGCGACTTCGTCGCTCACGTCGCGGAACTGCACGAGCAGCCCGTCGAGATCGTCCTCGATCTCGACCTGCCGGCACAGGATGCGCAGCCAGCACGTCGAGCCATCGCGCCGCACGATCCGGTAGCGCTGCGGCGCGGATGGATACGCGGACGGCGCATCGCGCAGTTGCGCGACGAGCCGGTCGCGATCGGCCTCGGAGCAATAGTCGAGCACCTCGCCGAGCGCTTCGTCGGGCGCGAGCCCGAGCACGCGGCGGCCCGACTCGCTGATGAACTGCACGCCGCCGTGCGGCGTGACGACCGCGATGCCTTCGTCGAGATCCTGCATGAACTCGCGCAGCCGCGCCTCGTAGCGGCGCAGTTGCTGGCGCACCGCCTCTTCCGCGCTGATATCGCGGAACTGCACCATCACGACGTCGCGCCCGCGCAGCGGCACGTAGGTGGCGGTCGCCTCGGACAGCATGTCGACACCCGTGCGCGACCGGTAGCACCACTCGTACACCTGCGGCCCGTCGACGAGCGCGCGATCCCACGCACTCACCGCGATCTCGCGCTGGTATTTCGGTTCGGGGCGCGTCATGTCCGGCGCCTTCAGCGGCAACAGTTCCTCGACGGAAAAACCGAGCGCGATGCACGCGGCGCGGTTCGCCCACACGATCGCCTTGGTATGCGCGTCGTGCAGCAGCACGCAGGTCGTCAGCGCGTCGAGCAGCCGGTGGAAATCGTCTTCGTCGGGGAAACTCATGATCGGCTTCGGATGAGGCCGCGCGGCATCGCGCGACCGGAAACCCAACATAGCACCGGCGCGCGCCGCCCGCATCTGAAGATTTCTTTAGTGCGGCACGGAACGTCACCAGTCGCACGGCCCAACGCACCAATTGCTGCGCGTTTTCGGCGTTTCTAGACTGGTTGCATCGTCGTGTCGCATTCCGCGCGGCATGCATGCCACCCCGAATTCGAACCCCAATCCGCCCCAGGAGACAGCCATGCCCCACGCCGCCCTCGCCCTCGACTCCGCACCGAGCGCCCCCCACGCGGCCAGCGAACCGGCCACCCGGCTGTCGCCGCTCGACGCCGTGATCGAGACCGTCGCCGCGCGCCGCGAAGAATTCGACCGCCTGTCGCACGTGCCGCGCGACGTGATCGCGCTGTTCAAGCAGGCCGGCATCTATCGCGCGGGCACGCCGCGCCGCTTCGGCGGCGATGCGCTCGCGCCGACCGCGTTCCTCGACATGATCGAACGGATCGCGACCGCCGACGGTTCGGCCGCGTGGGTCGCGAGCTTCGGCTCCGCGAACGTCTATCTGGCCGCGCTGCCGCTCGAGACCCAGGCCGAGCTGTATGCGAGCGGCCCCGACCAGGTGTTCGCGGGCGGCCTGTTTCCGGTGCAGCCGGCCCAGCCTGCGCCGGGCGGCTGGCGCGTGAACGGCACGTGGAAATTCGCGAGCGGCTGCAAGGGCGCCGACTGGCTCGGCGTCGGCATCGCCGTGCCGGGCGCACAGGACGCCGCGCCGAACAAGCCGCGCACGGCCGTGTTTCGCGCCGACCAGGTCGAGATCGTCGAGAACTGGAGCGTGGTCGGCATGCAGGGCACCGGCAGCCACGACCTGCGCGTCGACGACCGCTTCGTGCCTGAAGCATGGACCTTCGTGCGCGGCGGCGAGCCGACCGTCGACGAGCCGCTGTACCGCTACCCGACCGTCGCGTACGCGGCGCAGGTGCTCGCCGTCGTAAACCTCGGCCTCGCGCGCGCGGCGCTCGACGTCGTGAACCGGATGTCGGGCGGCCGGCAGACGACGACCGGCGCACCGCGTCTCGCCGATCGCGCGTACTACCGCATCGAACTCGCGAAAGCCGAGGCGCAACTGCGCTCGGCGCGCGCGTTCTTCTACGACGCGACCGACGGCGTGTGGCAATCGATCCTCGCTGGCAACCCGGTGACGCCCGACCAGGTCAGCCTGCTGCGGCTCGCGGCCACGCAGATCGCACGCGAAGGCGCGAGCGTCGTCGAACGCGCGTACCGCCTCGGCGGCACGGCGGCGATCTACCGCACGCACCCGCTGCAGCGGCTGCTGCGCGATGCCATGGTCGTCACGCAGCACGCGTTTCTCGGCGAAGGCAACTTCGACGGCGCGGGCGCGGTGTTTACCGGCGTCACGCCGTTTCCCGGCTATCTGTAACCTGCGTCAACCGACGCTTTTTTGAACACGCATGGAGCCGATGCCGAAGCGCCCTCGCCGGCCGGCTCATGCGACCGATCGATTCCTCTGGAGAACCTCACATGTCCGATTCGAATCCGCTGCCGCTGCGCGTCCTGTTCTGCTGCGGCGTGTCGCAAAACTTCTTCGACCTGCCGCGCGAGAAGATCGGTGAAGTGTGGCAGGCATACGGCGCGATGCTCGCGGCCGTCGAAGCGATGCCCGGCGTGCGCGTGCTCGGCGTGATGGACGACGACCGCCTCGTGGTCGGCCAGGCCGACGGCGCGCCGTAGACCTTCTACATCATGGCCGACGTCGCCGACTTCGACACGACGGTCGCCGTGTGCAACCTGTACCGCACGACGCCGGTCGGCGAATACAACTTGTGGCGCTACGGCAAGATCGAAGCGCGCGTCGGCCGCGCGCTGACGGTGCCGCCGGCCGCGAAGCCCGCCGCATGAGGCGCGCGATGACCGACCTGTCTCCCGGCCTGATCGATGCGCTCGCACAGCGCCTGGCAGCGCTCGACGCCGAGCGCGCGGTGCGTGCAACGATCACGCGCTACATGGCGCTGTGCGACGTGCCCGAGGATGCCGGCGACGGCCCGTCGCTCGCCGAGCTGTTCACCGCCGATGCCGTGTGGGAAGGCATCGGCCCGCAGTACGCGCACAAGTTCGGCCGCCTCGAAGGCACGGCCGCGATCATCGCGATGCTGGGCCGCTACCTGCCGCCCGATCCGCATTTCTCGGCCAACCTGCATTTCCTGACCTCGGAGTCGATCGAGATCGGCGCCGGCAACGCGAGCGCGCGCGGCCGCTGGATCATGCTGCAGGCGTCGCGCTATGCCGACGGCACGGCGGAGCTGATCGCCGCGCGGCTGACCGTCGATTTCGCGCCAGCTGGCGACGGTTCGACCTGGCTGATCCACCGCTTCCGCACCGAACGCGTGCTCGACGGCCCGTGGCCGCTCGCTGCCGCGCCGCGGTCCTGATTCCCGATGCTTTCCAACGCTTGCTCACGATACCGACCATGACAGGCTTCATCGACACCTTTACGCTCGGCGGCCCCGGCCCCACGATCGCGATCAAGGACACGATCGACATCGCAGGCCATCCGACCCGCGCGGCGAGCCGCGCGCTCGCCGATGCACCGCCGGCGGAGCAACACGCGGACGTCGTCCGCCTGCTGCTCGACGCAGGCTGGCAGATCGCCGGCAAGGCGAACATGCATGAGCTCGCGTTCGGCATGACCGGCATCAACGACTACACGGGCACGCCCGTCAATCCGCAGGACGCGACGCGCATTCCGGGCGGCTCGTCGAGCGGTTCCGCATCGCTCGTCGGGCTCGGCACGGTCGATGCGGCGCTCGGCACCGATACGGGCGGCTCGATCCGCGGGCCGGCCGCCTGCTGCGGCGTGGCCGGGCTGAAGCCGACGTTCGGCCGCGTGTCGCGGCGCGGCGTCGCCCCGGCCGTCACCACGCTCGATTGCGTCGGGCCGTTCGCCCGCGAGATCCGCACGCTGGTCGCGGTGATGGCCGCGATCGCGCCGGGCTTCGATCGCGCGCAAGCGGCGGCCTCTGCCGCGGGTTGCACGGTCGCGCACATCACGGTCGACGCCGATCCGGCGATCGCCGCCGCGCTCGACGCGGCGGTGCGCACGTCGGGCCTGCGTTCGCACGCGGTCGTGCTCGACGAAATGCCCGCGTCATTCGCGGCGGGGCTCACCGTGATCAACGCGGAAACGTCGCGCGCGTTCGGCCATCTGGTCGCGACCGGCCAGCTCGGCGCCGATCTCGATGCGCGCTTGCGCACGGCCGCCACGACGACACCTGCCGCCCTCGCGGAAGCCGAAGCCGTCCGCGCGCGCTTCACCGCGCAGGTCGACGCCGCGCTCGAACACGCGGACGTGCTCGTGCTGCCGACGCTGCCCGCGCTGCCGATCACGCTGCAGCAGGCGCGCGACGGCGTATCGGTGATCGCGATGTCGTCGCTGATCCGGCCGTTCAACCTGAGCGGCCATCCGGCGCTCAGCCTGCCGCTGCCGCTGGCCGGTTCGCCGCTGAAGGCCGGCCTGCAGATCGTCGGACGCAAGGGCGCGGACGAGCAGGTCTGCGCAATCGCGGCACACTTCGAAGCGGCACTCGCCGCATGAATCACGATGCGGGCGCGGCGGCACGCTGCATGCGCCCGCGAACCAGGAAAATACGCACCATGTCAGACCGAGTCGTCCTCGTCACCGGCGCCGCGCGCGGGCTCGGCGCCGTCATCGCCGAACGCTTTCATGCGGCCGGCTACCGCGTCGCGCTGGCCGATATCGCCGCCGACGCCATTCAGGCGCATGCGCGCGAACTCGACCCGAGCGGCGAACGTACGATCGCGCTACCGCTCGACGTCACGTCGAAACGCGATTTCGAAGCCGCGCGCGATGCGCTCGTCGCGCGCTGGGGCACGGTCGACGTGCTCGTGAACAACGCGGGCGCATCGAAGGTCGTGCCCGCGATGGAGATCACGGCCGAGCAGTTCGACCAGGTGATCGACGTGAACCTGCGCAGCGTGCTGTTCGGCTGTCAGGTGTTCGGCCAGTTCTTCGCGACACGCGGCGCGGGCCGTATCGTCAACATCGCGTCGCTCGCCGGGCAGAACGGCGGCTCTGCAACGGGCGCGCACTACGCGGCCGCGAAAGGCGGCACGCTGACGCTGACCAAGGTGTTCGCGCGCGACCTCGCCGCGCAAGGCGTGACCGTCAACGCGATCTCGCCGGGCCCGCTCGATCTGCCGATCGTCTATGAAAGCGTCGCGCCGGAGAAGCTGCGCCAGGTGCTCGCGAGCCTGCCGGGCGGCAAGCTCGGCTCGGCCGGTTTCGTTGCGGATGCCGCCGTGCTGCTCGCGTCGGGCGACGCGCATTTCGCGAACGGCGCGTGCTGGGACATCAACGGCGGGTTGTACATGCGCTGAGCGTCGAGCGCTGCGTGCAGCGCTTCGCCGAAGCGCCGGCGAGGCCCTATCGCGACGACTCGCCGTCGTCGCCCCACACGACCATCACGTCGCGCACGAGCGCGGCGATCGACGTCGCGCCGAGCTTCTCCTTGATGCTCGCGCGATGCACGTCGACGGTCTTCACGCTGATCGACAGATCCGACGCGATCTGCTTGCTGCCCTTGCCGTCCACCACGCCGCGCAGCACTTCCTTCTCGCGCGCGGTCAGCGCATCGAGCCGCTGGCGCAGCTCGCGGTGACGCTGGCTGACCGCATGCCGCTGCTGCGCGAGCCGCAGCGCGCGTTGCACGCGCTCGAGCATCTGCTGCGAGTTGTACGGCTTCTCGACGAAATCGATCGCGCCGTTCTGGAGCGCACGCACGGACATCGGAATATCGCCGTGTCCGCTGACGAAGATCACCGGCAGTGTCGCGCCGCGCGCGTTCAGTTCCGCCTGCACGTCGAAGCCGCTCTTCTCCGGCATCCGGACGTCGAGCACCAGGCACGCCGGCAGGTTCACGTCGAAGCGCGCGAGAAAATCGGTGGCGTTCGCGAACCCTTCGGACGCGATGCCGACCGATTCGAGCAGCCACGCGAGCGACGTCCGCATGCCGTTGTCGTCGTCGACGATGTATACGATCGGTGCGGGTGACGTCATCGCGGGTGTCTCACTGAATATCGGTATGGGTATCGCACGCGCCGCATACGGGGCCGGTTGCCGGCTCGTCGCGCGCGTCGTTCGCTGGGGGTGTGCGGCACATCATAACGAGCCGAAAACCCGCTGAAAACCCCTTCACGGGCCGCACGGACGTGCAATCTCGATTTTTTTCGCACGCCGCGCCGCGCATCTAGGTAGAACCTTTAGACGCGTTGGCGAGAACGCCATCTCCATCGTCAATCGTGCGAATGGTCGCCGGCATTTTCGCGACGTACGCTTGGATCATCGTCGGCGATCCGGCGCTGCACCGGCAGCGCCGCACGACCGCCGCTTTCGTCCACTCAGGAGCGCCCATGCCTTCCACGACCGATATCCAGCGACCGGCCCGCGTCGAACCGACCGACGCGCAGAAGGCCTTCCGCCAGGCAATGGCCCACCTCGGCGCGGCCGTCAACGTGATCACCACCGCCGGGCCGCACGGCCGCTGCGGGATCACCGCGAGCGCCGTGTGCTCCGTCACCGACACGCCGCCGACACTGCTCGTGTGCCTCAACCGGTCGAGCGCGATGCGTGCAACGTTCGAACGCAACCGCCATGTCTGCATCAACGTGCTGCCAGCCGAACACGAGCAACTTGCGCGGCATTTCGCGGGGCTCACCGACCTGTCGATGGAACGGCGCTTCGATCTGCCGGTGTGGGATCGCGGCGAGCAGGACGTGCCCGTGCTGCGCGACGCGCTCGCGAGCCTGCAGGGCACGATCGCCGACATGAAGGAAGTCGGCTCGCATTCGGTGATGTTCATCGAGGCGACGTCGATCCGCGTACGCGACGACGGCGACAGCCTGATCTACTTCAGCCGTGCGTTTCATCGCGTGTCGCGCACGGCCTGCGTGCGGTGAATGGCGCGTGCCGCGCGTGACTACGCGGCGGCCCGCAACGCGCGCTGCCCGGCCGCAAGCGCGGCGCCCGCGAACAGCGTCAGCGCCGAATACACGAGCCCGCGCGCGAGCCCCGCGCTGTCCGACACCCAGCCGATCGCGACCGGCCCGGCGATCTGCCCGAACGCAAAGACCGTCGTGAACGCGCTGATCCCTTTCGCCCAGCCGTCGGGCGGCAGGTTGTGGCGCACGAAGGCCGTCGTCGACGCGACGGCCGACAGGAACGTCGCGCCGAACAGCACGCCCGACGCAAATGCGGCCACCGGATGCACGAATACCGCCGGCATCAGCGTCGCGATGCCGAGCAGCGCGTTGAGCACCGCGAGCGCCTGGCCGCCGCGCATCCGGTCGAGCAGCCCCGACCACAGCCGCGCCGACACGACGGTCGCGACGCCGAGCATCACGTAGAACGCGGCGACCACCGTGCCGCTCATCCCCGCGCCGCGCAGCAGCGCGACGATGAACGTCATGTAGCCGATGTAGCCCACGCCGAACAGGCCGTAGCCGGCCAGCGCGAGTGCGAAGCGCACGGGGCTCGCGGTCGCGGCCGGCACCGCGCCGTCGCGCGGTGCGGTCGGTGCCGCATGCACGCGCTCGATGCAGCGCGCGGCCGACACGGCCACTGCCGAGAACAGCACGCACGCGCACGCGAGCGCGAACCACGCGGGCTGCCAGCCATGGACACCCTGCGTCAGCGTGGCCGGCACGAGCAGTGACGATGCGACGATGCCCCATCCCGTGCCGCCGTAGTAGAGCCCGAGCAGCAGCCCCGCATCGCGCGGCGACGCCGACGCGAGCCGCGCGGCCAGCACGCCGCCGCTGATGAAGATCAGTGCGCTGCCGACGCCGGTCGCGAGCCGCTGCACGAGCAGCGCGTGCATGCCGGAGGTGACTCCGCACGCGGCCATCAGCAACGCGGTCAGCACGCATCCGGCCGCCAGCAGCGAGCGTGCTCGCCAGCGCCGCGACAGCAACGGAAACGCGAGTGCACCGACCAGGTAGCCGGCCGCGTTCGCGGTGTTCAGCGCGCCGGCCTGCGCGAATGTCCAGCCGAGATCGGCCTTCATCGGCGGCAGCAGCAGCGCGTACGAAAAGCGCGCGAGGCCGAGCGCGATCGCGCTACCGAGCGACAGGCCGATCGCGAGCCGCCACGCGGCCATGCGATCGGGGTCACGGTCGGGATAGGTGCTGGTCGCGCCGGGGTCCGGCCGCGACGGGCCGGCATGCTCCGGTTGCGGCGCTGCGCGCATCGCGTGTCTCCTTGGTCGTTCGAAGCCGCGGCAAGTCGTGACGGCGGAACCTGTGTTCCGTACGCGGCAATCCCGACTGTCGAGGCTTCCGATTCTGTCGAACGATCATACTTGAGCCGTCGCAGGCGAGCATGCGCTGGCAACCGGAACCCGGCCGCAGCAGCCGGATCGTCCATGCCTCGCCCGCTGCCAACCATCGCGGGAGCACGTCGGCCACCTGCCCGCGCTACCCCCGCAATCCCGTCATGAAGGCGGTGAACAACGCACGTCCCTCGGGCCATTCCGCCAATCCCGCCTCCGTATTCAGATGGCCACGCGGGCCGAGCTGCAACGGCGTCGCACCACGCTCGCTTGCCCACGCAATGCCGCGCCCGGACGGGTCGTACCCATCATCCGAACTGGCGATCGCCAGCACCGGCACGTCACCGAAATCGCCATCCGGCACATTCGCAAATGCGTTGGCCGCGGCCGGAAAACGCGGGCCGCCCGGATCGGGCACCGCAACGAGCCATGCGCCGCGCGCGACGCGCGCCGACGCCGCACGCCAGTGCGCGAACAGCAGGCAACCCAGCGAATGACAGATCAACACCGGCGGCGTCGCGGCTTGCGCAACGGCTTCATCGAGCGCCGCCATCCAGTCACGCAGGTCGGGCGCATCCCATGACGCAGGCGCCATGCGGATGGCGCCCGGAAGTGCAGCCTCCCAGTGGCTCTGCCAATGATCCGGTCCCGAGTTGCCGATCCCCGGCACGATCACGATCGTCTGGTCCATCTCCGTCTCCATGAATAAGCGAGCTCGCAGTCTGGCCTGCCGGATACCGGCCGGGAATGGCAAATCATCGGATATTGAGACAATATGCCGATGAATCAACGGAGCGGGAACGCGGACATGTCGAACGGAGAGCTCGATCGCCTGGATCTTTCGATCCTCGAGGCGCTACAGGAAAATGCGCGGATGCCGCTGTCCGAAGTGGGCCGGCGCATCGGGCTGTCGCAGCCGGCCACGTCGGAGCGCGTCAAGCGCCTGGAAGAGCGCGGCATCATCGCGGGCTACGGCGCACGAATCGATCCGGCCGCGCTGGGGTTGGGGATGATGGCCATCATCCGGTTGAAGACGACGCACGAACACATCAAGCCTGCGCTACGCGCATTCGCCGAGATGCCGCACGTGATCGAGGTCCACCGGATGACCGGTGAGGATTGCTTCCTGCTGAAGGTCCTGGTGCCGACACCGGGACAACTGGAAACCATCATCGATGCGATTGCCCGCTTCGGCGCGGTCACGACGTCGCTGGTGCTGCGGTCCGAGCCGGCCAAGCCACTCGGCAAGGCGCTGCTCGGTTGACGCGGGCAGCGGGCCTCGGGCCGCTAACGCGCCGCCGATGACCGGCGACGCGTTCGCGCGCAGGCACGCTTGCTCGCCGCGAACGACACCGCTCGCGACGATCTCGGCGATTGAATTCCCAATGAAAAATCGCCGCATGCAATGCGTCGATTCCGATTCGCGGGCTGTACGGCCGCAACGCGGGGTTCGAGGAACGTCATCCGGGCCTGCACCTCGGGCTGGGCGGCGGCGAAAACGGTAGCCACCACCTCGACCTGATCTTCGCGCGCGGCACGCTCGCGCTCGACGAGCGGATCGTGTTCGACGGCGGGTTCACCGTCTGACGAAGCCGCGGCGTGCTCAGGCGTCGGCGGCCGCCGTGTCGCCGAGCCACTTGTACATCACGAGGCAGTCGACGAAGCCGAGCCGCGCGTGACGATACGCACGCGGCAGACGGCCGACAATGTCGAATCCCAGCTTCCGCCACAACGCGACCGCCACCTCGTTCGTCGACACCACCGAATTGAACTGCATCGCGAGGAAGCCGCGCTCGCGCGCGACCTGCTGCGAGTGCTCGCACATCAGGCGCGCCACGCCACGGCCCCGCGCGGCCTCGCTCACCATGTAGCCGCAATTGCACACGTGGTTGCCGGGGCCGGCCGCATTCGCCTTCAGGTAGTACGAGCCAAGAACCACGCCGTCCTCTTCGGCGATCCACGTGCAGAGCGGCGCGTCGAGCCACAGCGCGCGCGCCGCCTCGGGTGTCGACGCCGGATCGAATGCATAGGTTTCCTGAGCAGCGACGATGGCACGGTAGGTCGGCCAGAAGCGCGGGAAATCGTCGTCGGTCATCGGGCGAATCGTGATCATGCGGTGTCTCTCGTGATTGGAATGTCGGCAGGAACGCCAGCGATCGTACCGTGATTCACGGACGGCCGCTGTCCCGTTGCGCCGCGCTGCGATACGCGCCCGGCGGCACGCCGTACCAGCGCTTGAATGCCTGCGAGAAACTCGACAGGTCGCTGAAGCCGAGCCGCTCGGCCACCTCCGCGAGCGACAGGCGCGCGTCGCCGAGCAGCGTCTCGGCCATCGCGCCGCGCGCCTGCGCGAGCAGCGCCCGGAACGTCGTGCCCTCCTCCTGCAGCCGGCGCTTGAGCGTGCGCGGGCTCGTGTTCATCAGCCGTGCCATGTCCTCGAGCGAGAACGGCGCGGAGCCGGGTGTCGCGGTCAGGTACTGGCGCACCATCTCCGCCGTGCCCACCCGCGCGCGTCGCGCGTCGAGCAGCTGGCCGCACATCTGCTCGCACATCGACACCGTCAGCGGATTCGCATGCGGCAGCAACCGGTCGAGAAACACGCGGTCGAAGGCGAGACTGTTCGCGCGCGCCGAGAAAGCGGGTTCGACGCCAGCGATGCGCGGCACCGGCGCGGACGGTACACGCGTCGCCTGCACCGTGAAGCGCGACAACGCGAAAGCGTCGCCGCCGATTTCCTGCAGCAGCACGGCCGCGGCCGCCATGTCGCGCTCGACGAGGAACCGGCTCAGTGCGCCATCGAGTTCCGGCGCGCCGAAACTGAGCACGCACGTCCCGTCTTCCTCACGGTACGTGATGACGGTGAACGCATAGGTGAGCGGCAGGAAGCGCATCGCCAGCGCGAGCGCGTCGCGCGCGCTCGCGCTGGCGATCAGCCCGTAGCCCCACACGCCGTAGGCGGAGAAATGGTAGCGCTGGCCCACCTCGAAGCCGAGGCCCTGCGCGCGCCCGAGCGCGCGCAGCAGGTTGCCGGTCAGCCGCAGCTCCTGCGCGGCCGTCACCTCGACCTTCGGATCGTCGAGCTGCGCGTCCGCGAGCCCGGTGCCGGCCAGCAGCGTCGTGTGCGGCACACCGCGTTCGTCGCCGAAATCGACCAGCAGCCGGGCGCTGGCCGGACTCCGGGTGAAATCCCAGAAGCTCATGCGGAGAAACCCTCGAAGCGCCAATTTGGCCCAAATACTAAAACAATTGTCCCGAAGCAGCATTGGTGTTTTCCCATGCGGCCAGCACCATCGGCGTCATCCAGTCGTCATCCGAACGACCCCATCGCCCTCCGGAGGAGACACCATGCGACAACGTCGCCCGACCGATCCCGCAGCCCGCTTCGCACGCCGGCGCGCCGCGTTCGCCCGCGATCCCGCCCCGCCGCTCGCGATTCGCCCGCCGCACCCCGCCCGCCGGTGCGCGCCGCCGAGCCCCGCCTGATCCATCGACCCTCGGAGAACGAATCCATGAGCAAGACTTTCGACTACATCGTCGTCGGCGGCGGTTCGGGCGGCTGCGTCGTCGCCGGGCGGCTGACCGAAGACCCGGCCGTGACCGTCTGCGTGCTCGAGGCCGGCGGCCGCGGCGACGGCACGCTCGTCAACGTGCCGACCGGCGCGGTCGCGATGATGCCGACCCGCATCAACAACTGGGCCTTCGACACGGTGCCGCAGCCGGGCCTCGGCGGGCGCATCGGCTATCAGCCGCGCGGCAAGATGCTCGGCGGTTCGTCAGGCATCAACGCGATGGTCTATGTCCGCGGCCATCGCGTCGACTACGACGGCTGGGCCGCGCTCGGCAACGAAGGCTGGGGCTACGACGACGTGCTGCCGTACTTCCGCCTGAGCGAGCACAACGAGCGCTTCGACGATGCGTGGCACGGCCGCGACGGCCCGCTGTGGGTGAGCGACCTGCGCACCGGCAACCCGTTCCATGCGCGCTACCTGGAAGCCGCGCAGCAGGCCGGCCTGCCGCTCACCGACGATTTCAACGGCGCGCAGCAGGAAGGCATCGGTATCTACCAGGTCACGCAGAAGCACGGCGAACGGTGGAGCGCGGCGCGCGCGTACCTGCTGCCGCACGTCGGCCGCCGCGACAACCTGACGGTCGAGACGCACGCGCAGGTCCTGCGCATCCTGTTCGACGGCACGCGCGCGATCGGCGTCGAAGTGCGGCAGCATGGCGAGGTCCGCACGCTGCGCGCACGGCGGGAAGTCGTGCTCGCGGCCGGCGCGCTGCAGACGCCGCAGTTGCTGATGCTGTCGGGCGTCGGCCCGGGCCGCGAACTCCAGCAGCACGGCATCGCCGTGCACGCCGACCTGCCCGGCGTCGGCCGCAACCTGCAGGATCATCCGGATTTCATCTTCGGCTATCGCACCCGCAGCGTCGACACGATGGGCGTGTCCGCGCGCGGCGGCCTGCGCATGCTGCGCGAGCTTGCGCGTTTTCGCCGCGAACGGCGCGGGATGCTGACGTCGAATTTCGCGGAAGGCGGCGGCTTCCTGAAGACCCGCGCCGAGCTCGATGCACCGGACATCCAGCTGCACTTCGTCGTCGCGCTCGTCGACGATCACGCGCGCAAGCTGCACGCCGGCCACGGGCTGTCATGCCACGTGTGCCTGCTGCGGCCGCGCAGCCGCGGCTCGGTCACGCTCAACGGCACCGATCCGCTCGCGGCGCCGCGCATCGACCCCGCGTTCTTCGACGATCCGCGCGACCTCGACGACATGGTCGCGGGCTTCCGCCTCACGCGCCGGCTGATGGAAGCGCCGGCGCTTGCCGGCTGGACCACGCAGGACCTGTTCACCGCGAACGTCCACACCGACGATGAAATCCGCGACGTGCTGCGGCGGCGCACCGACACCGTGTATCACCCGGTCGGCACGTGCCGGATGGGGCGCGACGCGCTCGCCGTCGTCGATCCGCAACTGCGCGTGCGTGGCCTGCAGGGGCTGCGGATCGTCGATGCATCGATCATGCCGACGCTCATCGGCGGCAACACCAACGCACCGACGATCATGATCGCCGAGAAGGCCGTCGACCTGATTCGCGGCACGTGCCGCACGCCCGCGCGGCCGCAGGGCGAAACCGTCAGCACAACGACGAATCCTGACCCCGTTCCAGCATCGCGCGGCGCGCACGATGCCGTCCAGCCTGAGGAAACCCACCATGTCGTCGCGTGACGCAACCCGTCTGACCGAACCCGCCGCACCGCTCGCGGCGATCATCATCGGCGCCGGCTTCGCCGGCATCGGCATGGCAGTCGCGCTACAACGCGCCGGCATCCACGATTTCGTGATTGTCGAACGCTCGCACGACGTCGGCGGCGTGTGGCGCGACAACAGCTACCCGGGCGCCGCCTGCGACGTGCCTTCGCACCTGTACTCGTTCTCGTTCGAACCCAATCCGGCGTGGTCGCGCGTGTTCGCGCCGCAGCCCGAAATCCATGCATACCTGCAGCATTGCGCGCGCAAGTACGGCCTCGCGCGCTACCTGCGCTGCGGCGCCGAAGTCCAGCAAGCACGCTACGACGAAGCCGCCGCGCTGTGGCGCGTCACACTCGCCGACGGCACGACGCTGAGCGCCACCGTGCTGGTCAGCGGCACCGGCCAATTGAGCCGCCCCGCCATGCCCGACCTGCCCGGCATCGACACATTCCGCGGCCGCGCCTTCCACTCTGCGCACTGGGATCACGACTATTCGCTCGCCGGCAAGCGCGTCGCGGTGGTCGGCACCGGCGCGTCGGCGATCCAGTTCGTCCCCGCGATCGCCGGCGACGTGCAGCGCCTGGTCGTGTTCCAGCGTTCGCCGGCCTACGTGATGCCGCGCCCCGACCGCGCGTACCGCCCGTGGGAAAAGGCGCTGTTTCGCCGGCTGCCGTGGGCGATGAAGCTGCATCGCGCGTCGATCTACCTGCGCTACGAATCGCGTGCGATCGCGTTCACGCGCCTGCACAAGATCATGAAGGTCGCGGTCGGCCGGCCGTTCCACAAGCTGCTCGCGCGCGACGTGCCGGACCCGGCGCTGCGTGCGCGGCTCACGCCCGACTACCCGATCGGCTGCAAGCGCATCCTGCTGTCGAGCGACTACCTGGCCGCGATGAGCCGCGACAACGTCGAGCTCGTCACGCAGCGGATCCGGCGCGTCACGGCGGACGGCAT
The DNA here is from genome assembly GCF_030482905.1 of Burkholderia sp. AU45251. Classification (NCBI taxonomy): domain Bacteria; kingdom Pseudomonadati; phylum Pseudomonadota; class Betaproteobacteria; order Burkholderiales; family Burkholderiaceae; genus Burkholderia; species Burkholderia sp. AU45251. Next base: position 268,242 of record NZ_JAUJQH010000005.1, on the reverse strand, counting down.
CGAGACCGCCGACGGCGTGCATCATCCGGTCGATGCGATCGTCTACGGCACGGGGTTCGCGGCGACCGAGTTCCTGTCGCCGATGCGCATCACGGGCCGCGACGGGCTCGACCTGAACGACGCATGGCGGCGCGGCGCGCAGGCGTATCTCGGGCTCACCGTGCCCGGTTTTCCGAACTTCTTCATGCTGTACGGCCCGAACACCAACCTCGGCCACAACTCGATCGTCTACATGCTCGAAAGCCAGATCGCGCACGTGATGCGCTGCCTGCGCACGATGCAGCGCGACGGCGCATGCGAAATCGACGTCGACGCGCGCCGCTACCGGCGCTTCAACGTGCATGTGCAGCAGCGGCTCGAAGGATCGGTGTGGAACAGCTGCAAGAGCTGGTACGTCGATGCGTCGGGACACAACAGCACGAACTGGCCGGGCTTCACGCTGACCTACCGGTGGATCACCCGCTTCACCGGGATGTCAGCCTACCGCTTCACGCATCCGTTGCCCGAATCGGTCGCACCGACGCGCGCCGTCATGGTCGCGCCGCCCGCCGGCCGGCTGGAGGCACTCGCCGCCGCGTCGTTGCGCAGCTTCCTGCGCGTCGCGTTCCGGCCGCTGATCGGGCCGCCGTTCGGCGCGCGCATGCAGCGCCGCGTCGTCGCGCTGCTGTCGCCGCTGATGCCGGGCACGGGCGGCACGCTGCGCTACCGTACGTCTGCGCATCACGTGCCGGTCGAAGTCGTTGCGCCGAAGCGCGGCGACACGGGCGGCGCGATCCTCTATCTTCACGGCGGCGCCTTCTGTCTCGGCGGGCCGCATACGCATCGCGGCGTGACGACGCGGCTCGCGAACGATGCCGGCCTGCCGGTGTGGGTGCCCGACTACCGGCTGGCCCCCGAGCATCCGAGCCCGGCCGCGCTCGACGATGCGCTGGCCGTCTATGACGCGATGCGCGCGCAAGGCCATGCGCCGCACCGGATCGTGATCGCGGGCGATTCGGCCGGCGGCGCGCTGACGCTGGCACTGGCCATCGCGCTGCGCGAGCGCGGCGAGCCGGCCGCCGCCGCGCTGCTGCTGATCTCGCCCGTGACCGATCCCGCGCTCGGGGGCGCGACGCTGGCTTCGCGCCGCGGCGACGATCCGATGATCCGTCGCGGCTGGCTCGAGCAGGGGCTGCGCTGGTATCACGGCGCCGGTTCGGTGGCCGCCCGCGGCCCGCTCGACACCGACCTGCGCGGTTTGCCGCCGATGCTCGTCCAGGCCGGCGATCAGGAGGTGCTGCTGTCGGATGCGCAGCGGCTGGCCCGTCATGCGCAGGCCTGTGGCGTGCCGTGCAAGCTGGAGATTCATGCGGCGCGCTGGCATGTGTTTCATCTGCAGGCGTTTTACCTGCGGTCGGCGCGGGATGCGTTGCGGACGCTGGCGGGGTTTGCGGCGGAGCGGGTGGCGGTGAGATAAACAAGAATCAAGCATGACGAACGACCGGGGTCCAGACAGATACATCTGCCTTGGTCGATTCGCGAACCCTGTTTCATCTCGATCAGAATCGCACCGAAGCGGAGCCGACTGCATGTCACCCATGTCTCTTTTACCACTTTGACACTCTGCAACGATCCACCCTTCCCTCATCTCGATAACACGACATTCCACGATCCATCCGACTTATCATCAGCATCCCAAATGGATTAGGTCGACTACGGAATGTCCAGGAAAAGCTATTCTTCGCTGCTGTTTGACTCAGGGCAAGTTGACGCTCGCTGCCATCGATCCCCGACAACCCTGCCCCGCGTCAGCGTCATGGAAAAAGGCACCGAGAAGCAGGGGAACGTCAATGACTAAAGCAGCTATCCGCGATAGCGATCCGACGACGACACGAGGCTTCGTCATCGCGATCTCTTCGACGATCTACGACGACGAAAGGCGAGTCGCATTGAGTGGGGACAAAGCGACATGCGGGAATTGCGACGGTACCTTCGACATTATCGGATCCGGAGAGGGGCTGTCCGAAAACGGTCGAAACGTGGTCGTTGATGGTGACTGGGTAGGTTGCCCATGCAGGGAAAATCGCGTCATCGTGGGCAATAACCCCGGGATATTTCTGGAGTCGTCGGGAAGCACACACCCGGCTGAATCGAGTGCCCAGCACCTACGCTCCACAACGCCGACACCGGCGATTCACGACGAGCAGATCCGGTTGATCGATCGATCTTCAGGATGGCCTCTCACAGATCTCCGATACCGAATCACGGATTCATCAGGTCGGCTTGTCGAAGGACGAACCGACGGAAACGGGCGGACACGTCGATTCGAGACATCCTGTCGCGATGCAATCGATATCCAAATATATCGGGGGAAATAACGAATGTGCAAGAACCACACGGATTCGCCTGACGACGACGGATGGGAATCGGTCGGCACGGTTTTCACAAACACGACAGCGGGCTCAGTCAGGGATATCGAGCTGGACCTGACTCCAATATGCCAGGACATGACGAACAAGGCATTTCGGGCATCGATCGTCAGACTTCGCAACATGGCTGTTCCATTGATTCAGGATCGCATTGTAGGCCTGACAAGATGGGACGAAGCCGAACAGATGCGCGTGCGGAAGTGGTTCGGCCGCGGTGACGACACGACACGCACTACACTTCGACTCGGAATGCCAAGGCTGCTGGACGTCATGCAATCGCTCAAGCCTGAAAACGTCATCCGGTGGGATCAGCAGAAGCAACGAAACATCACGTGCACGGTTTTCCCGGACAACGGGCACACCGATGCCGCGGTATGCAAACCTGATTCTGAAAGGCGTATCATCGCGATCTATTCGCACTTCTGCACGTCGCCTCCAGCGCAGCGCTGGCGCGGATGCCAGCTGTTGACGCTGATCCACGAATGCACCCATTTTACCGACGTGTTCGACTCCAACGACGAGATGTATGGCGTGTCGATCGGTTTGACCTTCTGGGCGCAATCCAATCCCGATAAAGCAATTCGCAACGCGGACAGCCTGGCTTGCTACGTCGGCTTCGACGAATAAGGAACGCGCGTGATGCGACACTTTCTCCTTGCAAACCTGCTCGCGCTTTCAATATTCGCCTCAACACCGCTCGCATACGCCTGCACGATTTCGACGGACATGGCAGATACGTTGCCGCTGAACGCTACCGACATCCCCAACAAAGCTCGGGTGAGAATCGCCGAGATGGTTCTGGAGGCCCGTAACTGGCCGAACGTCGACATCCGCGGAATCGTCTATGCGGGTGGTTACGTGCGGGAACGAAATCCGTCAGACCTCGCCTACCGACGCGCTGTTGCGCTGAAAGCCTACCTGATCCAGTTGGGCATCAGCGAACAGAACATCTGGGTAGATACCAGGACCATCAAGTATCCCGACATCGACAACGACGGCCGGCCTTCTCTCAATCAGATTGCCGTGACGCTGGTCCCGATATGCGATGGGGGATGCGAGCGCCTGTGTAGCGATCCGCGCGTGACGCCGACATCCAGAGCCCTACGTCAAGGTGACGTCCGACCCAACCCCTCAACGGAGCAACCATGAGCCCGTCCAAAGACGCTGTATCGCATCACGACGCGGAAGTCGCCGAACTACGCGCCGACCCCGAACTTTTAGCTTCGTATTGGAAAATTGCGACAGAATCGCTTGACGATCCCGACAGTCACGCGGCCGCCCTCCACGCTCTGCAAGCGATCGCCGAGGCAGGCAACCGTACCCTTACCCTCTCGGCTCCTGCGCGAACCTGAACGCCCCCTCACGGCCGAACCATCCACACCAGCAGCATCTCCGCCGGCGCGGCCGTCATCCCCGCCGGCGGATGCTCGATCGTCGGCTCGACCGCCAGCGCTTTCGCAATCGTCGCCGCATCGTCGATCGTCGTCGTGCGCACGATCGTCATCAGCCGCGCTGGCCGGTGCAGCGTCTCGCGATACAGCGCGCCGTACCACAGCGGCCGCATGCCGAGCGCGTCCTGCAACACGTACGGATAACGCCACAACCGCAGCACGAGGCGGCTTTCCGGCTGGCCCGGATCGATGCGCACGAACACGCGGCGCGTGCTTTCGCCGTGCGTGTAGCGCGGCAGCACGGGCAGCGTGTCGGCCGGCGCCTGCGGCAACAACCAGCGCAGCGCGGTGGCCGGCGACCACGGCGTCGCGCGCTGCCAGCCGGCCTGCGCGAGATGCCGGTCGAGCGTGTCCGACGTCGCGCTCCATTGCAGCGGCAGATATTCCTCGCGGTCGCCGCCGATCTCGGTACGCCGCACCGGCACGCGCTGCCACCCGCCGCGCAGCCACTGGTCGACCGTCATCGCGACCACGTCGCCGACATGCGGGCGCGCCGCGCGGTCGAGCTGCCATTGCGCGGGAACCGTCCATACGCCAGCCGTCGCGAGCACCACGGTCACCGCGATGAGCGCGCCCCTCGGCTGCACATGCTCGCGCACGCGCCAGTACGCATACGCGCCGGCGAGCAGCGCGAACCACGCCAGACCGAGGCTCCAGCCGCCCAGCAGGCCTGACAGCCACGTGTCACCGACATACAGCCGCGCGAAGCCGCCGAGCACGATCCACAGCACCACCGCCGTCACGACCGGGATCCGCCACAGCGCGGGCCGGTCGCGCGTCAGCACCCAGCCGAGGCCGCTGCTCGCGAGAATCGCGAACGCGGCTTCCGCATCGGGCAGCGGCACGTGCAGCGCGCCGGGAGGCAGGCTCGCGGGCGTCGCGCCGGGCACGCCCGCGCCGAATACCGGCACGAGCACGACGGCAACGCCGACCGTCACGAGCCACCACGCGGCCGTCAGCCAGCAGCGATGGATCATCAGCCAGACGAGAAACGCGGCCGCGACGATCAGCCCCGTATCGTGCCCGTGCAGCACGGCCAGCGCGCGCATCGTCGCGTCCACCGGCGGCGTGCGCAGGTTCTGCAGGAACGCATACAGCGCGATGTCCGCGTGCATCAGCGGATCGTTCGCGACGACATCCTGCACGAGGCCCGCGAACAGCCACACGCAGCCGATGAACAGCAGCGCGAGCGCGGGCACCGCGCCCGGCAGCCCGCGCACGTAGGCGATCGCGTCGTGCAGCCGCGCGCCGAACCGCGGCCAGCGGCGCGCGCATGCGTGCACACCTTCGACGAGCGCGCGGCGCAGCAGCGGCCAGCCGCGCCGCAGCGCCACGCGCACGCCGATCCACACGAGCGCGACCAGCGCCGCGACGACCAGCAGGATCACGGCGACCCGCACGCTGATCGCCGCGGCCAGCGCGGCCGACGCCCCGAACAGGATGCCCGGCGCGACATGCACGGGCGCCCAGATGAGCGCCGAGACGACATTGACCGGATAGAACGACCGGCGCGGCAGCGTCGCGCAGCCGACGACGACCGGCACGACCGCGCGCACCGGCGCAAGAAAGCGCGCGAGCACGATGCTCTTCATGCCATGACGCAGCACGAACTCCTCGCCGCGCGAATAGGCGGCCGCATAGCCGAAGCGTGCCCACGCATTGCGAATCACCCCGCGATAGTGCCGCCCGAGTTCGTAGCTGATCCCGTCACCGACCACGGCGCCGACCGCCGCGACACCGATGGTCGTCCAGCCGTCGAGCGCGCCCGCGCCGATCAGCGCACCGGCCGCGAACATCACGGCGCCGGCCGGCACGACCGTGCCGATCAGCGCGATCGCCTCGGCGCAGGCCGTCACGAACACGATCGCGAGCACGAGCAGCGGATGCGCGCCGATCGCGCCGATCCACGCGTGGATCGTGTCGCTCATCGCACGCTCCACGGCGGGGTAGCCCGGTGTGCGAACACCGGGCCGGCGATGGCATGGGGAACGTTCATCGGGCGTTGCGCGCGATCGCGCCGGCGTGACGGGTCAGTCGAACTCGTGCTGCCGCGCGTCCGCCTCGAGCGGCGCGTCGTGATAGCCGACCGTCGCGATCTCCTGCAGATAGCGCGCGAGAAACGCGCCGATCGATCCGGCGGCCTCGTACTGATGCACATGGCGGAATTCGTGGGTCAGCAGGCGGCGCGTGTCCTGGCCGCGCAGCACGTACACCGCATGACCGAGCGTGAGCCCGATCGTGCCCGGCGACAGCAGCCCCGTGTCGCGGGCGATCGCGGCCAGAGAAGGCATCTCGGGAAACGGCATGCGGTCCACGATCACCACGCGGATCTGCTCGGGCTGCGCGACGCCGACCGTGCGCGCGTCGTCGGCCTGCGCGGGCGTCAGCGCTGCGCCCTGCGCGATCCCGCGCGCCGCCTCCGCTTCGGCCCATGCAACGGCGGCGGGCAGTGCGGACGGCAGGATATCGGCAAGATCGATCATCGGGGGGCTCCTCGGGCGGTTGTCGTGGCATCGGGCACCAGTTTAGTCCCGAATCGGGGCGACTCGCGGGGCGGCTCGCGACACGTCGCGCCGTTCTGTCCCGGTTGCCGCACCGATCAGGGAATACCCGGATTCGCACCCGCTTCGCCGCGTACCTTTTCCCTGGGATTATTTCGTTTCAGTACACATTCCGCGGTCGACTATCTCGAAAATTTCCCGGATGTGTACCGTTTTCGGATTCGGCGGAATATATTGGTCGGAAGAACAGCCGCGGCGACCACCGGACAACGGTGCGCGGCGTCATCCCGAAGAGGATCGCTAGATGATCAGGGTAATTCTGGCTGACGATCACGCAGTCATGCGGGACGGACTGCGTCACATCCTGGAAACGGCCGGCGGTTTCGAAATCGTCGGCGAGGCGAGCGACGGCTCGGCCACGCTCGCGCTGGTCGAGCGCGGCGCCGCCGACGTGCTGCTGCTCGACCTGTCGATGCCCGCGCCGACCGGCATCGAGCTGATCCAGCTGGTGAAGCGCCACGCGCCGTCGCTGCGCACGCTCGTGCTGACGATGCACGCGGAAGCGCAGTACGCGGCGCGCGCGTTCAAGGCCGGCGCCACCGGCTACCTGACGAAGGACAGCGCGACCGCCGAGCTTGTCGAGGCGGTCGGCAAGGTCGCGGCGGGGGGCGTCTACGTGAGCCCGTCGGCGGCCGAAAGCCTCGCGCTGACGCTGCGCGCGCCGGCCGCGGCGCTGCCGCACGAACGGCTGTCCGCGCGCGAGCTCGACGTGATGCGCCGCATCGTCGCGGGCCAGACCGTCACGCAGATCGCGACCGAACTCGCGCTGAGCGCGAAGACGGTCAGCACGTACAAGACACGGATCCTCGAGAAGATGGAGCTGCCGCACGAAGCCGCGCTGATCCGCTACGCGGTGCGCCACGACCTCGACCCCGGCGGCGACGCATGACCGCCGCCCTCCGCGTCCCGCCCCCGGACGACGACACCCCGGACGCGTCGCGCCTGTTCATGTCGTCGCTGCCGCCGGGCCGGCGCGAACGGCGGCTCGCGCTTGCTACCGTGCTCGTGTCCGCCGTGATCTTCGCCGCGCTTGCGCCGTTCGCGAGCAGACCGCTTGCACCGGGCTGGGCGTTCATCCCGGTGTACCAGTCGGCGATCGTCGTCAACGACATGGTGACGGCCGGCCTGCTGCTCGGCCAGTACGCGATCCTGCGCGAGAAACCGCTGCTCGTGCTCGCGGGCGGCTACCTGTTCACGGGCTTCATGGCCGGCACCCACATGCTGACCTTTCCCGGGCTGTTCGCGCCGACCGGCCTGCTCGGCGCCGGCGACCAGACCACCGCGTGGCTGTACCTGTTCTGGCACGGCGGCTTTCCGCTGGCGGTCGCCGCGTATGCGCTGCTGCGCGCGACATCGCGTGCGGCCGGCCCGATCCCGGCCCCGCAGCGCCGCGCGGCGATTCCCGTGGTGCTGTGCATCGCGGCCGCGATCGGCGCGACGGCCGTGCTCGCGCTGCTCGCGACGGCCGGCCACGACCTGCTGCCGCGCATCATGAACGGCAACCGGATGGCCGCGACGATGACGAACGCGATCACGATCGTCTGGGGGCTGAACCTGGTGGCGCTGATGCTGATGTGGCAGCGCCGGCGACGCCATTCCGTGCTCGACTTGTGGGTGATGACGGTGCTGGTCGCATGGCTGTTCGACATCGCGCTGTCGTCGATGCTGAATCACGGGCGCTACGACCTCGGCTTCTACGCGGGGCGCGCGTACGGCCTCGTCGCGTCCGGCGTCGTGCTGTTCGCGATGCTGTTCGAGAACGGTCGGCTGCATGCGCAGACGGTGCGCGCGCTGGCCGGCGCGCGCTACCAGCACCTGCTCGTCGTGCAGAAGAGCGCGCAGCTGAACGACGCGAACGAACGGCTCGAACAGCGCGTCGCCGCGCGCACCGCGCAACTGAGTGCGTCGAACCGCGACCTGCGGCGCGAAGTCGAGGATCGCGTGCGTGCGGAGCGCGCGCTGCAGGCGTCGCGCGAGGAGCTGCGCGAGATCGCCGCGATCAGCGCGAGCGCACGCGAAGCCGAGCAGCGCCGCATCGCACGCGAGCTGCACGACGAACTCGCGCAGACGCTCGCGACGCTGAAGAACGACCTCGAATGGCTGATCGACCGCGTGCCGCAGGACGACGCGCTGCTGGCGCGCAAGATCGCCGCGATGCACGCGCTGGCGCGCGGCGCGGTGGCCGCGACGCGCCGCATCGCGTCGGACCTGCGCCCGCTGATGCTCGACGATCTCGGCTTCGCCGCGGCCATGCAATGGCTCGTGGAAGATTTCCGGCACCGTCACGGCATCGAATGCGCGCTGCATGTCGACCCGCCCGAACTGCAGCTCGACGAGCCTTACGCGACCACGGTGTTCCGCATCGCGCAGGAAGCGCTCGCGAACGTCGCGCGACACGCGGCCGCATCGCATGCGAACGTCGAACTCGTACATGCGAACGATGCGATCGCGCTGACGATTCGCGACGACGGCGCGGGGTTCGATCCCGGCGTGCCGCGCAAGTCGGGATCGTTCGGGCTGGTCGGGCTGCGCGAGCGCGCGTATCTCGTCGGCGGCACGCTGCGGATCGCAACGACGCTCGGCGAAGGGACGACGGTCGAGGTGGAGATTCCGCTGTCGCATGCGCAGGTGACGGTTGCGCATGGCGGGGATGGGGGCGCGCGCGGGTAGATACCCGGAGAAGGCGGTGGTGCGGGCGGGTGCCGAATAGCGACGATCGCTGCCTGCGCGGTAAAGTACGAGCCTGATCCGCCGACTTGATCGACGGCCTTCGTCGCGCGTGCCGCTTCCAGCCTGCGCTCGAGTTCCGCAAGGACGTGTGCGGCATCGATGTATTCACCGGTCCGCCACGCCTCGTTGCGCGATACCAGGCCTCGCGCGACAAACTCGCGCTGCATGCGTCGGCGCGAAATGCCATCGCCCAACATATTCATCGTCGTCGTTTTCATTGCCCGCTCCATGCGCCACACCTGCGACGCCTCGTAACGCATCGGCAGGATGCGCAAAATGCCAGCCTGCCGACCGTGACGCATGCGCCGCATGGTCGTGCCCGGCCGCCGGCCGGCCCAAGGCAACATTGCCCGCATGATCCGCTTCGGCACAACGCTACAATTTGTCACCGTCCCGTCCCGTCCCGTCTCGCTCTCGCGCCGATGCGTCGGCCGTCCGGACCTCGCGCCTCCACCACGATGAAATCCATCCTGAGCTATCCACTCTGCTTTCTCGCCGCCCTGGTTGGCTGGCTGGCCGTATCGCTACTGTGCTGGCCCATCCTGCTCGCGCTGCAGGCCCTGACGACGGCCGTGTTCATCCCGCATCCGGCCGGCAGCTACATCGCGCTCGGGTTCGTGTCGACCGCACGGTTCCTCGACTTTCCGACGACCCTCATCGCCGCCTGTTCGGTGCCGTTCATGAACATGCCGCTCGGGTTCATCGCGATCGCGTGGTGGTTCGCCGCGTGGCTGATCGTACCGTCCGCCTACCGGCACTACCGCACCAAGCCGCGCGGTCGCGCATCGCGGGCCGTCGTGTGGCGTGCAGCCCGCCAGGGGCTGGTCACGACCGCCGTGCTGCTCCTCATCGCGATACCGTTCCTGCGGCGCTACGAGATCGTCACGCCGGATCACCTCTACGTCCGGCACCTGTTCGACTGGCACGAGCGCGCGTATCCGCTCGCGTCGCTGAAGGAGATCCACGTGGCCGATCCCGACACCAACCACATCGTCACGTGGGACTTCATCTTCGACGGCGACAGGCACTTCACGACGACCGCGCCGGACATCGACGCGCTCAAGTACCTGCTGTCGAACACGCACGCCTCGGCCAACTTCTCGTTCGTCGGGGACCAGTTGACGATACGATGAGGCCGCGCGCCGTCACGCCCGCGCCGCCACCATCCCCCGCTCCGACCGCGTCCACGCGACCAGCGCGCCGATCCCGAGCAGCGCGAGACACACGATCGGCACGATCATCGGCCCGAACGCGGTGCCCGTCACCTTGCCGGCAAACGGCATCAGGTTCTGGCTGAAGAAGCCGCCGAGGTTGCCGATCGAGTTGATCGCCGCGACGCTCGCCGCCGCCCGCGCGCCGGTGAAGTAGCGCGGCGGCATCGACCAGAAGCACGGATACAGCAGCGGGATGCATGCGCCGCCGAGCACCAGGGCGATGAAGCGCAGCGGCGTCGACGGCAGCACGAGGCTCAGCAGGAAGCCGAGCGCGCCCAGCGCCGCGACGATCGCAATCGTGCGCAGGATGCTCTTCGCGCGACGCAGTTTCGCCGGCAGCCACAGCAGCAGCAGCACCGCGAGTGCCCACGGCAGCATGCTCAGGAAACCGTTCGTGGCGCTCGACACGCCGAACGACTTCACGAGCGTCGGCAGCCAGTACGTCACACCGTACAGCGACGTCGACATCAGCATGTAGGTCGCCGCGAACAGCATCACGCGCGGATCGAGCAGCGCCTTCCACGGCTGCCCATGCTCGGCCTGAGCGGGCTTCTCGCGTTCGAGCGCGGCCTCGACGATCTGCTTCTCGCGGTCGTCGAGGAAACGTGCATCGCGCACCGAGGCGGGCAGCACGCGGAACACGACGACCGCGACGATCACCGCCGGGATACCCGTCGCCACGAACACCCACTGCCAGCCCGCGAGCCCCCACACGCCGTTCAGGCTCAACAACACGCCGCCGACCAGCGAGCCGAGCATGTTCGCGAGCGCGCTGCCGAGCGTGAAGATGCCGAGCACCTTCGCGCGATAGCTTTGCGGAAACCACAGCGTCAGGTAGTAGATCACGCCCGGATAGAAACCGGCCTCGGCGATGCCGAGAACGAAGCGCAACGTGCAGAACGCGGGCATCGACGTCGTGAAGCCCATCAGCACCGTGATGAGCCCCCACGTCAGCATGATCCGCGCGAGCCACACGCGCGCGCCGTAGCGATGCAGCGCGAGCGTGCTCGGCACCTCGAAGAGCAGGTAGCCGATGAAGAACAGCGACGATGCGAGCCCGAACGCGGCTTCCGTCATGCCAAGGCTGTGCACCATCTGCAGCTTCGCGAAGCCGACGTTCTGCCGGTCGATGAACGCGATCAGGAACATCACGACGAGGATGGGCAGCAGGCGCCGCGCCATCTTCGACATGATGCGCTGTTCTTCGGCGGACGCGGGGTCCAGGGTGTCGGTGGCATTCACTTCGGGCTCCTTGCGAGAATCGGTTGCATAGCGGTTACGTACCGGTTGGATCGGGGTTGAGTCGGCACCGCGCGCGACGATCGCGCGGGCGCGGGGTGTTTCGATGAAAGGGCGCGGCGATATCAGCCCGACCGGTAGACGTCGAGCATCGGTGCGAACATCTCGTGCCACGCACGCGGCTTCGCCTTGATCGTGCCGGCCAGGTACAGGAATTCGACGTAGTCCATCAGCTGGTTCGGCAGCACCGAGAAGCGCGTGTCGGGCGCGGCGAGCATTTGCATCACGTCGTCGTGCGACACGCCGATGCCCGACGATGCCGCATACAGCGTGGCTGCCGCGCGCGGATCCCGCGCGATCAGGTGGTTCGCTTCGTCGAGCGCGCCGAGAAACGCGACGGCGAGCGCGGGCTCCGTATCGACGAGCCGCTTCGGCGCGAATACGACGTCGTGCGTCAGCGGGCCCAGCACATCGACCGAATTCACGACGCGGTGGATGCCCGGCTGCCGCAGCTCGAGCGTCGAGAACGGCGGCGACGTGAAATGCGCGGTGACGCCGTTCTCGTGGCGAATCAGCGCCTGCATCGCCTGCGGATGCGGCAGGCTCACGGTGATCGAATCGAGCTGCGCGAAATGCGCGGGGCCGAGCTGCTTGCTCGCGACCATCTGCAGCACCACCGCCGACAGCGACGTGCGGATGCCGGGCACCGCGATCCGGTCGGACGGCGTGAAGTCGCGCAGCGACACGAGGCCCGGCCGGTTCGTGTTCAGCGACAGCGACGTGGTCGACAGCCCGCTGATGCCGATCACCTCGACATTCGGAATGCCGCGTGCCCGTGCCCACAGCTCGATGAAACCCGGTGCGCCGGCGCCCGCGAAATCGAGTGTGCCGGCCATCATCGCGTCGTTGACGGAATTGCCGCCATCGAGCAGCACCCAGTCGACCGCGACATCACGCACGCCGTGGCGCGCCGCATGCCGCTCGAACAGCCGCTGCTTCTCCATCACGAGCAGCGGCAGGTACAGCACGCCATAGCCTTTGGAAATCCGTACCGTGCGCGGCTTCGCGCGCACGAGCGACGGCGCGGCCAGCGCGCCGAGCCCGGCGGCAATCAATGCGCGACGGCGGGGCGACGTCGTCATGCGCCGGCCTTCCCGGCACGCGCGGCATGAGCCGCGAACGCCATCGTATCGACCGCCATGCGGCTGCGGCCCGCTTCGCCGCACCGGCGAGCGCGGGCCGGCGGCGCGCTGCGCCGCGCGCTCGTCGCGCCCGTTTGCTGCTGCATGTTGCCGTCTCCTGTGGTTCTGGTATTAATGACCGTCCTTGCAACGTCCGGCTCGACACAGGTTATCGACCGAGTCTGAGAAAATGCTGACATCCCGGCCCCGGGAAAACCCCTAACCCACCCACCTGCGAAACGGCACCATGCGCATTCTCGTCGTGGAGGACGATGCCGAAATCGGCGCGGCGATCCGCAACCGCCTCGCGCGGCTCGGCCATGCCGTCGATCTCGAAACCGACGGCGCGACCGCGAACGGGCTGCTGCGCGTCGAGCGTTTCGACCTCGTCGTGCTCGACGCGAACCTGCCGGGCATGGACGGCTTCACGGTGCTGCGCCACCTGCGCGCGTCAGGCAGCACGACGCCCGTGCTGCTCGTCACCGCGCGCTCGGCGATCGACGACCGCGTGAGCGGCCTCGGCCTCGGCGCCGACGACTATCTGGTGAAACCGTTCGACTACCGCGAGCTCGATGCGCGCGTGCAGGCGCTCCTGCGCCGCAACAGCGGCCATGCGAACGACGTGCTGACGCTCGGCGGCCTCGTGATCGATCGCAGCAGCCGCCTCGCGGAACTCGACGGCCAGCCGCTGTCGCTGTCGCGCCAGGAGTTCGCACTGCTCGAAATCCTCGCGAGCCGGCCGCAGCGGATCTTCTCGAAGGACGAACTGCTGAACCAGCTGTTCAGCTTCGGCAACGAGCCGACCGCGAACGCGGTCGAGCAGTACGTGACACGCGTGCGCAAGAAGCTGCAGGGCAGCTCGGTCGAGATTCGCACCGCGCGCGGGATGGGGTATCAGATTGCGGCGCACTGACTGGTTCCCGAAGACGCTGTTCGGGCGCACGCTGCTCTTCATCGCGCTCGTCGTCGCGACCGGCGCGCTCGCGCTCGCGGCAATCGCGCGCTACTACGCGGGCGTCGCGGCCGACCGCGCGTACGACCAGTTGCTTGCGGGCGCATCGATCCAGGTCGCGGAAAACCTCTACGTGCAGGGCGGCGTGCTCGCGCTGAATCCGCCGGTGGCCGCGCTGTCGACGCTGTCGCGCTACGACCTCGTCTACTACAAGGTGGTCGATTCGCGCGGCATCGTCGTGGCCGGCTACAACGATCTCGCGAGCCCCGCAACGCTCGCCGCCGCGAAACAGGGCCCCGCGTTCGCGAACGGCATGTACCAGGGACACCGGATCCGCACCGCGACCATCGCGCGCTACATGCCCGAGGAAAGCACGCCGGGCTGGGCGCTCGTGACAGTGGCGCAAACCACCAACGCGCGCCAGCAACTCACGAACGACATGAGTTTCAAGGTGTGGACGCTGATCCTGCTGATGAGCGTGCTCGCGATCGGCGCGAGCGGCCTCGCGATCCGGCGCGGCCTGCGCCCGCTCGCGCAAATCGGCACGATCATCGCCGCGCGCGACCCGGCCGACCTGCGGCCGGTGGCCGTCGACACGCCGAGCGAGATCGACGCGATCATCGGGTCGATCAACGGGCTGATGCGCCGCCTCGCGGAGCGGATCAACGCGATGCAACGCTTCATCGCCGATGCCGCACACCAGATGCGCACGCCACTCGCGCGACTCGACGCGCAGATCGAGCTGCTCGACGGCGAAGCCGATCCCGCGCGACACGCGGCGCGGCTCGACGCGCTGCGCGCGACCTGCTCGGATGTCGGGCGGCTCACAGGCCAGTTGCTCAATCACGCGATGGTGATTCATCGCACCGAAGCCGTGCCGTTGCAACCCGTCGAACTCGTCGCGCTCGCGAAGGACGTGCTCGGCCGCACGATTCCGCTCGCGGGCGAGCGCGATGTGGCCGTCGCGTTCGCAAGCGACGCGCCGCTCGCCTGGATCGACGGCGATGCGATCAGCCTGCAGGAAGCGCTGTCGAACGTGCTGCACAACGCGCTGCTGCATGGGCATGCGGACGACATCGTCGTCTCGGTCGCGACGCAGGACGACACCGGCGATGCGGTGACGCTGACCGTCACCGACAACGGTCGCGGGATTCCGCGCGAACATTGGGACGCGGCGCTACAGCCGTTCGTGCGGATCGCGCCGGACGGCAGCGAGCGGCGCACGGGGTCGGGCCTCGGGCTCGCGATCGTGCAGGAAGTGATGAAGGCGCATGGCGGGCGCATCGGGTTTGCGCTTCCCGATGCGGGCGGGTTCGCGGTGGTGCTGACGTTTCCGCGCGCGGCGGGCGGCGGCGCGGCGCAACCATGAGCCGACGATTCCGCACCGGCTCATGTACGGCAGGCGCTCAATCGCCGCTGTCGTCGTCGACGCGGTTGCGCTCCGCATGCCGCGCGACCAGCCCGTCCAGCTCGTCGTACTGACGATCGCAGAACAGCCGGCACAACGTGTCGACGTCCGCGCGCGTATCGACGTCGATCGTGTCGACATGCTGCTCCAGCTTTCCCTTGCCGATCCCGAAAAGCCCCTTCTTCATGCGCATGGAGACGGCATTCAGCTGGAAACCGTCCGACTGCGCGTTGCTCAGCGCAGTCACCCACAATTCCCGCTGATCGTCGGCATGCTGCAGTACGAGAGCCGGCAACGGGCCTTCCTGCGTGTCGTCCCATTCGGCATGCTGCGCCGCCCACGGGAACGCGTCGAACGCTTGCGTGAACGACGCGCAGTCCGTCGCACCCTGCGGATCCAGCTGATCGAATGCGTAGCCGACTTTCTGAACGGAATAGGTCAACATGGCGCGGCGCTCCCGGTGGCGGTAATGGCGACTGAGCGTCAATCTACCTGACAATCCGGCGTGCATCGTGGTTTTTCGCTACGCCCGCCACGCCCGCTCACGCTGCCACCACCTCCCCGCCGAGATACGCATCGCGCACACGCTCGTCGTCGAGCAGCGCCTTCGCGGGCCCTTCGAGCACGACGCGCCCCGTCTGCAGCACGTACCCGTAATGCGCGATCTCCAGCGCGAGGCTCGCGTTCTGCTCGACCATGAACACGGTCACGCCCTGCCGGTTGATCGCGTCGATCAGCTCCAGCACCTTGTCGACGTAGAGCGGCGACAGCCCCATCGTCGGCTCGTCCATGCAGATCAGCTTCGGCCGCGCCATCAGCGCGCGCGCCATCGCGAGCATCTGCTGCTCGCCGCCCGACAGCGTGCCCGCGCGCTGCGTCAACCGCTCGCGCACACGCGGAAACAGGTCGAGCACGCGTTCGTAGTCTTCCGTCACCGCCGTGCGGTCGCCACGCGTGTACGCGCCCATCAGCAGGTTCTCGCGCACGCTCATGTCGCCGAACAGCCGCCGCGCCTCGGGCACGGCCGCGATCCCGCGCCGCACGCGCTGCGGCGTCGCGAGCGCCGTCACGTCGTCGCCGTCGAAGCGCACGACGCCGCGACGCGGCCGCATCAGCCCGAGAATCAGCTTCATCGTCGTCGACTTGCCGCTCGCGTTGCCGCCGAGCAGGCTGACGATCTGCCCGCGGCCGACTTCGAAGTTCACGTCGAAATGCACCTGCACCGGCCCATAGAACGTATCGAGGTGTTCGAGTTTCAGCAGCGCGTCGGTCATGGTCGTATCGGGTCCGGAAGAAAGTGCGGTCATGCGGCCGCCTGTGCCGCGCGTTCGGCCGGCGCGCCACCTGCATGGCGGCGGCCGAGGTACGCCTCGATCACGCGCGGATCGTGCCGCACGTCGCGCGGCGCACCTTCGGCGATCTTCACGCCGTTGTCGAGCACCATCACGCGGTCGGACACGCGCATCACGAGTTCGAGCTTGTGCTCGATCAGCAGGATCGTCAGACCGCGCGCCTTCAGCGACTGGATCAGTTGCAGCATCTCGGCCGTTTCCGTCTCGTTCATCCCCGCCGTCGGTTCGTCGAGCAGCAGCAGCCGCGGATGCAGCGCGAGCACTCGGCCGATCTCCACGCGCCGCCGGTTCGCATACGACAGGCTGTGCGCCGGATGATCGATGCGTGGTGTGAGCCGTTCGCCGAACCCGGCGACGATCGCGCGCGCCTCGTCGCGCAGCGCGGCCTCCTCGCGCCGCACCGCCGCGGGCCGCACGAGCGCGCGCAGCACCTCGGCCGCCGCGCCGAGCGCGGGCCAGCCCGGCCGCGCCGCGCGCAGCCGCGCATGCGCGCCGATCAGCACGTTGTCGAGCACGCTCAGGTTGCCGAACACGCGGCCGTGCTGGAACGTGCGCGCGATGCCGAGCGCCGCGAGGCGTTCGGGCGCCGTGCCCGTGATGTCGCCGCCGTCGAACGTCACACGGCCGGCATCGGGCCGGTCGGCGCCCGCGATCAGGTTGAACAGCGTCGACTTGCCTGCGCCGTTCGGCCCGATCACGCTCAGCAGCTCGCCGTCGGCGAGCGCCAGGCTCGCACCGTCGAGGGCGGTCACGCCGTCGAAGCGGCGCGTCAGGCCCTGCACGTCGAGCAAGGGTCGATGGGTGGTCATCGCAGGTCTCCTCACACCGTGCCGAGCAGGCCCTGCGGCCGGAACCGGACGAGCAGCAGCAGCACGAGGCCATAGATCAGCATCCGGTAGTCGGCCGCCCAGCGGAACAGTTCCGGCAGCCCGATCAGCGCGATCGCGCCGGCGATGCCGCCGAGCACGTTGCCGAGCCCACCGAGAATCACCATCGTCAACGCGAGGATCGACACCTGCGAATCGAAGGTCTGGTGATTGATGTAGCTGTACAGGTGCGCGGCGATCCCGCCGCTCACACCGGCCGCGACGCCGCCGACCGCGAACGCGATCGCCTTGTAGCGATTCGGCGCGATGCCGTGTGCGCGCGCGGCAACGTCATCCTCGCGCACCGCGCGCAGCGTGCGGCCGAGATGCGAGCGCAGCAGCCGCACCTGCACGAGCGCGAACATGACGAGCACCGCGAACGTGAACCAGTACGCGGCACGCGCGGTCGTCGCCCATGGCAGCGGCGCGATACCGGTGATGCCGAGCGGGCCGCGCGTGAGGCCGTCCCAGTTCAGGATCACGAGGCTCACCACTTCACCGATGCCGAGCGTCGCGATCGACACGTAGTGACCGCGCAACCGAAACGCCGGATAGACGAGCAGCGTGCCGAGCACGGCAGTGATCGCGCCCGCGCACGGAATCGTCACGGCCGGCGACCAGCCGAGATCCGACGACAGCAGCGCCGACGCATACGCGCCGATCACGAGCAGCGCCGCGTGGCCGAGCGAGATCTGCCCGACCGTGCCCGCCACCAGCGTGAGGCTCAGCGCGAGCAGCCCGTACAGCCACGCATTGGTCAGCGTCTGCAACACGTACGGCGACGCACCGAGCCATGGCAGCACGGCCGCCAGCACGGTCAGCGCGACAAGTACCGGGCGCGGCACGCGCACGGCCTTCGCGGCCGCGAGGAAGGTGCCCGTCATCGGCTCGGGCGGCAGCGCGCGGTTCGCGCTGAACAGCCCGTTCGGCCGCCACACGAGGAACACGATCAGCAGTCCGAATGCGAACAGGTCGCGGTAGCTCGTGCCGAACAGCGCGACGCCGTAGCTTTCGACGAGACCGAGAAGCAGGCTGCCGGCGATCGCGCCCGGCACATTGCCGAGCCCGCCGATCAGCAGCGCGACCACGCCCTTCAGCGTGGCCTGGAAACCCATCGCCGGGTCGATGCTGTTGTAGTACATGCCGACCAGCAGCCCGCTCACACCGCCGAGCGCGCACGCGATCGCGAACACGGTCTGGTTCACGCGGTCGACGTCGACCCCCATCTGCAGCGCCGCGTCGCGATCCTGCGCGGTCGCGCGCACGGCCCAGCCGAGCCGCGTGAAACGCAGGAAGCCGTACAGCAGCGCGGCCGCCGCGATGCCGATGCCCGCGATCAGCAGGTCCAGCGAGCCGAGCGTCGCGCCGGCGATCCGCAGATGCCAATCGGGCAGCGGCGTCGGCACCGCGCGCGGGTCCGCGCCGAATGCGAGCTGCGCGAGCTGGTCGAGGATGAAGCTGATGCCGATCGTCGCGAGCAGCGGCGCGATGCGTGCCGCGTGGCGCAGCGGCCGCAACCCGATCCGTTCGATTGCGACGCCGAGCGCGCCGCAGCCGACCACGACCGCCGCGAGCGCGACCGGCAGCGGCAGCCCGAAGCGCGTCAGGCACAGCCAGCCGATGAATGCGCCGACCATGTAGACCGAGCCGTGCGCGAAGTTGATCAGGTGCGACACGCCGAAAATCAGCGCGAGCCCGACCGCGAGCAGCGCGTAGATGTTGCCGACGATGAGGCCGTTGAGCGTGTAGTCGAGCCAGGAAACCATCACGATGCGTCCGTTACGTGCATGCTGTTCAGGGCCGGGTTCAACGCGCGGCGAGCTGCGGTTTCGCGCCATCCCACAGCGCCCACTGCCCCTGCTTCACGACCAGATACACGGTGCGCGCGCCCGCGACGCGACGCGTCTGCGGATCGAAGCGCACCCTGCCGAAGATCACGCTCGGCACGTCGCTGATTTTCGCGAAACCGTCGTGCGCGGCCTGGCGCGTCGTGCCGTAGCGGCGCAGCACCTCGGCCGACAGGATCAGCGCGTCGTACGCCCGCGCGACGAACGAATCGGGATCGGCATGGAATTTCGCGCGATAGCGCTGCACGAACGCCTGCACCTCGGGGCGCGGCTCGGCCGGGAAGAAATTCGATTCGGTATAGACGCCATCGACGGCCGCGCCGCCCAGCTCGAGGAATTTCGGCGAGTACACCGAGCCGACCGCCGCGATCGGCAGCGTGACGCCCGACGTGCGCGCCTGCCGCACGATCTGCGCGCCGTCCGCGTAGTACGAGATCAGCACGATCGAATCGGGCTTCGATGCGCCGATCCGCACGAGCGTCGAACGGAAATCCTTCTCCGTCGGCTGATAACCTTCGGCCGCGACGACCTGCGCGCCGAGCCCGGCCACCGCCTTCGCGAAGATGTCCTTGCTGGTGCGGCCCCAGTCCGTGTTCAGGTACAGCACCGCGATCCGCTTGAAGCCGAGTTCCTTCACCGCGTAGCGTGCGAGCAGCGGCTGCTCCTCGGCCTGGCTCAGCGCGGTGCTCCACAGATAGTCGCCGCCCTTCGTGAAGTCCGGATGCGAGTTCGTGAAGCCGAACTGGATCAGTTGCCCGCGCTGGTAGATCGGCGACGCGGCCATCGACGTCGCGCTGGAGAAGTCGCCGAGTTCGATCGCGATGCGCGGATCGGCGACGAACTTCTGTGCGATCGCCACCGCCTGGCGCGGGTCGCTGCGGCTGTCCTGGAAGTCGACCGCGAGCGGCCGGCCGTGAATGCCGCCGCTGCCGTTGATCTCGTCGAGTGCGAGATCGAAGCCGCGCTTCCATTGTTCGCCGTACTGCGCATCCTGGCCCGTGAACGGCCCGCTCACGCCGATCACCACCGGCTCGCCCGACACGCCCGCCGCGAGCGCGCCGCCCGTCGACAAGCCCCATGCGGCAGCGAGCGCCGCCACCGTGCCCAACACGCGCCGCCATGCGCCGCGTGCGTCGTTCCTCGAAACGTTCATGCGTCCCCCAGCTTCAGTCAGTCGAAAAGAGTGAGGGCATGTAACCATCCGGTTCAGGACGATCCAACGAAGTTTTGCGCATATCGATATCGTGCGCGGCGCGAAGCGGGTGAGAGTCGCGAACGGCCACCCGCACGTGCTGCACCGCGCGATGTATCCGCACACAACGCATCGCTTTGATTCGATTGGCGTTTCGTTCGCGTCACCTGCCGCCACCCACGCGGACGCACGCACAACCGGCCATCGCGACGATCGGGCGCTTCGAAGTTTTCACGCTGTCGATAGCAAAAATCATTATATGAATCGCGCATGCTCGCCCTCCTACAATGCGCAAATCGCATCATCGGAACGCGTCATGGAGCTGCATCAACTCGAAGCCTTTTCCGCGGTCATGTCGGCCGGCAGCGTGACCGGCGCGGGCGAGCTGCTCGGCCGCTCGCAGCCGGCCGTCACGCGGCAGATCCAGGAGCTCGAAGCCGATCTCGGCTACGCGCTGTTCGACCGGCACGGCCCGCGCGTCACGCCGACACGGCGCGCGTTCCTGCTCTATGAGGAAGTCGAACGCTCGCTGGTCGGCCTGCGTGCGATCGAGGCGCGCGCACGGGCGCTCGGCGATGCAACCGCCGAACCCGTCCGCATCGCGGCGACGCCTTCGCTTGCGGCCACGCTCGTGCCGGCCGCGCTCGCCGCATTGCCCGACGGCGCGCAGGCGCCGCACTATCAGTTGCGCAGCGAATCGGCCGAGCATGTCGTGCACGAGGTGCTGGCCGGCACGGCCGATGTCGGCGTCGTCACGCTGCCGATGGCGCATGCGGGGCTCGACGTGCACTGGATCGCGCAGACGCCGTGCGTCGCCGTGCTGCCCGCCGGCGACCCGCTCGCGGCGCAGCCTCGCATCGCGCTGCGCGATCTCGCGCGCCGCCGCATCGTGACGGTCGCGAACCGGCACCGGCTGCGTCAGCGGATCGACGCGGCATTCGCGGCCGCACGAGTCGACGCACGCGTGTTCATCGAAACCAATGCGTCGTTGAACGCGGTCATGGCCGCACGCGCAGGCATCGGGATCGGCATCGTCGATCCGGCGACGGGCGTCGCGCTGCCGGTGGACGGTGTCGTCGCACGCCCGCTCGACGTCGACATCCCGTTCGCGTTCGGCGTCGCGACGCCGGCCGGCAAGGCGCGTACGGCGGCCATCGATGCGCTGCTCGACACGCTGCACCGCACGACGCGCGCACTGCTCGAAGACGTGACCTTTCACGAAGCCGCCGCGCACGACGCGCTGCTGCGCGGCGACCGGCTGCGCACCGAGCGCCCGCCACGTACGACACGCACGACACGCACGACACGGTCGCGCCGCACACGCCCGGAGGCCGCATGACGACGCCACTCGACGCCCTCCACGCACTCGAAGCCCGTCTCGCGCAAGACCTGCGCTGGCTCGACCTGCCTGCGCCGTCGTGGGTGCCGCCGCGCGAAGTGGACGGCACACGCGTGCTCGACGTCGCGATCGTCGGCGGCGGCATGGCCGGGCTCGCCGCTTCCGCCGAACTGCGCCTGCTCGGCATCGACAACCAATGCGTGATCGACCGCGCGCCGGCCGGCTACGAAGGCCCGTGGGTCACGTTCGCGCGGATGGACACGCTGCGCTCGCCGAAGCAACTCGCGGGCCCCGCGCTCGGCCTGCCCGCGCTGACGTTCCGCGCCTGGTTCGAAGCGCAATACGGCCGCGACGCATGGGACGCGCTCTACAAGATTCCGCGCACGCAATGGATGGACTACCTGCGCTGGTACCGGCGCGTGCTCGACCTGCAGGTGCGCAACGACACCACGCTCGTCGCGCTACGTCCGCGCGACGACGGCCTGCTCGCGCTCGATGTGCGCGGCAACGGCGAAGCGCAGACGCTGCTCGCGCGGCACGTGGTACTCGCGACCGGCCGCGACGGGCTCGGCGGCCCGTATGTCCCGCCCGTCGCGCAACGTGCGCCGCGCACGCGCTGGGCCCATTCGTCCGAGCCGATCGACTTCGCGGCGCTCGCGGGCAAGCGCATCGGCGTGGTCGGCGCGGGCGCATCCGCGTTCGACAATGCGGGCACCGCGCTCGAAGCCGGTGCCGCGCGCGTCGACCTGTTCTTCCGCCGCGCGGACATTCCGCGCATCAACAAGCTGACGGGCATCGGCAGCCCGGGCCTCGTGCACGGCTACGCAGATCTCGACGACGCGACGAAGTGGCGCTTCATGCACTACGCGCTGACATCGCAGACGCCGCCGCCGCGCGACAGCGTGCTGCGCGTGTCGCGCCACGCACACGCGCATTTTCATGCGGGCAGCCCGATCGAGACGCTCGCCGAACACGCGGACGGCCTCGATGTGACGACACCGCGCGGGCGTTACACCGTCGACTTCCTGATCTTCGCGACCGGCTTTCATTCGGACTGGACGACCCGCGCGGAATTCGCGTCGTTCGGCGCGCAGGTGCGGCGCTGGAAGGATCGCTATCGAGCGGAACCGGGCACGTGGCTCGACGAGCTCGCCGAGTCGCCCGATCTCGGCCCCGCGTTCGCGTTCCAGGAGCGCGAGCCCGGCACGTGCGCGGCCATCACGCGGATCCACTGCTTCAACCATGCGGCGAGCCTGAGCCACGGCAAGCTGTCCGGCGATATCCCGGCCATCAGTGCGGGCGCGCAGCGGCTTGCGCGCGGCATCGCGAGCCGGCTGTTCGACGCCGACCGCGACCGCCACTACGACGCGCTCGTCGCGTATGCCAATGCGGAACTGCAAGGCGACGAATGGCGCGACGCCGATGCGTAAGCGCGCATCCATCGATCACATTGACGACGAAGGGACCCGAAACGATGACTGAATCCATCACGCCGGCCGATGCGCCGGACACGATCGACGCGATCGCCGGCCTGCGCGACGGCGACGCGGTCGCTGCGCTACGCCGCGCGCGCGACAAGGTGCTGCTGCATACGCGGCTGAGCGAAGCTGCGCTGTTCGATCCCGCGCTGCCGGATCTTTCGTTAATCGAACGATTGCATGCCGCACGCTATGTCGCGGAAAAATCGAACGCACGCGTGCTGGCAGACGCCTATCGCGCACGACTGGTCGACGCAGGCAGCACGCTCGACGATATCGCACGCGCGGACGCCGATGCGTTTGACCTGCTGCCTCGACGCATCGGCGCGATCCTTGCGCATGCACGACTGCTGACGCTCGCCCCTGTCGATGCGCGCCCGTCCGATCTCGACGCGCTGACGTCGGCCGGACTCACGACGCCCGCGATCGTCGCGCTGTCGCAGCTCGTGGCATTCGTCGCGTATCAGTTGCGTGTCGCCGTTGCCGCGCAAGCGCTTCAGGCACGTGCCGCCACGGAGGCCGCATGACGACGACCACCCACGGCTTCACGTCCGACACGCTCGGCTGGCGTGCCTGGCTCGACACCGTTTCGCTCGATGCCGCGACGCCCGACCAGCTTGCCGTGCTCGAAGCGAGCCACCCGCACGCGAAGACGTCCGACTATTACCTGCTGCTCGTCCATCTTCCCGAGATCCTGCGGCAACGCTCGGGCGTGTTCAACGCGATCATGTACGGCCCCGGCGGGTTGTCGCGCGCGGAGCGCGAACTGGCCAGCACGGCCGTGTCGCGCGTGAACGGCTGCGTGTATTGCGCTTCCGTGCATGCGCAGCGCTTCGCACAACTCGCGAAACGCACCGACGCGATCGAGCAGGTGTTCGACGATCCGGCGACGGCCGGCACGACGGCGCGCGAGCGCGCGATCATCCGTTACGCGATCGCGCTGACGGAGCGGCCCGATACGGTCGACGCGCGCGATATCGCCGCGCTGGAAGCCGAAG
Organism: Burkholderia sp. AU45251; assembly: GCF_030482905.1. Lineage (NCBI taxonomy): Bacteria > Pseudomonadati > Pseudomonadota > Betaproteobacteria > Burkholderiales > Burkholderiaceae > Burkholderia > Burkholderia sp. AU45251. Next base: position 244,026 of record NZ_JAUJQH010000005.1, on the reverse strand, counting down.
GGCTGACACATGAGGAGATTCTCGACCTGTCGCACGCGGTCGCGATCTTCGCGTGGGCAAACCGGTTGATGCTGACGCTGGGCGAGCCGGTATTTCCGGAGCCGGCGGCCCACGCCTGACCCTGCCGCGCGATTCGCCACCCGATTCGACGGAAACCGGCGCACGACGCTGCGCCGGCCCCACGCTCATGGCGCTCATCCACGATCAGGCATGGCGGGCGTTCGGCATGTCCGTCAGAACACGCCCGGAATCAGCCGGTACCGAACCCGGGCCCGGTACGCACGATAATCCGCGTCGTCCGACAACAGGCGCTCCTCCAGCATGATTCTCCCGATCTGCAACACCATCCAGACACTGATCGTGACCAGGTTTCGGGTACTGAAGTTGGCGAGCAGGAAACCGATTTCAGACAGCAGATAACCGGCGTAGATCGGGTGACGCACGAAGCGGTACGCACCGGTCGAGACGACGCCCCGATTCGCCGGCAGCAGACCGAACGAGCGCCCCAACGACAGCTTGGCGAACAATTGCAATGCGATCCCGGCAATTTGCCAGGTGCCCCCGGCCCACTCCGGAATCAGTTGCGTACTGGCGGTCAGCTGATAGGCGAGGCAATAGAACGAACCGCCAAGCGAAAAAAACACCGCGACGGGATGCCAGTCGCGCCGCCTCGGCAAGTTCGCAAACGCCGACAAGCCAACGGTCAGAACGGAGGAGACCAACAGCAGGATCAGCGTGATCCGGCTCGTATCCAGTCGCCACTGCAGAAAGAGCATATAAGCAAACACGCCCAGCACCGTCACCGACGACACGCGAGCGCCAAGCTCGATCAGACTGATCGGCTCCGATTCCCTTCCCGCAGCTGCGGCGTGCACTGTTGGCGTACTTTGCGAGCACGCTCCCCGCCCCCCTGCATCTTCTATCGCCTGTTTCATGTTATTGATTTGTCATTTATTGAGGGCTTTTTTATATTGCCGCTTCAGGCTAGCATGCCCGCCCCATTGGCGAGTGCCAAAGTTTTGACTTTCCGACGTTGATTGGTGTAATTCCCGAGTGCATCGGTCGAATGGCGATGCAGAAGCGAGGAGGTGCGCCCGTCCGCCCACCCGTTCGTGGTGCGTATCGGTCTGCACGCGGACGAAATCCGCTCCACCGCCCGGCCAACGATTGGCTTGTCCCCCCGGGGAAATGGGTCCGGATGCAGGCCATCCGTTGCGTAGTCGACGTGGCAACCGGACAAGGGTGCGACGCAGCACATTTCGCGCGGGTTCCTTTGCTTCGCCGCTGCGACGCGGCCGATCCATCCACGATCGAGCCTCCCGGCAGCAACCGGACCCACGCGGCCCCGCCCCTCGTCACGCCTTGTGCGTCGACAGCAGAATGCTCGTCTCGGTATTGGCGATCCCGTCGATCAGCCGGATCGCGCCGAGCACGCGATCGAAGTGCTCGAGCGAATCGGCATGCAGCTCGGCGACGAGATCCCAGCGCCCGTTCGTGCTGTGGATCGACGCGACGTTCGGATGCCCGCGCAGCACCTTCACCACTTCCGCGCCGCGATTGCCCTGCACGGCGATCGACATCAGCGCGCGGATCCGGTGCCGTTCCGCCGCCGGCTTGAGCCGCACCGTATAGCCGACGATCACGCCGTTTTTCTCCAGCCGCGTCAGCCGGTTCTGCACGGTCGCGCGCGCGACGCGCAATTCCTTCGCCAGCGCGACGACGGGCAGTCGCGCGTTGTCGCGCAGCAGTGCGATGAGCTGCCGGTCGACGTCGTCGAGCGTGATCATGAGCGGGCTTTCCTGTTGAGCGTGAACCGGCCGCCAGCGTGCCGGAGGCTGTGCATTCTGGCCACCGTGACTTAGTCAAATTGCCGGATCGGGCCAGCATTTTGGCAAGTCTATCGATAAATCTGCCACTTTTGCCGTCTTTTTGTTGGCTCGACTCACGGAAATAATGACGTTATCGACCGGCCAAACCGGCCGTGCCGCCGCTTTCCAGGCGGCCCGAGCCGAAGCACCGCCCGGTCGACCAGAACGCCAGGGACACCCGTACCGGCACTGAGAATACTGGAGACAAACGCATGACCCGCTTCCTCGACGTTCCCGCCACCGCCCGACTGATCGCTAGGACCGGCGTCACGACGTTCCTCCGCGAGCTCGTCGACACGCTGCGCGCCGATTACCTGCACTGGGCCGACTTCGACAAATCGCCGCGCGTCGCGTGCCACTCGCGCGACGGCGTGATCGAGCTGATGCCTGTCGCGAACGCATCGCTGTTCGCGTTCAAGTACGTGAACGGCCACCCCGTCAACGCCGCGCGCGGCATGCACACGGTGATGGCATTCGGCGCGCTCGCCGAAGTCGATACCGGCTACCCGCTGCTGCTTGCCGAACTCACGCTGACCACCGCGCTGCGCACGGCCGCCACGTCGGTGCTCGCCGCGCAGGCGCTCGCACGTCCCGACTCGCGCACGATGGCGCTGATCGGCAACGGCGCGCAGAGCGAATTCCAGGCGATCGCGTTCCACACGCTGCTCGGCATCGACGAAATCCGCGTGTTCGACGTCGATCCGCGCGCGACCGACAAGCTCGTGCAGAACCTCGCCGCGTACCCGGCGCTGCGCGTCGTGCGCGCCGCGTCGACCGCCGACGCCGTGCGCGGCGCCGACATCGTGACGACCGTCACCGCCGACAAGGCGTACGCGACGATCGTCACGGCCGACATGATAGAGCCCGGCATGCACCTGAACGCCGTGGGCGGCGATTGCCCGGGCAAGACCGAACTCGAAGCGGGCGTGCTGCATGCGGGCCGCGTGTTCGTCGAATTCGAGCCGCAATCGCGCATCGAGGGCGAGATCCAGCAGATGCCGGCCGACTTCCCCGTCACCGAGCTGTGGCGCGTGCTGCAGGGCGAGACGACCGGCCGCGAACGCGCGGACGAAGTCACGGTGTTCGACTCGGTCGGCTTCGCGCTCGAAGACTACTCGGCGCTGCGCTACCTGTATGCGCTCGCGCAGCAGCACAACGCGGGCGTCGAGATCGCGCTGATTCCGCCGGCCGTCGACCCGAAGAACCTGTTCGCACTGATCGACGACCCGGCCGCGATCGCGCAGGGTCACGCGGCGTACGTCACCGAAGCCGTCGCCGCGTTCGCGCGCTGACCGCGATGCCCGGGCGGCACGCACGCCGCCCGGTTTCCAGCCTTTCGTCCTTGCCTTCCATGAATCTCGTATCGATCCAGGCGCCGGCCGCCGTCGTGATGATCCGGCCGCACCGCTTCCTGCCGAACCCGCAGACCGCGGCCGACAACGCGTTCCAGCGCACGGCCGCCGACGGCACGCACGGCGCGGCATCCGTGTCCGCCGCCGCGCGCGACGAAGTCACGGCCGCCGCGCAGACGCTCGCCGACGCCGGCGTGCGCGTGCACGTGTTCGACGATCACGGCGAACGCGACACGCCCGATTCCGTGTTCCCGAACAACTGGTTCTCGACGCATCCGGGCGGCCACGTTGCGCTGTATCCGATGTTCAGCGCGAACCGGCGTCGTGAACGGCGCGCCGATATCGTCGAGATGCTGAAGACCGAGTATCGCGTGCAGGACGTGATCGATTATTCCGGGCTCGAATACGACGACGTGTTCCTCGAAGGCACGGGTGCGATGGTGCTCGACCACGTCGCGCGGATCGCGTACACCGCGCGTTCGCGCCGCGCCGATCCGGTCGCGCTCGAACGCTTCTGCACGAACTTCAATTTCGAACCGATCTGCTTCGATACGGCCGACGCCGACGGGCGGCCGATCTATCACACGAACGTGATGATGAGCGTCGCGACCGAGTTCGCGATGGTCGGCCTCGACCTCATCGCCGACAGCCGCCGTCGCGACGAGATCGCACAACGGCTGGCCGAAACGGGGCGCACGGTGATCGCGCTCGATGCGTCGCAGATCGCGAATTTCGCAGGTAATACGCTGGAATTGTCCGGCAAGGAGGGGCGTGTACTCGCGCTGTCGCGGCGCGCGTACGACTGCCTCACGCCGGTGCAGCGCGCGACGATCGAGCGTTCCGCACGCCTGCTGCCGCTCGACGTGCCGACGATCGAACTGGCCGGTGGATCGGTGCGCTGCATGCTGGCGGGGATTCATCTCGCGCGGCGCGCGGGCGCGGGCGCGCGCGACGCACACGACATCACGCCGGGCGAACCGCGATACGAACCGGCGCTGCCGGGCTGAACGACCCGCACGGCCGCCATGCCCGGCAGCGCCGGTCCGCGTGCGTCAGCCGCGCTGGGTGCTGAGCCGCAACCGGTTGTACACCACGCGCACGCCCGGCACCGCCTGCGCGGCCGCCACCGCGAGCGACACCTGGACGTTGTCCCGCACGGTCCCGGACAACGTCACGGCGCCGTCGCGCGCGCGCACGAGCATCCGGCTCGAATCGAGCCCGGCCACCCGGCTCAGCACGCGTGCGACGCGCTTCATCAACTGGCGGTCGGCGGCCTTGGCCGCCTTCGTTGCCTTTCCGGCCGTCGCGGCATCCGGCGGCGACACCGGCGCCGCGATCGACGCGCCTGCGTCATCGGCAGGCGTCTGCGCCGCCGCGGCGGCCATCACGAACATACCGGCCAGTGCCGCAATCGTGCGGCGAACGGGAATACGACGAACGCTCATTGCGCGCTCCTGAATGGAAGTGAATCAATGGACGCTTCGGCGCGGGCGACGCGACGGCCGCCCCGCGTCGAGCGCCCCGTCAGAACTGCGTGATCATGCCGATCGACACGCCGGTCACCGTTCGCCCGTCGGGCGTCAGGCTCAGCCCGGACACGTTGGTCGGGTCGCGCTTGTACGCGCCCGAAAAGCCGTTGCGGTCGAACTCCAGATAGAGCTCCGTGCGCTTCGACAGGAAATATTCGAGCATCGCGTAGGTGGTCAGCTTGCGGCCGTCGGCGCCGGACACGTTCTTCAGGTTGCTGGCGAAGTCGTAGTAGCCGGCGCCGGTGAACTGGAGGAACGGCGTGATCTGATAGACGAGCCCCAGCGACGGAATCCGGTCGCGCCGCTCGGGGCCGCCGGCGGAGGCTGCACTCACCGCGAGCGTGCTGTAGCTGAGGTAGGCACGCGCCGGCCCGATCTGCCAGGTCGCGCCGTTGATCGTCGATTGCGCCCACTGCGACGCCGATGCGTTGTAGGTCCGCTGAAACGCGGTCGCGAACACGAGCGTCTGATACTGATAGCTCGCGGCGAGCGCGTAGTTCATGTTCGCGCGCGAACTGCCCGCGACGCCGCCCGGCGAATAGCTGCCGCGCAGCGTGAAGCCGCCGAACCGGCCGACATACTTAATCGTATTGTTGAAACGCGCATCGAGCGTGAAGAAGTTGCCGCCCCAGACGATGCCCGGCACGGCCGCCAGCGACGGGCCCTGCGCGGAATTCGGGTCGAGCGTGACGCCGACGTCCTCGGCCGCGTTCAACTGGCGCCCGAGCGTCAGGCGCCCGAAGCCGCCCGACAGCCCGACGTATGCGTTCTTGGTAAAGAAGGTGCTGCTCGACACCAGCGCGCCATTGCCCGAAGAAAACGCACTCTGCAACACGAATACGGCCTTCAGCCCGCCGCCGAGATCCTCGGTGCCGCGTATGCCGAAGTAGTTTCCGGACACCGTGTTGTTGTCGAAACCGATCTGATGCCCGCCCTTCACGCCGTCGACCCACCGTACCCCGGCGCCGATGGTGCCGAACAACATCACGCTGGACTGCGCGTGTGCCCCGCCGGCGATCGTCATCGCGACACCGATCATTGCAGCTTTCTTCACGTCTCCTCCGTTATATTTGCACTACTGATTGATTGATCCGGTTCGAGCCGTATCGAACCGGATCGCGACACGTCGTCGAGCACTCCGCGACGTATCGCCCGGCATGCATCGCCGCGTCGCGATGCCCGGCTTGCCGGATTCGCCGATCCGGTTCGCCTCGCGAGCGAACCGGAGGCAGGCGACTATTCGCGCACGTCGCCGGGACGCGGCAGATTCACGACCGGAAACCGCACGCCCTTGGCCGACGGCAGCACGTCGGCCGTCTCCACCATCCAGCGCAGCAGGCGAGCGGCGAGCGCCGCCTCGATCGCCGCGTGCTCGGGCGCGCCGGCGAGATTGTTCATTTCGTGCGGATCGTCGCCGCGACGATAGAGTTCGGGGCTTTCATACAAACGCCACACGTAAGTCCAGTCGTGCGTGCGCACGACCGCCGCCTTGCCCACCGATTCCGGCTGCGCTTTCTGAAGGGCCGCCTTGACGTCGTACGGAAACGCCGCCCGCTCGAAATACTCGGCCTCATCGACCCGAAAACCGCCTTCGCTGAACGCGTACTCGCGATGCGCCGCGCCGGATTCCGTCAGGCACCGCGCAAAGCTTTTGCCGAAGTGCGCATGCGGCGCCTGCAGCCCGGCCAGCTGGAGCAGCGTCGGGAACACGTCGATCATCTCGACCATCGCATCCGAGCGCTCGCCTCGTACACCGCCCGCGCCGCCCGCACCCGACACGATCAGCGGAATGCGCAGCAGGCATTCATTGACGCCCGACGGCCACTTCTCCGCGAGCCCGAAATCGCCGAGATATTCGCCGTGATCCGAGAAGAACGTCGTCACCAGGCTGCCCGGCTCGGCCACCCGCTGCGCGGCGTCCATCACGCGGCCGACGTGATGATCGAGACGGGACACCATCCCGTAGTACACGGCGCGCAGCTCCCGCCACTGGCGCCCGGTCAGCCGGTCCCAGCCGTGCGCGCGCGCGAGCGCGTCGACGAACGCCGGCTGCGCGCCGTGCGCGGCGAGCGGCGGCGGCACCGCATCGCGATCGACCATCGAGAACCACGGCGCCTCGACCTCGAACGGCGGATGCGGCGCGAACAGCGGCACATAGAGCACCCACGGCCCCTGCGGCGGATTCTCAAGCCAGCGTTCGGCCGTGCGCACGACGACTTCGTCGTACTCGACCGCGGCCGCGTCGGCCGTCCGCTCGCCGCGATAGAACGCGCGCGTCATCGGGTCCGACGGGTCGCCCGCCGCCTTGCTGCGCAGGAATTCGGCCGCGCTGCTGCGCGTTTCCTCGGGCAGGAAACCGTGCTCGTGCATCGACAGCTCGGTCGCGCCCGCCGCGAACGAATCGCCGCGGCCGCCCGCCATCGCGACGTGATAGCCGTTGTCCTTGAACACGCGCAGAAAGCTCGGTTCGTCGGGGCCGAGCAGATATTCGAGCGTGCGGTGCCCGGCGACGTGCGGATACCAGCCGGACAGAAACGACACGCGCGACGGCGAGCACACGCTGTGCTGCCCGAACGCGTTGACGAAGGCGACGCCGTCGGCCGCGAGCCGGTCGAGGTTCGGCGTCTGCACGATCGTGTCCGGCTCGATCGCGTGTACGCAGTCGGCCCGCAATTGATCGGCGACGAAGATGATGAAATTCGGACGGGGTTGCATGATGAGAGGATCGTCAGGAAGTTATCGAACGGATTTCACGAACGCGATCGCGAGCGCACCGAGTGCGGTCACGACGCCGGCCGCCACGAACAGCGCGTCGTAGCGGATCGCGCCGCCGCTCGCGGTCAGCCACGGCGTGCACAGCGGCAGGATGATCTGCGGCACGACGTTGGCCAGGTGGAAGACGCCCATGTCCTTTGCGGCGGCATCGCGATCCGGCAGGACTTCGGTCACGAGGGCGAGGTCGACCGACAGATACGCGCCCTGCGCAATGCCGATCCAGGCCACCACCGCGATGAACTGCGCAAACGAATCGCAGGCCAGCAACGTCGGCAGGCCGAGCGCGAGCCCCACGCCCGCGCCGATCACGAACGGCTTGCGGCGCCGCAACCGGTCGGACAACCGGCCGAACGCAAGCGCGCTGAGCGTCATCGTCGCGGTCGCGACGAGCAGGCTGACGAACATCGCGTGCGGCGCATCCTGCTGCGAGAGTCCGAGCCGGTCCCGCAGGAAGAACAGCAGATAGGTCTGCAGGCTCGTCACGCCGAACAGCACCAGCGCGCGCGACAGCCACGCGAACCCGAAATCCGGATGGCGCACCGGGTTGGTCCAGAAACTCGACACCAGCATCCGCCAGTCGGGCCGGGTCACGCGCCCCGCCGCGAGCCGCCGGTCGTCCGCGAACACGACGAAGCCGAGCACGGTCGCCGCGACGAGCGCGCCCTGCACCCACGCGACGGTGACGAGATCCGGCGCGAAGCGGCGCGTGATCCACATGCCGACCAGGATGCCGACGGGCGGCGTGAAGCCGACGATCGACGAATAGAAGCCGAGCTTTTCGCGCGGCACCTGATCGGGAATCACCGCGTTCAGGCCGCTCAGCGTCGCATTGAACGCGAGCGCCGTCAGCGCCCAGCCGAGCGCGAGCTGCCACGGCGTGCGCGCACCGACGATCACGGCCATCGCCGCGATGCCGGCCACCATCCCGCCCAGGATCCACGGCTTGCGCATCCCCCAGCGGCTGCGCGTATGGTCGCTCAGCACGCCGAACACCGGCTGCGCGACGAGCCCGGCGATCGCGCCGATGCCGAGCGCGTGCGCCAGCACGCTCGCCTTGTCGGCCGGCGCGATGCGCTCGGCCATCATCGGCAGGATCACCATCGGATACGGCAGCAGCGCAAGCCAGATGCCGACGAACGCGATCGTCAGCGTCACGCCGAGGTACCTGCTGCTCCGTTTGCCGCTCGCCGCGGCCATGCAATCGTCCATCTCGTCTCCGTTCACTGTGATGTGCGCGCGCCGCCGTGGTGCCGCGCTTCAGCGGCCGAACGCACGCGCGTCGAGCCGCACGTCGCCGACCAGCACCGGATCGGTGGCCGCCCGGGCGAGCACGACGCGATACGTGCCGTCGTCGATGCGCCACTGCCCGATGCGGCCGTCGAACCGCGCAAGCAGCCGCGGATCGACCGTCATCGCCAGTTCCGCCGATTCGCCCGCGCGCAACGTCACGCGCTCGAAACCAAGCAGGCGCATGCGGCCCATGCCGCAGGCATGGGTCAGGTAGATCTGCGGCACGTCGTCCCCGTCGCGCGCGCCGACGTTCGTCACGCGGAAATGGGCCCGCACGGTGTCGCCGCCCGTCAGCCGCAGATCGTCGTACGCGAACGTCGTGTAGCCGAGCCCGAAGCCGAAACCGAAGCGCGGCGGCTCGCCCGTCTTCGCGAACCAGCGATAGCCGACCTCCGCACCCTCGTGGTAATGCACGTCGATCGGCGTGCCGAGCTCGACGTCCGCGCCCGGCAAAGCCGGATGCGGCGTATGCGCGATGTCCGCCGGGAACGTGACGGGCAGGCGCCCCGACGGATTGACGCGGCCGGTCAGGATCTCGGCCAGCGCCTGTGCGCCCGCCTGCCCCGGATACCACGCCTGCACGATCGCGGCCACGTCGCCGGCCCACGGCATCGCGACCGGGTTGCCCGTCTGCAGCACGACGACGACGTTCCGGTTCGCGCCCGCCAGCGCTTCGATCAGCGCATCCTGCCCGAACGGCAGCGACATGTCGGGACAGTCGAAGCGCTCGCCTTCGTGACGGATCGCGTGGACGATCACGACGTCGGCGCGGCGCGCGAGCGCGACGGCGTCGGCGACGTGCGCGCCGCTGTCGAACTCGATGACCGCGTCCGGCAGCATGGCGCGCAGCGCGCCCAGCGGCGAGGCGCCGCCGATGCAGAGCGCGGTCGGACCGAGCAGCGGATGGCTGCGCATCGGCACCACCGCGGCGTAGCCGCCGGCCGGCATGACCTGGCTGGAGCCGGACCCGGATACCACGCCCGCCTGCGCGAAACCGCCGATCACGGCGATCCGCCGGCGCTCGGGCGCGAGCGGCAGTACGCGCTCGTTCTTCAGCAGCACGATGCCTTCGCGCGCGATCTGCAGCGCAACCGCGCCATGCGCGTCGAAATCGACCGGCTCCGGCGCCCGTTCGCGATCGATCCCGATCGCGTAGCACGAACGCAGGATGCGCCGGACCATCTCGGCGATGCGCTCGCGCGGCACCTTGCCGGCGTCGTACGCGCGCCGCAGCGGCTCGTTGAACCATTCGGCCTCGTCGAGCTGCGCGCCCGAGTGCTGATCGAGGCCCGCGAGCGCGAACTCCCAGCCGTACACCGCGCGCCAGTCGGACATGATCCAGCCCCGGAATGCCATCGCGTCCTTGACGACGTCCTGCAGCAACGCCCGGTTGCCGCTCGCGTATTCGCCGTTCACAAGGTTGTAGGCCGCCATCAGCGCGCCGGGCCGGCCGCCCTCGATCGCGAGCTGGAACGCGAGCAGATCGCTCTCGCGATGCGCGTCGGGATCGATGACGGCGTTCAGGAAGAACTTGTTGGTCTCGGTCGCATTGAGCGACACGTGCTTGAGCAGCGCAATCACACCCTCGCGCTGCGTGCCGTCGACGACGTTCGCGCCGATCCGGCCGGACAGCAGCGGGTCCTCCGACACGTACTCGAAGTTGCGGCCGTTGCGGACGTCGCGCACCAGGTTGATGCCGCCGCCGAGCGCGACGTTGAAGCCGCGCGCGCGCGCTTCGCGGCCGACCGCCTCGCCCATGCGGCGCGCCAGCGCCGGGTTGAAGGTCGCGCCGAGCGCGAGGCCGGCCGGGAACGCGGTCGCGCGCTCGCCCGGCGTTTCGGTGTGCCGCAGGCCGAGGCTCGCGTCGGCGAGCTTCAGCGCCGGCACGCCGAGCCGCGGCACGCCCGGCACGTAGCCCGCGATCACCGGCAGATCGGCCGGCACGCGCGGCTCGCGGCCGCTGCGGCCGAACACCCGGATCATCAGGCTGTAGAGCAGCGAAAAGCGCTCGTCGTCGGTCATCCGGGCTTCGGTCTCCCGCGCACGCGCGTCGGGGCAGGCTGACGCGTCGGGCGCGCCGTGCGGCTCCGTGAGACCGGCGTCGGGCGACGCGATGCGTTCGTGAGACAGGCTGGTGGGTATCGACATGGCGTGGCTTCGATCGTCTCCGCAAAATCGCGGACATCCAATAATTATCCGAGTGGATAATTATTTTTTGGAATGACCTGCGCTGTCAAGCGATCGCCATGAAAAGCGGCGCGGGGTTTTCCCGGACCCCGGTACGCGCCGGAGACACCGTATCGACGCCGAATGAAGTGCGGGAACACGGCCCGTTGCGGCCGATGCGGCCGGACGGCACAATCGACGGGTTCGATCGAGGAAAGGAAACATGCAGATTGCCCGTCAGGCACAACAGGAACGCAGCGAGCAAACCCGCTCGGAGATTCTGGGCATCGCGCTCGAGCAGTTCTCGACGCGCGGTTTCGATGCGGTCAGCGTGCGGGACATCGCCGATGCGGCTGGCGTGAATCACGCGATGATCCGCTACTACTTCGGCAACAAGGAGAACCTGTGGCGCGCCAGCGTGACGCAGCTGTTCGACCGGTTCATGGACGGCGTCGCGTTGCCGGACCCGGCGTCGGACACGTTTTCGATGGATGCCGTCAAGCAGTACATCCGCAACTACGTGCGCTATTGCGCGGCGCACCCCGAACACGCGCGGCTGATGATGCAGGAAGCGAATCGCGATTCGGAGCGGCTGAAATGGATGGCCGAAACGTTCGTGCGGCCGCGCCACGACCGCTCGGTCCCGCTGATCCGCTACGTCAGCGAAACGACCCGGGGGCTCGCGTCGATCGAGCCGGTCCAGTTGCTGTACATGATCACGGCCATCGCGCAGGTGCCCTATCTGCTGACGGCCGAAATGCGCTATGCGCACGGCATCGACGCACTCGATGAAAAGGCGATCGACGCGCACTGCGAGAGCGTCGTCGCCTTCATCTTCCGCTGAGCCCGCGCGCGCCGCCGCCGTCCGCTGGCAGGCTCACCCGGCCAGCAGCTTCAACCCCGCCGGCAGCGTTTCGCCGAACACGCGCACCGTGTCGGCTTCGTCGAACGCGATCGCTTCGCGCACCATGTCGATCCACGCCATCGACGCATTCGCGGCCGACAGGCGCTTGATCACGGCCTCGCGTGTGTCGTCCGGCAGGTCGCGCGAACGGTCCCCGGTCATCCGCGCAATCTGTGCGGCCGCGAACGCTGCGGGTTCGACCTGCTTCCAGTCGAGCGTGAACAGCGCATCGAGCCAACCCTTCGCAGCTTCCGCCGGCACGACACTGTGCGCGCTCCCGTAGAACGGCCGCCGCGCGCCGATGCGCCCGAGCGCCCACGCACACAGCGCACGCTCGCCCGGCTTCTGCAACTGCGCGATCAGCCGCTCAGCCAGCTCGACCTTGCGCTCGACCGGCAGCCGCTCAAGCGACGCGGACAACCGCGTCATGTCGGCCGGCCCGACCTTGCCCGGATCGAACGGCAGCTTGCGCCGCTTGTCATCGGTCGGTTCGAGGAACGCGATTGCGTCGCGCACCTGTGTCTGCGCATCGTCGTCGAGGCCGCCGGCCACGCGCCGCCACAGCGTCCACCACTCCGACCACACCTGCCCGTCGGTCACGTATTGAATCCCGTCGTCGAACAGCGGCCACAGTTGCTCGATCCGCCACGCATCGAGCGGATGGCCGAAGCCCGGACGCAGGCAATAGCCGGCAAGATTCAGCCACGCACGTTCGTGATCGGCCGAGCGCCGCCGCCGCCGTGCGCGCGCGAGCAACGCGTCGAACAATTCGCGCGCGAGCGCGACGTCCCAGTCTTCGCGCGCACCGAGCACCTGTTCGAGCTGCGCGCGCAGCCGGCGCGTGTCTTTCGGCGTGACGCCGGCGGCCTTGCTACCGAACGAGCGCTCGATCAGTTCGATTGCCTGGTCAAGCCGCGGATGCCGCGCGAGTGCAGCGTCATCACCCTGCGCGGGCGCATCGCCACGCAACTGGAATTCGAGCCGCCAGCGGCGCGCCGCATCGTCGGTCGCGATGCAGTGCATTTCGAGCGTGCCGACCTCGGTCAGCGTCGCGGTGAGCTTCACCGGCGTTTCGCGCGCATCGCCGCCCGCTTTTGCGTCGACGACCGTCGCAATCGGCGGCAGCCGCACGAAATCGCCGCCGTCGAGATCGACGAGATCGCCGGGCCGGTACGCCGTCTCGGCCACCGTCGACACGAGGTGGAAACGCACCGGCTGCCCGAGTTGCAGCGCGAACGTCCGATCGTCGAGCCGGATCTCGTGGCCCTCTTCCGTGCCGTGCGGCAGCAGGCAGACGCCGCGTGCGGCCGCGTCTGCGGCGCCATCGTCGAGTACGAGGAAATAGCTGCGCGCGGACCCGCCGCCGATGCGCGGCGCATGCCCCGCACGCGCGAGCCCATAGGCCACCGCGCCGCGCGCGACCGCCACATCCGGATGCGCGTTGTGCAGCACGTCGAGCGGCGCGCCGCGCCACGCGCCGAGCGTCTGCGCGAGACGGCCGGCGAGCGCACCCGCGCGGAACACGCCGCCGTTGAGCAGCAGCGTGTCGGGCAGCGGGCCTTCCTCATGACGATTCAGGAACGCGGCGACGTGGCGCGTCACGGCCGCGTCGCTCGCATACGGCAGCCCGAATTCAACGATCGCGGCGCGCGCACGGCGCGGCAGTTCGCCGGCTTCGACCCGCGGAAAGAAACCTTCGACGACGATCTGCTCGACTTCCTGCCGTGTCAGCTCGGCCGAACGCGCGCCGCCGACGAGCTTGCTGCCCGCGCCGAGCAGCGTTACGTTGACGGATTCGGGGGCATCGTCGCCGAGCAGCCGCTCCTTCGCCGCACGGCAACGCTCGACGAGCTGCGACAGGCTCGCGGCGGACAGCCGCGTGCCGGGCTCGGTCAGCCGCGACTCGACCAGCCGCGCGAGCGCGAGGTCCATGTTGTCGCCGCCGAGCATCAGGTGATTGCCGACGCCGACGCGCGTGAAGGTCGGCTCGCCATCGTCGCCCGGCGCGACATCGACGAGCGTGAGGTCGGTCGTGCCGCCGCCGACGTCGCAGATCAGCACGCGCCGCGCGGCGGCAAACGTGTCGCGCAACGTCTCGCGCTGGCCGTACAGCCAGTCGTAGAACGCGGCCTGCGGCTCTTCCAGCAGCCGCAGCGCGGGCAGCTTCGCGCGTCGCGCGGCCTCGACCGTCAGTGCGCGCGCGCCGTCGTCGAACGACGCGGGCACCGTCAGGATCACGTCCTGCTTCGCGAGCGGCGCATCGGGAAAACGTGCGTCCCACGCGTCGCGCACGTGTGCGAGATAGCTCGCGCTGGCATCGACCGGCGACACCTTGTCGACGCCGTCGGCCGCGCCCCACGGCAGGATCGCCGCGAGCCGGTCGACCGACGCGTGCGACAGCCAGCTCTTCGCGCTCGTGACGAGCCGGCCCGGCACCTGCGCGCCGAGCGTGCGCGCGTAGCGGCCGATCACGGCCGGCGTCGCACCGGCCGCGTTCGCTTTCGCGTGGGCGGCCCACGGCAGCCGCAGCGTCTCCGGCGGCAGCTCGCCCGCCGCCGGGTGATAGCGCACCGACGGCAGCAGCGGCTGCGCGGCCACCGCGCCGGGGCCGACCAGCTGCTCGACGTCGAACACGCGGATCGCGTCGGAACCGGCCTCGACGTACGCGACGACCGTATTGCTGGTACCGAGGTCGATCCCGACCGTATAGCGCTTCATCGCGCTCAGGCGGCGCCGCGCACGTCGAACTCGACCTTCCAGCGCTCGTTCGTGCCGCTCGGGATCGCCTCGAGTTCGAGCGTGCCGGCTTCGGTCACGCGCGCATGCAGCTTCACCGGCACGACCTCACCGACCGTGCGCCCTTCGGCGGGCAGCGTCGCCTGGATTTCCTCCAGCTCCTGCAGCTCCTCCGGCGACCAGTAGTCGAGCAGCGTGCCGACCTGATCCTGGCGGCGCACCGACGAACCGAAGAAGCGGAACTGCACCGGTTCGCCGACGACGAGGCCGAACTCCTGCGGCGGCAGCGCCGCGTCCGAGCCCTCCTCCATCCCGAACGGTGCGACGCACAGCGCCTGCACCGGCGGTTCGAGCCCCGGCACCGCGGGCATCGCCGATTCGATCGCGACGTAGTACGCGCGCGCCGTGCCGCCGCGAATGCGCACGCCACGGCCGCGCTTCACGAAGCCGTAGTACGCCGCGCCGCGTGCGACCGCGAGATCGAGATCCGCGCCTTCCAGCAGGCGGGCCGGCGGCGCGCCTTCAGCGGCGAGCCAGCTGTTGAGCGTATCGAGCACGCGCTGCGTGAGCAGCGTCGACTTGAACACGCCGCCGTTGAACAGCACGGCGGTCGGATGCAGGAACGTCGCGCCCGGCGGCAGCGTGCGCTGCACGCCTTCGAGCGAGTCGAGCGCCGCGACCTGGCGGCCGAGGAACGCCGCGAGATGGCGCGTGATGCCCGCGTCCTGTGCATACGGCAGGCCGAGCTGCGTCAGGCCGACGCGCGCGCGGCTCACCGGGCGCGCGGCTGCGTCCACCTGCGGGAAGAAGCCTTCGAGGATCGTCTGCGTGAGTTCCGCGCGCGTCAGCTCCGTACGGATCGAGCCGCCGATCAGTTTCGAGCCGCGGCTCGGCACGACGAGCGGCACCGCGTCGGTCGTCGGGTCGGACAGCAGCGTTTCCTTCGCGGAACGGCACGCGTACGTGAGCGCGCGCAGTTGCCACGGATCGGCCTGCGTGCCCTGCTGCGCGAGCTTGCGCGCAACGATATGCGCAAGCGCGAGGTCCATGTTGTCGCCGCCGAGCAGGATGTGCTCGCCGACCGCCACACGATGCAGCTCGAGATTGCCTTCGCGCTCGACCACCGCGATCAGCGACAGGTCGGTCGTGCCGCCGCCGACGTCGACGCACAGGATCAGGTCGCCGACCTGCACCTGCTTGCGCCAGCCGCCCTGGCTCTTCTGGATCCAGCTGTACAGCGCGGCCTGCGGCTCTTCGAGCAGCGTCATCCGCGAGTAGCCGGCGGCGCGGGCGGCCTCGGCCGTCAGTTCGCGCGCGGCCGGGTCGAACGATGCGGGGATCGTGACCGTCACGTCCTGGTCGGCGAACGGCGCGTCGGGATGCGTGTGGTCCCACGCTTCGCGCAGGTGCGTCAGGTAGCGGATCGAGCTTTCCAGCGGCGACACGCGCGACACTTCCGGCGGCGCATCGCTCGGCAGGATCGCCGCGCGGCGGTCGACGCCCGGGTGGCACAGCCAGCTCTTCGCGCTCGACACGAGGCGGATCGGCGTGCCGGCGCCGCGGGTGCGCGCCATCTCGCCGACCGCGAAGGCGCGCGAGGCCGTCCATGGCAGCGTCAGGTCGCCCTGCGTCAGTTCGCTTTCATGCGGCAGGTAGAGGAACGACGGCAGCAGGTCGCGCGACTCCAGCGCGCCGGGCGCGGTGAGCTGCGCGATCGGCAGCACCTGCTGCGTGATGGTTTCGCCGTCGCTCGCGGCGCTGTCGACATACGACAGCGCGCAGTGGGTCGTACCGAGATCGATACCGATCGAATAGCGCGGATCGCTCACAGTTCCACCTCCGCCGGTGCGACGACCGATGCGTCGTTGCTGCCCGTCAGCTTCGGCAGGCGCACGTCGGCCACTCGCCAGCCACGATGGCTGACCGTGCCCGTGAACGGCGCGGAGCCGACCACGTTGCCCGTCACGCGCACGGCCGTCGCGTCGAAACCGGCCGGCAGCGTCACGCGGCTGCCTTCGGCTTCGTCGCGCACCGGCACGATCGTGAAGTGTTCGCGCAACGCGGCACGGCAGCCGTCGTGCACGAGGCGCGCGGCCGCGCCGATGTCGGCGTCCGCGTAGCCGGCGATGTCTTCCTCGACGAAGTCGATGAAGCGCGCATCGCGCTGCAGCAGGCCGAGCAGTTGCAGGGCGGCCTGCGGGGTCGCTTCGCGCAGCTCGGGTGCCGGCGCCTTCACGGGCGCGGCGGCAGGCGCCGGGGCCGGGGCGGCAGCGGGCGCCGGCGCGCCATCGCGCACGCGCAGCACGCAGGCCGCAAACTCGCGGTTGCCGAGCACGGAGAAGAACGTCCCGACGGCAAGCGACAGCCGGCCGAAGAAGGACAGGTTGGATTCGGGCATGAGGTCTGGACTCCTGTGGGCTCGCGACATGGCGAGCGATCTTGCCTGGGCGCCCGGCGGCGGCGTGCGGATTGCGCACTGCCGCCGCCCGGCGCGTGATTCGGTCGCGCCCTCGCGGGTGCGGAAAACCCGTATTTTGCCCTGTGGCGGGCGAACCGGGCAGAAGTTGGGGGACAGAACGTTGCGACGCAGCGGTTTCGGCCGTGCCGGATCGCACGTCGGCCACGCTCGGCCGCGATGCTGCGGCGCGTCAGCGCGGCTTGCGCCGCCGGGCCGCCTTCGCTTCGAATTCGCGCGACAGCATGCCGAGCGTGACTTCGCCGAAGCGGGCCAGCAGCGTCGTCTCGGCCTCTTTCAGCGTCGCCGACAGGTGTGCGTTGACGGCCTGCTCGACCAGGCATTCGGCCTCGTCGTCGGTGACGAGATCGGAGAACAGCGGCGGCTCACCCACCGCGCGATAGACGTCGAGCAGCGTGATGTCGTCGAGCGCGACACTCAGCACCCATCCGCCGCCATGCCCCTTCTCCGACTGCACGTAGCCGCGGTCGCGCAAGCCGCCGAGCAAGCGCCGCACGACCACCGGATTCGTGCACAGCATCGTCGCGATCGCTTCGGACGTCATCGGGCCGTCGACCTGGTCCATGTGGATCAGCGCATGCAGCATGCGCGACAAGCGACTGTCGGTTCTCACAAGCGGCGCTCCCCTCTCTCGAAACTTTTGAAGTTGCGTGAATGATACCATCGCCCTATCATGCAACTTCTCGTGTTTCATGAGTTGGGTTGGCCGTGATCGGAACACGTCCGTCATTCACGCAGGTTCAGGAAAGGAGAAGGTGCATGCATGACCGTCATGAAGTGATCGTGATCGGCGGCAGCTTTGCGGGGCTGTCGGCCGCGATGCAGCTTGCGCGGGCGCGCCGCCGCGTGCTCGTGATCGACGCCGGCCGGCCGCGCAACCGCTTTGCCGCGCACGCGCACGGCTTTTTCGGGCAGGACGGCAAGCCGCCCGCGCAGATCGTCGACGAAGCCGCCGCGCAACTCGCCGCGTATCCGACCGTGCGGCGCATCGCGGGCGACGTACGCACGGCCGGGCGCGCTGCGGACGGCCGCTTTCACGTGACGCTGGCCGACGGCAGCCGTGCGAGCGCCGACCGGTTGATCCTCGCAACCGGCATCCGCGACGAACTGCCGGCGCTGCCGGGGCTCACGGAACGCTGGGGCGTCAGCGTGCTGCATTGCCCGTATTGCCATGGGTACGAGGTGAGCGGCCAGCGGCTCGGCGTGCTCGCCACGCATCCGCTATCCGTGCATCAGGCGATCCTGATTCCGGATTGGGGCCCGACGACGTGGTTCACGCAGGGCGTGGCCGAAGCGAACGACGAAGAGACCGTGTTGCTCGAGGCGCGCAGCGTACGCATCGAGCGGTCGCCGGTCGTTGAAATCCTGGGCGATGCGCCGCGTATCGAAGCATTGCGGCTCGCCGACGGGCAGGTCGTGCCGATCGATGCGCTGTTCGTCGGTGCGCGCACGGCCATGGCGAGCGATCTCGCGCAGCAGCTCGGCTGCGCATTCGACGACGGGCCGCTCGGCCCGGTCGTTCGCGTCGATGCGGGGAAGCAGGCGAGCGTCTCCGGCGTATTCGTTGCGGGCGACGCATCGACACCGATGTCCAACGCGACGTTCGCGTCGGCGTCCGGTGTGATGGCCGGGGTCGCCGCGCACCGGTCGCTGATTTTCGGGCTCGACCGGTAACGGTGCGTGGCGCCGCGGGCTGTATCGTTCGAAGCGGCGACGCGATCCGATTCGATACGCGGTCACCGCGATCCGCATCCCCATCCGCATCGATGGATTCGCGTCGCGATGTGCGGTTTAATGCTCGGCACATCCAGCATTAAGAGACATGAAATGCTCGACCTCGACGACCTTCGACTCGTGCGCGCGATCGGCACGTCGCGCTCGCTGGCCTCGGCCGCGCGGCTGCTCGATCTCACGCCGCCCGCGGTCACGATTCGCCTGCAGCGGATGGAAGCGCGCTTGAACGCACGGCTCGCCGTGCGGCAGCCGAAAGGGATCGCGTTGACCGACGAAGGGCAACGGCTGTACCAGGAGGCCGTCGACATTCTCGAGCGCGTGGAGGCGCTGCCGGTCAGCATCTCGGGCGACCACGGCGACGTGCGCGGCACGCTGCGTGTCGTCGCTCCGCTCGGCTTCGGGCGAAAGTACGTCGCGCGGATCGTGCGCGACGTGCAACGCGCGCATCCGAAGCTCGACATCGCGCTCCACCTGTCGGAGAGCCCGTTGACCGGCGCGTCGGGGGCCGACGTGGTCGTTCACGTCGGCAGCCTCAAGTCGTCGTCGTGGATCGGGTATCCGCTCGCGCCCAACGCGCGCTTTCTGTGCGCGAGCCCGGCCTATGCACGCCGCCTCAAGGAACTGAACCATCCGTCCGACCTGGCCCGCTACGACTGCCTGTGCCTGCGCGAGAACGACGAGGACATCCCGCGATGGCGCTTCTCGCAAGGCGGCGACGTCAAGGGCGAGCCGAGGCGGTCCGCCGTGATCCGCGTCACCGGCGCGCTGTCCTCCAACGACGGCACCGTCATCACGGAATGGGCGCTGGCCGGCCTCGGGATCGTCGAACGCTCCGAGTGGGACGTCGCCCCGCTGCTGGCGAACGGCAGGCTCGTCCGCTTGCTGCCCGACTGGCATCTGCCGCCCGCGCCGGTGACGGCGCTGCTGCCGTCGCGCACCGGCCGCTCCGCGCGGCAACGGGTGTTTCTCGAAGCCGCGACGCGGTTTCTGAGCCCGCCGCCGTGGCGCGGCAAGGCGTGAGCCGCGCCACGACCCTCACGACTCGATCGATTAAGCGGCGTTTAATGCCGGATTAGCCATGCGTTAAACACGGGGCCCGTCGACGCCCCTACAGTGTCCGCATCGGCAACCCTCCGAGGCAACGCATCGTGGACCTTCAAACCCTCAACACGCCGGCCGCCCTGATCGACGTCGGCCGCATGCGTCACAACATCGGCCGCATGCAGGCGCATCTGGACGCGCTCGGCGTCAGGTTCCGGCCGCACGTCAAGACCACCAAATGCGCGCACGTCGCCGATGCGCAGATCGCAGCGGGCGCGCAGGGCATCACGGTGTCGACGCTCAAGGAAGCCGAACAGTTTTTCGCGCACGGCATCCGGGACATCGTCTACGCGGTCGGCATCGTGCCCGCGAAGCTGGGCCAGGCGCTCGCGCTGCGCCGGCAAGGTTGCGACCTGAAGCTGGTCGCCGACAGCCTGCCGGCCGCGCACGCGATCGCCGAGTTCGGGCATGCGCACGGCGAGCGCTTCGACGTATGGATCGAAGTCGACGTCGACGGCCACCGCTCCGGGATTCCTCCCGAGGCCGACCTGCTGATCGACGTGGGCCGCGCGCTGGTCGACGGCGGGATGGCGCTCGGCGGGGTGCTGGCGCACGCGGGCTCCAGCTACGAATACGACACGCCCGAAGCGCTGGCGGCAATCGCCGAGCAGGAACGCAGCCGCACCGTGCGGGCGGCGGAGCGCCTCCGGGCCGCCGGGCTGCCCTGCCCGGTCGTGAGCATCGGCTCGACACCCACCGCCCTCGCGGCGCAACACCTCGACGGCGTCACCGAGGTGCGCGCCGGCGTGTACGTGATGTTCGACCTCGTGATGCACAACATCGGCGTGTGCGACCTGGCCGACATTGCGCTGTCGGTGCTGACCACCGTCATCGGGCACCAGGAAGAGAAAGGCTGGGCGATCGTCGACGCGGGCTGGATGGCGATGAGCCGCGACCGCGGCACGCAGCGCCAGGCGCGCGATTTCGGCTACGGGCAGGCCTGCACCGAACACGGCGACGTGCTCGGCGACTACGTGATGAGCGCCGCCAACCAGGAGCACGGGATCGTGTCGCGCGCGGGCTCGCCCGACTCCGGCATCGCGCAACGATTTCCGATCGGCACCCGCCTGCGCATCCTGCCGAATCACGCGTGCGCCACCGGCGCGCAACATCCCGAGTATCAGGCCATCGGCGAAGACGGCGGCGCGCAGACGTGGCCGCGCTTCTATGGGTGGTGAATCCAACCGCGCGTCCACGCCGCGCCACCGATTAATTGACTATTTATCCAAATCTGGACAAAATTTAAACTTCCCTCCCCGATTCGCCTTGCACCGGAAAGGCCAACCCGACATGCCGACAGACGCCCGACTCCTGCTTCTCGACCGCGACGCCGTCGAACCCGCCCTCCAGGCCCCGCAAGTAACGGCGGCGGTTCGCGAAGCCTTCGTGCTGCACAGTCAACGGGCCGGACGCGTGTTCCCGGTGGTTCGCGAGAAGCTGCACACCGGCGGCGTGTTCGGCATCAAGTCGGGCGACGTCGCGTGCCAGGATCTGCTCGGTTTCAAGGCGGCCGGGTTCTGGCCCGGCAACCGGGCGCTCGGCGGCGAACCGCATCAGGCCACCGTCGCGCTGTTCGACCCGGCCACGGGACGCCCGCTATGCATCATGGACGGCAATGCGATCACCACCGCGCGAACCGGTGCGGCCGGCGGCCTCGGGCTGCAACTGCTCGCGCGTCGCGACAGCACGCGAATCTGCGTGTTCGGCACGGGCGTGCAGGCACGGGTCCAGCTCGACTACGCGCTCGCGCTGCTGCCGCAACGGTGCACGGTGCAGTACGTGAACGTCAGCGGCGAACCGGATCCGGTGTTCGAATCGGCCTTCCGGGAACGATGCACGATCGGCGTGGCCCGCGACCAAAACGACGCGGTGGCCGACAGCGACGTGGTCATCACGGCAACGCCGGGCGGCGGCGCGCTGTTCGATGCGGATGCGGTTCAGCCGGGCACCCACCTGACCTGCGTGGGCGCCGACACCGCCGGCAAGCGCGAGCTTCCGGCAGGCGTGCTGGCACGCGCGCGCATCGTCGTGGACGATCACGATCAGGCGCGCAGCATTGGCGAATGCCAGTGGGCGCCGGATTTGCCACGCACGGAAATCGGTGACATCCTCACCGGAACCGCGTCGGTCGAGCGCGCACCGCACGAGATCACCGTCTTCGACATGACCGGGCTCGCGCTTCAGGACCTGACCGTCGCACGCTTCCTGTATCAGCAGGCCCTCGAAAACGGCACCGGAATCGCCATTCCGTGGCCCTGGTAAACGAAATTCCCCGTCAATCGCCATGCGTCTCACCCAAGTTTCCGCCCTCTCGTTCGACCTGGACGACACCCTGTGGCCGTTCGGGCCGGCCGTCGTACGGGCCGAAGCCGCCCTCCGCGCGTGGCTGATCGAGCATGCGCCCGGTACCGCGAGCGTGCTGCCCACGCAGCAGGCGCTGAGCGAGCTACGTGAGGAATACGAACGATTGCGCCCCGGGCTCGCCGGCGACTTCCGCGCGATGAGAATCGGCTCGATCAGGCTGGCGCTGGAGCGTGCGAACGAAGATACCGCGCTCACCGAGCATGCGTACGCCGCCTTCTATGCCGCACGCAACCGGGTCGAATTCTATGAAGATGCGCTGCCGGCACTCGCGTGGTTGAGCGCGCGCTTCCCGTTGATCGCGGTGACCAACGGCAACGCGGATCTTCAGTTGACCGGCGGCGGCGAATTCTTTCGTACGACGCTCAGCGCACAGGCGTTCGGAGTCGCGAAGCCGGAGCCCGGGATCTTCCATGCGGCGGCGCAAACGCTCGATGTGCGGCCGGCGGAATTGCTGCATGTCGGCGACGACTATCACCTCGATATCGTCGGCGCATTGAACGCGGGACTTCAGGCAGCGTGGGTGGTGCGCGATACGCATCCGGAAACGGAGTGTGTTCAGCAGCAGGCCGCGACGCCGCACCTCACACTCAGCGACCTGTCGATGCTGTGTCGCGCGCTCGGCGGGCCTGACACCGTAGCGTGAGCGCCTGCGTGCGTCACACTCGCGACGCACGCTTCCCCGCCATGACACGCGGCTGACCACCGTTCACCGATGACGCAAATGGAACGACCGGCCACGCCGATGCGGCGCATGACCGGCCGCCGCCCATTCACGCCGCCTTGCGCGCGTCCGCGATCCGTTGCGGCGCCTTCGGCCGCGCATACAGCCGTTCGAGATACGCGCGCAGCTGCGGGAACGATTCGATCAGGTTGCACTCGCCGGCCCAATCGATCAGGTAGGCCGTCACGCAATCGGCCACCGTCAGCGTGTCCCCGACGATGAACGCGCGCCCTTCGAGATGCTTGTCGAGGATCGCGGCCATCGTCTTGAAATCCTCGCGCGCCAGTTCGATATCGGCCGGCGAGCGCTTCTCCGGCGGATAGATGAACGAATGCCGCGTGATCCGCCACAGCGGCTGCTCGAGCTCCGTCACCGCGAACATCACCCACCGGTAAGCCTCGGCCCGCAGCGCCGGATCGACCGGCAGCAGCGCCTTCTCCGGGTACTTGTCCGCGAGATACAGCACGATCGCGGCCGACTCGGGAATCACGAGGTCGCCGTCCACCAGCACGGGCACCTTGCCGGCCGGATTGAGGCGCAGGAATTCGGGCCGCTTGTGCTCGCCCTGGAGCAGGTTCACCGAGATGAACTCGAAATCGGCATCCAGTTCTTTCAGCCCCCACAGCGCGCGTTGCGAGCGGGTGCCGGCAAATCCGTAAAGCTTCATCGCCAGTCTCCATCCAGAATGTCGGGAAAATCTCCACTTGCCGGCCACGGCGCATCGCCGATACGCGATGCGCGGCCTCGCCCGTCGTTCACGCGCCGGGAATCGCCAGCACCGGCATCACGTCGATCGCCACGCCCGGGAACAGCGTGAAATGCGGATGGCCTTCGAACAGCGCGGCCGCGGCTTCGTGCGACGCGGCCCGCACGACGGTGAAGCCGCTCATCGCGTTCGCCGTGTCCGTGACGCCGGCCGCATCGACGGTCTTGGTCTTGCCGAGCGGCCCGCCCATCTCGACGATCGCGTCGCGATGCCGGTCGACCCACGCATGCCATGCGGCGATGCCGTCGCGCTCGCGCGTGCGCCGCGCGTCCTCCGGCAGCGCCATCCAGGCCTTCATGGCCGGGCTATCCTTGGTCCCGAGAAATACCGCGAGATACAACTGCTGTTGAGCACTCATGCTGTCTCCTCCGGTGACGGACGCGACGGGCTGCCGCGCCTCGACCTTGACAAGATAGGTTGATATCAACACAATTGCAACATGGCACGAAAAGAAAAGCTCCCTTTCGAAACGACGCTGATGGTGCGCGATTGCTGCCTGTGCCTGCACATGCAGCGCGCGGCGCGTAATCTTGCGCGGATTTTCGACGATGTGCTGCGCCCGCTGGATCTCACCAACGGCCAGTTTTCGCTGCTGATGTCGCTGAACCGGCCCCAGCCGGCGCCGATGAAATCGGTCGCGTCGCTGCTTGCGATGGACCGCACCACGCTCACGGCCGCGCTCAAGCCGCTCGAGCGGCGCGGCCTCGTCACGATCGCGCAGGATCCGGACGACCGGCGCAGCCGCCTGCTCGAACTGACGTCGGCCGGGAACGACCTGCTGGCCGAAGCGTTTCCGCTGTGGCAGCAAGCGCATGCCGAGATCGAACGGCCGTTCGTGCCGGAGGAAGTCGATCAGTTGCGCGGCCAGTTGCGCACGCTGTCGGTCGATCCGGCCGCGCGCGACTGAACCGAACCGGCGCGCGGATCGCTGCGGCAAGGACGCTTACTTCCGGCCCTTCTTCGGCAGCAGCAGTTGCGCGAATTCCTGCAGAAAGGCCACGGGCCCGTGCGCATGCAGCGCCTGCCCGCTGCTCAGCGCACCGTCGATGACGGTCGCGAGCCGCAATGCGAAAGTTTCCGGTTCGTCGACGCCGATCGCCCCCGCCAGCTCGGTCAGCCGGCGCCGTAGCTCCTGCTTGTGCGCGACGGCCACCTTGCGGGCCGGATGGTTGCCGTCCGCATATTCGGCGGCGATGTTGATCTGCGGGCAGCCGCGATAACCGGGGCGCGCAATGCGTTCACCGAGCCATTGCAGTTGCGCATCCAGTTCCTCGCGCGGCGTGCGCCGGTATTGCGCGGCCACCGCATCCCAATGCGCCCAGAAATCGGCGTCCTCGCGCAGCAGGAACGCTTCGATCAAGTCGTCCTTCGTCGCGAAGTGGCGATAGAGGCTCGTCTTCGCGACGCCTGCCTGCGCGACGATCAGGTCCACGCCGACCGCGCGCGTGCCCTCCCGGTAGAACAGCTCACTGGCCGTTTGCAGAATGCGTTCGCGCGTATCGGGCGCGTTCGCTGATGGACCTGTTTCCTTTTTCATCCCGACCCGGCCGTGCTGGCCGCCCCTACCGCAACAGTGATCGGATCATAGCACCGCGCGCTTGACGACGCTACAGGTCTGTACTATAAAACAGACCGTTCTGTAGCGGAGTTGATCATGGACGATCGAATGACGGTTGCAGTCTATGGCGCCACGGGTCATACCGGGCGGTTTGTGGTCGCCGAACTGGCGCGGCGGGGCCTGCGCGCGATCCGCATCGGCCGCGATGCCGCGCGGCTCGCCGAAGACGGCGGCGACACGACGCTCGCGCGCGTCGCCGCGATCGACGATCCGGCCGCGCTCGACGCCGCATTGCGCGGCGCGGCCGCGGTGATCAACTCCGCGGGCCCGTACCTCGATACCGCGCTACCGCTGGCCGATGCCGCGCTGCGGGCCGGCATCCCCTATCTCGACCTGACCGCCGAGCAGCCGTCGGTGCGGCTACTGGCCGAACACTGCGATGCGCGGGCGCGCGCCGCGGGCGTGGCCGTCGTGCCGGCCGCGGCGTTCTACGGTGGCCTGGCCGACCTGCTCGTCACGGCCGTCGTGGACAAGAACCAGCCGATCGAGCGCGTCGACATCGCAACCGGGCTCGACCGCTGGCACCCGACGCGCGGTACGCGCGTGACCGGCGAACGCAATCGCGCGGTGCGGCTCGTGCAGAAGGCCGGCAAGCCGACGCCGGTGCCGTCGACCGCGCGCGAACGCGCATGGCCGTTCCCGCCGCCGATCGGCCGCGTCGACGTGACGCTGCTGCCGTTTTCGGAAGTGATGACGCTGTCGCGTCACCTGCGCATCGATACGATCGAATCGTGGCTCGCCACCCTCGCGCTGCGCGACGTGCGCGATGCCGCCACGCCGCCGCCCGAGGCGACCGACTCACTCGGCCGCTCGGCGCAGCAGTTCGCGATGGACGCAATCGTCGTGCAGGGCGGCACGACGCACCGCGCGACGGCGTCCGGCCGCGACATCTACGCGGTCAGCGCACCGATCATCGTCGAGGCAGCCGTGCGCCTGATCGCTGGCGACACCGTGACGTCAGGCGGCGTGCGTAGTCTCGGCGAGCTGTTCGACGCGCGCGATTTTCTCGCGGCGCTCGATTCGGTGGCAGTATCGTTCGGCACGACAACCGACCCGGTTTTCCACAAGGAGACACAGGCATGAGCAGCAATGAGAAAGGCGCATATTTCCGTTCGCTTCACCGCGCGGGCCAGCCGCTGGCGCTGTTCAACGTGTGGGACGCCGGCAGCGCGCGCACGGCGGCCGACGCGGGCGCCGTCGCGCTGGCAACCGGCAGCTGGTCG
The DNA here is from genome assembly GCF_030482905.1 of Burkholderia sp. AU45251. Lineage (NCBI taxonomy): Bacteria > Pseudomonadati > Pseudomonadota > Betaproteobacteria > Burkholderiales > Burkholderiaceae > Burkholderia > Burkholderia sp. AU45251. The sequence goes on along the minus strand of NZ_JAUJQH010000005.1, from coordinate 217,403 downwards.
GTCGCGGCGGCCAACGGTTTCGTCGACGGCGAGCAGATGCCGCGTGCGCTGATGATGGAGGTGCTCGAGCGGATCACGCGTGCGACGGACCTGCCCGTCACCGTCGATCTCGAAAGCGGGTACGGCGAGCGGCCGGACGATGTCGCCGAAACGATCGCGCTCAGCATCAAAGCCGGCGCGATCGGCTGCAACCTCGAAGACAGCTTCCCGGCGACGGGCGAACTGCGCGACGTCGATGCGGCGGCGGCCCGTCTCGCGGCAGCCCGCCAGGCTGCGGATCGCGCGGGCGCCGACTACTTCATCAACGCGCGTACCGACGTGTTCTTCAAGGCGCCGGCCGACACGCACGACGAGCGCCTGCTCGATGCCACGCTGGCCCGCGCACGCGCGTACGCAGCGGCCGGTGCCGACGGGCTGTTCGTGCCGGGGCTGCGCTCGCCGGCGCTCATTCGTGCGCTGACGGCCGCCTCGCCGCTGCCGGTGAACGTGATGCGCGTCACGGCCACGCCGACGCTCGCCGAATTCGCGGCATACGGCGTGGCCCGCATCAGCCACGGGCCGTATCCGTACCTGCAGGCGATGAAGACGCTGGCGGAGATGGTCAGGCAAGGCGGCTGACGCACGTTTCATCGTGATCCAGGGCCGGCCGGCATCGCGATGCCGGCCGCACGCCGCACCGGCCGTCACAGATCGCCGGGCTTCTCCCAGACCTTGACGTGCTCCATTGCCCGCTCGACGTCGTCCATGTCGTCGACGCCGAGCGACCGATCGAATTTCGCGGTGATGATCTTTCTCACCTCCGCCAGCCGCCGGGTCACGCGGCCCTCGTCGATGAACCGGTTGGTTTCCTGCGCATAGTCCGGATCCGGGCCGGCAGCGGCTGCCGGGCCAGCGTGATAGTAGCGGCCGATATTGCGCAACGAGATGAGGATGTACTCGATCTCCGCGAGCACACGCAATGCCTCCTCACCGGACAGTTCGATCGTTTCGTTATCCTTCTTCATTTCGCGTTCCGTCGCGCGCATGCGTCGATTGCCTCGCTATTTCCGGACGTCGATACCGTCGCGCCCGACGGTGTCGTCGAATTCGATCTCGCGAACGTCGAATGCGGGATCGGGTGCCCTGCCGGCCAGCACGTGAAAAACATCGCGAACATATTTCTCCTTGTCGGTCACGTCGTCCAGCGGAATCGCGTGCGGCACGATGCCACGCCAGTGCGCCAGCCATGAACCCGACACCAGCACATACTCCAGTGCGTCGACGACGCGCGACCGGGATTCGGCACCGTATCGCTCGAATCGGGTCTTCATCTGCTGGAGCAGCCACGCCCGCCCGTCATCGGAGTTGATGGTGAAATCGTCCAGCTCGTCATCGGTCATGATGAACAAGCACGTGTACAGCGGCGACAGATAGTTGAAGTTGATTACCGTCTTCATTGAGCCAAGCGCTTCAAGAATGCAGTTGTTGCGTGGAAAAATCCGGGAAGCCCATCACGCCGCGCATGCGAACGGCCAACGCGACCGCGCCCTCCCCCCAGCACCGGCCAACGATCGCCCGCCCTTTCCGGCCACCGGCGCCGGCATCGCGCCACGGATGCTCGCACATCATACGATCGCATGCGCGCGCCACGCGAATCGGCCCGCTGGACCCGGGTGTGCCGCGCGATCGATGCGCGCCGTTCGCCGCCCCGTCACGCCGGGTGATTACATCCCATGTAATTGGCGCACGACACGACCGCTCCTACGCTTCGGGTGTCGCGCCGCCATTCCGGCGGCGCTCATCGCCCGGGAGACATCATGTCCGCCTATCCGCTTCACACCATCGACTCCGCGCCGGCCGAATCGAAGCCCGTCCTCCAGCAGCTCCAGCACACCTTCGGCATCGTCCCGAACATCGCGGCGGCCATGGCCGCATCGCCGGTGCTGATCAACGGCTTCATCGGCCTGTTCGAGCGCGTGCACGCCAGCAGCCTCACCGAGCCGCAGATCCAGACGCTCCTGCTCACCAACGCGGTCACGAACGCGAGCGAGTGGCCGGTCGCCTTCCATACCGCGCTTGCGCTGAAACAGGGTGTGACCCACGCCGACGTCGATGCGATCCGCCGCGGCGGCCTGCCCGGCGACGCGACACTGGCCGCGCTGTCGGCCCTGGCGCGCAAGCTGATCGACACCCGCGGCCGCCTGGCCGATGCCGACCGGCAGTCGTTCCTCGACGCCGGCTTCAGCGCCGAACAGTTGCTGGAAGTGATCGCGGTGGTCGCCGCCTCGACGATCACGAACTACGTCGGCAGCGTGACGCGGCCCATGCTCGAAGCGCCGTTCGACGCATTCGCGTGGCATGCGAACGCCGCGTGAGTCCGATATAGTCGATCGGTCGCTCATGGAATGCCGAGGGAGGCACGATGCACGCCAGCCGTCGCGATCGGCACGCGCCGCCGCATGAACTGGGCCAGTTGCTGCGCTACTGGCGCGACGTGCGCGGCGTGAGCCAGCTCGACCTGTCGCTCGATGCGGGCATTTCACAGCGCCAGATCAGTTTCATCGAAAGCGGGCGCAGCGTGCCGGGCCGCGACACGCTGCTGACGCTCGCGCAGACGCTGGACGTGCCGCTGCGCGAGCGCAACGCGCTGCTGCTCGCGGCCGGCTATGCGCCCGTGTATTCGGAAGCGCCGTGGGACGCGCAGGAGATGCAGGGCGTGATCGGCGCGCTGGAACGGGTCGTGCGCCAGCACGATCCGTTTCCGGCGATCGTGATGGACCGTCACTGGAACGTGCTGATGACCAACGACGCGGCGCCGCGCTTTTTCGGCTGCTTCATCGACATGGCCGCGCGCGACGGCCCGCGCAACCTGCTGCGCCTGATGTTCGATCCGCACGGCATGCGGCCGTTCCTGGCCGACTGGGATACCGTGTCGCGCAGCCTGCTGCAGCGCGTGCAGCGCGAATCGGTCGGCCGCGTGATCGACGACGACACACGGCGGCTGCTCGACGACCTGCTCGCCAGCCCCGATGCGCCGCGCGACTGGAAAACACCGCTGGCGCCAGCCGCCGCGCCGTCGCTGCCGGTCATCCCGATCGGCTTCGTGCACGAAGGCGTCGTGCTGCGTTACTTCTCGCTGGTCACGACGGTGGGTACGCCCCAAAGCGCCGCCGCGCAGGAACTGCGCATGGAGTGCATGTTCCCCGCCGACGACGCGACCGAAGCGCGCCACCGGCAGTTGCTCGACGCGCACGCACCGGTGCGCTGAGCGGCGGGCCGAGCGGCCCGCCGGTGCGACTCACTCCGCCAGCGGCACGGACACCACGCCGACGCGCTTCGGCACGCCGGTCACGATCGTCGCAACCGCGACGGCCAGCACGACGGCTGCCGCAACGAACACGCCGGCCGCGCCGTTCGCGTCGAATACGACACCGCCGGCTGCCGCGCCCGTCGCGATCGCAAGCTGGATCGCCGCGACGATCAGCCCGCCTGCGCTCTCGGCCTCATCGGGCACGGTACGCGTGACCCACGTCGACCAGGCGACGGGCACGCCGCCGAACGCCATCCCCCACAACGCGACGAGCACCGCGTCGATCATCGGCGCACGGCCCAGCGCGACGAGCGCGACGCCGAGCACGACCATCAACGCAGGCATCCCGATCAGCATCGGCCGCAACCGGTGTTCGAGCACGCGGCCGGCGAGCGACGTGCCGACGAAGTTCGCGATGCCGTAGCCGAGCAGGATCGCCGACAGCCCGTTCACGCCGACGCCCGCGACCTGTTCGAGGAACGGCCGCAGGTACGTGAAGAACGCAAAGTGCCCAGTGAACACGAGGATCGTCGCGAACATCCCGAGGCCGACGGTCGGCCGGCGCAGCACGTCGATCAGCGTGCGCAGCCGCGTCGTGCCGCTCGGCGGCATCGACGGCAGCGTGATGACCTGCGACACGAACGAAACGGCGCCGAGCACGGCGGCGATCAGGAACACGTTGCGCCAGCCGATCAGGTGACCGAAGTAGCTGCCCATCGGCGCGGACGCGATCGTCGCGACCGCCACGCCGCTGAAGATGATCGACAGCGCGCGCGGCACCATCGCCGTCGGCACGAGCCGCATCGCGGTGGCCGTCGCCATCGTCCAGAAGCCGCCGAGCGCGACGCCGAGCACGACGCGGCCGACCAGCAGCATCGCCAGGTTCGGCGCGAACGCGACCGCCAGGTTCGATGCGACGAGCAGCACCGAGAACACGAGCAGCACGCGCCGCCGGTCGATCGTGCGCGTCAGCGCCGAGATCAAGAGGCTCGTGACGAGCGCGACCGTCGCGGTGGCCGTAACGGCCTGCCCGGCCACGCCTTCGGTCACGCCAAGGCTGTCGGCCATCGGCGTCAGCAGACTGGCGGGCAGGAATTCGGCCGTGACGAGCCCGAAGACGCCGAGCGTCATCGAGAATACCGCGCCCCAGGCCGGTTCGCGGGGGGCCGCCGTCGAGGCGGCCGTGGAGATTCCGGGATTCATGCGTGGTTCCGTGTCGGTTAGGGAAAATACTGATGAGGGCGTATCGTAAGGAACCACGCCAGGACGGTCTATGACATACAATCCGCTCTTGTTGATCGATCGTCCGAATCTCGACATGTCCGAGCCCCTGCTGCCACCCATCCCCGACGTGCACGACCTCGTCAGCGAGCTGCTGCTGGGGATGCGCCTGAGCGGCGTGCAGTACCGCCGCATCCAGGTCGCGCGGCCGTTCGGGCTGAATTTCGGCCATGTGACGGGCCGCGCGCAGTTCCATTTCGTCGGGCGCGGGCCGGTGCTGCTGCGCGACGCGTCGGGCAACACGATGCGGCTCGAGGCCGGCGACGCGATCCTGCTGCCGCACGGCGGCATGCACGCGCTGGTGTCGGACCCCGATGCACCGTGCCGCGAGATCAACGGTTTCGAGGTCGCGAAGATCTGCGATACGGTGGCGTCGGTCGCGTCGGCCGGCGTGTCGCCGGCCAGTTGCGCGACGACCGAGCCGGGCGCCGGCGATGCGCTGATCTTCAGCGCGTGCATGGAACTCGACCTCGGCGGCATGCAGCCGCTGGTCGGCACGATGCCCGAGTTCATGCACGTCGGCACGCTGCTCGCGCGCTACCCGGAAATCCGCCCGATGCTCGACGCGATGGAACGCGAAGCATGCTCGGCGCGCGCGGGCTTCGCGGGCATCCTCGCGCGGCTCGCGGACGTGGTCGCAGCCTTCATCGTGCGCGGCTGGGTCGAGTGCGGATGTGGCGACGCGACGGGCTGGGTGCAGGCGCTGCGCGAGCCGAAGCTCGGCCGCGCGATCGTCGCGCTGCATCGCGACCCGGGCCGCAACTGGAGCGTGGCGGAACTCGCCACCGAAGCAGGCGTGTCACGCTCGGTGTTCGCCGAGCGCTTTCTCGCGGCCACCGGGATGACGCCCGTGCGCTACCTGACCGAACTGCGGATGCGGCTCGCCGCGCAATGGATCACGCGCGATCACGAGGCGATCGAGGCCGTCGCATACCGGCTCGGCTACGGCTCGCTCGCCGCGTTCAGCCGCGCGTTCAAGCGCGTGGTGGGCAAGCCGCCGGGCGCGGTGCGCGCGGGCGGCGAGGTGCGTGTCGAAGCGTAATGCGTCGCGCGTGAGGCTCGCGGCGGCCGCTAGGCGTCGCTCAAGTCACCGCCGCGCATGATGGCAGCCGTCAACCGCTGCGCGCTTCCAGCCGGTCGACCAGCGCCGTCGCGCACTGCACGGCAAGCGCCGCGCACTGCTCCGCATCCACGACTGCGCCGCTCGCGACGGTGCCCTGCACGATCCGGCCCAGCAAATCTTTCGAGAGATCGGCGATCTCGTAGTCCCGTTCCGTCATGATGTCCCTCCTGCACGTCGATCGATGGCCTCGACGCGCGCACGTCCCCTGCCCGTTCAACGCCCTTTCGCCCGCACGACGATCTGCGCCTGCGTGTCGCGTTCGATGTGTTCGAGCGACGCGCGCAGCGCCGTGAATTCGTCCGGCGTACACACCTGACGGCCGAAATCCGCGGTCATCCGCCGCGTGACCTGCACGACGCGCGCGGCCGCGTCGAATACGTAATGCGACGTGAAGTCGACGAAGCGGTCGTGCACGGCCGTATCGGCCGGCAGGTCGGTCACCGCGACGTCGGCCGGCAGCGCGATCTGACCGGTTTCGTCGAACGTGCCGCCGATGCAGCCCCACGGTTGCGTGCGCACCGGTTCGGCCAGCCAGCGCTCGACCTGCGTCGCGATGCCGCCCGTCAGGCTCGACAGCGCGGGCAATGCGGTCGTGCCGTCGGGCCACACAAAATGATCGAGGGTGCCCGAGACCGTCACGTCGAACGGCCCGTCGGTCACGCGCCGGTCGCTGGTCGACAGTTGCGCGCGGCCGCGCAAGCCGCTTTGCCGCAGGCGGTCGTTCGCGAGCTGCGCGATGAGGTCGGGCGTCGCGCGGCGAAACAGGTTGCGTTCGAGTTCGGCCGTCCAGCCGTCGTCTTCGACGTACGCATGAAAACGCGTGGCGCCGGGCCCGGCCGCATCGATCTCGACCCGCGCGATGCGGCCGCGCGGCTGCGTGGCCGGCGTGCGCGACAGCACGCCCGTGTCGACGAGCAGCGCGGGACGATCCATCACGATCGGCGGCAGATAGCCGAACGCGATGCCGGCCGTCGTCGTGTCCGCATACAGTGCGAGATCGGGCAGCCACGTGATCGCGTGGTTGATCGCGCCGCCGCCGTAACCGGGTACCGACGGCAGCGTGTAGACCGACCCGAGATTGAGCAGCACCGGTTCGCTGCGGATGCCGACCGCCGCGAGCAGCGCGCCGAACAGCGCGACATGATCCTTGCAGTCGCCGTAGCGATTGCGCAGGATGTCCGTGACGCGATGCGGCGCGGCGGCCGTTTCGCCGAGAAACAGCCCGACGTAGCGGATGTTCGCCTGCACCCAGTCGTACAGGATGCGCGCCTTGTCGCGCGGATCGGCGGCATCCGCGGTAAGCGTATGCGCCAGTTGCGCGACGGCCGGATCGTCCGTGCCCGGATCGACGGCCGCGTTCCGGTAGCGCGCGGCGAACGCCGCATAGTCGGGCAGCGTCGACACGACGAGCCGGTCGCCGTAGGTCGCGTAGCCGACCGCGCCGTTCTCGATGCGGTCGTACGGGCCGTGCCGGTAGTCGAATTCGTAGCGCGTGCGGCCGTTCGCAGTGACCGGCGGCAGCGCGACGTAGCCGCGCGCATCCGCGTACAGCGGCATGTCGGCCGGCACGTCGAAGATCAGCCGCTGGCTGCCGACCGGCTCGCGCGACGGCTCGACGGTGTAGCCGAAGTAGCCGCGGTTGACCGGCTTCGTGCGGGTCTTGCGGAACGCCACGCGCGTGCTGGACCCGGCTTCGACGCCGGGGAACACGACGGTGCGCAACAGCCCGTCCTGGAACGTCGGCGCGCCGGCCGAGCGCGGTTCCTGCACGTCGCGGATGCCGTCCGCGCCGACCGGATGCGCGACACCGTCGCGGTCGATCGTCTCGGCCGCCAGCAGGTCCACCTTCTCGAGATTCTTGTCGAACCACACGTAGCGCTGCGCGACCGCGTCGATGCCGCTCGCGTTGTTCGCGCGCAGCGTCGAGTCGTCGTGCTCGTCGAGCGACCCGTCGTGCTGGATCACGAATTCGTGGACATCGCTGACGATCGTGACGGGCGCGTCGGTGCCCGTATCGAGTGCGTTGCCTGGGTCGCGTACATCGGCCACGGCAGCGCCTGCGCCGGCGCCGATCGCGATCGCGCAGGCAAGCAGGCGGCCGGTCCAGCGGGAAGGAAAAAGCACCACGTCGAAGCTCTCCGCGCGTTCGTTGCCGGGCGCCAGGGTCACGCGCCGGCGCGGACGGTTCGATCCGCATGACGCGCACATGACGGCTCGCGCGCCGCGTGCCCGTCGTGCGAACCAGTGTGGGTGACGTGCCGGCGAGCGTCAAGCCGCGCGGCGGCGAGCCGGCCGCGCGTGCATCACCCGCTTCGCCACGCCGGTATGCCGCCCCCGTGCGCGCTGTCCCGGACGAGAGGGCTTTTTTGTATCACGGTGCGACATATAATTCAGTCAGATCCTCCATGCGTGCGACGTCGACGGAATGACACGCTGCCGGACACGACACGCCGACATGGGGAAGGAGGCATCATGCCAATCATCAATAGCGACTTCGAGATGGGTTACCTCGTGATCGCGTTCACGCTGCTGGGCCTGGTCCTGTTTGGCGCACTGCTGACGGCGCTACATCTACGGTGGCATCCGAGACTGGTCGGTGCCGCGATCGGTGCGTTGCTCGGCATCGCGCTGATCGAAGCGATACCGATGCTGACGTGAATACGGCGCGGCGCCCATTCGTCCGATCACGCGCCGCGCGGGGTCGGAACGACCGGCGTCTGCCACGGAGGCCGTCATGGCTTCGCCGCTCTGCCTGACCTATCGTCAGTGCGGGATTCGCGCGATCGCGCTCGTCGACCCGGTAGCCGGCGAAGGGCTCGAACTCGGCGCGCTGTACGAGCCGCTCGCCGTCGTGGTCTGGCACGACGCCCGCGGATGCCACGAGGCGCACCTGCTCGACCCGAAGCATCACGTATTCCGCAACGACGCGGATGCGGTCAGGATCTCGATCGCGCTGGCCAAGCGCTTCATCGACACGATGCTCGCCGGCCCGTTCATGCCTGCCGGCTGACGGCCGGTCGCGGCGCCCTTGGTCCCTCGTCATGCTGGAGGCGACATGGAAAACGGTCTCGTCCAGGCGCTCTTGCTGCTCGCGCTCCTCGTGTTCGCGGTGCTGTTCTTCACGGCCGGGCGCGGCCGCGACCGCACGCGCGACAGGCTGCTGCACCGGTCCGCGCGACGCTCGTCACGCTCGCATACGCATCATCATCCGTAGTCGCGTTGGCGCGCCGCACAAAAAAATCGGCCGGCGGCCGCGCGTCGAACGACGCGCTTGCCGCCGGCCTTCCAGCGGAGGTCCGGTACCGCGGGCGGCACGCGCGATGGCGCCTACACGCCCCACATCACGTGCCGGCCCTGTTCGCGGGCCGCACGCATCATGTCCAGCAACGGCCACGCGCGCTGCGCGAGCCCGCCCGCATGCGGCGACACGTCGTCGCGCAGCGCCTGCGTCGAATGCTCGTGGGCGCGCTCGCGCGCCGCATCGTCCCTGATGGCCTGTTCGAGCCGCGCGATCGCACCCGGCAGCTCGTCGGTGGAAATCACGCCGCGGACGTCGAGCCCCTTGCCGACCAGCCCGAGCAGATACTGCGCCAGATCGCGCAACATCACGATGTCGGGTGCGGCGGAGGAGCGAAACGTGATCAGCATCGTCATTTCCCCATGTCGTCGCCGCGAACCGTACGGCGCATCGTGCCGCCGGTCGCGGCGAGGCCCCGTGGCCATCCCGCTGCGCGTGAGCGCCGCCCGTTCTTCTGAACCGGACGTTCGCCCGGCACGATGCGCGCGTCGCGCGGCCGGGTTCGTTGGTGGCGTGGAGGCCGGATGGACGTAGGCCTGATTTGATTTTATATCACATTGTGATGTATTCAAGCGTACGGGCCCTGACTCGCACATCATCGCGCGGCGATGCGATGACCGCGCGCGACGTGCGCCGCTACCCGACGTTCATCGGCAACAACACCATCTGCTTGCCTTCGACATGCAGGCGCGCCTGCAGCTCGACGGGCGTCTGGTTGTGCAGCCAGGCCGTGAGGAAATTCACGCGCCGGAAGATCAGTTTGCTCGCGAAGCACACCGAGTTCGGATACTCGTCGAGCGTCGACGACGCGAGGTTCATGAATTCGACGACAGGGTTCGTACCGAACGCGATCCGGTAGTCGGCCGCGATGCCGTTGCGGCGGCAGTGCGCGACATAGTAGTCGAGCGATTCGGTGATCGCGTGGCGCAGCCGCTCGAGATGCTCGTGACCGTCGTACGCCTTCGCGTCCACTTCGCCGACCGCGAGGAAGATCACGTTGCGGAAGTGCCCGGGAAACAGCCGGTTGACCCACAGCAGCGCGTGCATGCTCGCGCCGCGATGCTTGCCGACCAGCAGCACGGCGGTCGGCTGCGAAGGATCGGGCTTGCCCGGCGCGGTGGCCTCGTCAATTTCGGGCGCCTTGCCCGAGAACAGTTCGTCCTCCTTGGCGAGCTGCACGCGCGTATAGGCGTAGTGGCGGTTGATCATGAAGCACAGCGCGATCACCGCGCTCGTCACGAGCACCGTGAGCCAGCCGCCCGCCGTGAACTTCTCGATCAGCGTGATGACGAGCACGGTCGCCGTCACGCTCAACCCGAGCGCCGACAGGAAGAAATGCTTGAACCAGCCCTGCTGGCTGCGATGATGCCACCAGTAAGTGCACAGCCCGAGCAGCGACATGCTGAACGTGAGGAACACGTTGATGCTGTACAGCACGACGAGCACGTCGACGTTGCCGTGCGTCCACAACAGGATCAGCAGGCTCGACAGCCCGACGACGATGATGCCGTTCTGCCGCACGAGGCGCCCCGACAGGTCGCGAAAATGGCGCGGCACCCACGAATCCGACGCCATGTTCGACAGCACGGCCGGGCCGTCGAGGAAGCCCGTCTGCGCGCCGACCAGCAGCAGCCCGGCCTCGAACGCGAGCACGGCCGCGAGCAACGCGTGGCGCGCGAACGCCGAACCGATCCCGAGATGGTCGATCACGCTGCCGAACACGACCGCGTTCAGCGTCTCGCCTTCGACGGGCCGCGCATGCCACAGCATGTACAGCAGGATGATGCCGCCGGCCGTGAACGCGAGCGACGTCGACATGTACCACATCGTCACCTTGCCGTTCGGCACGCGCGGATCGGCGAGCATGTTCACGTTATTCGACACGGCCTCTAGGCCCGTATAGGTACCGCCGCCGAGCGAGAACGCGCGCATCAGCAATGCGAGCATTACGAATACGCCGAGCGACTGCGACATGCCGTGCGCCTCATGCACCGCATCGGGCACGATCATCGCGAGGTTGCTGCCGTGCACGGCGACGCCATACACGATCAGCGCGAAGTGCAGGATCACGAAGCCGATGAAGATCGGCAGCAGCACCATGATCGATTCGCGCATCCCGCGGAAATTGAGCCCCGTCATCATCAGGATCAGCACGATCTCGGTCGTGAGCTTGAACGCCTGCGCGCTCACCGGCAGCAGGCTGAAGAACGCGTCGACACCGCTTGCGAGCGAGGTCGCCACGGTCAGCACGTAGTCGACCAGCAGCGCCGCGCCCGACACGAGCCCCGGCTTCGACCCGAGCAACGAAGTCGCGACGCGGTAGCCGCCGCCGCCCGTCGGGAACAGCTCGATCACCTGGTTGTAGCCGAGCGCGATGATGAACACGGTCGCCGCCGTCGCGAGCGCGAGGAACAGCGCGAGCGGCGTGTGGTGCGCCAGCGCGAGGAACGCTTCTTCCGGGCCGTAGCACGACGACGACAGGCCGTCGGCGCCGAGCCCGACCCAGGCGAGCAGCGGCGTCACGGCGATCGCATGCCGCGTGCGCGGATCGAGCGGGTCGAGCGGCTTTCCGACGAGCAACTGCCACACTTTCTGAAATGCGGTCACGACTCCTCCGGAACGCCCGACGCATAGGCGACACTGTTCTAAAAGTAAATGAGTTCCGGGACAAGTTCCAGTCGGCGTATTCCATAAGCCGGCGTCGCGCACGGCGGGATTGCTTTCAGCACACCGACACGTTTCAGACAGTCGAGTGACAGCCACACAGGCCGGACATGACGGTGCGGCCACGGCACGCGCGTGTTGCCCGCGGCGGTGGCACGGTCGATCGACGTGCAACAGGACGAGCATGCGTGGCCACGCGAGCGTCCATCCGATCGATGGGCGTCGGGAAGGCAACCTTCGCGCAAAGCTCGGCGGCCCGTGCAACGCGTCAGCCGGCCTCGCCCAACGCGCGGGCGAGCAGGCGCGACACGCCGACGAAGGCCGGATGCGGTGCGGTGATCACGAAGGTCGGAATCTTCGCGAGATAACCGGCAAAGCGCCCCTTCGCCTCGAAGCGGTCACGAAACGGCGACGCATCGAACCATGCACCGAGGCGCGGCACGACGCCTCCACCGATATGAATGCCGCCGGTCGCGCCAAGGGTCAGAGCCAGATTGCCCGCGAACGTACCGAGCATGCCGCAGAAGCACTCGAGCGTCGCCACGCTGCGTGCGTCGCCGTCGAGCGCACGATCGATGATGGCCGCCGTATCGGTCGCGTGGGCCCCGGGCACGTCGTAGCCGTCGCGCGCCGCGAGCGCCGCGTGAATCACCGCAATGCCAGGCCCGGCGACCAGCCGCTCGAACGATACGTGCGGCCAGCGCGCCCGCGCGTAGTGCAGCACGTCGGCCTCGCGTGCGTCGGCAGGCGCAAACGACACATGCCCGCCCTCGCCGGACAACGGCACCCATGCGTCGCCCGCGCGCACGAGTGCCGAGACGCCCAGCCCCGTTCCGGCGCCGAGCACGCCGATCGTACCCGCGGGCGCCGCGTGCCCGCCGCCGACCTGCCGCCGTTGTCCCGCGGACAGATGCGGCACGGCCATCGCCAGCGCCGCGAAGTCGTTGAAGACGCGCAGCGTGTCGAATCCGAGCGCGCGGCGCGTCGCGTCGATCGAGAAACGCCAGTCATGATTGGTCATGCTGACCATGTCGCCGTCCACGGGATTGGCGATCGCGATCGCCGCGTCGCGCACCCGCACGCCACCCGCGTCGCGCAGGAACGCGCGCACCGCGTCGTCCACACCGGCATGGGCGCGGCATCGATAGACGCGCACGTCGCCGATCCCGCCGAGCGCGGTCTCCAGCGCGAAGCGCGCGTGCGTGCCGCCGATGTCCGCCAGCAAGCGGGGTTCGTCGGCGCGCACGCCGCCCGGCGCAACCGGATGGCCATTCATGATCGCTTCGCTCATCGTATCTCCCGAGTTGTCATCGTGTGTCGATCGCAACGGTCATGGCACCTCTACGCCGCGCGCCGCGCTTAGCAGCTCGAACCACTGCTCGCGCCCGAGCGGGATGCGGGTTGCCTCCACCGCTTCGCGCAGCGCCGCGATCCGGCCCGACCCGACGATCGGTAACGGCCGGCATGGCAGCGCGAGCAGCCACGCGAACAGCACCGTCGTCGCGGACACGCCAAGCGCGTCGCCGATCCGCGCCGCGGTCGCGCGCACGCGCGTCGCGACGGGCGATGCATCGGTCAACAGGCGTCCGCCCGCGAGCGGCGACCACAGCATCGGCGGACAGCGCCAGCGCTGCGCCTGATCGAACGTGCCGTCGTCGAGCGGCGCGAGATGCAGCAGCGAACATTCGACCTGGTTCGTCGCGAGCGACATCCCGTGCGCCGCCATCCGGTCCTGCAGCAACGCTGCCTGTGCCGCCGTAAAGTTCGATATCCCGAATTCCCTCACCTTTCCGTCACGCCGGAGCGCGGCAAAGGTCGTCGCGACTTCGTCGGCATCCATCAGCGGATCGGGACGATGCAGCAGCAGCAAGTCGAGCCGGTCGGTGCGCAGCGCGCGCAGCGACTGCTCGACCGACGCGACGACATGCGCGGCCCGCGTGTCGTAGTGCTTGATCCCGTGCGTGGGCCGGCGCGCGGACACGAGCCGGATCCCGCACTTCGTGATGATCCGCATCCGTTCGCGCAGGTGCGGCGCATCGGCCAGCACGTCGCCGAACAGGCCCTCGGCCGTATAGTCGCCATAGATGTCCGCATGGTCGAAACTCGTCACGCCGAGTTCCAGCGCTGCCTCGATCAGCGCGCGACGCTCGCAGACCGACAACGCCCAGTCGCCGATCCGCCACATCCCGAACACGATGCGCGAGAACGGCGCGGCATCGGCACCCATCGATATCGTCGTACAACGTTCCGTCATCGCGCTCACCACCACCATTCGACCTGCGCACCGACCGTCGAACCCGTACGCGACGTGCCGAAGATACCCGTCGTCGACAGTGGATCCCCGGGCGCCGCCGCATCCTGCGCGGCCTGGTTCCAGCGCGCATACGTGTAGAACACGCGGAATTCGGGCCGCGACCAGAACGAGCGGTCCATCGCGAGCGTCAGCGCGACGCTCGCCTTCAGCAGCGTGCGCGTCGGGCCGCCGGACGGCGTCACGCGATCGTGCCCGAGGTCGCCCTGCAGCTTGATGTGCTGCGTGAACGCATACACCGGCCGCACGCCCACCGAAACCCAGGTCTGCGACCCGCCCGACGGCGCGATGTCGCGCTGGTAGATGCCGACCACCTGTCCGCCGAAGTCTCGCGTCGCCTGCCAGTCGAACGCGTCGAGGACGCGCAGGCTCTTGTAGCGGTTGTCGTTGGTCAGCGTTCCCGTGTAGCCGAGGCCCGTGCCCGGACCGACGCCGTACTGGAACGCGAGCTTGTTCTTGCCGCCGAGCAGGTTGGTCTGCACGTGCTGGACCGTGAACGACCAGCCGCTGTGCGCGTCCTGCAGCATGCCGCCCGCATTCAGCACCGGCGCGCGGGCCGGGATGTAGGACAGCCCGAACTGCAGTTCGCCGCCGGGGTTCGGGTGCACGCCCGACAGTTGCAGGTCGTGGCGTGTCGCGTAGTTGGGCTGATCGATGTAGTCCTCGCGGAACAGCGCGTAGCTGAGCTTCAGGCCGCCGCCGATCGGCACGTTCTCGACGCCCGCGCCGAGGCCGCTCGGGTTCCAGTAGTAGAAGTCGTTCACGTGAACGTCGTTGCGCCGGTAATAGATGCGCCCGAACCAGATGCGCATGTCGTCGAGCCCCGGAAAGTTCGTGAGCTGCACGTACGACTGCGGCAGGCGAATCCTTCCGTGATTGCCGTCGAAGGTCGGCGTGCGGTCGAGATCGTTGACGAGGCTCGCCATGCCGACTGCCGACAGCTGCATGCCGTTCGAAAACTTGTACAGCGTCTGGTCGATCTCCAGTTCGCTGTATATCTGGCATTCGTTGCCGAGCCGGTATTTGCTCGGTGCGCCCGGCAACTGGAAGCAGGCCTGCGAATGGCCGTCGCTCGCGCCGACGCCGGCCCGCAGATAGCCATGGAACTGCGTCCACGGCGTCAGCTGGTTCCAGGCCGACGACGGCGTCGGCGTCGCCACGTTGACGGCACTCGTGTCGGCCGGCACGACGCCGGTGGCCTGCGAGAGGCCGCCCGGCGCGCTCTCCGCAGCGACCGTCGTCTGGTCCGGCGCCGCATGCAGCGCGGCCGACGCAACGGCCAGCGAGAACGCGGCAGCAAGCCGCGTGAGCCTGAACGGGGTGCGTGCGGGGCCGCGCACGGCGCAGCCTGCTTCGTCGATCATGAACGTGTCTCCAAACGTTGTCAGTGCGCCGCGTGCGATGCGCGGCGTCATCGAATAGGTGTGTGTGCTGCGTCGTCCGCGATGCTGCCGGCCAGCCGGCGCGCTGGACGATCCGCGCGCCGGCCCCGCACGAACTCAGCCCGCGACTTCAGCCGGCGAGTCGAGATCGAGCACCGGCGGCACGTCGGCGGCCGCCGGTCCCGGTGCGTGAATGCGGATCGGCTCGCCCGCGGCTGCGCTCGCATAGATCGCGTCGAGAATTTCCATCACGATCAGCCCTTCCTCGCCGGGTGCGGGATGCGGAACGTCGCACAGAATCGCTTCCGCGTAGTCGTACATCGCCGAATGCGCGCCTTCCGCGGGCGGATTCAGGCGCATGTCGAATTGCGCGCCGTTCTGCTCGATGAACACGTGCGCATCGAACGTGTAGCCCTCATTCAGGTTCTTCTGCAGCAACCCGGCACGCGTGCCGAGGAGGCGGGTTTCCATCAGCTCCGCTTCCTGGATGTTGGTTGCCCATGACGCCTCGAGCGCGAGCGTCGCGCCGTTGTCGAAACGGATCAGCGCGGCCGCGAGATCCTCGACGTCGAACGTCTTGCCCGCGCGTGCGGCCAGTTCGCGTGCGATCGGATCGTAGGTGCTGCCCATCACCCACACGGGCTTCGGATAGCCCATCAGCCACAGCGCGAGATCGAGGCGATGCACGCCGAGATCGATCAGCGGCCCGCCGCCCGCCAGCGCCTTCGTGCCGAACCAGCCACCGAAGCCGGGCATCCCGCGCCGGCGATGCCAGACCGTGCGCCCGAAATAGAAATCGCCGAACAGGCCGCTTTCGACCTGCGCCTTCAGCGCGCGCGACTGCGCGCTGAAGCGGTACGAGAAATTGATCATCAGCCGCTTGCCGGCACGCTGCGCGGCGATCAGCATCTCGCGCCCCTCGTCCGCGTTCAGCGCCATCGGCTTCTCGCACAGCACGTGGCAGCCGGCGTCGAACGCGGCGAGCGTCAGCTCGCGATGGAATTTGTTCGGCGTGCACACGCTGACGATGTCGAGCTTCTCTGCTGCAAGCATCGCGTCGGCCGACGCGTAGCGTGCGTCGATGCCGAACGTGTCGCCGACCTTTGCGAGCCGCTTCTCGTCGGGATCGGCAATCGCGACCACGTCGACGTCGGGATGCTCGCGCCAGCCTTCGATATGCTTGCGGCCGATCCCGAGCCCGATCACGCCGACGCGCAGGCGACGGCCGCGTGCGATCGCCGCCGCTTCCGGCAGCTCAACCTTGTAATCGTCGTTCATGCGAGGTCTCCTGCGCTTTGCTGGATGCCGACGTGCGCAAACTGCTTGCTCTTCTCGCTGAGCGTTTCGAGCGGCGGCGAGTTCGGGCAGCGGTCGGTGAGGTTCACGCGCGGCGCGGCCCACTGCACCGCGTTCGCGATCACGCGCTGCACGTTGCGGTCGTGATAGGTCGGATACGCTTCATGCCCGGGGCGGAAATAGAAGATCCGGCCGTGGCCGCGCTCCCAGCAGCAACCCGAACGGAACACCTCGCCGCCCTCGAACCACGAGATGAACACGGTGCTGTCCGGTTGCGGGATGTCAAAGCGCTCGCCGTACATCTCTTCGTGCTGCAGTTCGAAATACTCGCCGAGGCCGGCCGCGATCGGATGCGATGGTTCGACGACCCACAGCCGCTCCTTCTCGGCCGCTTCGCGCCACTTCAGCGAACAGTTCGTGCCGAGCAGGCGGCGGAAGATCTTCGAGAAGTGCCCTGAATGCAGCACGATCAGGCCCATCCCTTCGAGCACGCGTCGCTGCACGCGTTCGACGATCTCGTCGGAGACCTTCGCGTGCGCCTTGTGCCCCCACCAGATCAACACATCGCACGCGGCGAGACGCGCTTCGCTGAGTCCGTGCTCGGGCTGGTCAAGCGTCGCGGTGCCGATCTCGAGCGGCAACGCGCCGTGTCCGAGCGCCGGCGTCTCGGCGAGGGCCATGGCGATCACCTGGTGCAGGCCATCGGGGTAGATCGCGCGGACGCCCGCGTTTTCCCGTTCGTGCTCGAACTCGTTCCACACGATCACTGAAAGCTTATTGTTTAGCATGACTATCCTTTATCGATGAGTTGGCGCCAATTCGACAGCGGCCATGCGCCGTGGCCGCCTGAAACCTGTGGCTGGATTCGCCGCGTGCCGCTCAGGCGATCGCGAGCGCCGGCGCGGCAGGCTCGCGCGGCGTCCGTGCCGCCGCGCGTCCGTCCGGATGAAACAGATGCAACGCGCCGGCCGGCAGGTCGACGCGCAGGCGGTCACCTATCCGCGCGCCGCCGGCATCGGTCTTCGCCACGATCGGCTGGCCGCACAGCGGTGTGTCGAGATACAAGTAGGTGTGTTCGCCCATCTGCTCGACGTGCGCGACCTGCCCCGTCACCGCACCGGTGCCAACCCGTACGTGCTCGGGGCGGATGCCGAGCGTCACGCCGGTGCCCGCCTCGAGGCTGTCGCCGGACACGCTGGCGTCGAGCGGGTAGTTGCGTGCCAGCGCGCGAACCTCGGTACGGCTTGCCGCCGCAACGCTTGCCGGCAGGAAGTTCATCGCGGGCGAGCCGATGAAGCCGGCGACGAACTGGCTCGCCGGACGGTGATACAGATCGAGCGGCGTGCCGATCTGGGCGATGCTCGGGATCCCGCTGCGTCCTTCGAGCGGCCGCAGCAGCACGATCTTGTCGGCGAGCGTCATCGCCTCGACCTGGTCGTGTGTCACGTAGATCATGCTGGTGCTGTCAAGGCTGCGGTGCAGCTTCGCAATCTCGACGCGCGTCTTCACGCGCAGCGCCGCATCGAGGTTCGACAGCGGTTCGTCGAACAGGAACACTTTCGGCTTTCGGACGATCGCGCGACCGATCGCGACGCGCTGCCGCTGGCCGCCGGACAGTGCGCCGGGTTTGCGTTCGAGCAGCTCGCCGAGGCGCAGCGACTCGGACGCGAGCCGCACCCTCCGGTCAATCTCGTCCTTCGGCAAGCGGAGATGACGTAGGCCGAACGCCATGTTTTCGTAGACGGACATGTGCGGATAGAGCGCATAGCTCTGGAACACCATCGCGATGTCGCGCTGCGCAGGCGCAAACGTGTTGACACATCGGCCGTCGATCCACACGTCGCCCGCGCTTTGCTCCTCGAGGCCGGCGACGATCCGCAGCAGTGTCGACTTGCCGCAGCCCGACGGGCCGATGAATACGCAGAACTCGCCCGGCTCGACCGTGAGATTCACGTCGCTGAGAATGGGGGCCGTGCCGAACTGCTTGTGGAGGCCGTTCAACTTGATCTGACTCATGTTTTCCCTCTTGATCCTGATCGGGTCGAGACGCGTCAACCCTTGACCGCGCCGGCGGTCAGGCCGGAGACGATGTGTCGCTGAAACACCAGCACCAGCAGCACGAGCGGCACCGTGACGATGACCGACGCCGCCATGATGGTTCCCCATGGCAATTCATAGCTGCTCGCGCCCGAGATCATCGTGATCGCGACGGGTACCGTGCGCTGCTCCGACGAGATCGTGAAAGTCAGCGCGAACAGGAACTCGTTCCATGCCGACACGAACGCGAGCAGCGACGTCGCGGCCAGCGCCGGCCGCAGCAGCGGCAGGAAGATCCGGAAGATCAGCGTGAACACGCCAACGCCGTCGACGAGTGCCGCTTCCTCCAGCTCGCGCGGCAACTCGCGCATGAACGTGACGAGAATCCAGATCGTGAACGGCAGCGTGAAGATCAGATCGGACAGCACCAGTGCGCCGAGGTGGTCGTACAGGCCGAGCGCGCGGACCAGCTCGAACAGGCCCGACAGGATCGCGACCTGCGGAAACATCGACACGCCGAGAATGCACATCATCAGCACCCCGCGCCCGCGGAACGACACGCGGCCGAGCGCATACGCGGCGAGCACCGACACCGCGAGCGACAGCGCGACAGCGCCGCCCGCGACGAGCGCCGAGTTCAGCAGGTACGCGCCGAACGGCTGGTCGCGAAACAGCTGGCGATAGTTGTCGAGCGACGGGCTCGCGGGGAAGAGGGAGGTATCGAACAACGCGTCACCATGCTTGATCGACGTGCCGATCATGTAGATGAACGGGAACAGCGCGATCACCAGCACGAGTGCCGACAGCAGCCCGTGAATCGCCATGTCGAGCGGATGCTTCTTCATGTCACGCCTCCTGCATCCGGCGGCGGCTGAGCGCCATGTAGCCGATGGTGAACAGCACGATCGTGGCGAACAACAGCATCGCCGACGCCGACCCGAACCCGACCTGCTGGAAATCGATCAACTGCTCGCGCACATAGACCGACATGCTTTTGGTGACCCGGCTGTTCGACGTCATCACATAGATCAGGTCGAACACGCGCAGCGCGTCGAGCGAGCGGAAGATCATCGCGACCAGCACGCCGGGCAGGATGAGCGGCAGCGTCACCGACCGAAACACGCGCCAGCGCGGCACGCCGTCGACACGCGCGGCCTCGTAGCAATCGCGCGGCACGGTCTGCAGCGCGGCGAGCATCAGCAACGCCATGAACGGCGTGGTCTTCCACACGTCGACGAGCACGATGGTCGGGAATACGAGCTGCGCATCGGCGGTGAACGCGAGCGGCTCATGGATAGCGCCGATCGACATCAGCATCGCGTTGACGATCCCGAACTGGTCGTTGAGCATCCAGCTCCAGATCTTCGCCGATACGACGGTCGGGATCGCCCACGGCACGAGCACTGCCGCACGCAGCAGCGTACGCAGCCGCGACGGCACGTCGAGCAGCAGCGCGACGCCGAGCCCGGTGCTCGTCTCGAGCACCACCGACACGACGGCGAACAGAACGGTATTGCCGACGGCCTGCCACCAGGCCGGATCGCGCAGCACGCCCGCTGCGCCGAGATAGTTGTCGAGGCCGACGAAATGACGCTGCGACAAGTCGGATAGCTGCGCGTCGGTCAGGCTGAACCACGCGGTGCGCAGCAGCGGCCAGCCGGCGATGGCCGCCAGCGCGAGCAGCGCAGGCGTCACCAGCAGCCACGCCTGGCGTCGACGCGCGTGAGCAAGCCCGGTCCGCACCCGGGCGGGCACACCAGCAAATGAAGGACTACTATTAATTTCGATGCTTCCGGTTCTCATTCGATGTCTCCTTTCAGGCCGGCACCCTACAAAGGCCGGCCCGATCGATCAAGCGCGCGCCGCGGCGCTCAGTGCCAGTTTCCGCCCGGCGCGAGCCGTTTAAGAGCGACCGCGAGCCGCGTGAGCGCGCCCGATGCGGTGTCGCTGCCGGCGAGCACGTCGTGCGCGGCGTTCCAGAACTGGTTGCTGACCTGGTTGTACTTCGCGCCCGTCACGGTCGACGGCCGCGCGACCGCCGTGCTGAAGGTCGGCAGCAGGTCGGCCATGAACGGGTTGGCCTGCAGGATGTCCTTGTCGCGATAGAGCGCCGGAAGCGTCGGGTTGTACGACCCCTGGATCGCACGCATCTTCTGCACTTCCGCGCTCGACAGGTACATCACGAGATCGGCGGCCAGTTTCGGGTTCGGCGAGTAACACGACACGGCGAGCTGCCATCCGCCCAGCGCGGCGGCCGGGCGGCCGTCGGCGCCGCCCTTCGGCAGCGGCGCAATGCCGACCTTGCCCTTGATCGGGCTGCCCGTGCGATTCGCGATCGCCCACGCGTAGGGCCAATTGCGCATGAACACGGCATTGCCGGCCTGGAACACGCCGCGGGCCTCCTCTTCGCCGTAGTTCAGCACGGCCTTCGGGCTGATCGTGCCGACCCATTTCGCCGACTGCTCGAGCGCCTTGACCGCGCCAGGGTTGTCGATCGTCACGCGCCCCTTGTCGTCGACCACCGTGCCGCCGTTGTAGCTGCTGATCCATTCGAGCGCATCGCAGGTCAGCCCTTCGTACGCGCGCCCCTGCCACACGTAGCCCCAGACCTTTTCGTTGCCTGCGCTGCGCTCGCCCGACTGGATCCTGCGCGCGGTGGCGTCGAGCTCATCCCACGTTGCGGGTACTTTCACGCGATACTTGTCGAGCAGGTCCTTGCGGTAGTAAAGCAACCCCGTATCGATGAACCACGGCATCGCGACCAGCTTGCCGTTCACCGTATCGTTCGCGACGATGCTCGGGAACGACTGGCTTTCGAACCCTTTGCTGTACGGCTTCAGGTCGATCAGGTGGTTCGCGAGGATGCCCGGCCAGACCGTATCGATCTGCATCACGTCGATCTTGTCCGAACCGCTACCGAGCAGTTGCTGATAGAGCGCCAGCGTCTCGCTCGAGTTGTTTGGCATGCTGATGAATTCGACCTCGTTTCCGGTCTTCTCGGCCCAGCGCTTCGCCGAGACCTGGCAAATGTCCTGGTCGACGCCGGCTGCGCCACATGCGATCCGCAGCGTCGTCGCGCCGGCCGTGGCAGCCGTCATCGCGAGCGCCATCGTCAGCAAACCTGCCTTGAGCTTCGTCATTCGGTGTCTCCAGTTTTTTTCGAATCGTTCGAATCGCGCGCCGCGGTGTCGCGAGCGCGTCGCCGGGTGCCGTGGGTCTATGAGACTCCAGTCCGGTTAATCGAAAATTTCGGAAACGCGGCGCGCCATTAACAATCGAAACAATCGCCGTCGCGCGTCAGGCCAGCAGCGCGGCGAGTGCCGCGAGATCGAACGGCTTCGGCACGAACGGCAGGTCTGCGCGCCAGTCGGGATGGGTCTGATGAATCTCGGGCGGCAAGCCCGAGGTAAGCACGACACGCTGTGCCGGCCAGCGCTCGGCGAGCCGCGCCGCGAACGCGATACCGCTGCCGCCCGCGCCGAGCGAGATGTCCGACAGCACGAGCGTGACGGGGCCGTGCTCGGCCAGCCAGCGGAATGCCGCGTCGCCGGTCGCCACCGCGTCGGCCCGCGCGCCGAGCGCCGCGAACTGGCTGAGCGCCGTGTCGCGCACCTCGGGATCGTCGTCCACCACGAGCACGCGAGCACCGGCTTGTCCGGCAACGGGCGCGGCCGCAACGACGGCCGGTGCGCCGCGCCGTTCGGGTGCGGCGCACTCGGGCAGCCACAGGTCGACGCGCGTTCCATGGCCGACCTCGCTGTGAATGCGCAGATCGCCGCCGCTCTGGCGCACGAAGCCGTAGACGCTGCTGAGCCCGAGCCCGCTCCCCTCGCCAGCCGCCTTGGTCGTGAAGAACGGCTCGATCACCTTGTCGAGCAGCACCGGCGCGATTCCGCAGCCCGTGTCGGTGACACTCAGCACGATCGCCGGCGGCGCCGCGGCACCGTCCGCGGCCGGTTCGCGGCGCGCGGCCAGCGCCAGCGTCCCGCCGTCCGGCATCGCGGCTGCGCTGTTGAGCGTCAGGTTGAGGACCGCGTTCTCGAGCTGGCCGCGGTCGACGTTCACCCACATCGCGTCGGCGGCCGGCTCCAGCACGACGGTCACGCGCTGGCCCGCCGAGTATTCGACGAGATCGAGCATCTCCGCGAGCATCGCCCTGACCGACACGCGTTCGGCCTGCAGCGGCTGGCGCCGCGCGAACGCGAGTAACCGCCGCGTGAGCCGCGACGCGCGTTCGGCCGCGCGGCGCGCCCGCTCGGCCATCGTCTGCGCGTCCTGCTGCCCGTCGAGCCGCGGCAGCAGCAGCTCCAGGTTGCCGAGTATCGCGACGAGGAAGTTGTTGAAATCGTGCGCGACGCCGCCCGTCAACTGGCCGAGCACGTCCATCTTCTGTGCCTGGCGCAACGCTGCCTCGACCGCGCGCCGGCTCGTCAGGTCGCGGCAGACCGCCACCCATCCGCCGTCCGGAAGCGGCTGGCAGTGGAATTCGAGGGTCCGATGGTCGCGCAGGTGCAGTTCGGCCGATGCGGCAATGCGCGCGCCGTCCGACGTGCGGGTCGCGGTCTCGCGCGACACCTGGCGCCAGCGCGCGGGCTGATGCATGGCCTGCCGCAGCGTCGCGAGCGACAGACCCGCATGCAGCGCTCCCGGGTCGATCCCGAGCAGCGTCGCGAAGGTCGGATTCCACGCGATCAAGCTGCCGTGCGTGTCGTGGACGGACACCCCGTCGTTCATCGAGTTGAGCACCGACTCCTGCAGGCGGCGCTGCGACTCGAGCCCCTGGGTCAGTTGCTCTTTCTCGATCAGGTTGGTGCGGAACACCTCGAACGCGCGCGCCAGCTCGCCGATTTCGTCCGGCCGATGCGTCGACGGCATCTGGTCGGACGTGATCCCTTTCGCGAGTCGCGCCATCACGCGCGTCATCGCCTGCAACTTGTGCAGGATGCGGCTCGCATACGCGACGCCGAGCAGCGCCACGGCGACGCCCGCGACGGCCAGCAGCAACAGGCCCGACTGGCTGGACACCGCGACCTTGCGCACCTTGTCGCTGCGTTCGCTGGCGATCTGCCGCAACCGCTCGACGTAGCGCGCCGACTTGCCGCTCAGGTGGTCCGCGTGGCCGCGCAGGAGCGTGACGAGATAGCCCGTCTGCGCTTCGCTCGACAAGAACTCGCGGCGCACCGCGAACGCGTTGCGCGTGCCGCCATCGAGGCGCTGCAGCGCGTCGGCAAGCGCCGGCTGGCGACGGTCTTCGCCGCGTTCACGCACGCGCAGCCACAGCGCCTCGTTATCGCTTTCCGCGCTGCCGAGCTCCGCCGCGTTCGCCGCCTGCAGCGCACCGGCCGTGCGTGCCCAGATCTCGAGCAGCGTCGGCGCGCGCTGCGCGATCACACTCTTGTCGCGCGCGATGCTGTCGCCGATGCGGTCGTTCGCGAGGCGCAGGTCGCTCAACTCCTCCTTGAGCTGCCGCTGCCGGCCTGACACGATCAGCAGCCGGGCGAGATCCTGGTCGATCGCGTCGAGATCGTCGATCACGGCAAGTTGTTCGCCCGCCTTCGCGGCGGGGCCGGGCTGTTTGCCGAAGCCGGGCGACAGCCGCCGGATGTCGCCGAGCAGGCCGCGCAGCAGCTCGGTGTCGTTGTGAAGCAGGTCTGGCGAATCGGTCAGCATCATGCTCGGCGCGACCGCAGCGAGCTGCGCGACCTTGTCCGACAACTCGAGCGCGCGGGCAATCTCCGGCACGACGTTCGCTTCGTATTCGTCGAGCGCGTTCTGGTTCGCGCGCATGCCGAGCACGCCGACCACCACGACCGCGAGCGTGATGCCGAACAGCAGCAGAAACGTCGCGATCAGCTTGGCCCGGACACTCCAGGGCGGCACCAGCCTGAACGTCGTGCGCATCGCGTCACACACGCACGACGGGTACCGCGAACACATAGCCGATACCACGCTGCGTGCGGATATAGGTCGGCTGCTCGGGATTCGGCTCGATCTTGCGGCGCAGGCGCAGGATCAGCACGTCGATCGTCCGGTCGTACACGTCGATGCCGAAGCCGCGCGTATGTTCGAGCAACTGGTCGCGGGACCA
Organism: Burkholderia sp. AU45251; assembly: GCF_030482905.1. Lineage (NCBI taxonomy): Bacteria > Pseudomonadati > Pseudomonadota > Betaproteobacteria > Burkholderiales > Burkholderiaceae > Burkholderia > Burkholderia sp. AU45251. The sequence goes on along the minus strand of NZ_JAUJQH010000005.1, from coordinate 192,634 downwards.
GACGCGCGACGGCTGCTGCACCATCGCGGCGAGCAGTTCGAATTCGCCCTGCGTCAGCGCGCACGGATTGCCGCCGTGCGTAAGCGTCCGCGCGGCGAAATCGAGCGTCCAGCCGTCGAAGCAGAAGCGCGGGCCGCCGCCGTTCGGTGCGGGACGCGGCATCGACAGCTCGGTCGTGCGGCGCAGCTGCGCGCGCACGCGCGCGATCAGCTCGCGCCCGGACACCGGCTTCGTGATGAAATCGTCCGCTGCGGTTTCGAGGCCGAGCACGCGGTCCGTCTCGTCGCCCAGCCCGCTGATCATGATGATCGAGACGTCGGACCGGCGTCGCAGCTCGCGCGCCACAGTCAGGCCATCCTCGCCGCGCAGCTTCAGGTCGAGGATGACGAGCGCGTGCGGCGCGGCGGCCAGTTGCTGCTGCATCATCGCCGCGCTGTCGGCCGTCGATACGTCGAACCCTGCCTCTTCCAGCACGCCCCTCAACCAGGCGCGCACCTCCGGATCGTCGTCCAGTACCAGGACCCGATGTTTCTCTGACATACGTGTTCTCCTCCATGCCGGCCGCGCTCGGAACGCGCGGCCGTGCCGGATGCGAATGTTGGCTGAAGCCGACCGACTCTGGCAAGTTCCGTCGGATGCCGGCCGCGGAGGAGATCTGCGTCCCTGCGTGCGGAACGGGGCACGCAGATATGAACGGGCGCGCGATTCTAACGCCGCAAAAAATTTGCCGGATCCCCGTCGGCACCCGTGAATACCCTGCACGGCGAGCGGTCGCGACACGCTCCCCGCATTGCCAATGTGCGGTTACGACTGCCTGCGTCGCACGCGGCATTGCCGCGCCGTTCTCAAGTTTGCCGTCATGCGGCCTGCCCGCATTCCGTCGTCACGTCCGGAACGCCGCGATACCGGCCCGGCCGGACGCTCCCCGCTCCTCGACCGTTTGTCCTCGACCGCCGTCCAGCATGGGCCCGCGCGCCTTTCCGGTGACCCATTCCACAGATACGCCGAATGTGCGCGCGCAACAATGGCGATGCCTCGCGCCCGGCGCCCGGCGGGAACTCGCCTCCCGCTCGGCACCGGGCGCGATGGTCTTCAAAAACCACATCTCACGAGGACATACCATGCAACTCCAATCCCATCCCGCGTGCCGCCCGTTTTATGAAGCCGGCGAACTCACGCAACTGACTGCCTTTTATGAAGAGGGACGTAATGTCATGTGGATGATGCTGCGATCGGAGCCGCGGCCGTGCTTCAACCAACAACTCGTTACCGACATCATCCATCTCGCACGCGTCGCGCGCGACTCGGGCCTGCCGTTCGACTTCTGGGTGACGGGCTCGCTCGTCCCCGAGCTGTTCAACGTCGGCGGCGACCTGAGCTTCTTCGTCGACGCGATCCGCAGCGGCAAGCGTGACCTGCTGATGGCCTATGCGCGCTCGTGCATCGACGGCGTGTACGAGATCTACACGGGCTTCGGTACCGGCGCGATCTCGATCGCGATGGTCGAGGGCAGCGCGCTCGGCGGCGGCTTCGAGGCCGCGCTCGCGCATCACTACATGCTCGCGCAGAAGGGCGTGAAACTCGGGTTCCCCGAGATCGCGTTCAACCTGTTCCCGGGCATGGGCGGCTATTCGCTCGTCGCGCGCAAGGCCGATCGGGGTCTCGCGGAGCAGTTGATCGCGACCGGTGAAGCGCACGCGGCCGAGTGGTACGAGGATCGCGGCCTGATCGACCAGACGTTCGACGCGGGCGACGCGTATCTCGCGACGCGCACCTTCATCGACGTGACGAAGCCGAAGCTGAACGGCGTGCGCGCGATGCTGCGCGCCCGCGAGCGGGTGTTCCAGCTGACGCGCTCCGAGCTGATGGACATCACGGAAGCGTGGGTGCATGCGGCGTTCACGATCGAGCCGAAGGATCTCGCGTACATGGAACGCCTCGTGATGCTGCAGAACCGGCGCGTGTCGAAGCTGCGCACCGTGTAATGCGACGGGCGCCGCCGCTTGCCGGCGGCGCCCGTTCATGAACGAAGCTCAGGCGATCAGCCTGAGCTTTCTCGTCTCCGCGAGCCACGCCTCGAACGCCTGCGCCGGCATCGGGCGCGCGTAGTAGTAGCCCTGCGCGTGATCGACGTCGAGCTGCTTGAGGAACTCGGCTTCCGCATGCGTTTCGACGCCTTCGGCAACCACCGCGAAATTCAGCGCCTTCGCGAGCGACACGACCGAGCGCACCAGCGCCTGCGAGCGCGGATTGCGGTCGATGCCCGTGATGAAACTGCGGTCGAGCTTGATCGCGTCGAGCGGCAGGCGCGACAGCTGCGACAGCGACGAATAGCCGGTGCCGAAATCGTCGAGATGGATCTCCGCGCCGAGCTGGCGGAACTGGCGCATCAGCCCGTTGGCCGCATCCTCGTCCTCGATGAAGCAGCTTTCGGTCAGCTCGATGTCGAGCAGGCCGGGCTTCAGCCCCGCGGCGTCGAGGATCGACGCCAGCTGGTACACGATGTTCATGTCCTGCAACTGCCGCGCGGACACGTTCACCGCGATCCGGATGCCGAGCCCCTTCGCCTTCCAGGCGGCGGCCTGCGCGGCCGCGCTGCGCATCACCCAGCGCCCGAGCGGCGCGATCAGGCCCGACTCCTCCGCGAAGCGGATGAACTCGACCGGCGCGACGAGCCCGCGGTCGGGCGACTGCCAGCGGACCAGCGCCTCGACACCGTGCACGTCGCCGGTCGCGATATCGACGACCGGCTGGTAGTGCAGCACGAACTGCTCCTCCTCGAGCGCCTTGCGCAGGTTCGTGTCGAGCCACATGTACTTCGCAACCTTCTGGTTCATCTCCAGCGAGAACACGCGATACGTATGCTTGCCCTCTTCCTTCGCGACGTACATCGCGGTATCGGCGCTGCGGATCAGCGTCTCGAGCGAATCGCCGTGCTGCGGATGCATCGCGATGCCGATCGAGCAGCTCGTGTAGACCTCCATCAGTCCGAGATGGATCGGCGTGCGCAGCCGTTCGAGGATGATCTGCGCGGTCGCTTCGAGCAGCGGCCGCGTGCCGTGCTCGAACAGCACGAGGAATTCGTCGCCGCCGAGCCGCGCGAGCGTCGCACCGGACGGCAGGCAGCCGCTGATGATCGACGACACGTCCTGCAGCAGCCGGTCGCCGGTGATGTGCCCGTAGTGATCGTTGACACGCTTGAAGTTGTCGAGATCGAGGAACAGGATGCCGACCTGCCCGCGCGACGCGGCGGTCTCCGCGGCGATCGCCGCGTGGATGCGCTCGCTGATCGCATGGCGGTTCGGCAGCCCGGTGAGCACATCGGTGTTCGCGAGTTCGCTGAGCCGCTGCTGCGCGCTGCGCTCCTCGGTGATATCGATGCCCGAGCAGATCAGGAACTGCTCGTCGACGCCGCTGCCGCTCTGCACGAACTTGTTGCGGAACTGGAACAGGCGCGGCCCGTTGACCGTGTTGATGTAGCGCTCGACCGCGAACGAGTGGTTGCTCGCGAAAAAGCCGGAAATGTTGCTGCGCGACTGCGCGCCCTGCTCGGGGCTCATGAACAGCTCGAACGCGCTGCGGCCGATCACGTCGACCTCGCGCTTGCCCGTCACTTCCTCGCACAGGCGGTTGAAGCGCTGCACCATCCCGTTGCGGTCGAGGATCACGACGAGCGAATTCACTTCGGACACGACCTGCTCGGCAAACGCGAGCCCGTGCGCGAGATCGCCCGCGACGGATTCGGTATCGGAATACGCGGAGGCCGTGCCGGCCCAGTCGGTCGTGTCGACCTTCCGGCCGACGAGGTGGAGGCTGACGGGATTGCCAAACAGCGCGATGTCGAGCACGAGGTGCGACGTGACGCCGGTCAGCGCGCGGATGCGCGCGGCCTGTTCGACCGTCAGCGCAACGGCGACGTTGGTCAGGCCGCGGACGGCCGCCAGTTCGAGTGCATTGCTGTCGCTGCCGAGACGCCAGCAGGGGCTGCGCGTACCGACATGCGCCTCGAGCACCGCGCTATCGTTTTCGTCATCCATGGAGACGCCCCGATCCAGAAAAAACGCACAGTGTAGACGGAGCGAGCCGGCCGCCCGCCCTTCCGGGCCGCGCGTCGCGCGCACCCGGAACGGCGACCGTAATTGCCGTGATGATGGGCCTCGTCCCGTACTTGTTTCCAGCTAATGCGACCCGGCGTTCGCGCGTGATGCGCGCAGGTTGTGCCTAACGAATGATGAGAGCCATCTTATCAAATGACGATCATGATTGGCACTCACATTTAGAGCAGAGTGTCAAGGAATCGGGACTCGATTGGCAAGCCGGATTTTTCATGATTGGCAGCCCGCTCAATCGCGGTTGCGGCGGTGCGCAACGGGTTCGGCGAGACGGGCTGAGCGCCCCGCCAGGCGGGCGTTTGCGGCTGATTCCAGCATTCGGTGGCAGCGATGTGACAGGATCGTGGCGACAGGGTCGGATCGCATGCCGGCGACCCGATTTCCCGTCATTTTTGATTCCGTTCGTGCGTTAATGCGCGGCTTTATTCCACAGTTCGTTGCAATGTTGCCACGCACCCGGCGCGGGGTGCCCGCGCCGGGTGTACGGCTCAGCCCGCCGCACCGTATCCGCCGCCGCCGGGGGTTTCGACGACGAACACGTCGCCCGGCGCCATCTGCGCGCGGCCGATATGGTCGAGCGCCTCGACCGTGCCGTCCGCGCGCTCGATCGTGTTGCGGCCGAGCGCGCCGGCCTCGCCGCCCGCCGCGCCGAACGGCGCGTGGATCCGGTTGTTCGACAGGATCGACGCGATCATCGGCTCGAGGAAGCGGATCCGCCGTACCGCGCCGTCGCCGCCGCGCCAGCGCCCGCCGCCGCCCGACCCGGCGCGGATCCGGTGCGAGTCGAGCCGCACCGGGTAGCGCCATTCGAGCACCTCCGGATCGGTGAGCCGCGAGTTCGTCATGTGCGTCTGCACCGCGCCGACGCCCGCGAAGCCGTCGCCGGCACCGCTGCCGCCCGCAATAGTCTCGTAGTATTGGTAGCGATCATTGCCGAATGTGAAGTTATTCATCGTGCCCTGGCTCGACGCGACGCAGCCGAGCGCGCCGTACAGCGCGTTGGTGATCGCCGACGACGTCTCGACGTTGCCCGACACGACCGCCGCCGGATACTCGGGGTTCAGCATCGAGCGCGCGGGCACGATCACCGTGAGCGGCTTCAGGCAGCCGGCGTTCAGCGGGATGTCGTCGCCGACCAGCGTGCGGAACACGTACAGTACGGCGGCCATGCACACGGCCTTCGGCGCGTTGAAGTTGTTGTCGAGCTGCGCGGACGTGCCCGTGAAATCGATTTCCGCGCGCCGCGCCGCCCGGTCGACGCGGATCGCGACGCGAATCTCCGCGCCGTTGTCGAGCGGGTAGCGGTATGCGCCGTCCTGCAGCGCGCCGATCACGCGCCGCACGGCTTCTTCCGCGTTGTCCTGCACGTGCCCCATGAACGCGAGCACGACGTCGCGGCCGAACTGCGCGACGATCCGGCGCAGCTCGTCGACGCCTTTCTGGTTCGCGGCGACCTGCGCGCGCAGGTCGGCCATGTTCTGCTCGACGTTGCGCGCCGGGTAGCGGCCCGACGCGAGCAGCGCGCGGGTGTCCGCATCGCGCAGCGTGCCGGCCGACACGAGCTGCCAGTTGTCGATCAGCACGCCCTCTTCGTCGATGTGGGTCGAATCGGGCGGCATCGAGCCCGGCGTCGTGCCGCCGATGTCCGCGTGGTGGCCGCGCGAGCCGACATAGAACAGCGGCGCGTCCGAGCCGTCCGCGAACACCGGCGTGATGACGGTCACGTCCGGCAGGTGCGTGCCGCCGTGATACGGGTCGTTCAGCATGAATACGTCGCCGTCGCGCATGCGGCCGCGATTGCGCTCGATCACCGTGCGGATGCTCTCGCCCATCGAGCCGAGGTGCACGGGCATGTGCGGCGCGTTCGCGATCAGGTTGCCGTCGCCGTCGAAGATCGCGCAGGAGAAGTCGAGGCGCTCCTTGATGTTCACCGAGTACGCGGTGTTCTGCAGCCGCAGCCCCATCTGCTCGGCGATCGACATGAACAGGTTGTTGAAGATCTCGAGCCGCACCGGATCGGCGTCGGTGCCGAGCGAGCGGCGTGTCGGCAGCGGCGTGACGCGCGTCAGCACGAGGTTGCCCTGCGCGGTCATCTGCGCGCGCCAGCCGGGCTCGACGACGGTCGTGCCGTTCTTCTCCGCGACGATCGCCGGGCCGTCGATCGCGTCTCCGGCCAGCAGCGTGTCGCGTACGTACAGCGCCGCGTCGTGCCATTGGCCGCCGGAATGGAAGCGCACCGCGGAATGCGCGCGCAGCGCGGCGTCGTCGCCGTCGCCGCGCGGGGCGAGCGGCGCGATCTCCACCGGCGCGTCGGAGCGGCCGATCGCCTCGACCGATGCGAGTTCGGCCACGAGCGGCGTGCCGGGCATCAGGAACGCGTAGCGTTGCCGATACGCGGCCTCGAACGCCTGCTGCATCGCCGCAACGCTGCCGGCCGGCACGTCGAGCGCCGAATCGGTGCCCTGGTAGCGCAGGTGTACGCGGCGCTCGGTCGCGATCCGCTCCGGCGGCACCCCCTGTTCGAGCAGCGCGCCGACCGCCTCGTCGGCCAGCCGGTCGAGCGCGCCATTCAGCGCCGGCAGCGAATCGTCCGACAACACGGCCTCGACCGCCCGCTCGCGCATCGCGGTCTGGTCGGCGAGCCCCATTCCGTATGCGGACAGCACGCCCGCGAGCGGATGCGCGAACACCTGCGTCATCCCGAGCGCGTCGGCCACGCCGCACGCGTGCTGGCCGCCCGCGCCGCCGAACGTCGTCAGCACGTAGCGCGACACGTCGTGGCCGCGCTGCACGGAGATCTTCTTGATCGCGTTCGCCATGCTGCCGATCGCGATTTCGAGGAAGCCTTCGGCGAGCGCCTCGGGTGTCTCGCGCCGCCCCGTCACCGCGTGGATCTCGTCGGCGAGCGCGGCGAACTTCGCGACCACGCCGTCGCGGTCGAGCGGTTCATCCGCCTGCGGGCCGAACACGCGCGGGAAATGATCGGGCTGGATCTTGCCGAGCATCACGTTGCAGTCGGTCACCGTCAGCGGGCCGCCGCGCCGGTACGCGGCCGGCCCCGGGTTCGCGCCGGCCGACTCGGGCCCGACGCGCAGCCGCGCGCCGTCGAAGCCGAGCACCGAGCCGCCGCCGGCGGCGACCGTATGGATGCTCATCATCGGCGCGCGCATCCGCACGCCGGCCACCTGCGTCTCGAACACGCGCTCGAACTCGCCGTGGTAGTGCGACACGTCGGTCGACGTGCCGCCCATGTCGAAGCCGATCACGCGCTCGAAGCCGGCCGCCTGCGCGGCGCGCACCATCCCGACGATGCCGCCGGCCGGGCCCGACAGGATCGCGTCCTTGCCCTGGAACACGTCGGCGCGCGTCAGCCCGCCGCTGCTCTGCATGAACTGCAGGTTCACGCCCGGCATCTCGTGCGCGACCTGCTCGACGTAGCGGCGCAGGATCGGCGACAGGTACGCGTCGACCACGGTCGTATCGCCGCGCGACACCATCTTCATCAGCGGCGACACCTCGTGCGACACCGAGACCTGCGTGAAGCCGATGCGGCGCGCGAGGTCCGCCAGCGCGCGTTCGTGCGCGGTGTAGCGATAGCCGTGGATCAGCACGATCGCGAGCGCGCGCACGCCCGAGTCGAACACGCGGCGCAGCGACGCTTCGGCACCCTGAACATCGAGCGGCACGACGACGTCGCCGTGCGCGCCGATGCGCTCGTCGATCTCGACGACGGTCTCGTACAGCGCGTCGGGCAGCACGATGTCGAGATCGAACAGGCGCGGCCGGTTCTGGTACGCGATGCGCAGCACGTCGCGAAAGCCGCGCGTCGTCGCGAGCGCGGTGCGTTCGCCCTTGCGTTCGAGCAGCGCGTTGGTCGCGACCGTCGTGCCCATCTTCACCATGTCGACGCGCTCGGGCGTGATCGGCTCGCCGGCCGCGAGACCCAGCAGGTGGCGGATCCCGGCCACGGCGGCGTCGCGGTATTGCTCGGGGTTCTCCGACAGCAGCTTGTGCGTGACGAGCGTGCCGTCGGGCCGGCGCGCGACGATGTCGGTGAACGTGCCGCCGCGGTCGATCCAGAATTGCCAGCGTGCGGCGTCGGACGGAACGGGGGAAAGGTGTCGGTCAGTCATGATGTCGGGTCGATGCGTCGTTGAATCGAAGGACGAGCGCCGCCGCACGGCGCGCGTCGCGCGCCGTGTCACGGGGTCGATGAAAGGGGAAAAAATTGAAGGGCGGAGCGCCCTGCCGCTGACGTTGGTCAGGCGGCGTCGAGTTCGCGGCCGCGTGTCTCGGGCAGCGTCAGCGCGGCGACGATCACCACGCCGTACGCGGCGACCGCGAAGATGCCGATGCTCATGCCGAGCCCGTATTGCTTGGACAGCGCGCCGATCAGGAACGGGAACAGCGCACCGATCGCGCGGCCCACGTTGTAGCAGAAGCCCTGGCCGGAGCCGCGCACGCGGGTCGGGAACAGTTCGGTGAGGAACGCGCCCATCCCCGAGAAGATGCCCGATGCGAAGAAGCCGAGCGGGAAGCCGAGCCACAGCATCGACGCGTTGGTCAGGTTCAGTGACGTGTACGCGAACGCGATCACCATCGAGCCGACCGCGAACAGGATGAAGTTCGGCTTGCGGCCGAGGCGGTCGGTCAGGTACGCGCTCGTCAGGTAGCCGACCCACGAGCCGAAGATGATCATCGCGAGATAGCCGCCGGTGCCCATCACGGTGAGGTGACGCTCGGTCTTCAGGAAGGTCGGCAGCCACGTCGTGATCGCGTAGTAGCCGCCCTGCGCGCCGGTCGTCAGCAGCGCCGCGCGCAGCGTCGTCGTGATCAGCTTCGGCGCGAAGATCTCGGTGAGGCGCGGCGCATCGGCCACCTTCGCCTGCGCGGCCTTCTCCTTCTCGTAGACGTCCGGCTCCTTCACGTAGCGGCGGATCGCGACGACCAGCAGTGCCGGTGCCAGCCCGACGAGGAACAGCGCACGCCACGCCTGCTCGGCCGGCAGCACCGAGAACAGCAGCGCATACAGCAGTGCGCACAGGCCCCAGCCGATCGCCCAGCCCGACTGCACGAGGCCGACCGCCTTGCCGCGATCGCGCGCGCGGATCACTTCGCCGATCAGCACCGCGCCGGCCGTCCATTCGCCGCCGAAGCCGAAGCCCATCAGCGCGCGCGCCGCGAGCAGCTGGTGGTAGCTCTGCGCGAGCCCGCACAGCGCGGTGAACACCGCGAACCACAGCACGGTGAGCTGCAGCGTGCGCACGCGGCCGATCCGGTCGGACAGGATGCCGGCGATCCAGCCGCCGAGCGCCGACGCGAGCAGCGTGATCGTGCCGATGAAACCCGCGTCCGCGAGCGAGATGCCCCACGTCGCGACGAGCGTCGGGATCACGAACGACAGCATCTGCGTGTCCATCCCGTCGAGCATGTAGCCGACCTTGCAGCTCCAGAACGCGCGGCGCTCGCGCGGCTGCGCGTCCCCGTACCACGAGAACAGGCCGTTGCGCTCGGGGCTCGCGGGCTCCGCGGCGCTCGCCGCGAGGGTCTTGCTTTCCATGGTGGTGCTCCTGTCGTTATGCGCCGTCAAATGGCGATCGTCCGTGCGGTATGTCGTGCGGGTCGTCGTTGCCCCGGCTCAGAATATGGCCAGCGACGCGTTCGTGATGTCGGTCATCAGCATGTGGCCCGGCGTGTGCGCAATCGCGATCGGCAGCTTCGCGTCCATCAGCGCGGTTTGCGGCGTCACGCCGCACGCCCAGAACACCGGCAGCTCGCCGTCGCGGATCGTTACCGCGTCGCCGAATTCGGGCGCGTTCAGATCGGCAATGCCCAGTTCGCGCGGATCGCCGAGATGGATCGGCGCACCGTGCACACCGGGGAACCGGCTCGTGATCTGCACCGCGCGGATCGCGTCGGCGCCGCGCATCGGCCGCATCGACACGACGAGCTGGCCGCCGAAGATCCCCGCGCGGCGGTTCGGAATCGACGTGCGGTACATCGGCACGTTGCGCCCCTCCTCGACGTGGCGCAGGCCGATCCCTTCGCGGGCCAGCATGTCCTCGAACGAGAACGAGCAGCCGATCGCGAACACGACGAAATCGTCGCGCCACAGTGCTTCCAGCGATTCGACGCGCTCGGTCAGGCGGCCGTCGCGGTAGACGTTGTAGCTCGGCACGTCGGTGCGGATGTCGAGATCCTCGCCGAGCGCGTCGACCCGGAATGCGCCCGGTTCGCCGACGCCCAGCAGCGGGCAGGCTTTCGGGTTCGCCTGGCAGAAGCGCAGGAAATCGTGCGCGACCGCTTCGGGCAGGATCGCGAGGTTCGCTTGCGCGTACGGGCCGCAGTGGCCGGCGGTCGGGCCGCGGAACGCGCCGTGGCGCACGGACTGGCGGAATTCGGAAGGCGTCATGGTGGTCAAGGCTTGTGGCAGATCGGTGTGTCGGCAGGATGACGATGGCGTGTCATCGGATACGGCGAAGAATAGAAAAGAAAAAATTTTGCCGCCAACGAGTTTTTTTGCGCTTCGTGTATAGAATTTCTTAACGGATCTCGGGGTTTTCCCCGGCTCCGTTCACTTTTCCTCACCGGCACAGTGCGCCTCCACCGTCCGTCCGACCGCCATGAACACGCGTTTTCTCGAAACCTTCGTCACGCTCGCGAAGCTGCGCAACTTCCGTACGACGGCCGCCGCGCTGCACGCGACGCCGGCCGCGATCTCGCAGCGCCTGAAGGCGCTCGAGGACGAACTGCAGACGGTACTCGTCGACCGCGACAGCCGCGAATTCCGCCTCACGCCGAACGGCGAATACCTGCTCGGCTACGCGAAAGCCGTGGTCGAGGCGACCCAGGAGCTGCAGGCTGCCGCATCCGGCGAGAGCGCGCTGCGCGGCAAGCTGCGGCTCGGCGTGATCGAGACCGTCGTGCACAGCTGGCTGCCGCACTATATGCGGCGGCTCGCGGCCGATTATCCGCAGCTGGAAATCGACCTGACCGTCGACGTCAGCGTCGTGCTGCAGCGCCGGCTGATGGCCGGCGAGCTCGACCTGATCATCCGCGTGGAAGGCAGCGACGAGGCGTCGGTCGTGTGCGATGCGCTCGCGAACTATCCGGTGCGCTGGATCGCGCGTGCCGGGTTGCTGCCGAATGCGCGCACGGGGCTCGCGCGGCAGGTGCTGCGGCAGCCGATTCTCACCTACGGGCGCGGTACGGCGCCGCATCGTGCGCTGGAGGACATCGTGCGTACGCTCGCGCACACGCACGGCGTACCGCTGTCGGACACGCGCATCACCGGCTCGCCGTCGATCTCGGTGATCGTGCAGCTCGTGCGCGACGGGTTTGGCGTGGCGGCGATTCCGAGTCTGTTCGTCGATGCGCTGATCGAAAGCGGTGAAGTCGTCGAGCTGCCGCTGCAACCTTCGCCGCCGTCGATCGTCGTGTCGATGTCGCGGCGGGCGGATGCGCCGCGGTTCGTGCATGGCGCGGCGACTGCGGCGCGAGCGGCGTGTCGCGAGTATTGCGAGAAGAGCAAGCGGTTGCTGGTCGAAGCGCTTTGATGCCGTGCCGGCCGGCGGGCGGCGAGGCCGGGTGTCCGGTGCGCATTCGACATCGCCGCGCGAATCGCCCACAATCGCCTGCGACGCGTGCGCGCCACGCGTCGTGAATGCCGGCACGGCCGTCCGGCATTGACCGCGTCGCTCGCCCCTGCACAACAAGAAGGCAACATGCAGACTCGTACCGCTTCCGCTCGCCTGAACCTCGCGCGCGCCGTCCTCGTCGCGCTGTACGTCGTGTCGCTGCTGCTACCGGTCGCCGCCGAACCGCCGAATGCAATCGGCGCGGTGCACTGGTGGCGCGGTTACATGGTGCTCGTGATCGGCCCGCTCGCGATCCTCGACCTGCAATTCGCGTGGCTCGGCAACCCGCTGCTGGTCGTGGCGCTGATCAAGCCGAACCGTGTCGTGTCCGCGCTGCTCGCCGTGGTCGCGGCCTTCGCGCTCGGATGGCACACGATTCCGACCGGCCCGGACTTCAAGCCGATCCACGCTTTCGGCATCGGGTACTACCTGTGGCTTGCGGCCATGGTTGGCGCCGCCGCGTTGCCGTGGATCGGCGGGCGCGGGAACAAGGACGTCGTCGCGCCTGCAACGGGGATCGTGCCGGATGGCCCAGTCGATCCGATCGATGCGATCGATCCGATGGATGCGATGGATGCCGCCGCGCCGGCCGGCGCCGGCGACGCGGCGCAACCGGGCACCGCACCGTCACCGCCCCTTTCGCCCATCCCGCCGAGCCGCTGGGTCGTGACCACGACCGATACGCGCATCGAGGCAATCGACCCGAAGGGCACGACGCACGGAATCGCGCTGGCCGACCTCGGCGCGGTCGTGATCGAAACCAACGACCAGGGGCCCTACGAGTCGGACGTGTGGTGGATCCTGTTCGATACGAACAAGCAGTTCGCGTGCGGGTTCCCGCAGAACGCCGACGGCGTGAAAGCGGCGGTCGATCGGCTGCTCGACCTGCCAGGCATCGATCACCGCAAGGTCATCGACGCGCAGACGTCGGTCCAGAACGCGATGTTCCCGATCTGGCAGCGCGCGGCGCAGGCGGAGCCGAAAGACGGTGAAGCGCAACGCACCGATTGAACCCGCGCTAAGACACAGTTGAAAGGCCCGGCCGCTGAAACGCGCAGCCGGGCCTCCGTCACCCGGTATCAGCCGGGGCTCGCCCGCCTCAGTGCGACCGCCCCGTATCCGTCCCCGGCGCGAACTCGATACCCCGCAGCACTTCCGCAAACTTCGCAGTCCGCAGCACGGCGAACTGCTCGTGCGCGGCCGTCGTTGCGCTCGTGTAAAAACAAACATCATTTGTTTAACGAAAGTCAAAGTCCGAAAAATCGTATTCATCCCATAGTCGGCGCCGAATTTCCGCGTTATCAATCTCGCTCCACGTGATTTGCGAGAGCGTTGATGAAGAATGCACTAGGCCATGAAATGGTCCGCCTGGGTGACTCAACCGACCACGGCGGCACCGTCATCGAAGCTGCCAGTGACCTGAAGCATCTTGGCATCAATGTTGCGCTTGACGGCCACGGTGTTCGTTGTCCGACATGCGGTGGCGTTTTCCCGTTGCTGGCGAGCGGCCAGCGTACGCATCACGGCCGGCGCGTGGGTTATCACGGCGACAAAAGCGGGTGCGGTGCGACCGTCATTGGTCAGCGAACGACGGGGGCGGAGTAAATGGGGATTTTTGCTCAGGCTCGCACGCTGTCGATCGGGGGTGCGTCGCTACCGACCTACGGGATGGATGCACTGCCGGTATTCATTCCGGTGCGCCTGCAAGGCACCGAAACCATCGGCCGCCTCGATGAATGCCGCTATCTCGTCGCGCTGCGCACCGACGACGCCTATGCCGTTTCGCCGAGCCGCACGGCGGATCTCGATCTGGACAGGATAGTCGGCACGGAAGTCACCGTGTCGATCCAGCTCGAAGGCAAAGGTCGGTTCATTCCGGGGATGGTAGGCGCCGCCGGACTTGGCAACATCGGAGCGGGTACGCGCGAGATCACCGGATTGGTCGAAACGGCACGGCTTGCCGGTCAGGATCGCAAGGCGATCCTGTACGAACTCGAACTGCGGCCATGGCTCTATCGCGCGACCCTGACGCAGGATTGCCGCCTGTTTCAGGATATGACCGTCGTCGAAATCACCGATGCGGTGCTCTCGAAATACCCCTATCCCGTCGATAAGCGCCTGGGCGCATTCAGGGGCGTCTATCCGAAACGCGACGTACAGAGACAGGCCTTTGAATCGGACTGGGCGTTCCTGCAACGCCTCTGGGAAGAATGGGGCATCTGGTGGTGGTTCGAACATGACGACGGCCATCACCGTCTGGTCTTGTGCGACCCGATGGGCGGATACCAGCCGCACGGGGAGGCTTACGAGACTTTGCGCTATCTGCCACCCGGCGGTCAGCGCATCGACGAGGAACACATACACACGCTGTCCGTGATCAGTCGATTGACGGCGGGGTCCGTGAGCGTAACGGATTACGACTACACGCGGCCACGCGCGAGGCTGGGCGTTACCGTGGAAGACCCTCGTCCGACGGCCAGTTCGGGTGGCGAGATTTATGACTGGGGTGACTACAGTCAGCCGCTCGCCGGCACGCAAGGGCTGACAGGCCAGCCGAACGATACGGAGCGGGAGGCGCGGCACTTCGCGCGTGTGCAGCTTGAGGCGCAGCGCTGCGTGGGACGGCGTGCACACGGCAAAGGGAATCTGCGCGGCCTCACGGTCGGTCACACCTTTACGCTCATCGGCCATCCGCAGCAGGCGGCGAATCGCGAGTACGTCGTCGTTTCCTGCACGCTCGATATCGAGGAAGTCGGCGGGCAAGCCGGCAGCGCGCAAACCTATCGCGCCGACGCGCAATTCGAACTGCTGCCGACGAATGAGCCATTCAGGCTGGAGCGCAGCGTACGCAAGCCCATTATGGGCGGGCCTGAGAAAGCAATTGTCGTCGGCCCCACCGGACAGGAAATCTGGACGGACCAATACGGCCGCGTGAAGGTGCAATTCGCATGGGACCGGCAGGGCAAGCACGACGAGAATTCGGGCATCTGGCTGCGTGTGCTGTCGCCGTGGCAAGGCACCGACATGGGCGCGACGTTCATCCCGCGCATCGGTCATGAAGTGGCGGTGTCGCACTACTACGGTGACCCTGATTTGCCGGTGATTATCGGTAGTACCGTCAACGCATTCCGCCAGCCTGCACTGGACCAGCCGCACAATCACGCGATAGCGGTGATTCGCGGACGAGAACTCCACGGCAACGCGTCCGGCCATCTGGCAATCGACGATACGCGCGAGCAAATCCAGACGCAGCTTGCGAGCGACGCCGGCACGTCACAGCTGAGTCTTGGCCATCTCCGACGTATTACCCCAAAGAAGGGGCGCGCCGATGCACGCGGCAAGGGGTTCGATCTTCGCACCGATGACTGGGGCGTGGTGCGCGCGCTGAAGGGCTTGTTTCTGCTGACGGACGGCCAACCGGGCGGCCCGGGCCATGCGAAGGACGCCAAGGAAGCCATTGGCCGACTCACGCAGGCGCACGAGCTACAGGAAAGCCTCACGGGGCTGGCGCAACGACATCAAGCGCAACAGCCCGATGCGGATCAGAGCGATGTGACCAAGTCGATCAGGGCGCGCAACGATGCGATTCGAGGCAATACGCCGGCCGGCACGGACGATTTCCCGGAATTGACAGAGGCTGACATCGTACTGGCCGGACCAGCCGGATTCAGTCTGGCGGCTGAGCGTGGCGCTCATATTGCGAGCGGTGAGGATGTTGCCGTAACAAGCGGTCGGCATGTCGGGCTTGCCGTGGGGCGTTCGCTGTTTGCGAGCGTATCGAATGCGTTCTCGTTGTTCGTGCACAAGGCGGGTATGGCACTCGTCGCCGCAGCGGGAAAAATACGCATCGAAGCGCAGACCGACGGTGTTGACCTCACCGCAAAGAAGGCAATCAACATCACGAGTACAACCGACAGCATCCACTTGCACGCGGCAGACGAAATCGTGCTGCACGCTGGCGGTACGGAGGTTCGCATCAGCGATCAAGGTTACGTGGTGCGGACGGCCGGCGAGCACACGGTCTATGCAGGCAGTCATCAGACAGACGCTGCGCAAGTGCGGCCGATGCGCCAGCCGGTCACTCCCGAGCATCCGGGGCAATATGCCGCGCACTTTGTGCTGCTCGAACACGACAGCGGGTTCGCACTACCGAACCAGCCGTACCGCGTCACGCTCGACAACGGCCGCGTGATCGAGGGCGTGAGTAACGAGCTGGGCGAAACGGACGTGGTGACGAGCCATGACATCGCGTTCGGCACGGTGGAATTGCTAGCGGCGAGCGATCCGGACAAGGTGATTGCGGTAAACCGGGCGGCCGTCGTGCGCGACAACACGACGCCTTACACCGCCCGAGCGCCGAACGCCGACAAGCGCACCACAACGATCAAGGGCAAGAAGGTCAGCCCCCCGGAGCAGGGGGCTACGTCCGAGAGTCAGCCGGCCGCGTTCGCGAGCTGCGATCCGCTCAACTTCGGGCTGCGCTTCCACCACTTCATCGACGGGGCGAAACAGGGCGATACGCCCCCGGACATGCCGGTGCGCCGCGATGTTGAGTATCCGGTGACGAAGGCCTATACGGCGGCGATCAAGAAGGCACTCAATGGGATTGAGTGGGGCAAGTTCAACACCTTAAATGGCGAGACATCAAAAGACTTAAAGGCAAACATCACGCTTGCAGTTGGAAATATATTGAGCACAGCTCTTGATGCGGGGCCATTGGGATTGCCCACTGGATCGTTGGGCGATCCGATGAGATCAAATGGTGCGACTCCCAAGATCAATATTGTTAGCGCAAGTGAAGGGTGGTCCCGGTACAACATGCGCCCGGATGTCAGCGCATCATTTATCGGAAGATACTGGGTAATAGCTATCCAAGAGAGAGAAATAACAAAGATCATTGCATCATCGAATAATACGACCGCATTGAATGGCACCTTGAAAGCCTTCGCAGATTTGCTTTATCACGAAGCGCGACATTGCCAGCAAACATTCTGGATGATGGCCTTGCTTCAACAACATCCGAGCGACTACGCGACTTTCTCGCAGGCAATGCAAGTGTATGGAGACAGTGTGCGCAAGGATGTCTTTGACGCAGCCGAAAAGACTCGACTTCCAGATGACACAAGGATATTGACGGGACTGCATCGCATGTTGGTTTTTCATTATTACTGGATGATTTCTTTCATGCAAAATCAGACAGGCGGATCCTATGTGAAGCTCGACGTGCAAGTTGCACAGGCCGAAGTTTGCAAGTTGTTTCGGGTGTCGCCAGAAACGGCGGCCAAGATGGTGAGTTTCGAAGAGGGATACCGGAGCCAGTTACATGAAGAAGATGCCTATGCATGTGCGGAAGTGGTGCAAGCTTATTGGGACCGTCCTGATCGTGCTTTCGTGCGCAATCCCGGTACATGCACAGGAGGATACGATGCTTCACTTAAAACCATTGGGGGAGGGTTTTGAAATGCAGACGACCGACGAAGAGCAGCGCGTCGTGCTGCGGACCATCCTTAAAACAGCAATGGCGATCCTGCGTGATGATGCGTCGTACGACCCCGAATATGTTGTCTTCGGAACAAACTACACAACATGGACGCACCCTCCTGCAAAAGGGTTTCTTTATAAATATGCAAATCGCGCGCTGCGCGGAACAGAGATTGAACTCTCCACCGGAGACGATCCGGAAGACTACAGCGATGATCGCGATAAGGTGAAAATTGTTCCGGCTGGGGTAAGGATTGTCCTCGACATAAGGGTTGCCAATCTGCCTGACACGGAAATCAAATCGCTTCTCCAGCTAGAGGACTATTGGATTGATCATCGAGGGAATCGCAGATACGGGAATGAAATAAGGGCGCGTACCCCCGACGCTCCTAATTTGCAGTCCTTTCGCTACCGTTCGAAAGATATTCCGGGTAGTAAATTTCCGATCGATGTCGATCTTGGTTACATAAATCCGCTAGATGGATCATCTCCGCAGCAATTATGGATAGTCGAAATACGCCGCACATACAAAATCTTGACACCGGAGGAACGCGAGCAGCGCCGCTTGGAGGAGCAACAGGCCAAGCGCTACAAATACGAGTTGATGAATCTGTGTACGGACATGCTGTGCCCAGAAACCGGGATATGGCAGGGATACACCAAGACTTCCAATTCGGATATTCATCTGATCTGGAAGGGACAAAAATTTCCCAATGTCCGCAAGCTCACCCCTCGGGAGCAAGAGGAACGAAACCAGTACACGAACCTGTTTGAGCCAGGTCGGTGGATGTGGTTCGAGGAATATCAGGAACGGTCATGAGAAGCATCCGATTGAATTCGTACTTGCGAGCTCAATCTGGCGGAACGCTAAAACCCAACGGGCGAGTTGCACCGGCACGAAGAAGTGCTCAAGCTATTGAAATCTCGCCCCCCTGCCTTTTCGGACCTGGAGCGCACAGGGAAAACCCGCTCGCCAGGCGACGGACAAAGCAGACCAACTAAACGCGGCCGCCGATATCGGGCGGCCGCGTTCGCCTTCAGCCCGGCCTCAACCGAGCCCCGCCCGCCTCAGTGCGACCGCCCCGTATCCGTCCCCGGCGCGAACTCGATACCCCGCAGCACTTCCGCAAACTTCGCAGTCCGCAGCACGGCGAACTGCTCGTGCGCGGCCGTCGTTGCGCTCGTGTTCTTCAGCACGTCACGCACCGCAACCAGACGGTTCGGATCCGCCCCGACATCGCCATTGCCGCTGACCGTCGACGTAATCGCCCAGATCGTCACCGTGCCGTCGCGTTCGACGCGGCCCGTCAGGTTGCGCAGGCCGGCCGTCGCCGGTGCCCACGGCAGGCCCGTCGCCGAATTGTTGCCCACCGGGTAGCCGGCAACCGAATACGGCTGACCGAGGTTCAGCCCGTTCTGCAGCGTATAGGCGAGCTTCCACTGCTTCGCGCCCGCGTCGTAGACCCACTTCTGCAGGCCCGCCGTCGTCTGCGCAGCCGCGTGCGTGTACAGGTCCGCGCCGCCGGTGTAGCCGTCGCCTTCGTCCGCGACATACAGCGTGTTCGCGTCGGCGAACCAGATCCCGAACGGATAGGAGAGCGTCGTCGCAGTCTTGTTCGGCGTGGCCGGGAAGCCGGCCAGCACGCACATGTTGTTCGGCAGGCCCGTCGTCTGCAGCGTGGCCGCGTTGTACGCGAGCGGCGCCGTCGGCAGCACGGCCTTCGGCGACGGCACGCCGACACCCGACGGGCACGCGGTGCCGGTCGTATCGACGAAGTACACGGTGTTCACGCCGTTGCCGCCGCTGCCCTTCGTGTAGTACACGACGTTGTCGTGCACCGCGATGCCGCGGAAGTTGTCGTCCTTGCCGATCTTGTCGGCCTTCGCGCCGAGTTCGGTGACCGAGAAGCTCGCGAGCGGCGTCGGCACGCCCGGATCCTGTTGCGCTTCGTGATGCTTCGCGCCGTCGACGAGCTGCGCACCCGCGCCGAGAATCACGTTGTCCGGTTGCGGGTTCGAGCCGTTGCCGGCGTTGCCCGACGTGTAGTACATCTCGCGGCCGTCGCGATTGTTCAGGATCGCCGCGCGGCCGTTGTTGCCGCTGTACGCGTTCGTCTCGGTGAAGCGGAAATGCCCGTGGCGATCGACGCGCGCGATCGCGCGATAGACGTTCTGCCCGTCCGAGTTCGTCGTATCGACCGCGAGCGGCGTGTTCGAGTTAGACACGTCGATCGCGTTGACCGGCGCGACGTAGCCCATGAACGTCAGATAGCTGCCGTCGAGGGACAGGTGCAGGCCGAGTTCCGACTTCGAGCTGAAGCTCGTCACCATCTGGTCGTGCGCGAAGCCTTTGTGCAGGCTGTTCGGCACTTCGAGCGTGCTGACGACACCGCCGGCCGGCGTGATCTGGTCGAGGAAGATGCGCGACGTGATGCCGAAGCTGCCGTCGTAGCGGTCGTTGTTCCACACGGTCGGATAGGTGCCGTCGTTCGGCGCGCCGGCAGCCGCGCCGCAACCGCCGGTCGTCTTCGCGCAGTTCGGCGGCAGGATCGCGCCGGGCTGGACGTTGCTCGACACGTTGTCGTACACGCTGCGGCTGAGCACCAGGAAGCCCGGCACGAACCCCGGCGCAAAACGGCTGTCGCCGCTGTCGTCATGCGGGGCAGCCTGCGCGCCGATGCTCGCGGCGATCAGCGTGAGTGCGAAGACAGGAACGGTACGATCGCGCAGCGCGCGGCGGCGCTTCGCGGACAAGGCGAAATTCGGCATGGACAAGGCTCCGTACGACATCGAGTGAGGACGTTGTTGGTGGACAGACTGACGACGTGAAGCCTCGCCACCTTAGCCATGCTTGATGAAGAATTGATTGCACGCGATCTCGCGGAAACCCGTGCGCAAACACGGGCTGCCGAGTGCGGCACCTTGTTATTTATCCGTAATGCGAAAGAAATGAATCAGACAGCCATTCACGCGGATTGCCCCGCATGCGGCTGCGTGAGCTTGCCGTCGCCATACTCTCGCAACACTTTGGAAATCACCACGCGATAGCCGTCCAGCCAGCGCGCCTGCTTCGTCTTCGCCTCGAGATGCGCCGGGTGCTGCATCAGTTGCTGCAGCGCAGCCTCCGACTCCCAGTAGTAGACGTTCTGGATCAGCCCCGATTCGGCGTTCTCCCACGTCTCCTCGCCGAGATAGCCGGGCGTCGCGCGCGCCATGTCGGCGATCTGCCGGTCGAGCCGGTGGAATTCGTCGTCGTATTGCCCGGCTCGGAAAATGAAGGTCGACGCGTACATGCCCGCTCCATCGAAAGCAATTGAAAGAGCGCCGATTGTAAGGCACGTGTCGTGTTTCGGGATGGTTACGCAGCGAGCGTATCGAGGTCGGGACGGTCGGCGAGCCACGCGTCGATGCGTGGTGCGTCCTCACGCACGCCGGTCGCGAGCACCGGCGGCGCGACCAGTGCCTGCCGCGCACGTTCAAGCGCCTGCGCGAAGCCGCGCAGCTCGCGCGTCGCGGGCCGGTCGTCGGCATGTCGCCGCGCGAGTGCCGCTTCGATGTTCATACCGATCAACGCGAGTTGTGCATCGATGAACGCAATGCAGCGTGTGCGGCAATGCTCGGATACCGGTGCGACGGCCAGCAAGACAGGCACGATCGACACGGTCAGGTAGCCGCCGGGCGCCAGCCGCGACACGGCGTGCTGCACGTCCTGCCCGCCGCCGACCCACGACGCGAACACCGCATCGCGCCACACCGCGCGCTCGAACACGAGCGCTTCGCGATACGCGTCGAGCGCTGTGCGGTCCGCGACCTGTCCGGCCGTCACCAGCGGAATCGGGAATGACGATTCGACCGAAGCGTGCGCGCTCGCCGGTTCGACGATGCAGTTCGCGCCAAGCCATCCCGCATCGTCGCGCCGCGCGGCCGGTACACGGGACTGCAACCGGTCCGGCAGCATCGGATCGAGCGGCACCGCGCTGCAGATTGACGGCTTGTCCGCATGCACGCTGCAGCGGCCATCGTCGGCCAGCGCCGCGCACCGGCCGAGCGACGGATAGTCGTAGCCCTGCAGCGTCAACGCGATCCATTCGGCCCCCGCGCCACCGGTGCGATGAAACAACCGCTCCGCCAGCGCATCGGAAGCCGCGACATCTTCTGCATCGAGCGCGTGCTCGCGGCCGCCCGCACGCCAGCGCTCGCCAATCCGCCGCTTCGGTACGCGACGGATCGTCAGCGCGCCGACGAAGCGATGCCGATGGCGGAACAGTTCGCGCAACGACAGCGTCGGCGCGCTGTTGCAGCAGCGTCCGCATGCGTTGCACGCGAGCAGGTAGCTGTCTACCACGGCCGCCGCACCGAATCCTGGTAGCGCGTGAGGATGAAGCGCGCGACGTCGTCCGAATGATAGGCAGCGACGAGCCGCGTCACCCACGGTTTCGCGCGATCGGCATCGCGCACCGTCAGCACGTTCGCATACGGCGAGCGCGCATCCTCGATGCTGATGCTGTCGCGCGCGGGTTGCAGCCCGGCGCGCGCGGCATCGTCGCTGTCGATCGCGACGAACGCGGCCGTGTCGAGCGCCGCATAAAGGCGATCGCGGCGCAGTGCGACGAGCTTCAGCCCGAGCCGGTTGCCGGTCACGTCGCGCAACGTCGCGTGCAGGCCCGCCTGCTCGCGCAGCGTCACCAGCGTGTCGTTCTGCAGCAGCACGAGCGCACGCGCCATCCCGCGCGGATCGGCCGGAATCGCGACCGTCGCGCCGGGCTGCAGTTCGTTCAGGTTCTTCAGCTTGCGCGAATAGAGCGCCATCGGCAGCGTGACGGTCGGCGCGATGTCGGCCAGTGCGTAGCGTTTCTGCGCGCGTGTCGCGGCAAGCTGTTGCGCATCCTCGAAGCTGGCCGCGTCGATCCGGCCGTCGGCCAGCGCCGTGTCGATGCGCGACGCATCGTCGAATTCGACGACGTCGACACCCAACCCTCGCGACGCGGCGACCCGCTTCACTTCGCCCAGGATCTGCGCATGCACGCCGCGCGTCACGCCGACGCGCACGGCCGGAGCGACTGATTCGGCTGCAATCGTCGAGCCCGAATGCACGCCCCCGCACGCAACGATCAGCCACGCCCCCACGCAATGCCGGACGCGCTTCATGTTGCATCCCTCAGAATCGTGCGGAACCCGATATGCGACGCGCCGAGATCGGCTTCCTGCTGTTCGCGCGACGACGCGCGATAGCGCACGCAGTAGTCGCGCGAGCACAAGAACGAGCCGCCCTTGATGACCATCGGCGTATCGTGCCGGCGCGTCGGCGGCGCGACGGCCGCCGTGTCGCCGTTCGTATGCGACTGGTGCGGGCCCGTGTACGCGTCCTTCGTCCATTCCCATGCATTGCCGATCATGTCATAGAGCCGGAACCCGTTCGCCGCGTAGCAGCCGACGGGTGCGAGCCCCGCGTGACCGTCCTCGGCCGTATCGAGCACCGGGAACACGCCCTGCCAGTAGTTCGCGGCCGGCTTGCCCTGCGCGTCGCGCGGCGCGGCATCGAGCGACGCATCGTCGCGGCCGGCCTTGCCCGCGTATTCCCATTCGGCCTCGGTCGGCAGGTCGCGGCCGAGCCAGTGCGCATACGCGAGCGCATCACGCTGCGTGACGAGCGTGACCGGCAGGTTGCCGATCCCGTCGATGCCGCTGCCCGGCCCGCGAGGATGGCGCCACGACGCGCCCTTCACCCACGACCACCACGCAAGGTCGCGCGCGTTCATCTCGTCGCGCGTCGGCACGTGGAACACCGCCGCCCCGCCCTGCTGCTCGGCCTCGGACACGTAGCCGGTCGCCTGCACGAAAGCGGCGAACTGCGCGATCGTCACGTCGGTCTGGTCGATCCAGAACCCGCCGACACGCGTACGGCCGTCGCCGACCGGGCGCTCGTCCGCGTAGCCGCGTGTGCTGCCGAACACGAACGCGCCGCCGTGCAGGTGCACCATCCCGGCCTTCGCGTCGTCGCGCCACCCGGCCGGCAGTCCCGAGTAGCGCTCGCACTGCCGCTCCGAGCCGAGCGGCGCGAGCGCGCGGCCGCGATTCGCGTCGTCGAACGCATCGCCCGCCGGTGCGACAGGATTCGCATAGCCGGCCGCGAACGCGGCGGCGAACAGCGTGGCGGCCAGCGCCGCGCCGATCGTCCAGAACCGGAACTGCATCGTGTCGTCCCCGCGATCAGTAGTAGCCGCGCGGACGCAGCGGCTCGACACCGCCGACGTTGCTCATGTAGGTCTTCCACTGGTCGACGAGCGTGCTGATCACCGACGGGTTCTGCGCGGACACGTCGGTCGTCTCGCCGCGATCCGACGCGAGGTCGTACAGCTGCCAGTGACCGTCGGGCGGCCCGAGCGGCGGCTCGGTCCACAACGCCTTCCAGCGGCCGTCGGCGCTGCGCAGGTACGCGCGGCCGTACGCTTCGTCACCGAACGGCGTCGTATGCACCTCGCCCGTCGCGGAACCCATGAGCACCGGCAGCAGCGACTGGCCCGTCACCGGATACACGTAGCGGTTGTTGTAGATCACCTTGCCCTTGTTCTGGTCGACACCCGTCAGCGTGTTGACGAGCGGCGGCGCCGGCTGCGACGGCGGCGTGACGCCCGCGACCGCGAGGAAGGTCGCCGTGTTGTCGGTCACGTGCGTGAACGCGCGCAGCGTCGGCAACGACTGCGTCTGGCCCGGCAGGTGCACGATCGTCGGCGTCGATACGCCGCCTTCGGCTGAATAGCCCTTCGTGAGCCGGAACGGCGACGCGCTCACCTCGGCCCAGCGCAGCCCGTACTGCAGGCGCTGCGCGTTCTGCTTGCCGTTGTCGGTGCCAAGCGTCGAGTAGATCGGCTCCTGTCCGTTCGCGGTATCGGTCGCGGTCGGGTCGGCGCCGCCGTCGATCGGCCAGCCTTCCGCGCCGTTGTCCGACTGGAACATGATGAACGTGTTGTCGTATTCGCCGATGTCCTTCAGGTGCTGGATCAGGAGGCCGATGTTGTAGTCGAGGTTCTCGACCATCCCCGCATAGATCTCCATGTAGCGCGCCTGCGCCTTGCGCTCGGCCGGCGACAGGCTCGACCACAGCTTGTCGACCTTGCCCGGGCCATAATCGCTGTAGCCGTCCGCGGCCGAATGCACCGCGCTGACGTACTTCGCGCCGGCCGTGCCGTTGTTCGCGGTCGCGGGCGACGCGGCCGTCGTTTCCGGCAGACCGTCGAACGGCTTGAAGTCGGCGGGGATCAGGCCGAGCGCCTTCTGCCGCGCGATCCGCGCGTTGCGGATCGCGTCGTAGCCGGCGTCGTACACGCCCGCGTACTTGTGCAGCCACGGATTGGGCACCTGCAGCGGCCAGTGCGGCGACGTGTAGGCCGCGTACGCGAAGAACGGCTTGCCGTCGCGCTGGTTCGAGTCGATGTACGAGATCAGCTTCTGCGTATAGAAATCGGTCGAATAGAACACGGCCGGGCTGCCGCCCGCACCGCCCGGCTGTCCGGGCTGGCCAGGCTGCACGTAGCGA
Organism: Burkholderia sp. AU45251; assembly: GCF_030482905.1. NCBI lineage: Bacteria > Pseudomonadati > Pseudomonadota > Betaproteobacteria > Burkholderiales > Burkholderiaceae > Burkholderia > Burkholderia sp. AU45251. The sequence continues at coordinate 167,867 of NZ_JAUJQH010000005.1, read as the reverse complement.
CCGTCTTCGGTGTAGTTCGACGAGCCGGCCGGCTCGTGCGCGAAGTGATTGGTCGCCGCGCCGCCGAGCAGCACGTAGCTGCGCTCGAAACCCCACTGGTCGGGCGTCTGCCCGCTGCCCGTCGCGCTGCCGACGATTCCCGAGCCGATGTGCCACTTGCCCGCGATGTACGTGTGGTAGCCGGCGTCCTTCAGTAGTTGTGCGAACGACAGTGCGCGATCGTTCAGGTAGCCCTCGTAGCCGGGCAGCCCGCGCCGTTCGTCGGTCGGCACGCCCATCGTGCCTTCGCCGACGAGATGGTGGTCGGTGCCGGACACCAGCATCGCACGCGTGATCGCGCAGACGGTGCCCGTGTGATGGTTCGACAGGATGCGGCCCGACGCGACGAGCGCGTCGAGGTTCGGCGTGTTGATCTCGCCGCCGAATGCATGGATGTCGGAATAGCCGAGATCGTCGGCCATGATGTACAGGATGTTCGGGCGTTTCTGAGCCAGCGGCGGCGTGGTGCTGGCCGGTGACGACGGCGGATCGCTGTCGACGCCGCCGCACGATGCGAGCGACAGCGCACCGGCAATCGCGGCGCAGACGACACGGAAACGAAAAGCATGCAACGGCGAAGCGGACTTTTTCATTGCTCTGGAACGCTCGATCTACAGGATCGGCGATCTTAGCGTCGCGCGCGCGGCGCCCAAAGTCGGATTCGTCACATGCTATCGGGGTGGCGGAATATGCGCGCAGGCCGCATGCGCGCCATCAGCGCACGCGTATGCGCGCGCCCGGATTGCGTGTCGAAGCCGGCCGCTGCCGAGCCTCGCGTCTACCGAGCCGAATGCTTCAACCGCTGCTTCAACTACGCCCGCCGAGACTGCCGCCGCCATCCACGGCCAGCACCTGCCCCGTGACGAAGCCGGCTTCGTCCGACAGGAAAAACGCGATCGCGGCCGCCACGTCGTCGGGCGTGCCGAGCCGGCGCGCGGGAATCGTCGCGAGCACCTTGCGCTCGGCTTCGCTGCCGACGGGCCGCGTCTGCCGGAACAGTTCCGTCTCGATCGGCCCCGGCGCCACCGCGTTGACGGTCACGCCATGCTCGGCCAATTCGAGCGCCCACGTGCGCGTGCAGCCGACGAGCGCACTCTTCGCGGCGGAATACGCAGTGCGATCGAGACTGCCGAAGATCGCGCGACTGCACACGTTGACGATGCGTCCGTAGCCGCGCGCCTTCATCGCATCCGCAAAGTGCTGCGTGACCTGGATCGCAGCCCGCACGTTGAGATCGAACACCGCCTGCAGCGACTGGAAGTCGATCTGCCCGAGCGGCTGCGGCAACGCGATGCCGGCGTTGTTCACGATGCCGTCGACTTGATACTGCTCGCCGATGCGCGCAAGGGTTGCCGCGGTCCGCTCGACGTCGGCGAGATCGCACGCGAGCAATTCGCCGGGAAAGCCGATGTCCTGCGTGTGACGCGCGAGGCCGATGACGCGATGGCCGCGCCGTGCAAGCAATGCGCTGACCGCAAAGCCGATGCCGCGCGATGCGCCGGTGACGAGATACGTGCGAGATGACATGAGTGCTCCCGAAGTCCGTTCACATGAATGGCGTGGAAGCGCGTTTCCGGGGGCGGAAGCCCGGAACCTGCGCTTTCGCTGGACGATTCTACGTGCGTAACGGGAATGACGTCGTGTCGCTACGGGTGCGGCTGTAGCAACACGGTATGTTCGCTCCGCTTCCGCATCGCCAGTCGTTTCCAACGCCGGTCGACGTGTCGTTCAGCCTGCGCATCACGAAAACTGGCGGCACGGGCTCGGCATCGCTAACGCGCGCCGGCGAATCGCGGCTCGCCGGCGGCGAGGATCGGCCGCTCGCGACGCTGCGGCTGAGCGTCGACTCGAGCGATATCTGCAACGCGACGCTGGTGCTGCACGTCAACGGCGAGCAAGCGGAGTATTCGGTGGACCGTAATCCGGACCGGGGGGCGAATTGAATCGGCGCGTCACAGCACTTGCCAGGCACGCGCCCGCCGCGTGACGCATCCGGCATCGGCGCACGCGGCGGTGGTCAGCCCACCCGCCCCGCCGCCACCTGCATCGCACGCCGCGACGCGACCCGCAATCCGAGCACGCCGCCGGCCAGCAGCGCGACCGCGACCAGCAGCAGCGCGAGGTCGTACGATTGCGTGACGTCCTTGATCCGCCCCATCACCGGCGGCAACGCGAGCCCCGCGATGTTCGCGACCGCGTTGATCAGCGCGATCGACGCGGCGGCCGTGAGACCCGACACGTATTCGGTCGTCACGGCCCAGAACACGGGCGTCGCGGCCCAGTTGAAGCCGACCGCGAGCACGAGCAGCGCATACGCGACGGGCAGCGTCGGCGTATAGATCGCCGCAATCAGCAACGCGCCGGCCAGCAGCATCGGCACGCCGAGATGCAACGCGCGTTCGCCGCCGAGATCCGAACGCCGGCCGTTCACGTACATCGCGACGCACGCGAACAGGAACGGCAGCGCGGACAGGCTGCCGACCGCGAAACTCGATTGTCCCGACAGGCTCTTCACGAGCAGCGGCAGGAACAGCGTGAGGCCGATCGTGCCGAACGCCTGCAGCAGCCAGAACGCGGCGAGCGCCCACACCTTGCCGTCGCCGAACGCACGCCGCAGCGCGACGCCGTGCGACAGGTGCTCGCGCGGCGCGGTGTCGCGCAGCGTCGCTTCGAGCCACGCGCGTTCGTCGGCCGGCAGCCAGCGCGCATGGGCGGGCGTGTCGGGCAGGCGGCGCAGCACGACGAATCCGAGCAGCAGCGCGGGCACGCCTTCGAGCAGGAACAGCCAGCGCCAGCCCTCGATGCCGAGCACGCCGTTCAGGTTCAGCAGCGCGCCGGACAGCGGCAGCCCGATCACCGACGCGAGCGTCGCGCCGATATAGAAGAACGACATCGCGCGTGCACGGTCGCTCGGCGGATACCACGCGGACAGGTAGTAGATGATGCCCGGCGTGAACCCCGCTTCCGCCGCGCCGAGCAGCAGGCGCATCGCATAGAGTTGCCCCGGCGTATGGACGGTGCTCATCGCGGCTGCGACGATGCCCCACGTGATCATGATCCGCGCGATCCAGCGGCGTGCGCCGACGCGCGCGAGGAACAGGTTGCTCGGCACCTCGAACAGGATGTAGGTCACGTAGAACAGCCCCGCGCCCAACCCGTACATCCCGGCGCTCAACCCGAGGTCGGCGTTCATCTGCAGCGCCGCGACCGAGATGTTCGAGCGGTCGATATACGCGACGAGATACAGCAGCATCAGGAACGGAATCAGGCGCAGGTTCAGGCGCCGCATCGTCGCGGCGTGCAACTGCGGGGCGGCAGCGGTCATCGGTGTGTCTCCTGGTTCGTCTCGCCCGTCTCGCGGGACGGTACGGTCGCCGCGCGCACGGCGGCGGCGTCGCGCCGCGTGAAGCGCGGCGTCATCCAGGCCAGTCTAGGAGCCGTGTGAATTTCGCGTCAATGACCGGGACGTCGTCTCGATATGTGAGATGCGCGCGGCGAGTTGCGTCCCGCGTGCGTTCAGTAGCGCATCACGAGAAACAGCCCTGCGGCCGCGAGCGCCATGCCCGGCCATGCGAGCGCGCCGATCGTCTCGCCGAGCGCCACCAGCGCGATCAGCGCGGTCGCGGGCGGAATCAGGAAGAACAGCGCCGACACGCGCGACGCCTCGCCATAGCGCACCATCGCGAGCAGCAGCGAGATCGCGATCAGCGAGTTGCAGATGACGAGGTACGCGAGCGAACCGGCGAGCCCGGCGGTCCATTGCACGTGCATCGGTTCGAGCGCGAACGCGAGCGGTGCCGTGACCGCGAGGCCGACTGCGTACTGCACGAGGTTCGCGGTGACCGGATGGACGTCGGTGCCGAAGCGTTTTTCCCACAGCGTGCCGCCGGTGATGCACGCGAGCGCGAACAGCGCGAACGCGAGCGCCCACGGCGACGCGACGTCGACCGACGAACGCGCGAGAATCACCAGCACCGCGCCCGCGGCGCCGAGCGCGAGGCCGATCCAGCGCAACACGCCAACGCGCTCGCCGGCAATCATCGGCGCGAGCAATCCGACGAGAATCGGCTGTTGCGACGTGACGAGCGCGACGGCGCCGGCCGACATGCCGAGCTTGAGGCTCAGGTACGTGAACGCGAAATAACCGGCCTGCAGCAACAGGCCGACCACGACAAGATCGCGCCATGCGCGCCTCGTGCGCGGCAACGCGGGGCGCAGCCAAAGGAACGGGCCGGCGAGCAGCGCGACGACGCACGCATAGCGCAGTGCGAGGAACGTGAGCGGATCGGCATAGCGCAAGCCGAGCTTCAGGAACACGAAGCCGCTTGCCCACAGGAGCAGGAACAGCGCGGGTGCGATGCGCAACCAGCCCGGTTGCCGTGCGGCCTTCGGGGTATCGATCGTCGTCATGCGCGCTCGCGTCGGGTGGCCGGAGGGAAGTCTGCCCCGCTCGCGCCGGGGCCGCGTGCGGGCCCGCGCATCACCGGCGGGCCGGATGACAGGCGAGCCTCGGTACGGTCACTGCCGTGCCGATGACGATGACAACCTGCGGTTCCCGCTTCATGACGACGTGCCCCCCGGATATTCGGCTGCGACGATCATACGCCGCGCCAGCCGATCATGCGTCGTGGGGATGTCGCGATCGCCACGGCTCGACGCGTCACGCCTCAATCGTCCGACGCCAGCATGCGCGGTATCTCGTCGACGAGCGCATCGATGACGACGCGCACCTTCGACGGCACCTGGCGCGATGCCGGCCGCACCGCGGACACCTCGGCACCCGACACGCTGTTGCTGTCCATCACGAGCGCGAGGCGGCCGTCGCGCAGGTAAGGCGCCATCAGCCAGCACGGCAGCCACGCGAGGCCCGCGCCGGCGGCGGCGGCATCGGCGATCGCCTGCAGATCGTCGAGCCGCAGGCGGCCGGCCGGGCGATGGTCGTGCACCGCGCCGTCCGCGCCGACGACCCGCCACGGCGTCGCTTGCCCGCCGCGCGAATACGCGATGCCGACGTGCGACGCGAGTGCGTCGAGCCCCGCCGGTCGGCCATGACGTTCGAGATACGTGGGCGACGCGCAGATGCCCATGCGCTGCACGCCGAGCTTCCGGCCGACCAGCGCGCTCGTATCGGCCAGCTCGCCGATGCGCACCGCGATGTCGAAGCCGTCGTTGACCAGATCGGCCACGCGATCGCTGAACGACACGTCGATTTCGAGCCGCGGATGGCGCTCCACGAGGCGCCGCATGACGGGCGCCACGCATTGCCGCCCGAACAGCACGGGCACGCTGACGCGCAACCGCCCCGCCGGCTCGCGCTGCCCCGCGTCGAGCGCGGCCTCCGTCTCGCCGAGTTCGGCCAGCAGCCGCCGGCACTGCTCGTAATAGACGAGCCCTTCGTCGGTCAGGCCGAGCTGGCGCGTCGTGCGCTGCAGGAGCCGGGCGCCGAGACGGCGTTCGAGCCGCGCGACGACCTTCGCGACGGCCGAGCGCGTCACGCCGAGCCGCAGCGCCGCCGCCGCAAAGCTGCCTGACTCCACCACGTCGACAAATTCGGCCACGCCTCTCAGCCGCTCATCCATGCGATTACGCTCCATTGGGTCACAGGTTTGTGTCCGTACAGGCGACAGTCATCGGCCGATTTATCGCCAATGCGTCCCCGTGCGCAACACTATGATAGTCCGCTCTATCTCGAAAAGGAGCCGACATGAACGCATGGCAACTGAAACCGAGCGACGGCGTGGCCGGGCTTCGGCGCATCGACGCGCCGCGCCGCGCGGTCGGGCCGACCGACGTCGTCGTGAAGATCCACTCGGCCGGACTGAACTATCGCGACCTGATGTTCGCGCGCGGCGACTATCTCGGCATCGGCACGGACGCGCTGATTCCGGTTGCCGACGGCGCCGGCGAAGTCATCGAAACCGGCCGCGACGTCACGCGCTTCAAGCCGGGCGATCGCGTGATCAACACGTACTTTCCGCACTGGCTCGACGGGCCGCCGACGCCGCAGAAAGTCTCCGGGTCGCCCGGCGCGCAATTCGACGGCGTGCTGGCCGAACATTTCGTGTCGGACGAAGCCGCGCTGGTCGCGATTCCCGCGCATCTGAACTACGACGAGGCGGCGACGCTGTCGTGCGCGGGCATCACCGCCTGGAACGCGCTGTTCGAAGACGGCGGCCTGGGGCCTGGCGCCACCGTGGTGCTGCTCGGCACGGGCGGCGTGTCGATCGTCGCGCTGCAGCTCGCGCATGCGGCGGGGCTGCGCACGATCGTCACGTCGTCGAGCGATGCGAAGCTCGAACGCGCCCGCGCACTTGGTGCGGACGCAACGATCAACTATCGCGCGACGCCCGAATGGCAGCACGAAGTGCTGGGGCTCACCGGCGGCGCAGGGGCGGATCTGGTCGTTGAAGTCGGCGGCAAGGATACGCTGCCGCGCTCGGTCGCCGCGACGAAGATGGGCGGCATCGTATCGGTGATCGGCGGCCTCAGCAGTTTCGGCGGCCCCGAACTCGGGCTGCTGTCGCTGATCGGCGGGATCCGGCAGCTGCACGGCATCATGGTCGGCAGCCGCACGATGCTCGACGACGTCGTGCGGCTCGTCGACGCAAAGCAGATCAAGCCGGTGGTCGATCGCGTGTTCGGCTTCGACGAAGCGCCGCAGGCGTATGCGTACCTGCAGTCGGGGCAGCACTTCGGCAAGGTGGTGATTCGCGTCGCGCAGTAAGCGCGTCGAGGCGACGGGCCGTTTGGCCCGCCGCCTCAACGCCTCTTCCGCATCGCCCCGTCAGAACTTGTGACGAATCCCCGCGTGAACCATCAGCTGCTTCGACGTCGACGACAAGTCCGCCGCACCGGGAATATAGGCCTGGTCGAGCGACGAGCCCGTCGCATCGCCCGCAACCCGCTGATACGCGCCCATCAGGTACACGTCCGTGCGCTTCGACAGGTTGTAGTCGGCCATCAGCCCGAGCGAATGGATCTTCGGCTTCGCGCTGCCCGTCGTCGCGTCGTAGCGCACCGTCGTGTACACGTACTGCGCACCGACGAACAGCGATGGCGTGAACTGGTATTTGCCGTTCACCTCGAAGTTCTGGTACTTGATCGACGACACCGTGCCGCCCGCGAGCGGGCCGGTCACCGGCTCGATCGTTTCGTCGCCGAACAGGTAGCCGACATTCGCGGTCGGCCGCGTGACGTTGCCGTTCGTGTACGCGAACCCGAGTGTCGCGGGTCCCGCCGTGTAGTTGATGCCCGCACCGAAGATCCGCAGCCGCGCCGACGCGAAGTTCGCATCGGCGCCGACCGATCCCGACCCCGCGATCGCGCCGCCCGACGTCGCACCCGGGTTGTCCGCATTCAGGAAGGCCGCGCCGACGAGCAGCCCGCCCTGCTCATATTGCGCGCCGATGCTCCACTGCCGGTTGTTCGCGAAGCCCGTGTCGTTGCTGAAGCTGTACGTGCCGCCGAACGAGAAGCCGGCGAAATCCGGGCTCGCGTACTTGACCGTGTTGTTCACGCGGAATGTGTTACCGGTGTTGTCGTTGTCGAGCGGATGCGAGAACGGGTAGACGCCCCAACTGCCGTTCGCGGTCGTCGGCGCGAGATAGTCGACCACCGCATCGTATTGCCGGCCGAGCGTCAACGTGCCGAAACGCGCGCTGCCGAGGCCGACGTAGGCCTGCCGCCCGAACATGCGGCCGCCCTGTGCAAGCGTGCCGCTGTTCACGTTGAAGCCGTTCTCGATCTGGAACAGCGCGCTGTAGCCGCCGCCCAGATCCTCGGTGCCCTTCAGCCCCCAGCGGCTGCCTTGCGCGAAACCGCTCGCCATCTGCCACGCGCTGTGGCCGCCGACGTTGTTCGTGTAGTCGATGCCTGCATCGACGAGGCCGTACAGCGTGACACTGCCCTGCGCGAACGCGGGCGCTGCACACAGCGCCGGAATCGCGACGAATAACGATCTCCAGTTCATTCGTTTTCCTTATTGATATTTTCGTGACTGCCCGCTTGGCGGGCATCGCAGCTTACTTCGCGCCGTAGATGTCGAAGTCGAAGTACTTCTTGTTGATGCGCTGGTACGTGCCGTTCGCGAGGATCGTCGCGAGCGCGCGGTTGAAGGCGTCGCGCAGGTCGTTGTCCTGCTTGCGCAGCCCGAGCCCGTCGCCCTGTCCGAAATACTTCACGTCGTCGATCGCCGCACCGACGAACGCGAAATCCTTGCCCTGCGGTTTCTTCAGGAAGCCGTCGCTGGCTGCGATCGATGCCTGGAACGCGGCGTCGAGCCGGCCCGTCACGAGATCTGCATAGACCTGATCCTGGTTCTGGTACGACACGATCTGCACGCCGGCCGGCTGCCAGTTCGCGACCGCGTAGTCCGCCTGCGCGGAGCCCTGCTCGACACCCACGCGCTTGCCCTTCAGCGCGTCGGCCGTCGGCAGCAGCGGCGAACCCTTGCGCGCGATGAGGCGCGCCGGCGCATTCGAGATCCGGTTCGTGAAGGCGATCTGCTGCTGCCGCTTCGGCGTGATCGTCATCGACGACGCGATCACGTCGAATTTGCGTGCGAGCAGCCCCGGAATCATCCCGTCGAAACTCGACTCGACCCACACGCAGCGCGCATGCAGCTCCGCGCACAACGCATTCGTGATGTCGATTCCGAAGCCCGTCAGCGTGCCGTCGGGCAGCTTGTATTCGAGCGGCGGGTAAGTCGGATCGACCGCGAGGCGGATCTCCTTGCCCGCCCAGTCGCCCGCGTGCGCCGCGCTTGCCGCCAGCGCCATCGCGAGCACTGCCATCCGTTTCCATTGCTTCATTGCCAGTCTCCTTCCTTGTGTGAATCGTCAGTCAAAATCGTGCAGGCCCGTCACGCGAGGTAGCGTTCCGCCAGCGCAATCCAGTAGCTCGCGCCCGTGGCGAGGCACGCGTCGTTGAAGTCGTAGCCGGGGTGGTGCAGCCCGCATCCCGCGGCGCCGTCGCCGTTGCCGATCGACAGATAGCTGCCGGGGCACGCGTTCAGCATGAACGCGAAGTCCTCACTGGCCGCGATCGGCCGCAGATGCGGGATCAGCGCGCCATCGCCGCCCCATTCTCGGGCGACGTCGCGCGCAAACGCGGTTTCCGCCGCGTGATTGACGAGCACCGGGTACGCGTGCCGATAGTCGATCTCGGCCGTCGCGCCATAGCTCGCGGCTTGCCCGTGCACGATCTCGCGAATGCGCCGTTCGAGCAGCGCGCGTACGTCCGGCGACAGCGCACGCACGCTGAGTGCGAGTTCCGCATGCGGCGGGATCACGTTCGATGCGGTGCCCGCATGGATCGAGCCGGCCGTCACGATCGCCAGCTCCTGCGGATTCACGTTGCGCGACACGACGGTCTGCAGCGCCATCACGATCGACGCGCAGACGACCACCGGATCGATCGTCGTATGCGGCGCCGCGCCATGCCCGCCGCGCCCGATCACGCGCACGCGCACCTCGTCGGCCGATGCCATCGCCGGGCCGTCGCAGAAACCGAGCACGCCAGCCGGCAAGCCCGGCACGTTGTGCATCGCGTACACCGCATCGCACGGAAACTGCTCGAACAGCCCGTCGTCGATCATCCGCTTCGCACCGCCGAGCCCTTCCTCGGCCGGCTGGAAAATCAGGTTCAGCGTGCCCGTGAAGCGGCCGCGCTCGGCCACGCAGCGCGCCGCCGCGAGCAGCATCGCCGTATGGCCGTCGTGACCGCATGCGTGCATCACGCCGTCGCACCGGCTCGCATGCGGCAGTCCGGTCGTCTCGCGGATCGGCAGCGCGTCCATGTCCGCGCGCAGCCCGAGCCGTTTCCCGGCGCCGCGCGTCAATGTGCCGACCACGCCCGTGCCGCCGAGCCCGCGCGTCACCCGATAACCCCACGTTGTCAGGCAGCCGGCCACGAGGTCGCTCGTCGCATGTTCCTCGAAGCCGAGCTCCGGATGCGCGTGCAGCCGGCGGCGCAGCGCGATCATTTCCGTCTCGATGGCCGCCATTTCCGGCAGGATAGGTTTGTGGTCCAACCCCGATTCTCCTCGATGCATTCCGGTTGCCGATCGCCCGAATGACCGATCGTGACCGCATCGTAGGCAGCGAAAATCCCGGCGAACAGCCGCGGTTTCGTTATGATGACAACCTTTCGTTGTCGGGTATCGCACCATGAGCACGATCAAGCTGCATCAGCTGCAGGCGCTCGTCGCGAGCGCGGAGGCCGGGAGTATTCGCGGCGCGGCGCGCACCCTCGGGCTGTCGCAGGCGGCCGTCACGCGCGCGCTGCGCGAACTGGAGGCCAGCGAACGCCTGCCGCTACTGGTCCGCGCACCGGAGGGGATCGGCTTCACCGACTACGGCAAGACGCTGCTCACGCATGCGAAGCTCGTGCTGAAGCAGCTCGAACACGCGCAGAGCGATCTCGAACGCATGCGTGGCCGCGTCGAAGGCCGGCTGAGCATCGGCGTGACACCGTGGCTCACGATGACCTTCCTCGCGGAAACGGTGCTGCGCTTTCGCGAGCAGATGCCCGACGTGCGTCTCGAACTCTACGAAGCGCTGATGGCCGTCGCGCAGCCGCTGTTGCGCGACGGCAGCATGGACTTCGCGCTCGGGCACGTGCAACCCGGCGGCACGCAGGAATTCGCGTTCGAGCCGATGCTGCGCTACGAAACCGCGGTGATGGTTCGCGCCGGCCATCCGCGCGAGCACGCGCGGTCGATCCACGACCTGGTCGAGAACGACTGGGTGCTGAATTTCGCCGCCGACGGGCAGGCCGCGCTCGTCGACTACCTGTTCACCCGCCATGGTGCCGAAATCGACGAACGGCGCATCGTGCGCGCGCAGTCGGTGGCGATGCTGCAGACGATGCTCGAACAGGCCGACATGTGCACCTGGTGCCCGACGATCCTCGCGGCCGTGCCGCCGTTCGGCGAACGGATGCGCGCGTTGCAGCTGAAGGAAACCTTCGAGCCGCGCGACCTCGGGATCGTCACGCGGCGCAGCAGCACGCTGAGCGACGCCGCGCGCTGCTTCATCGACTGCCTGCTGCACGTGATCCGCCGCCATGCGCGATCGGCACGCAAGGCGGATCTCGCGCTGTTCAGGACACTGTCGCTGCTGATCTGACGCGCGGCAAACGCGGCTCGCCACCGCGTCGCCTGCCGCCCGTCAGATCTTTGCGGTCAGCGTGATCCCGACCGTGCGCGGATCGCCGTACAGCGCCGGATACGCGCCATACGACGGCAGCAGCTCGAGCTTCTTGTAGACCTTGTTGGTCAGGTTCGTCACGTAGCCCGTCACGATGTACTTCTGGTTCGGCGTCGTGTAGGACACGTGCGCGTTCAGCACCGTGTAGCCGCCCTGCCAGAGCTGCGGCATCGTCTGCCGCGTCGCGCTGAAGTATTCGCGGCTGCGGTAATTCACGTCGCCGCCGGCCGTCAGCGTGCCAAACGACACCGGCACGCGATAGTCGAAGCCGGCGTTGAGCGTCGTATGCGGCGCGCGCGCGAACGAGTTGCCGACGGCGGTCGGCACGTTGCGGAACTCCGTGTAGCGCGTGTTCAGCATCCCGAGGTTCGCGAACAGGTAGAGGCTGTTGACCGGCTGCGCCTTCAGCTCCAGCTCGAAGCCATCCGCGCGCCCCTGCCCCGCATTCGACAGCGTCGATACCGGCGGGCCGCCGAACGGGTTCGGCGCGAGCGCGAACACCTGGATGTCGTGATAGTCGTAGTGGAACACGCTCGCGTTGACGATCAGCCGCTTGTCGAACCATTCGCTCTTGATGCCGGCCTCGTAATCGGTCAGGTACTCGGGCGATACGGTCGACACCGTGCTCTGCGTATATGCGTTGCCGTTGTAGCCGCCCGACCGGAAGCCGCGCGCATAGCGGAAATACGCACGCACGTTGCTGCTGAGCGCGTATTCGGGCGTGAGATCCCAGGTCGGCGCGCGCCACGTGTTCGTCTGGTTCTGCCTTGCGCTGACCGCCAGCGGCGACGACACCGACGACGGCTCCCACCAGCTGCCCGGATTGCTGAACGTGACGTTGCCGGTGTCCTGCAGCCCGGTCAGGTTGATGTTCTTGCGCTCGATCGTGTAACGCAGCCCGCCCGTCACGTTGAAGCGGTCGGTGAACCGGTACTTCACGCTGCCGAAGATCGCCGCGCTCTGCGTATGCTGCGTGAGGTCGGTCAGGTGGTAGAACGCGGGCGACGGCGAGCCCGGCAGGCCGCCGCCGGCGCCCTGCTCGGCCAGTTGCTCGGTGAACAGGTGGGTGCCGACAAGCCAGCTCAGCCGGTCGCTCTGCGGCGATTCGAGCCGGAATTCCTGCGAGAACTGGCGGCTCGACAAGCGATCGTGCGAGCGTGCGGCGTCGAACGCGGAATAGTCCTCGTCGTCCTGGTACCAGCGGTGCAGCCCTTCGAACGCGGTGATCGACGTCAGCGTCACCGCCGGGTTGATGCGCCAGTGCGCGGTGAGCGACGTGCCCCAGGTCGAAATGTGATCGCTCGACGGCGCGTTGAGCGACACCGTGTACGGATCGCTCGACCCGACGAAGCCGAACTGGTTAGCGCCGCCCGGCCCCGCACCCTGCGCATGCCATGCGTTGCCGCCACCCGTGTAGTTGCGGCCGTGGATGTTGAACAGGAAGTCGGTATCCGACGTCGGTACGGCCAGCACCTGGAAGCGCACCGCGTTGTCGTGGAAGCCGCCGAAGCGCCCTTGCTGCACGGTGTTCGTGTAGAAGCTGTCGGCGTTCTCGTGATACACCGACACGCGTGCGGCCAGCACGTCGTTCTTGCCGATCGGCCCGCCGATCGCGGCTTCCGCGAGCCGGCTGTTGTACTGGCCGAGCCCGATCTTGCCGTAGCCGCTCACATCGAAGGTCGGCTTCTGCGACGTGATGCTGAGCGCGCCGCCGACCGTATTCTTGCCCCACAGCGTGCCCTGCGGGCCGCGCAGCACTTCGATGTGATCGAGATCGAACAGCGGGAAGCCCTGCCCGAATACGCTGTTGATGTAGACGTCGTCGAAGTACACGCCGACCGGGCTCAGCGACAGGTCCGACGGATCGTTGCTGCCGACGCCGCGCAGGAACCAGCGCGGCCGCTCGCGGCCCTCGGTCGATTGTCCGGTAAAGTTCGGCACGTACTTCGTCACGTCGTTGATCACGCGCAGCTCGTTGTTCTTGATCGCGTCGCCGCTCAGCGCGCTCACCGCGACCGGCACGTCCTGGATGCGCTCCCTTGCGCCGGCGCGCGGTCACCGTCACCGTGCCGAGGTTCGTTTCGCGCGCGGCCGTGCCGCGCGTCGCGCGGGCCGCCTTCGGTGCGGCCACGGCGGCATCCGCCGTGCCCTGTTGTTCCGGCTTCGCGTCCGGTGCCGCCGTTACCGCGCCCTCTTCCGCCCATGCGGGCAACGATACGGCCCCGCCCGTCAGCAGTCCCCCCAGCGCGGTGACGATTAGTTTTTTCCTGAACATCGATGAGTCATCCTGTTTGATCGGTTGAACGCACGTGCGTGCGCGACGCACGGGGTACCTATTGCAATTCGGATGCCAGCATCGAGAAACCCGTCGCACGGGGCTTCCGGCGCGCGTGCGGTGCAGGTGTTGCTGCATGCGCATCTGTGAAGGGAAGCAAACTGCTTGTCACGCAACACCGCGCGGATCACGCCATACCCGGTCAGACGGTCGTCAGGAGAGCTTTGCAGTCACGCGCTGCGATGCATCGCGCCGCCCATGTGCGATGCGCAACGCGAACGCAACCAGCACGACGACGGGCAGCCAGCACAGAAACACGGCCTGCAACCCGACAACCGGCACGAGCGCGCTGCCGGCCAGCGGGCCGCAGAACGCGCCCGTCATCGACGCGAGGTTGTAGAGGCTCGACACCTGGCTCTTGTCGGCCGGGTGCCGGCCGAGACGCTGCATGTTGACGAGATGCAGCAGCGATGAGCCGGCGCACAGCGCGGCGAGCCCGGCGGCGACGATCCATGCGTCATGCGCGAGACCCAGCGCGAGCAACCCGGCCACGCCGCCGGCAAGACTGAGCGCCTGGCAACGGCGCGCCGTCATCCGCTGCGCGACATGCCCCAGCCCGAACAGCGCGATCACCGCGACGACACCCTGCAGCGTCAGCAGCGCGACGGCTTTCGTCTGGGACAGCCCGAGCAACTGGATCGCGAGCACCACCGTGTATGCGCCGGCCAGCGAACGCGTCGCACTGTTCACGGCCTCCAGCACGAGCTGCTCGCGCACGTCGTGGCTCCACGCGAGTGTCAGCAAAGCGCGCAGGCCACCGGTTTCCGGTTGCCCACCGCGCGGCGCAGGCTCCGCGTCGCCGAGCAGCGTCCGGCTGAACAGCGCCATGCCCGCGAAGCTCGCCGACGCCGCGCAGAACGTTGCGACCACGCCATGCGCGCCGATCAGCCCGCTCGCGAGCCACGGCCCGACCATGCCGGTTCCGACCGACATCGCCGCGCGGTACCAGCCGGCACGTGCGAGGCCGATCTGCGCGAGACGCGCGAGAAACACGCCGTTGATCGACACGATCCGGAACGGGATGCACAGCCCGATCAACACTTGCGTGAGCGCAATCAGCGGCCATGCGCCGGCAAACGGCACGACGAGATTGAGCAGCATCGGCCCCATGCTCGCGACGAAGTACACGCGCCGTGCGCCGTAGCGCGCGACGAGCAGCCCGGCCGGCAGCGTCATCAACGCGATGCCGAGCGGCTCCATCGCGGCGATGATGCCGAGCCGCGCGCTGTCGACCCCAAGTGCGAGCGCGTACAGCGTCGTCGCGAGCTGCGCCATGCTGATCGTCGTGCCGCTCGCGAGCGCCAGCAGCATGAAGCCGCCAGTGAAGCGCTCGCGCCGCCAGGCGTCGGCGACGCGTGGCGGCGCGCTCACCGCGCGGCGTCGCGAGACCGCGTCGCGATGCCGTCGAGCGCGCGCCGGTCGATCCATGCGCGCACGTCGAAGTCGGCAGGCAGGAACTGCCATTCGACGAGGAAACGCTTGAAATCGTCGAGTGCGGCGATCGACGCTTCGTCGAGATCCGTGCGCAGCCGCCGATGGACGTCCGCGCCGTAGGCGAGCCGCAGCCAGTCATGGCCCGATCCCGTCTCGCGGCCGAGATAGCCGAGCACTTCCTGCTCGTGCTCGCGCGCCCAGCCGTCGACCTCGGTCACGCGCGCGAGGAAGCGGCTGACGATGTCGGGATGGCTGTCGAGCGTCGACGCATTGACGGTCAGCGGCCGCGGTGACCCATTGTTGATGCGGATCTGCGGATCGGGATGAAAGCCGATGTCGACGACCGGCTGCGCACCGATCAGGTACGCGGTTTCGAGCCCGAGCGAACCTTTCACGTAGATCGCGTCGACCTCGCCGCGCACGAGCGCGGCCGCTTCGGCCGCATAGAGCCGCCGGCTGGACAGGCTCGCGGGATGGGTGAATGCCGCGTCGCGCGTGAGCGGCGTCGATACGGGGGCGCGCAGGTTCGACGCGGGCACGTCGACCCATTCGACTTCGGCGGGGCCGAGCCCGTCGACCGACAGCGCGCTGATGAAGCCGCGCAGCGCCGCCGCGCGGAAGATGTCGATGCGCTCGCCGTCGCGACGCGGCAGGCCGATGCGGCGCCCGCGCAAATCCTTCGGCCGCTTCAGGCCGCGTTCCGGCAGCGCGACGATCGCTTGCGCCTCGTCGATCCAGGTCAGCGCGACCACCCGCGTGTCGGCGCCGGCCGCGCGCGCCCATAGCGCCGGAATGCTGCCGCCCTGCCGGAATGCGTTGTCGAGGGAATGATCGACGTGCGCGTGATGCAGCGTCGCGTGCCGGCTTTCCTGCAGCGCGCGCACGGTGATGCCGTCGCCGGCGAATTCGCTGTCGAGCCAGCCGAGATGGGCGGCGATGCCGAGCGGCGTCGGCACCGGACAGCGTGTGTACCAGATCGACTGGACGTTGTGTGAGGCCGTGATGCTCATGGATGCGTTCGGAAGAGGAGTCGTAAGCCGCGCATCAGCCGCGCGGCGCGGTGAGCACCGATAGCCGCGTGATGCCCGCATGCTCGATCGCGGCCATCAGCTTCGCGACGGTGCCGTACGGCACGTGCTCGTCGGCCTGCAGGTCGAGCGCGACATCGGGCCGGCCGGCCTTCAGCGCGGCCAGCTCGGCCGGCACCGCTGCCAGGGCGACCGCGCGCTTGTCGAGATACACGACGCCCTTGTCGTCGACGCTCACGGTAACGTTCGGCTTGCGATCGGCCGGCGCCGTGGCAACGGTGTTCGGCAGATTCACGTGGACCGCGTTGTTGAGCAGCGGCGCCGTGACGATGAACGCGACGAGCAGCACGAGCATCACGTCGACGAGCGGCGTGATGTTGATTTCACTGAGCACGTCGTCGTTGTCGGAGGAAGAGGAGAAAGCCATTATGCGAACGCCTCCTGACGGGTGTCGTCGGCACGGCGTGCCGGTGCGGGCGCCGCGGTGGCGGCCGGCACGCGGAAGCCGGCCTTTTGTGCGAGCGTGACGAAATCGGTGGCGAATGCATCGAGGTCGGCCGACGCGGCCTTCACGCGGCGCACGAAGAAGTTGTACCCGAGCACGGCCGGCACGGCGACCGCGATGCCGATCCCGGTCGCGACCAGCGCCTCGCCGATCGGCCCGGCGACGACGTCGATGCTCGCCGACGCGCTGTGCGCGATCGCGGTCAGCGCGTGGATGATGCCGAACACGGTGCCGAACAGGCCGACGAACGGCGCGGTGCTGCCGATCGACGCGAGCACCGCCAGCCCCGCCTCCTCGCGCCGGCGCGCGTTGTGGATCTGCTGGCGCAGATGGCGTTCGAGCAGGTCGTGACGGCTCCAGCTGTGTTCGAGATCGTGTGCGCTGCTCTCGTCGGCGCGCCGCAGCGCGTCGAAGCCCGTCGCGGCGAGTTCACCCACCGGGCTGTTCGCGCTGTCGAGCGAGGCGGCCTCGTGAAAGCTGTTCGCGGCCCAGAACGCGCTCGTGTAGCGCCGGTTGCGCGCGCTCGCCCGCAGGCTCTGGATCGCCTTCACGACGATCAGCGTCCACGTGACGACGGAGAAGACGACGAGCAGCCAGAGCGCGCCCTGGACGATGAAGGTGGTCGGGATACCGTTCATGATGTGAGTTCCTTGGAAAATGTGACGGGCCGCCCGGCGGGTCAGCCCAGCTTGAAATCGATCGGCACGTTGACCCAGCCGTCGACCGCTTCGTCGCCGCGCTTCGCGGGCACGAACGTCCAGCGCTTCACCGCGGCCACCGCCGCGTTGTCGAGCATGCGGCGGCCGCTGCTCGTGCGGACGTCGACGGAATCGGGCGTGCCGTTCGCCAGCACGTGCACGCGCAGCACGACGCGCCCTTCCCAGCCCTGGTCCTGCGCGAACGCCGGATAGTCGGGCGCCGGGTTGCGCAGGTAGGCCGCGTCGCCGATCGGTGCGGTTTCGCGCACGGGTGCGGCCGGCGCAGCCGGCGCGGGAGCCGGCGCGGCTGGCGCGGCGGCGGCCGGTGCCACCGTCGCGGGTGCCGCCTCGCGGGTGACTTGCGGCGTGGCAGCCGGCGCAGGCACCGGCGCTGGATGTGCGATGGCCGCACGCGGCTTCGGCGGGGTCGGCGCCTGCTTCAGCGGCTTCGGCGGCACCACCGGTGGCGGCGGATGCGCGGCCTGCGGCAACGGTTCGGGCGGCCGCGTCAGTTCGACCGTCATCGGCACCGGCCGCGGCGGCTGCACGGGCGGTGCGGCAGGCGCGCGCGCGGCCAGCAGCGCGACGCCCGCGTGCAGCGCCGTGACCGCCAGCGCAATCGCCCCCGTGACGCGCCACGCGCCCGGCTTCGCCTTCGGCGCATCCGGCCGTGCCGAAGGTGAAGCGGACGGCGGACGCGCCACCGCCCTGCCCGCCACCCCGCCCGCACCCGCACGCGGCGCCGCGCGCGCCGCATGCCGGCGCGCCGGGGGCACCCCGTATTCGATCGTCAGACCTGTCATGCTCGACTCCTTGCAGTGACGCGCCGCGGCGCGCTACGCGACCCACGCATGGCGTTGCCGGTCGATCCGCGTGAACGGCGCCGGGTCGATCCATGCGCGCGCATCGAAATCCTGTTCGAGGAAGCCCCACTCGACGAGGAAGTCCTTGAACGCGACCAGCCCGTCGATCGACGTCTGCGCGAGCCCCGTCTCCAGATGGCGGTGCACATCCGCACCGTACGCATAGCGCACCCATTCGTCGGACGCGCGCGTTTCGCGGCCGATATAGGCGACCGTCTCCGCCGGATGGCGCGCGGCCCAGTCGCCGGCCCCCACCACGACCGACAGGAAACGGCTGACGAGATCGGGGCGCGCGTCGATCAGTGCGCGGTCGACGGTCAGCGTGCGCGGCGTGCCGTTGCCGATCCGCACAAGCGGATCGGGGTGCGCACCGAGATCGATGACGACCTGCGCGTCGATCAGATGCACGGTTTCGAGCCCCTCGACGCCTTTCACGAACACCGCGTCGACCTCGCCGCGCATGAGCGCCGCGATCTCGAGCCCGTACTCGTGCGGGCCGCGCGTGAACGAAGCGGGCCCGGTGCGGCGCTCGCGCTGGTCGGGCAGGTCAACCCATTCGGCGTCGCCGTGCCCGAGCCCTTCCAGTTCGAGCGCGCTCAGGAAGCCTTTCAGCGCGGCCGCGCGCCAGAAGTCGATGCTGATCGGATGGCGCGGCAACCCGAGCCGCCGGCCGCGCAGGTCGCGCACGGTGCGGATGCCGCGATCGGGCAACGTGACGATCGCCTGGAATTCGTTGGTCCACGACAGGCCGATCACGCGCGTATCGGCGCCGCGCGCCCGCGCCCACAGCGCCGGAATGTTGCCGCCCTGCCGGAACGAGTGCGGCATGCTGTGATCGAAGTGCGATTCACGCTTGCCGGCGTCGGCCGTCTCCTGCAGCGAATGCAGCGCGATGCCGTCCGGCCCGAACTCCTCTTCGAACCAGCCGCGGTGCACGGCGATGCCGAGCGCGGTCGGCACCGGGCAGCGCGTGTACCAGAGTGCGTCGCAGGCCGTGGCCTGCGCAGCGAGTGTCGTCATGGTGAATGTCCTTGTCGATGTCGTTGGATTGCGCGGGATTGCCGTTGCGCTCATGCGCCGGCTACACGCAGCGCCGCCCGCGTGCCGCGCGCGTTCAGCGCGCCGTCGACGAGCGGCAGCACTTCCTCGCCCACGCGGTACGCCTCCTCGAGATGCGGGTTGCTCGCGAGGATGAACGTCGAGACGCCGATGTCGACGTATTCCGCGAGCCGCTCGGCCACCTGCTCGTGGCTGCCGACGATCACGCAGCCGGGGCCGCCGCGAATCTGCGACATCCCGGCCCACAGGTTCGGGCCGACGATCAGGTCGTCGAAGTGCTGCGTGTTGCCCTGGTGCAGCGCGAACTGGCGTTTCGCGCCGACCGATTCCGACGACTCGCCGCGCCCGCCGAAGCCGTTGCGCGTCGCGTCGCCCACCGTCGCGAACATCTGCCGCAACTCGGCCCACGCCTGCTCCTCGGTCTCGCGCGCCAGGATGTCGATGCGCATGCCGAAGCGCAGGTCGCGCTCGGCGTTCTGGCGCTCGAGCGCGCGGCGCGCCGCATCGATCACTTCCTTCTGTTTTCCAGGCGGCTCGCCCCAGCTCAGGTGCACGTCGCCATGCTTCGCGGCGACCGCGAGCGCGGCATCGCTCGCGCCGGCCAGGTAGATGCGCGGCGGCTTCTGGCCGCTCAGCGGCGGCAGCAGGCCGCCGGCTTCGACGCGGTAGAAGCGGCCGTCGAACGTGAACGGCTCACCGGCCGCGACGCCCTTCACGACATCGAGGAATTCGTCGGTGCGCGCATAGCGGCTGTCGTGATCGATGAAGTCGCCGTATGCGCGCTGGTCGGGGCCGCCACCGCCCGTGACGACGTTCCACTCGACACGGCCGCGGCTGATCCGCTGCAGGCTCGCGGCCATCTGCGCTGCATAGACCGGATGCACGAAATGCGGCTGCAGCGCGATCAGGAGCCGCAGCCGGCGTGTCTCGCGCGCCAGCGCGGCGGCCACGACCCACGGTTCCTCGGTAAAGCGGAAGATCGGAATCAGCGCGCCGTGGAAACCGGCGATGTCGGCCGCGCGCGCGACCTGCGACAGATAGTCGATGTAGCCGAAATCGTCGTCGTCGACTTTCGGCGCGACGCGCGACGCGCGCTGACGGTTCCATTCGCCGCGCGTATGCAGGTCGTGTGCGCGCCGGCCGTCGCCATGCATCGGCAGGCGCCACAGAAATTCAACAGCCATCGGAGTTCTCCTGGTCGGGCCATTCGGATTGCGTGCGGCATCGGCGTGCCGCGCGTGTGCTGCGCTGTAAAGCACGCGGTGTGCCAACGCGCTCGCCACCGCGCGTGCCGAGCCGTCGATGAATGCGCACGGCGCCTTGCCGGTCGGGCATCAGCGGCAATCGCGCAGCGCGCGCCGGCTGGTGCTGGGCACACCGAAACACGCCCGTACCGCGCTGCTGCACCGGCCGCACCGCTGCTGCGCGCGCAACAGCGGCCGACGCGACTGTTGCTGACGCAACAGGCGATGCATCGGCACGTGCATCGCACCTCCCGCGCGACGCCCGCGCCGCGTGCGGCCGCGCCGCTTCCGTTCACTGGCCCGGAACTTGCAACGTTGACCGGCCCGCGCGTGCGACACCGACATCGTGCGCGACCGGGCTTCAACCATGCTTATGCAGAGAGGGAATCTCACCCATGACAGACAGGCCCGATTCGTCATCGGACAAGCAGCAGACGTTCTGGTACGCCCGATCGCCCGTGCCGACCCCGCTCGGCATCGCCGTGCATCTCGGCTGGCTCAACGGCGAAACGTCGGCCGACGGCGTCGCGATCCGCTCGCCGCGCGGCGCCACGCGGCACGACGTGTCGTCGATCAGCGATCACACGCTGACGCGGTCGTTTCGCCAGGGCGGCAGCATCCCCGCGATGTGGGCGCGCTCGAACGGCGCGAACACGCGCGTGATCGGGCTGTCGTGGGTCGACGAATCGCAGTTGATCCTCGCGCGGCCCGAGTCGGGTATCCGCTCCGTGAAGGCGTTGCGCGGGCGCCGCATCGCGATCCCGAGCCGCCCCGACGACCGCATCGACATCTTTCGCGCGTCGGCGCTGCGCGGTTTCGGCAACGCGCTGAGCCTCGACGGGCTGACCACACGCGACGTCGAACTCGTCGACGTGCAGGCTCGCACGCTGCAGGCCGTCGGGCCCGCACGCGCGGCGGACCTGTTCGCGTCACCGCACGGCTTTTCGAGCCGCGCGCTGTATGCGGCCGAAGCCGGCGCGCTGCTGCGCGGCGAAGTCGACGCGATCTACGTGAAGGGCTCGACCGGCCTCGAGATCGCGCAGCTGATCGGCGCGCACGTCGTGATCGACATCGGCTTTCATCCGGAGCGTTCGATCCGCAACAACAACGGCACGCCGCGCCCGCTGACCGTCAACGCCGACGTGCTCGCGAACCATCCGGACATCGTCGCCGGCTTCCTGAAGCTCGTGGTCGCCGCCGGCGAATGGGCCGGCACGCATCCCGACGAAACCGCGCACTACGTGGCCGGCGAAACCGCGTCGTCGATCGACTGGGTCCGCGCCGCGTACGGCAACCAGCTGCACCGGCATCTCGGCGTCAACCTCGACGACGAATCGGTCGCCGCGCTCGACGACTTCAAGACGTTCCTGCACGACCAGGGCTTTCTGGAAGCCGACTTCGACGTCGCCGACTGGATCGACCCGCGCCCGCTCGCCGACGTGCTGCGGCCGTCGCTGCAGAAACGCGCGTGAGCCCCTTTTCCGCCCCCTGCTCCGGATCATCATGAAATACACGCTCTCCCTCGCCTCGCTGCACCGCCCGCTGCGCGCGCTGTTCGCCGTGCTGCCGTTCGCCGCCGCATCGCTCGCCGCGCCGGCCGCGCATGCGGACGATGCGCCCAAGGTCGTACGGATCGCCGTCGTCGCGTATTCGAGCGCCGGCAAGACGCAATACGCGGGCGCGTCCGCGCTGATCGACGCCGACAAGTCGCTCGAAAAGGCACTGGCCGCACGGCACGTGAAACTGCAATGGGTACCCGTGTCGACCGCGGCAGTCGGCACGCTCGTCAACGAGGCATTCACGAACGGCAGCATCGATTTCGCGGGCTACGGCGACCTGCCGTCGGTCGTCGTCAACGCATCGGGCACGCCCACGCGCCTGATCGTGCCGGGTGGCGTCGGCAGCAACACGTATCTCGTCGTGCCGGCCGGTTCGACCGCGAAGTCGATCGTCGACCTGAAAGGCAAGCGCATCGCGCTCAATCGCGGCCGGCCATGGGAAGTCACGTTCAGCAAGCTGCTCGCCGAGAACGGGCTGAAGCTGTCCGACTTCAAGATCTACAACCTCGACCCGCAGGCCGGTGCGGCGGCCGTCGCAGCCGGCCGGGTCGACGGCTTCTTCACGCTGTCCGACGCGTATTCGCTCGTCGACAAGCACGTCGGCAAGATCATCTGGTCGACCAAGACCGCACCCGATGACTGGAAGATGCGCGCGGAACTGTGGGCATCCGACGATTTCGTGCGGCGCTACCCCGACATCACGCAGCTTGTCGCGACAGCCTACGTGCGTGCCGCACACTGGATCTCGCAACCGCAGAACCGCGACGCGTACGTGAAGATCCTGAGCGCATCGGGCCAGCCCGAAAGCGTCGTGCGGCGCGAATACGCGGACGAATCGACGCCGTGGAAGGAGCAATGGACGCCGCTCTTCACGTCGGCCCTGACCGGCCACTACCGCGACGTCGTCGCGTACAGCCGCCAGGCCGGCCTGACGTCCACGCCGGTCGACGTGAACGCGCTGCTCGCGCCGACCTTCGTGTCGACCGCACTCAAGCAGCTCGGCCTCGACGGCTACTGGCGCGCCGATGCGGCGCGCGTCGCGAGCCGCTGATGCCGATGCATGCCCTCGCGTCGAACGGCGCACGCGCGCTCCGCCTGCCCGGTATGGCACGGCTCGGCGGGCTCGCGCTGTGGTGGGCCACGCCCGTCGCGTTCGTCGCGCTGTGGTGGCTCGCGAGCGCGCAGCGCTGGTTCCCGCCGCAGCTCGTCGTGCCGCCCGACCGGCTCGCGGCGACGCTGCGCACGCTGCTCGACACCGGCGAACTGCGCGACAACCTGCTGATCACGCTGCATCGCCTCGCGCTCGGCTTCGCGATCGGCGCGACGGGCGGTGCCGCGTTCGGCATCCTGCTCGCGCGCAGCCGGCTGTTCGCCGACTACCTGCGGCCGACCTTCGACCTGCTGCGGCAGGTGCCGACGCTCACGCTGATTCCGCTGCTGATCCTGCTGATCGGCGTCGACGAGCCGCTGAAGCTCGTCGTGGTCGGCAAGGCCGTGTTCTTCCCGGTTGCCCTGGCCGCGTACACGGGCGTGCATGACGCGCCGCGCGACCTCGTCGAGATGGCGCGGCACTACGGACTCGGCCGCTTCGCGCTGCTGCGCGACGTGCTGCTGCCGGCCGCGTTGCCGCCGCTGCTGACGGGCGTACGGATCGCGCTCGCGCGCGCGTGGCTCGCGCTCGTCGCGGTCGAGCTGCTCAGCGCCGACAGCGGGATCGGCCAGATGATGGAACTGGCGCGGCAGATGCTGCGGCTCGACGTCGTGCTCATCGACGTCGCACTGATCGGGCTGATCGGCTTCGCGATCGACCGGTCGATCGCGCTCGTGCAACGCCATGCATTGCGCTGGCAAACGCCCGCGCGCTGAACGGACAGACTTCGGAATGACCCTCGCTACGCTCCTCCCCTCATTCGCCACGCTGCGCCGCCGCGCGTGCGGCCTCGTCGTGCCGGCCCTGCTGGTGGCCGCATGGCAATACGCATCGTCCGGCGACGCCGCCCATCAATACGCGTTCGTGCCGTTGCAGCAGGTCGGCGCCGCGCTCGTCGAACTCGCGCGCAGCGGCGAACTCGCGACCGATCTCGGCGCGAGCCTGCGCCGCACGACGCTCGGCCTCGTGGCCGGCGTCGCGCTCGGGCTCGTGTTCGGTGCGGCCATGGCGCGCTCGACGCTTGCGCGCAAGCTCGGCGAGCCGGCGTTCCAGGCATTGCGCTACGTGCCGCTGCTCGGCCTGATTCCACTGCTGAGCCTGTGGGCCGGCACCGGCGAATTCGCGAAGGTGTTCATCATCGCGCTCGCCGCGTTCTATCCGATGACCACCGCCAGCTTCGACGGGCTGCGCCGCGTCGATCCGCGCTATGTCGAACTCGCGCAGTCGTATCGACTGACGCGCGTCGGCCTGTGGCGCGACGTGCTGATTCCGGGTGCGTTGCCCGACCTGTTCGCCGGCGTGCTGCAGGCCGTGCCGTTCGCGTGGATCACCGCGACCAGCAGCGAGCTGCTGTTCAACGCGGGCGCGGGTGTCGGCAGTCTGATGCAAAACGCGCAAGCCGGCGCGCGCGCCGACGTCCTGCTGGTATGCGTGCTGGGTGTGACGACGCTCGCCGTCGGCATGAGTGCGCTATGCGAGCGGATCGCGCAGCGCGCGCTGCGCTGGCGCGATCACGCCTGACGGCGCAGCCGCGCGTCGGCGTCGCCCACGTCGCGCGGCTTCAGGATGCCGAGCTGTGCGAGCCGCGCGCGCACGATGTTGCGCGACTGGTCGAGCAGGCGCGACATGCGCAGCTGGTTGTGCTCGCTGTAGTCGAACACACTGCGGTAGACGGTGTCCTCGATGTGCTGCCAGAGTGCCGGCGTGCCGAGATCCAGCAGTTCGATCACCGCGTGACGCAGCGCGTCGGTCGCTTCGGCCACATCGCGCGCACGGCGCGGCGCCTCCGCCGTGGCGCGCGAGTCGCCGGCATCGGGGGCGAGCGACAGCGCGGAAAACTGCAGGTCGCCCACCTCGATCGCGCCGCCCGCGCAGATCAGCATCGCGTGGTGGATCACATTCTCGAGTTCGCGGATGTTGCCGGGCCACGCGTGCGCATGCAGCCGTGCGCGCGCGGCGTCCGTCAGCGTCGGCGCGGCCACCCGCAGCCGCTTCGCATAGGTGTCGATGAAGTGCTCGATCAGCGGCGCGATGTCGCCGGGCCGCTCGCGCAACGGCAGCAGGCTCAGCTTCACGACGTTGAGCCGGTAGTACAGGTCCTCGCGGAAATTGCCTGCGCGCACCGCGGCTTCGAGATTCACGTTGGTCGCCGCGACGAGCCGCACGTCGATCTTCACGGTCTTGCGCGACCCGACCGGCGTCACTTCGCGCTCCTGCAGCACGCGCAGCAGCTTGACCTGCGCGGACAGCGGCAGGTCGCCCACCTCGTCGAGAAACAGCGTGCCGCGATTCGCGGATTCGAACCAGCCGGGCTGGCTGTTGATCGCGCCGGTAAACGCGCCGCGCTCGTGGCCGAACAGCTCGCTTTCGATCAGCGTTTCGGAGAACGCGCCGCAGTTGACTGCGACGAACGGGCCCTCGTGGCGCTCGCTCAGCGAATGCACGAGGCGCGCGATCAGCTCCTTGCCAGTGCCGCTTTCGCCGGTGACGAGCACGGTCGCGTCGCTGGGCGCGACGAGCTGGATGCGCTCGAGCAGCACCCGCGATTTGGGATCGTCGAACGTCAGTGCCTTCGCGCGGATCGTGATCGCATGCGAAGTCGGGTCCGGCAAGCTGAAGATGGCCATGGCACAACCGGCGTGTTGAACGGGGAAGGTTCGACGATAACAAGGCTCGCGCCGGCCACGAACCAATTCATCGAGCTATCGGTATGACGGCGGCCGGATTGCGCAGGCCGCCGCGCGACGTCATGCGAGGCCGGTCATTTTCCATTGCTGCTCGAGCGCGCCCGGCCCGAATTCGAGCGAACCGCCGAGGGGTTCCGCGAGCGCCTGGAAATACGCGGCTTCCTCGAGGATCAGGATGTACTTCGATACATCGAGGATCGACTGGCCCCAGAACGTCGCACCGCCGTTCGCCTCGATGATTGCAGGCACGTCGGGGGCGCGGCGGATCGTGTCGACGATGAAGCGCGGCTCGCCGGGACGACGATCGACATACACCGGAATCTCGCGGGCGCGCGTGTAGCGCGCAGCCGGCGCGTAGCGGATCGGCAACGGACGATGCGCGCTCGCCCAAGCGCCGAGGTACGGGCCGTGCACGTGGATCACGACACCGACTTCCGGCGCCTCGCGGAACACGTCCGCATAGCGTGGCCCGTTGCCGCCCGCGCGCGCGTCGCCGTGCAGCACGTCGCCGTCGAACGTGACGACGACGGGCTGGATCTCCTGCGACGCGGCCCATGGGCTCGGCGCCGACAGCGCGACAACGAGCTCGGTGCCCGGCACGCGCTGGAACGCCTGGAACGTGTTGGTGGCGGACAGTGTGCGCGTGTCCTTCAGCACGCGCGCGGCCTGCGTGAATTCGCGGGTGGCGCGCTCGACGAATGCCACGAGTTCACCGCTGTCGATGGTTGAAGTGACGGACATGAGGAGGGTTTCCTTGATCGGGTGGACGGATGGGCTCGCATCGCGATGTCGACACGCCGCGACGCACGGCCACCGGATCAGCAGCAATCGTGCCAGCCGCGCATGCATGCGTCGAAGGCCCGCGCCACGGTGCGTGTGCGCCTTGCACGACGCGAGCCGTGCGATCCACGTGTGTGCCTCTGTTGCGGGAGCAACAGCCCGCCAGCCCGGATTGCTGCGCGACACACAGCCGCTGAATGCGTGCGGGGCACGCCGGAAGACGCAGCGGCCCGTCGTGCCGCGCGCCACGCACCCAACGGATGCGCTGGTTCGAAACTTGCATCGTGGTCGGCCCGCGCCGCGCGATGTCCCGCGCGTCCGATCCGACTTCACCGACACCCATCCGACCATGACGCTCCTCCCCCTGCGCGGCTACACCGCGCGCACGCTGCTGGCTTCCGCACTCGCCGTATCGTCTCTCCTCGCGCACGCGGCTTCGCCCGGCCGCGTTCCCGCGCCCGATCCGTTGCAAGGCGACGGCCGCGTGTCCGCGTTCTACACGTGGGACCGCGACATTCCGGCGACGCCCGGCGTGCTGCTGCGCTCCGAACCCCTTCCGGCGACACTCGGGCTCGCGAGCGCCGGGCGCCAGCTGCGTATCCTCTATGCATCGACCGATGGCGTCGGCGGCCGCACGCCGATCGCCGTGTCGGGTGCGCTGTTCGTGCCGCGCGGCACGCCGCCGGCGGGCGGCTGGCCGATCGTCGCATGGGCACATGGCACGTTCGGGATGGCCGACATCTGCGCGCCGTCGTGGTTCGGCCGCTCGTATCGCGACGTGCGCTACCTGAACGCGTGGCTTCAACAAGGGTTCGCGGTCGTCGCGACCGACTATCAGGGGCTCGGCACGCCAGGCCCGAATCCACAGCTCAACAACCGCTCGAACAGCTACACGGTGCTCGACAGCGTGCGCGCGGTGCTCGGCGGCGTGCCGGGCCTCGCGAACGAGGTCGTACTCGTCGGACAGTCGCAAGGCGGCTCGGCCGTATTCGCGGCAGCCGGCTATGCACCCGCCTACGCGCCCGAACTCGCGATCCGCGCGACCGTTGCTACCGGGACGATCTACAACGCATCGCCCGCCACGCTCGCGTCGCTGCCGAAGTTCGAGAGCGCGTACCGGCGCGACCCCGACCGCGTCGATCCGACGCTCGCGTACCAGTTCTACTCGGTGCTCTCCGCGCAGCAGATCGACCCGTCGCTGCGCGCAGACGAAGTGCTGACCGAGCAGGCCTTGCCGCTCCTCGAACAGGCGCGCATCAGTTGCCTCGCGTCGCTCGAGGACGACGCGGCGCTCGCGCACCTCACGCACGCGAACGCCGTGAAGCCCGGCGGCGATGCCCGGCTGAAGACATGGTGGGACGACTATCTGAAGTATCCGACGCTGAAGATCGCGACGCCCGTCTTCATCGGCGCGGGTGCGGACGACGGGCTCGCGCCCCTCGAACTCGCACTCGCGAAGGATGCGTGCGCGGCGGGTACGACGGTCGAGGCGCACCTGTATGCGGGCCGCGAACACAACGGCACCGTGAACGCATCGCTCGCCGATTCGATTCCGTTCGTGAAGCGCGTGCTCGCCGGGGAAAAAATCCACCCGGTCTGCACGCCCGCCGCGCAGCAGGCCGTGTCGCAATAGCCGGCACCGCACGCTTTGCACGACGGCGCGAATGCATTTCCGAATCCGTTATTGGATCGCGCCGCCGTGCATTTTTATACTCGTCAGCACTCTCTGAAAAAGAGTGCCAGCCCATCTCGACAGAACAGATCAGTACAGGACGAACAAATGAGCCTACGCCCCTTGCACGACCGCGTGATCGTGAAGCGACTCGACCAGGAAACCACCACCGCGTCGGGCATCGTGATCCCCGACAGCGCCGCGGAAAAGCCCGACCAGGGTGAAGTGATCGCCGTCGGCCCCGGCCGCAAGGATGCGGACGGCCAGCGCATCGTGCCCGACCTGCAGGTCGGCGAGCGCGTGCTGTTCGGCAAGTACGCGGGCCAGGCCGTCAAGGTGGACGGCAACGAGTTTCTCGTGCTGCGCGAAGAAGACATCGTCGCGGTCGTCAATCAATAACGGAGCGCAATCATGGCAGCGAAGGAAATCATTTTCAGCGACGTCGCACGGGCCAGGCTGACCGAAGGCGTGAACATTCTCGCGAACGCGGTGAAGGTCACGCTCGGGCCGAAGGGCCGTAACGTCGTGCTCGAACGCAGTTTCGGCGCGCCCGTCGTCACGAAGGACGGCGTGTCGGTCGCGAAGGAAATCGAACTGGCCGACAAGTTGCAGAACATCGGCGCGCAGCTCGTGAAGGAAGTCGCGTCGCGCACCAGCGATGCGGCCGGCGACGGCACCACCACGGCGACCGTGCTCGCCCAGGCGATCGTCCGCGAAGGCCAGAAATACGTCGCGGCCGGGCTCAATCCGCTTGACCTGAAGCGCGGCATCGACAAGGCCGTCACCGCGGCCGTCGACGAGCTGAAGAAGATCAGCCGGCCGACCACTACGAGCAAGGAAATCGCGCAGGTCGCGACGATCTCCGCGAACGGCGAGGAGTCGATCGGCCAGCGCATCGCGGAAGCGATCGACCGCGTCGGCAAGGAAGGCGTGATCACCGTCGAGGACGGCAAGTCGCTCGCGGACGAACTCGATGTCGTCGAGGGGCTGCAGTTCGATCGCGGCTACCTGTCGCCGTACTTCATCAACAATCCCGACAAGCAGATCGCCGAGATCGAAAGCCCGTACATCCTGCTGCACGACAAGAAGATCTCGAACATCCGCGACCTGCTGCCGGTGCTCGAACAGGTCGCGAAGTCGGGCCGGCCGCTGCTGATCATCGCGGAAGATGTCGAGGGCGAAGCGCTCGCGACACTCGTCGTGAACAACATCCGCGGGATCCTGAAGACGGTGGCCGTGAAGGCGCCGGGCTTCGGCGACCGCCGCAAGGCGCTGCTCGAGGACATCGCGATCCTCACCGGCGGGCAGGTGATCGCCGAGGAAACGGGCCTGACGCTCGAAAAGGCGACGCTTGCCGAACTCGGCCAGGCGAAGCGCATCGAGGTCGGCAAGGAAAACACGACCGTGATCGACGGCGCGGGCGATGCGAAGAACATCGAAGCGCGCGTGAAGCAGATCCGCGTGCAGATCGACGAAGCCACGTCGGACTACGACCGTGAAAAGCTGCAGGAACGCGTCGCGAAGCTCGCGGGCGGCGTCGCGGTGATCAAGGTCGGCGGCGCGACCGAGATCGAAGTGAAGGAGAAGAAGGATCGCGTCGACGACGCGCTGCACGCGACGCGCGCGGCCGTCGAGGAAGGCATCGTGCCGGGCGGCGGCGTCGCGCTGATCCGCGTGCGGCAGGCGATCCGCGAACTGCAGGGCGTGAACGCCGACCAGAACGCGGGCATCAAGATCGTGCTGCGCGCGCTCGAGGAACCGCTGCGCCAGATCGTCACGAACGCGGGCGAGGAAGCGAGCGTCGTCGTCGCGAAGGTGGCCGAAGGCTCGGGCAACTTCGGGTACAACGCGCAGACAGGCGAATACGGCGACCTCGTCGAATCGGGCGTGCTCGATCCGACCAAGGTCACGCGCACGGCATTGCAGAACGCGGCGTCGGTCGCGGGGCTGCTGCTGACGACCGATGCGACCGTGTTCGAAGCGCCGAAGGATGCGGCGCCGGCAGCCGCGCCGGGCGGCCCGGGTGCGGGCGGGCCGGGGTTCGATTTCTGACGGTGCGGTGCGTGTGCCGGTTCGCCGGCATACGTGCAGCAATACGCAGCGTATGCAACGCGTGGCGATGGAAGTCGTCACGCGTTGTTGCATTGGATGGGCGAAAAAGAGCGGCGTGCCAGCCCGCCAACGCGCTCGGGTAAGATGAACGCCCGTCCCGTCGCACTGCCTTCCACGCCATGTCGACCACCGTCACCACCTTGCTGCCGCTTGCCGGCGTCCTTCTACTGAGCGTCGCCAGCCCCGGCCCGAACTTCGTGATCGTCACGTCGACCGCGGTCGCGTCGCGCCGTGCCGGCGTGATGACGGGCCTTGGCCTGGCCGCCGCGTCCGGCACCTGGGCGGCGATCGCGATCGCCGGGCTCAGCCTGCTCGTCACGCATGTCGCATGGGTGCACACGGCGCTGCGGCTGGCGGGCGCCGCGTACCTGATCTGGCTCGGCCTGAAGATGATCGTGACCGCCCGCAAGCCGTTGCCCGTTGCCGCGCCGGCCGCCGCGTCCAACTGGCACGCCGCCAGGAAGGGCTATGTCGTCAGCATGACGAATCCGAAATCGGTCGCGTTCTACGGAAGTATCTTCGCGCTGATGGTGCCAGCCCACGCGCCGGCCTGGCTCGATCTCGCGGTCGTCACGCTGTCGGTAGCCATCTCGGCCACGTGGTATTGCACGATGGCGCTGCTCGCCTCGCACCCATCGGTGCGCGCGCTGCTGGTTCGCCGCAAGGCCGTGCTCGATACGACGGCCGGCCTGCTGCTGATGGGTGTTGGCGGGCGGATGCTCGCCGGACGCTGATCCGCTGCGTTTCCATTCCCGCTGGCACACACGTTTCGAACCTCCACCGCGCCCACCATGCCGACCATCCAGACCATTCTCGACGACTACGAACGCCTCGGCTGGACCAACAACGATCCGATGTCGCAGATGCTGGCGCTGCGGCACGACGACCCGGCGGCACTCGCCGACCTCGTGATCGCATCGTTCGATCGCGTGTTTCCGCACGCGACGTTCCTCGACGCCGCGCTCGATCTGATGGACGACACCGCGTTCGCGAAGGTCGCCACCGAAGCGTGGCAAGACGTCCGCAACGGCGCATGGAACGATCGGCTCGCGAGCGTGTTGTCGAGCGTGGCAACGCAGATGCCGCAGGTGTTTTCCGGTCACTGGGACATGCTCGTCGACATTTGCACCACGAAGCAGTCGCCGCGCCTGTACGTCGAGGACAACGTGTGGCGGATGCTCGATCCGGCGACGGTCGAACGATGGCGCGGCCGGCTTGCCGACGTCCCTTCCGGTAGCAAGGTAGAGCATGCACGTGCCGTCGCGCTGCTCCATTCGCGACAGCCTGCGGCCGTTCGCGACGCGGCAGCGTGGTTGTTTCCGGACGATCCCGGGACGCGCGCCAACTGGCTCATGTCCGCCGGCTACGTTCAGGAACACGACACATTGCGCGCATTGCACGGCGAAACGCCGCTGCACATCGACTTCGGGCCGACGCTGGGCGCACCGATACTCCGCGCCCAGCCGAAATGGCAACGCGGGGTTCTCGCGCATCATGCAACCTGGCGCGCCGGCGATTCGCATCGATTGGACGCGCGCTTTGGCGGCGTATCGTCGCATCGATGCGGCCTGTGTCACGCACCGCTGCATCGGTTGCTGACACTGCCGCAACCCGCTGAAGCGGGCATCGACAGCTCAACGCCCGTGTCGTTCGACACCTGCCTGTCGTGTGTCGGCTGGGAGAGCGACGGCCCGATATTCCACCGCCACGACGACGCCGGCAACGCCTGTGCGCACCCGTCTCAGCAACGCGACGCCGCCATCCAGCCGGAATATACGGCGGCCCCGTTCGTGGAGGCCGACGTTGCACTCTTCGCCGCACCCGCACGCTGGACGCGGCAGGAATGGGGCCTGTCGAACAGCCGGCAGAACCTGAGTCGTGTCGGCGGCGCGCCGTCGTGGGTACAGTCGGCGCAGTATCCCGATTGTCCGGATTGCGGCCGCAAGATGTCGTTCGTCATGCAGCTCGATTCCGAGCTTCCGCAAACGGACGGCGGCGAATGGCTGTGGGGCAGCGGGGGCGCAAACTACACGTTCTGGTGCGCGCCGTGCCGCACCAGCGCGCATCTCTGGCAGTGCACGTAGCACACGGCGCGATCCCGCACGGGCCGCGTAACCTTTACGACCTTTTTACTTGCGCCCGCGCTTGCGTTCACTAGAATGTGTTCGCAATCCATCCATCACCGAGTACGCACATGCGCATCCGAAGTCCTCGCCCCCCGAGTTGCTTTTCTGCCTGACAGGCAGGACGCCTGCGTCTCTCTGTTCCCGAGCCACCGTCCTGCCAGCAGGCGGACGGTGCGCGCCGTAGTCCTTCCCGTGCACGCTTGAACACGACGTCGATGCGTTGATCGCGCATCGTGCCGGCAAGCGTGTTCGTGCGGAATTATCGAATCACGACGCGTCATCGATCCGCCGCCCCGGCAATGATCGACTGGCATGCCTCGCATCCCGCATGTCGATCCAGCCCAGTTACTTCGCATACCTGATTTAACCAACGGAAGTTTCCGATACCGGAGCCCGGTCATGTTCGAGATCGACAAGCAGTACACCCGCGAATTCATCCACACCGCCTGCGGCGGCAGCAAGCAGGCGTTCCTGCCGACGAAAAACGGCAAGGTCGTGGCCGCCTGCCTGCGCACGGACCTCAACCCGCACGCGCCCGACGTGATCCTCTGCGACGGCAGCGCGTCCGCGCGGGCGGCCGGCAGGACGCTCGCCGCGCAACGCGACGCGATTCCGGTGTTCATCCGCATGGCAACCGACGCGTACCGCTTCGTCGGCCAGTACGTCGTCAGCGAATCGCTCACCGCACCGCTCGACTGCGCGCCTTACGTGCGCAACAGCAGCTTCACGTCAGGACAGATCTCGCGCGTCCTCAAGCTCAAGCGCTGCTGACCCGCTTGACAGGCGCCTCGCGCGCCCCGTTCCGGTCATCTTTCATACAGGAGCAATCATGCTTGGCCTGACGTTCTGGAAACACGTGATCGGCGCGCGGACCGATGCAATCCGCGATGACAGGGCGGCTGCACACGACCGGCACCGACGGGTGTCGAGGACGCTCGTGCTGACCAGCGCCGCGGTGGCGTTCGCGGCGATCGCGTTCGGTGCACCGGTCATCGGCATTTCGGTCTTTCTGCTGACGACGCTGCCGTTCGTCCTGTCGGGTACCTGAAACGGTACGTATCGAACGCGTCGCGCACGCCGCGACGCCATCGATACACAATTTTAATGCCGGCCCCCCGCGTATCTGACACCGTCTTTACGCGCTTTTGTCTAGGATTTCCCTGTCATCCCGACACGGAGAGATCCGCATGCAAACGCAGCAGGCCGCCATCGGCGGCCAACCCGACCTTCCCCGCCGACGCGGCGGCATGCCCGCCGCGACCCGGCTGGCCGACGCCTGCCCACCGGACAACATCCTGCTCGACGTGCCGGTCGAAAGCGCGATCCAGTTGTTCGATCTTGTCGCGCGATATATCGAGCACAGCAGTGGAGTAACCGCGGAACGGATCAGGACTGAACTGATCAAGCGCGAACAACTCGGCTCGACCGGCCTCGGCCAGGGCGTCGCGATTCCGCATGCGCGTGTCGACGGTCTTCGCTCGGCCATCGCGCTGTTCGTTCGCGCGCAGTATCCGTTCACCTTCAACGCACCGGACAGCAAGCCCGTGCGCGAATTCATCGTGCTGGTCCTGCCGAAAGAAGACGATCGCGCCCACCTCGAACTGCTCGCCGACGCGGCGCGGTGTTTCAGCGAGCGCGCGTTCCGGCAGGCATCGCGCGACGCGCAGACGCCCGACGACATTCACCAGCTGATGCAACGCCCGCATTGATGCCGCACCGTGCGGCGACTGGCACTCCCTTCATCCATTCGGATTCCCATGTTCCCAGACCCTGAAAGTCCCACCCTTACGTCCCGTCGCGTGGCCGGCCTGGCCCGCTCGCTGCCGTTCATGCAGGCCCTGCATGGGCAAACCGTCGTCATCGTCGAGGGCGGCGCCGCGCGCGACGCGCGCGCCCGTCAGGCATTCGCGCAGGATGTCGCGCTGCTCGCCCTCACCGGCGTTCGCCCGATCGTCGTCCAGGGTGGTCCGGCCGCGTCCGGTACGCAATCGGTCCACGTCGTTCACGCGGCGATGGCGGGCGTCAATCACGAACTGGTGCGCCTGATCGGCAGTCACGGCGCCAAGGCAATCGGCATCGACGGTCACGACGGCGGCCTGCTGGTCGCGAGCGCGGATTCCGACCGCATCGGCACGAGCGCGGTCGCACGGTTCGACGGCGCCGCGCTGAACGCGTTTCTCGCGAACGGGCTGGTGCCCGTCGTGATGCCGGTCGCCCCGGACGACGCCGGCCATGATCACCTGCTGCCCCCGGAACGGCTCGGCAGCCTCTTCGCGCAGCGCACGGGCGCCGTGACGCTGGTGATGATGGTCGACAGCACGCTGTTGCACGAACTCGGCGAGCTCGCCGGGCTCTACGGCATCGCGGAACTCGAGCAATGGCTGGCCGAGCATCCGGCCGCCACCGCAGCACCCTGCGTGCGCGAAGCGCTCGACGCGCTCGCGCATGGCGTGCAGAACGTCCATCTCGCCGATATCGGGCAACCCGAATCGCTGATCGACGAACTGCTGACGGAAGAAGGATCGGGCGTGGTGTTCTGCCGTCGCGGCAACACCGATCTGCTGTCGGAAACCCGCCGCTACTTCGCGGATTCGGCAAGCGTGCTGCGTGACGGCTTCAGCGTCGAGCAGAAGCAGGTCGTGCGGTTCTGACTTGTGTAGCGATCAAGCGCTTGCGGCGACCCGCACGGGCCGCCGCAAGCGAATGACGTCAACGCCGCGTCGCAAGCCGCCGCACGACGCTCACCAGTGCATCGACCTCGTCGCACGTGTTGTAGAACGCGAGCGACGGCCGCACCGTTGCCTCGAGCCCGAACCGCCGCAGGATCGGCTGCGCGCAGTGATGCCCCGAGCGCACCGCGATGCCCTCTTCGTTCAGCGCCTGCCCGACTTCCTCGGTCTCATAGCCCTTCAGCACGAACGACAGCACGCTCGCCTTGTCCCGCGCGGTACCGACGAGCCTCACACCCGGCACCGGCGCGAGCACGCTCGTCGCATACGCGAGCAGGTCGTGCTCGTAGCGCGCGATATTCTCGATGCCGACCCGGCTCACGTAGTCGAGCGCAGCACCGAGCCCCACCGCATCCGCGATGTTGCCGGTGCCGGCTTCGAACCGGTTCGGCGGCGGCTGGAACACCGTGCGCTCGAACGTCACGTCCGCGATCATGTTGCCGCCGCCTTGCCACGGCGGCATGTCGTCGAGGATCGCGCGCTTGCCGTACACGACGCCGATCCCGGTCGGCCCGTAGATCTTGTGCCCCGAGAACACGAAGAAATCCGCATCGAGCGCCTGCACGTCCACGCGCATGTGCGAAATCGACTGCGCACCGTCGACCAGCGCCTTCGCGCCGGCACGATGGGCAAGCTCGACGATCTCCTGCACCGGCACGACCGTGCCGAGCGCGTTCGACACCTGCGTGACGGACACGATCCTGGTGCGGTCGTTGAGCAGCTTCCGGTATTCGTCGAGCAGCACCTGCCCCGAATCGTCGACCGGAATCACGCGCAGCTTTGCGCCCTTGAGCGCGGCAAGCTGCTGCCACGGCACGATGTTCGCGTGATGCTCGAGATGCGACACGACGATCTCGTCGCCTTCGCCGACGTTCTGCACGCCCCACGTCTTCGCGATCAGGTTGATCGCCTCGGTGGTGCCGCGCACGAACACGATCTCGTCCGGCGACGATGCGCCGATGAAGCGCTGCACAGTTTCCCGTGCATGCTCGTACGCATCCGTCGCGCGGCCGGCCAATGCGTGAGCCGCGCGATGGATGTTCGAGTTCTCGTGCGCGTAGAAGTACGCGAGGCGGTCGATTACGGCCTGCGGCTTGTGCGTCGTCGCCGCGTTGTCGAACCACACGAGCTGCTTGCCGTTCACGCGCTCCTGCAGGATCGGAAAATCACGGCGGATCGCATTCACGTCGAACGGCGGATGCGCGCCGCGATGCAGCGGGCCTTGCGGCTCGGCTGCGTGCGCATCGTCGATGAAGTAACGCGGCACGTCGGCACCCGATGCGCGCGACACCGGCACGTCGCGATGCACGGCGAGCAACTCGCGCAGCGCATCGTCACCCGGCAACCCGAATGCTTCCGGCGATGCGCGGCCGTTCGACGGCACGACGATATCCTGCGGCGTCGCCTGCCAGCCCTGCAGCGAACCGTCGGTGAAGTAGTACGGCGATGCCTTTGCCGCGCGCTCCGGTGCCGGCGCACTCACTTGCGGCACGCCGAGCGCTGCACCGCCGACGCGCGGTTCGAGCGCGGGCGCGATCGACACGACGTTGTCGGGCAGCCCGTTCTGCGCGGCCGCATGCGGCGCGAGCGCCGGTGCGCGGTTGCCGAGCGACAGCACGTGGGTCGGGGCGGACGGCGCGAGGTTCGCGCCGGGCACTTTCCCTTGCGGAAGCGCGAGGCCCGGCACGCCGGTGCCCGCGCCGCCCGGCCCCGCGAGAGGCGAGCCGCCCGGTACCGGGTTGCTCACCGACGCGAGGATCGGCGCGGCGGCCGGCAACGCCGACGGCACGCCGCCAACCGCGCCACTGCCCGCCGACAGCCCGGGCGCGGTGGCCTGCCCGGGTGGCGTCGCGAAGAACTCGGACGCGAGCCGCGCAAGCGTCACGGGATCGGGCAAGCCGGCCGGCAGCGGCGCGTGCGGCAACGCGTGCGCGTCGCCGCCGGCCAGGCCGGAATTAACGGTAGGTGTCGGGATAGTCATGGAACTTGGCGATTTCGACGTCATCGAGGACAGCCAGCGCATCCGGCGAATGGACCGCGAGCGAGCAATACAGCGAGATCAGGTACGACGCGATCGCCTGGTTGTTGATCCCCATGAAGCGCACCGACAGGCCCGGGCCCTGCTCGCCCGCGACACCCGGCTGATACAGGCCGACCACGCCCTGCCGTTTGTCGCCGACGCGCAGCAGCAGGATCTTGGTCTTGCCGTCCGCGACCGGCACCTTGTCCGACGGGATCAGTGGAATGCCGCGCCACGTGAGGAACTGCGAGCCGAACAGGCTGACCGTCGGCGGCGGCACGCCGCGACGCGTGCATTCGCGGCCGAACGCGGCGATCGCGAGCGGGTGCGTGAGGAAGAACGCGGGTTCCTTCCACACCTTGGTCAACAGCTCGTCGAGATCGTCCGGCGTCGGCGCGCCCGTCAGCGGGAAGATCCGCTGGTCGTCGGTCACGTTGGCCAGCAGCCCGTAGTCGGGGTTGTTGATCAGCTGGCTTTCCTGCAGCTCCTTGATCGTCTCGATCGTCAGGCGCAGCTGTTCCTTGATCTGGTCGTGAGGACTGCTGTAAAGATCGGAGATCCGCGTATGCACATCGAGCACCGTGCTCACCGCGTTCAGGAAGTATTCGCGCGGCTGTTCCTCGTACGGCACGAAGGTCTGCGGCAGCACGCTTTCGTCCTCGAGCTGCGTGCACGCGGCGCGCACGGCCTCCGGGTTCTTCACCTGGTTCAGCCGATAGATGCCGGCCTCGACCGGCACCCATTGCAGCAGATGGGTCAGCCAGCGCGGCGTGATCGTGGAAAGCTGGGGGACGGTCTTGGTAGCGTTCGCTAGTTGGCGGGCGGCGTGATCGCTCAGCGCGGCCGTGCCGCTTGCAACGGTCGACATGTGTGGCTCCGGGTTCTTAAGATGAAAAACGGGATTGCTTATGACGCTCGGTGATTATCGGAAGCACACACCTGCCGGCTCAACATGCTATAGCCGTCATGTCGCGTGCAACCGAAAGGGAAACGAAACGGGGCGGCCTCAGGTGACGTACATGCCCGGCAGCAGCGTCGAGATCGACACGTCGAACGCGCGCGCGATCTTGTCGGCCGTGACGATCGATGCGATCGCCTCGCCGCGCTCGATCTCGCCGACATACGAGCGGTTCAGCCCCGCGTGTTCGGCCAACTGCTCCTGCGACCACGTGCGCGCTTCGCGCAGCTTGCGCACGTTGGCGCCGAAGTGATGGATGAGGTCGCTCATCGCGCCTCCTAGGCGACACGCGCCGCCGCGCGCGGCGCGGCGTTCGCTTCGCTGCGCAGTACCGCCTGCGTGATGTTTGCGCCGGCCGGCACGTCCTGCGTGAGCCACACGTTGCCGCCGATCACCGCGCCGCGCCCGATCGTCACGCGGCCGAGGATCGTTGCGCCCGCATAGATCACGACGTCGTCCTCGACGATCGGATGGCGTGCGAGCCCTTTCTCCAGATGGCCGGCCGCATCGCGCGGGAAGCGTTTTGCGCCGAGCGTGACGGCCTGGTACACGCGCACGCGCTCGCCGATGATCGCCGTCTCGCCGATCACGACGCCCGTGCCGTGGTCGATGAAGAAACCCGCGCCGATGCGCGCGCCCGGATGAATGTCGATGCCCGTTTCCGCATGCGCCTGCTCGGCGATGATCCGCGCGAGCAGCGGCAGGCCGAGCCCGTACAGCTCGTGTGCGAGCCGGTGATGGATCATCGCGAGAATGCCCGGGTAGCACAGCAGCACCTCGTCGACGCTGCCGGCCGCCGGATCGCCGTGAAATGCGGCCAGCACGTCGCTGTCGAGCAGCCGGCGAATCTCGGGCAAACGCGCGGCGAACGCCTGCACGGCTTTCGACGCGACTTCGTCGACGCTATCGAGCGGCGGCCCGTCCTCATTTCGCTGGCGCGCCGCGTAACGCAATTCGAGCGTCACCTGCGCGAGCAGCGCATTCAGCGCCGCATCGAGCGCATGAGCCACGTGGAAGTTCTCGCTCTCCTGCCGCAAATCCGGCGGTCCGAGCCGCATCGGGAACAGCACGCCCTTCAGCGCGCCGATGATCTGCGCGAGCGCCTCGCGCGCCGGCAAATCGCGCCCGCCCGGTTCAAGCGAGCGCCGCTGCTTCTCGCGCCATGCGCGGCGCACCGTCTGCAGCGATTGAACGATGTCGTCGATGTCGAATGCGGCCATGCTGCTTTCTCCCTGTAACGGCCGTGAATCAATCAGTCCTGCGCCCACGGCAGGCCGCGGAAGCGCCAACCGTTGTGGCTACCGCGATGCTGCCGCTCGTCGAGGTCGCCCTCGAAACCTTCGAGCACGTTGAATACCTGTGTGAAGCCGCCCTTCGTCGCGGCTTCGGCTGCCTGTGCCGAGCGGTTGCCGCTGCGGCACAACAGCAGCACGACGGCCTCTTTACCCGTCTTCGCTTCCAGCTCGCGCACGAAGCGGGGGTTGCGCGTCAGGCTCGTGCCGGTCGCCCACGGTACGTGCAGCGACTCCGGCACGCGGCCGACGAATTTCCGTTCCTCCGCCGTGCGTACGTCCACCAGCAATGCGTCTCCAGCCAAGAACAACGCCCACGCGGCTTGCGGCGCGACGCCGCCCGCATAGGGCGTACCGGCCGCCGCTGCCGCCGCGCGCGCGTCTTCGAGCGCCTGCTGTGCAGCGGTTCGTTCTTCCAATGCAACCGTCATGACACTTCCTTGTTTTCGTAGATTCGTATGAACAAAAACACCGGGAATTCGGCCGTCGCAGCTTGCGTGCTGTCTATAGCCGTCAGCGCCACTATGCGAGTGCGGCGGGGGAAGCAGAACCAATAAAAATTCATTTCCTAATCAGCGGCGCGGGGAATGCAATAGCAGACGTGCGCTATCGGGGCGGGGTCGCTGGCGAGCAGGACAGGCGGGAGGGTGACCGTTCGATGTCTCGCATCGAAGGACTTTGAAAGGCATTGCGGGAGCCGATCAACGCGGCGTTCGGCGCGTTATGACGGAATCCGAAATGGAACGCATGCGCGGATGCGCATGCGTCGACGACTGATGAAATCCGGCTGGCTGGCGGAATGCATCCGCACGATGCCGGACAGGCATTGCCGATGCATTCGCGGGTCCGTCAACCGGTTACTGCACAGGGTCGACTGGCGCGACCGGCACGCCGCGCGCCTCGATATCGCGCCCCGCGAGCAGGCACAGATCCTCGCGATGATGCGAGGCAACCACCTGCACACCGACCGGTATGCCGTTCACGAGCGAAGTCGTAACAGCCAGCCCCGGCAGCCCCATCGCCGGCAGCGCGCGCAACGTGAGCTGCGCCTCCCACACGCGATCGAACCCGTCCTGCCCCTGCCGGTCGAGATCGTCCGGGAACGGCAACTCCGACGACACCGGCAGCAACACGACCGCATACTCGTCGAGAAACAGCCGCCACTGCCGCGTCAACGTCGTGCGCCGGACAAGCGCGCGGCTGATCACGTCGGCCGGCAGATCGCGCACCTTGCCGCGCACCGCCTCGACCACGGCTGCCGCACCCGGATCGCCGTCCTTCACGACCGCGCTCGTCAACGCGTCGAATCCATCGCCGAGCCAGAGTTGCTCCTGCAACAGTGCCGCCTCGCGCATCGGCGGCGTATCGTCGATCTCGTCGACGCTCCAGCCCGCATCGAGCAATCGCCGTGCGGCATCGCGCAACGCGGCTTCGACCTCGGGCACGACCTGCAGCCCGCCCGGCCGCACGCACAGCGCCGCGCGCTTCGGCACCTCGCGCCCGTCGAACGGCACCGCCACGTGCCACGGATCGCGCGGGTTCGGCGC
This sequence comes from Burkholderia sp. AU45251, assembly GCF_030482905.1. NCBI lineage: Bacteria > Pseudomonadati > Pseudomonadota > Betaproteobacteria > Burkholderiales > Burkholderiaceae > Burkholderia > Burkholderia sp. AU45251. The sequence continues at coordinate 126,823 of NZ_JAUJQH010000005.1, read as the reverse complement.
GGCGAACGCACGCAACGCAAGCGAGAGATCGTCGATCGTGCGTGCGACCGGCCCCGCCGTCGACATCAGCTGCGCGCCGATCGCCCGCTCGGGCGATGACGCATTGAACGCCGGCACACGACCGAGCGACGGACGGATGCCGTGCACGCCGCACGCATAGGCCGGGTAACGCACCGAGCCGCCGATGTCGGTGCCTACTGCAAGCAGGCCGATCCCGGCCGCCACGGCCGCGGCCGCGCCGCCGCTCGATCCGCCCGGCGTCAGCGACGGATTGCGCGGATTACGCGTGTGGCCATGCACGAGATTCGACGTGAACCAGCGCAATGCGAACGCCGGCGAATTGGTGCGGCCGAGCACGATGCCACCGGCCTTCCGGATGTTGGCGACCACCGGACTGTCGGCGTGCGCGATCAGGTTTTCCTGCAGGCGCGTGCCGTTGGTCGTCGCAAATTCCGCCTGATCGATGTTGATCTTCACGGTGACGGGCACGCCTGCAAGCGGGCCCGGATCGTCGCCGCGCGCAATTGCGCGGTCGACTTCGTCGGCCTGCCGCCGCACGTCGTCTGGGCGGTGCTCGACCACCGCGTTGATCGCCGGATTCACGGCGTCGAGGCGATCGAGCACGGCGTTCGCCACTTCGCGCGCGGACACTTCACGTTGCCGCACACGTTTCGCCAGTTCGGTGGCCGACAGTTGCCAGATTTCGGTCATGACCTCTCCTGGTGGAAAGACATCACAATCCCTCACGGCGCCACGCTTCTTCACGAAGACGCGGCGCCCCGTTCACTCACTGCGTATCCTGCTTCGCGCGCTCGGCGGCCGCGATGATCGCGTCGGCCACGGCTTTCGGCTGGCTCAACATCGCGACATGGCTACCGTTCACGCGTGCGACCGTCGCACCGATCCGCTTCGCCATCGTTTCCTGCACCTTCGGGTCGATCATCCTGTCCTGCGTGGCGACGACGAACGTCGACGGCTTCGCATGCCACGCGGCCTGCGTGACCTTCTCCGAGATGCAACCGCTATACCACGGCCCCTGGGTCGCCGCAACGATGCGCTGCTGCGCAGGCGGCAGGTCCGGTGCGAAATCCTGCGCGATCGCCTTGTTCGACAACCGCGCGAAACCGTCCGCGTCCTTGCGCAGCTCGCCCGCCCACGACGGCGCCGGCAGTCCCTGCGTGACGTCGGCAATCGACTCGCCGTTGTCGGGCGCGAATGCCGCGACGTACACCAGCGACTTCACCTTGTCGTCGTTGCCCGCATCGCTGATCACGACGCCGGCCCACGAATGGCCGACCAGCACGACCGGCCCCTTCTGCTCGTCGATCGTGCGCCTGGTCGCGGCCGCATCGTCGGCGAGCGAGCTCAGCGGATTCTGCACCGACACCACGTGCAGCCCGCGCGCCTCGAGCAGCGGAATCACGCGGTTCCAGCTCGACCCGTCGGCGAATGCGCCGTGCACGAGCACGACGTTCGTCCCCTTCAGGTCTTCCTTCGGCGCGGCCTGCGCGGCGACTGCACCGAACAGTCCGCCGATCACAGCGGCGGATACCAGAACGCGTTTCATCGAACCGGCCATCGTCATGCTCCTTTCTCTGTCGTGTTGTTCAAATGAAGTGCCGCATTGGCGACCGCGCCTCCATGCAGCAGGCGCGGCACCGGATTACGAATGCGCGTACAGGTCGTCCGCAGCATTCCGTGCAGAGCGCGATTGCGCTGCATCGCGATGACCGGCAGGCGTCGACGCGTCAGCCACGTTGTCGCCTTGCGACTTCGACGGTCCGTTCTGGTTGGAACGCGCGACCTGCAGCGCGGCGGCGATGTCTTCCGGGTAATGCGGTTCGCTGCGGGCCGGGTTGTAGCCGGCCTGTTCCAGACGGACGAGTTCGGCGCGCACGTCGGCACGCGTGAGGCCGTGGCCGGTATCGGCGAACGACAATGCGGGGATAGCGGCGAGGACTGCAACGGCGACGAGTCGAGCGGCTTTCATGAGGGTTCTCCTTGAAGGAAGGTAGTCAGTCGATCATTCGGCATCCGATCCAGTTCGTCTGGCATCGAACGTTTCCTGCATGTCGACAGTAGAACCCGCGCACGTATCTGCCATGTTTCCAGAACCGGTGCTTTCTGCATGCCAGTTTTTCAGGAGCGGCCGCAGATACAGTGCGATACAAACCCGGCTGCCGCATCGTTCGTTTACGCTGTCTGCTGAAGTGCTCCCCCTCAAGCACACCCGCCATGAAAAAAGGCGTGCCACGCACGGCACGCCTTCCGTCGAACCCATCACACCGCGGACGTCACGGCGCGAGCCGCGTGAACACGTAGTCGTGATTCTTCACACGCGCCTGGTGGCACGCAAAGCACGTCTGATGCTGGCCGATATCGGCCGGCACGCCGTTGACGAAGCGCCCGAAACCCCAGCCGCCCGTCGATGCATAGCGGCGCGAGTCCTTCACCATCACCTGCACGGTCGTCGCCTGGCCGGGCACCGTGGCCGGCGCGAACTCGTCGGACTGCTTGCGCTTGTACGCGAGCTTCACGAGGATCGTGCCGTCCGGAAACGGCAGCGTCGCCTGTTCGAGCGCACGGATCGCGACGGGATTGCCGAGCACCACGCGTAGTTCATCGAGGGGAGCGGCTTCCTCGGCCGGCGCAACCACTTCCCACTTCCGGTAGCCGGGCGGAATCGTCACGCCGTAGATCGGCGACGCGGCAGCGGCCGGCTTCGGCTGCTCCGCGAACGCGGCCGGGCCGCTCGCCGACAGCGCGCCAGCCAGCAGCACGCCCGCGACCAACGCACGCCGCGCGCCGCGACGCACCGCCCCAACGCGAGCCCGCCTCACAGATGCTCCACGTGCAGGATCGCATCCGCGAACGCCTGCGGCGCTTCCTGCGGCAGATTGTGGCCAATCCCGCCGGTGATCGTCCGGTGCTGGTACTTGCCCGTGAACTTCTTCGCATACGCGGCCGGCTCCGGATGCGGCGCGCCGTTCGCGTCGCCTTCCATCGTGATCGTCGGCACCGTGATCGCGGGCCCGGCCGCCAGACGCCGCTCGATGTCGTCGTACTGCGCCTCGCCCTTCGCGAGCCCGAGGCGCCAGCGATAGTTGTGGATCACAACGGCCACGTGATCGGGGTTCTGGAACGACGCGGCCGAGCGCGCATAGGTTTCGTCGGAGAACTGCCACTTCGGCGACGCGAGTTGCCAGATCAGCTTGTTGAACGCGTCGCGGTTCGCCGCGTAGCCAAGCTCGCCGCGCTCAGTCGTGAAATAGAACTGATACCACCACTGGAATTCGGCCTGCGGCGGCAACGGCTTGCGGTTCGCCTCCTGGCTGCCGATCAGGTAGCCGCTCACCGACACCAGCGCCTTCACGCGCTGCGGCCACAGCGCCGCGATGATGTCGGCCGTGCGTGCGCCCCAGTCGTAGCCGCCGAACACCGCGCGGTCGATCTTCAGCGCATCCATCAGCGCGACGACGTCGACGGCCGTCACGGCCTGCTGGCCGTTGCGCACCGTGTCGGCCGAGCGGAACGTCGTCGAGCCGTAGCCGCGCAGGTACGGCACGATCACGCGATAGCCGGCCGAGACGAGCAGCGGCGCGACTTCCGCATAGCTGTAGATGTCGTACGGCCAGCCGTGCAGCAGGAACACGACGGGGCCGTTCTTCGGCCCGAGGTCCGCATACCCGACGTTGAGCACGCCCGCGTCGATCTGGTGAATCGTGCCCAGCGACGCGACGCCGGCCGAGCGCTTCGCCGCCGGCGCATCGGGCGCCGACTGCGCATGCGCGAGGGCGCTGAAGCCGAGGTCGGCGAGGCTCAGGCTCGCGAGTGTCGTACCCAGGATCAGGCGGCGGCGGGTGTTCACGGTGTCAGGCATGACTCGTTCTCCATGGTCGATCGCTAAGAAAGGGGCCCCGCGGCACGTGCGGGTGCTCGGGAAGCGTCGTTCGCGGTGGCGGCGCTGGCACTGCGCCGCCGTGTGAATCGCTTCACCGGATTTATATCCGATCCATCCGGAGGCTTTGTATCCCAACGTATCTGTGTGCGAATACGACACACGGGGATTCAAAAATTGCGGGGAGAACGACTCTTTCGGCCCGCCTCAAGGCGCCATCGGCCCCGTGGCGCCGCCGTTGGCGCCCGCGCCGAAACTACCCGGCGATCGCGGGCACATGCTCGCGCCTTGAAAAGGCGTGACCGGAAACGCGTGCGCCGCCCATGCAAGATTGCGGCGATACTCCGGGTACCGGGGTGACATCCCATTCGACTTCAGGTGATCGGTTTGACCCATGCCAATGAACAACGCGTCCCCGTCCAACGGGCAAGCCCGAACAGGCCGCCGCTCTGGCTCGCGACCATCCTGACCGTGTTCGGACTGGCAGCGCTTTCGCTTGCGTCGTTCTTCGGTTTCTCCACCGGGTATTGCAATGACCTCGGCGGTGCCGTGGTCTGGGTCGTGCTCTACACGGCCGCCGCCATTTATAGCGTCTTCAAGCTCTATCGGGATGTCTTGCCGGTCGGACTGGTTGCCTGCATCGCGCTCGCCGAGGTCGTCCGGCGACTTCAGCGCTTCAGGGTCACGTGGCTTCGATTTCTGATTGCGCTGCTTTGTGTCTATGGCGCCACGGCACTGCTCGCCTGGCTGGGGAGTTCACACAGCGACTGCCGCGTTCTCTGACGCGCAAGGTCATGCAGGATGACCGCACGTATCGGCGCGACTGCGCTACCTGACGTCCGCCGGCAACATCGCGGATGCGTGATGCCGTCAGGCATCGCCAGTGAACGCGGGCCACCTGACGGCCGGCCCGCCGTCACCGCGAGCACCACGCCGATGCACGAAGCCATTCACGCCTTCCGATCCGGCAGGATGTGCGCCCGAATCGACCGCCCCCGCCACGATATGTGGTCGATCCGCGCCCGCAGCGTGTAAAGCCCCACCGACGTCAGCGTATTGAACCTGAGCAACGCAATGGGATCGCCAATCCCGGCCGGCACGCGCTCGATCGCATCGAACAGCGGGAACCCGTGCCGCTTCAGGAACGCGCCGACTTCGTCGTCGCGTGCGTGTTCTTCGACATTGACCAGCAAAAGTTCGGCCATGACGGCTCCTTTTCTTGTTCGTTCGTCACCGGATCAACCGGCGCGTATGTTGCGCGATCATCAGTTCCTCGTTGGTCGGGATCACCCAGGCCGGTACGCGACTCGACGCCGTCGCGATCAGCGGCCCGTCCGCGCGGTTCGCTTCGACGTCGATCTCGACGCCGAGCCAGGCCGCGCGGCGCAGCACACCTTCGCGAATCGCCGCCGCGTGCTCGCCGATCCCCGCCGTGAAAACGATGGCGTCGATGCCCTCCATCGCGGCGGCCAGCGAACCGAGTTCGCGCGCGATGCGGTAGATGTACAGTTCGATCGCGAAGCGCGCGTGCGGATCGTCGCTCTCGAGCAAGGTCCGCATGTCGCTCGACAGGCCGGACACGCCGAGCAGCCCGGAGCGCCGATAGAACAGATCCTCGACGGCGCGCACGTCCATCCCGAGTTCGTCCATCAGGAAGAGCACGACGCCCGGATCGAGGTTGCCGCAACGCGTGCCCATCGGCAATCCGTCGACCGCCGTGAACCCCATCGTGCTCGCGACGCTTTTGCCTGCCACGAGCGCACACATGCTCGCGCCGTTGCCGAGGTGGGCGACGACCGTGCGCCCGCGCGCCGCCTGCGGCGCGACGTCGGGCAGCACGCTCGCGATGTACTCGTACGAGAGCCCATGGAAACCGTAACGTCGCACGCCCCGGCTGGTGATCGACGCGGGCAGCGCGAACGCCTGGGTCACCGCGGGCTGCGTGCTGTGGAACGCCGTATCGAAGCAGGCCACCTGCTCGATACCGGGCTGCACCGCTTCGAGGATGCGAATCGGCGTGAGGTTGTGCGGTTGATGCAACGGCGCGAGCGGGGTGAGTTTTTCCAGCTCGGCGACGATCTCGGGCGTGACCCGCACCGGGCCGCTGAAGCGTTGCCCGCCGTGCACGACGCGATGGCCCACCGCGGCGAGACGGTGCCCTTCCTGATGATCCTCCAGGAACGCGGCGATCTGCGCGAGCCCTTCGTGATGGCCGAACGACTCGCCGCCGGCCCATTGCCGCTCGTGACGTTCCGCGTGATGGTCGACCGCGCTGAAGTGCGCGGTGGCCGTGTACAGGCCATCGACCTGGCCGTGCACGATCAGCCCGAGCGTGTCGCCCTGCACGTCGAATGCGGAAAACTTGATGCTCGACGAGCCGGCATTCAACACCAGAATCACGTCTGCCATGGCGTCACCCTGCGCGTCTGGCCGCTTCACGCTGCCCGTTCGCGACGAGCATCGCGACCGCACAGGAAGCCAGCCGGGTGATCAACGAATCGGCGCGACTCGTGAGGATGACCGGCACGCGCGCGCCGAGCACGATCCCCGCCGCGTCCGCGCCGGCCAGGAACGACAGGCTCTTGGCGAGCATGTTGCCGGCTTCGAGATCCGGCACCATCAGCACGTTCGCGTGCCCGGCCACCGGCGAATCGATCTGCTTGATGCGCGCGGCCTCGGGATCGATCGCGTTGTCGAGTGCAAGGGGGCCGTCGACGAGCGCGCCGGTAATCTGCCGCCGATCCACCATCTTGCACAGCGCGGCGGCTTCGAGCGTCGACGGCACTTTCGGGTTGACCGTCTCCATCGCCGAGAGGATCGCCACGTACACCTGCGGAAACGCCAGCGCATGCGCGAGATCGATGGCGTTCTGCAGGATGTCGACCTTTTCCTCGAGCGTCGGCGCGATATTGATCGCCGCGTCGGTCACGATCAGCGGATCGGCGTGGGCGGGCACGTCCATCACGAAGCAATGGCTGATGCGCCGGCCCGTGCGCAGCCCGGCATCGTGCCGGACCACTTCGGCCATGAGTTCGTCGGTGTGCAGGCTGCCCTTCATCAGCGCGGACGCCCGGCCATCGCGTACGAGTCGCACCGCCGCCGCTGCCGACGCCTCGCTGTACGGCGTATCGACGATCTCGTGCGCGCGGATCGACAGCCCGAATTCCGCGGCGGTCGCTTCGATACGTGCACGCGGGCCGACCAGGATCGGGTCGATCAGCCCCTTGCGCGCCGCCTCCAGCGCCCCCTCGAGCGAGCTTCGATCGCACGGATGCGCGACGGCGGTCGGCATCGGCGCCAGCGTCTGGCAGTGTTCGATGAGGCGCTGATATTTCTCGTGTCTGTTTTCCATCTCGGTTCCTTGCCGGCTGTCACTGCACACGATCGGGGGCCGCGACCGGCCCCTTGGCCGGCCGCTTCGCGGGCGGTGCGCCCAGCACCGCGCGGATGCGTTGCAGGGCCGCCCACTGCTGCTCGCTCACCGACGCGCTTTGCACGCGCGGATCGCCGAGCAGCTTGTCGAGCAACGTCAGTAGCCGCTGGCGGTCCTCGGGCCTGGCAAGCAGTGCCGGCAGCGTGGCGACGGCCTGCTGCGGCTCGTAAGTCGCGATGATCTCCTGCTCGCCATAGATGCGCCGCCACTGATCGGCCGGCAGGTCCGGCAGATACTCGGCGTAGGTTTCCGCGAGTTCGCGCTCGGTCGCCAGCTGCGCCAGCGGAAACGGTTCGCCGCTGCGTTCGAGCAGAAACGCTGCGCGCGCCACCGCTTCGGTGTAGCCGCCCCGGTCGATCGATGCGAGCGCCTCCTTCACGAACGGCAGATCGCGGGGATCCGTCGCCACCGGCGAAGCGGCATGATGGTCACGATACTGCTCAGCGAAATGCAGCATGAAGGGCTGCGTGTACAGCGTAAAAAACAGCGACTCGGTACTCGCATCGCGCATCGCGCGGAAAAAATCGAGCGACGCGCTGACGATATCGGAGCCGCGATGTTCGAGCTTGCGCCACGGCTCGATATCGTCGGCCGGCTGGCGGTGAGCCCTGACCGTGTCGGCGGCCGGCTTCAGCCAGCCAAGCCACGGATTCAGATCCGAAAACGCCCAGCGCTGATAGCGCAGCGGATGAAAATCGCGCAACAGGCGTGCCGTGGTCTCGTTCGATGCCTGCTGCACGAACGGCTGCATGAACAGTTCATAGGCGCGCTGCGTGAATTCGGACAGCTCGGCGACAGCCTCGAACGCATGTTCGTCCTTGCGCCCGAAGCGGTTGAAGTGTTGCGCGATCTCTTCGAGACGGTGCTCGGCGAAGGTGACCTCGTAAGCGATCTTCCCGTCGGCGCCTTTCACCTCCTCGATCGACATCGCATAGAGGCCGGGCGGCAGCGTTTCGACGGCATCCAGCACGCTGACGATCTGCGCGTGCTCCTTCTTCGCGACCTTGCCCGACACGAAGATGCCGAGATGCCCCACATCCTCCTCCATCAACCCGATGATGACCTGCCCGCGCGACTTGATCTCCTCCGTGCTGCCGTAGATGTCCGCGACCCAGTTGAACGCCTGCTGCGGTGGCGTGATGTTGTCCCCCATCGACGCGAACAGGATGATCGGCGAGCGGATCTCGCGCAGGTCGAACGCTTTGCCTGCCCCGTCCCGCACCTCGCCGGACCAGAGCTTGTTGCCGATGAACAGGTTGCGCGTGATCCACTCGATCTCTTCGCGGTTCATCAGGTAGTAGCCGCCCCACCAGCGCTCGAATTCGAGGAAGCGCGGCGGCTCGGTGTCGATGTTGTCGTACACGTGGTAATACTTGTCCCACAACGTGTTCGCCGGGTTCAGGTTCTCGAAGTTCTGCACGAGATAGGCGCCGTCGAACTTGCCGTTGCCCAGGTCCGACGAGAACGACGCGAGCCAGGTACCGCCGAGCAGGCCGCCGGCATAGCGCATCGGATTGTCGCCGGGCCCGTCGCTCCACGCACCGCTCCAGTACGACATCGGGGCGCCGTTGATGACGATCGGGCCCGTATCGTCCGCCGACGAACTCGCGAGCATCATCGCGGCCCACCCGCCCTGGCAATTGCCGACGATGGCCGGCTTGAGGCTGTCCGGATGCAGCGCCCGCACTTTCCGGACGAACGCCTGTTCCGCCGCACACACGTCGAGCAGCGTCTGGCCGGGTTCGGGCTCCTGGAAGAACACGACGAAGTACACGGGATGCCCCGCGCGCAACGCCACGCCGACTTGCGAATCGTCCTTGAAGCCGCCGATACCCGGGCCATGCCCCGCGCGCGGATCGATGATCAGGTAAGGCCGCTTGCTGGCGTCGACGATCACGCCGTCCGGCGGCTGGATGTGAACGAGCGCGTAATTGACGGGCCGTTCGAACTGCCGGCCGTCGAGCACGACTTCGTAGTCGAAATGAAGCACCGGCTTGAGCCCCTGGGCCGTGCGCTCGACGTATTGCGTGCCGCGCTCGCGCAGCGTGTCCCAGAACAGCAGCGAGCGCTGTACGGCGTCGACCGCGTAATGCCACGCGCTGAGCGGCGAGAAAGGCGTGGCAAAGGGGGCAGTGCCCGAGTCGTGACTTGGGCCCTCGCTGCCGTCGAGCGCTTCGCCCAACCGTTTCCCGTATTGTTCCAGCGCGTGCTGCGTGCGCTTTTGCAGGACGTGGGCAATCTCCGTGGCGATCTCATGACTGCGCGCCAGTTGCGTGGCAGCATCCATAACACTGTTCTCCAGAGGGGCAAGGTAAGTCTCGACGCATTCCGGGAGCGGCCGCCTCGCGTCAGCCGAGCACGTGCATCCCCGCGTCGATGTAGTGAACGCCGCCGGTCATCGCACGTGCGGCATCGCTGGCAAGAAAGGTACACAACGCGCCGACGTCGTCGATGTCGAGCGGCCGGCGCAACGGCGCGCGCCGTGCGGTGTCGTCAAGCAGGTGATCGAAGTTCGGCAGCCCGGAGGCCGCCCGCGTAGGCAACGCGCCGGGCGAAACCGCATGCACGCGGATGCCGGCCGGCCCCAGTTCGACCGCCAGATAGCGGACGGTGGCCTCCAGCGCCGCCTTGACCGGCCCCATCACGCCGTACTCCGCGATGACCTGGTCGGCGCCGATATAGGTCATCGCCATCAGGCTGCCGCCGAACGTCATCAACGGCTCGGCAAGCTTTGCCATCCTGATGAACGAGTGGCAGGAGGTATCCATCGCGAGCGCGAACCCTTCCGGCGAGCTGTCGACAACCCGCCCGTGCAGATCGGCCTTCGGTGCATAGGCAACGGCATGCAGCAGAAAATCGAGGCCGCCCCACTGCTCGCCGATCATGTCGAACACCGCGTGCATCTGGTCGGCCCGGCTCACGTCGACGGGCATCGCAATCGCCGGCTTCAGCTGTTCCAGCAGCGGCTCGACAAACGGCAACGCCCGGTCGGATTGCCAGGTCACGGCCAGCTCGGCGCCTGCTGCGTGAAAAGCTCGCGCACATCCCCACGCGATGCTCTGCTCGTTCGCCATGCCGACGACGATTCCCCTTTTGCCTTCAAGGGGCCGCATGCCATTGCCGGACACGTGCGACTCGCGCACGTCGTGATTCGTCATCGCGAAACCTCGGGTCGTATTTTTTCACTGCGCGAAACTATAGAAAGGTCGATTTACCTTTCTGCCGCGAGCCAATAAACAGGAGGAGCAGTCCGCACGCATGTGCAGTCGCGAATCATTGTATTGAGGGTTTCAATACACCAGATCATTCGTGCGATATATTTTTGATTTTTATCAAAATCGCTTTTCAATCAAATAATTACGATGGAATGTTTCTGTCGGGAAGGGTGTATTTCATCGACATGTCATTCAATCGTGTGCGGAAGCGCCGTGCGGCTTCCGCACTCTCCGATCAAGTCGCGGCCGTTTCCGCTATCAGGCGGCCGCTTTGCCCGACGACGCCAGCAGCGGATAACGAGACCGCGTTGAAGTGGTGCGCGCGATCCTCCGATCGATCCGCATAGCGGACGTCGCGACGCTCGTCATCCAGGATAACGAAATGGTGTCGCGCATCGCGTCACGCGGAAATACGGGGCTTTCCGGCGAGAGGTGCGGAGGACACCTTGCGCCGGAAAATCGGGGCACTCAATTGCCGTGGCTGACGACACTATCCGCGATCTGAGCGTCCTGCACCGCGACGCCCGTCAGGTCGGCAACGGTGATTTGCGTGGTATCCCGGTCATCTCGCGCACGCCCGCCTCGCGCGAGCACATCGCCCAGTTCCAGCAGCGCGCTTTCCTGAATCAACCCGGCGGACAACGCATGCGAAATCTCGCCGTACTTGCTGCATTGCGCGATCGAATCGACGACGATCGCATGCGCGCTCGCGACGATCCGCGCATCCAGCTCCTGTTTTCCCGGGCCGTCGGCACCGACCGCGGTGATGTGGGTGCCTGCGGCAATCCATTCGGACTTCAGCAGGGCTTCGCGCGACGGCGTCGTCGTCACGATCAGGTTCGCGTGTCGCGCAACCGACTCAGGGCTGTCGTGCAACGTGACGTGGAAACCTTGCGCCGACATATCGGCCACGAAGCGCTCGCCCCGTCCGGCGTTCGGCCCCCACGCGTGGACGTCGCGGCAGGTCGTGACGGGCTTCAGGTATTCGAGCTGGAACCGCGCCTGATCGCCCGTCCCGATGATGCCGATGCCGCGCACCTCGCGTGGCGCCAATACCCGGGCGGCCAGCTGGCCGGCGATCGCCGTGCGCACCGATGTCAGCCATCCGCCATCCTGGAGCAAGCCGACAGGCTCGCCCGTTTTCGCGGAGAAAATCATCACGAGGCCGCTGTTCGTCGGCAAACCCGCGGCGGGATTGTTGTAGAAACCGGCCGACACCTTGACGGCGAAAGTCTCCGCGCCTTCGACATACGCCGACTTGACGCAGCAATCGCCGTTGGCCGCGGCGAAATAGAAGTTCTGAATCGGCGGAACGAGCACCGCCTTCCGCGAATAGGCGATGAACCCCTGCTCGATCATCCGCACCGCGCGATCGGCGTCGAAGCGCGCAACGATCTCGTCTTTGCTCCAGATCTTCATTGCACCGCCTCGATGAATTTTTCCAGCACGATGTTCCGGCCGCACAGAATCACGGCCACCGCACGCCCCTGGTATTCGGGCGCGCGCTTCAGCATCGACGCCAACGCGACGCCCGCCGCGCCCTCCACCATCCAGCGGTCGGTCTGCGCGACACGCTTCATGGCGGCCTTGATTTCTTCTTCGGTGACGAGCGTCGTATCCGAGATCACGTTCCGGCCGATGTCGAACGTGATGGTGTCCGGTTCGATCCCGCCCGCGGTGCCGTCCGAAATCGTGTCGAGCTCTTCGCTCTCGACAATCTTCCCCGCTTTCAACGAGCTGTAGAGTGCCGTCGAATTGGCCGGCCAGCATCCGACGACTGCCGCGCCCGGAATCAGGCGGCGGACGGCCGTGCCGACGCCGGAAATCAGCCCGCCGCCGCCCACCGACGCAAACACCGCGGCCAGTTGCACGTGTTCCGCGCGCGCCTGCTCATGTATCTCGATGCCGATCGTGCCTTGACCGGCAATCACGTCGAGATCGTTGTAAGGGGAAACGAACTTCATCCCCTTCAGTTGCGCCTGGCGGGCGGCTTCCAGTTCGACGCCGAGATTCGAGTCGTCGAGGGTCACGACCTCGGCGCCGAGCGCACGGATGGCCTCGAGCTTGACCGGAGAGGCCGTGCTCGCCGCGTAGACCGTGACCGGGACACCCGCCAGCTTGCCCGCCAGCGCCACGCCCTGGCCATGATTTCCGCTCGACACGGTCAGGATACCGTTGCGCCGCGTCTGCGGATCCAGGAGCCGCACCTTGTTCGTCGCGCCGCGAAACTTGAACGAGCCGGTATGTTGCAGGTGCTCGCACTTCAGATACACCTGGCACCCGGAAGCCGCGGACAGCATCGGGCTGAACGTCAGCGGCGTCACGGCCACCTGAGGACGAATCGCGCGATGCGCTTCCTCGATCCGGTCAAACAAATCTTCCGTCACCCTTCACCTCTTAGCTCTTTCAGATAGTTGAAAATCGTCGCACGCCCCAACGCCAGGACCTTGGCGACATAGTTCGCGGCGCTCTTTCCGTTGAACGCGCCTTCCGCATACAAGGCCGCCACGAGTTCGCGCTTATGCTCCCGTGTCAGCATCGACAGCGCGAGCTTGCGCTCCTGCAGCCAGTGATCGAGGAAGACATTCACCCGATCCTGCCAATCGTCGCGGAACAGCTTCTCCGGCTGCGGCTGCAGCACCGCGCTCGACAACAACAATTCCAGGGCCTGCTTGGCCTGATCGAGCGCGGCCTGGTGAAAATTGATGCACATGACCCCAACGGGCTCACCCGCCTCGGTCCGCAACACCGCACTGATCGAGCGGATCTTGCGGCCGTCCCAGCCCAGCTTTTCGTACGGGCCGATCACGTTCTCCCGCTCGTCGAACCCGATTTCCTCGAGCGCCGAATCGTCGCCGACCTCCCGCTTCGACAGATTGTTCGCCACATAGGCGACCGTTTGCGTCGCGAGATCGTGAAGCACGACTTCCGTGTAAGGCTGGAACAGCAGTGCGATCGCATCGGCAACCGCGCGGTGCGGGGCAACCTGCCCCATACCCGCCTGTCGCTTGCCGCGCTTCGTCGGGCTCGCCTTGGTCCGATCGCCGGTCTTGCCCGTGGCGCTGGTGGCGGGCGTGTGTGCTCTGCTCATGTCTGTTTTTCCGAATCGATGCAGACCTGACGCAGTACACGTCCGTCGCCGGTCAATGCACGGCCAGGTCCACCGTAAAGTACTTGTTCAGAAGCTGCCGATAGGTGCCGTTGCGTTTGAGTTCGGCAAATGCACCATTGAGCGCCTCGCGAAGCTGGTTGTCGCCCTTGCGCACCGCAATGCCGACACCCGTGCCGATGATTTTCGCATCATTGACGGGGTTCCCGGCGAAGGCGAAATCCTTTCCGTTCGGCTTGCTCAGGAAACCGAGGCTCGCCGACGTCGCGTCCACGAACGTTGCATCGATCCGCCCCATCGCGAGGTCCGCATACGCCTCGTCCTGGGTCTGATAGCTCTGGACGTTCACATGCTTCGACGCCCACATCTGCTTCGCATACTGTTCCTGGATCGACCCCTGCAACACGCCGACGCTATGCCCCGCGAGTGCCTCGGGCGTCGGCCGCAGCGCGCTGCCCTTGCGGGCGACGAGCTGGGCCGGCGTCAGATACAGCGGCACCGTGAAATCCACGAGTTCGGCCCGCTTCGCGTTGATGTTCAACGCCGAATCGATGGCATCGAACTTGCGGGCCTGCAACGCGGGGATCAAGCCGTCGAACGCGTTCTCCACCCACACGCATTTCGCCTTCAGTTGCGCGCAGAGTGCATTCCCGAGGTCGATGTCGAAGCCCTGGAGCTGCCCGGACGTCGCCTTCGATTCGAACGGGGGATAGGCGGCTTCCAGGCCGAACCGAATGGTCTTGATGCCTTCCGCATGGGCCCCTGGTCCCCACATCGCCATCGCCGCAAGCGCAACCGCGAATACCGCGCGAACTCCGTGCTTCCCCATCGCTCTCTCCTCACACCGGGTTAGGTCCATGAAACGATCGATGCGGCGGGCGCGTCGCGTCTTCAGGAACGAGACCGAATTGCCCGACCACCTTGCCGTCGACGTCGATTGATCGGCATGTACTTTTTAGTCTAAACTGGATTTTGTGATCCATCAAGATGGATGCACCCCGTGCCAACCCTGTCCTCGCTTCTCGAAACCGGGGAGCGAGCCGCTGCATCCGGCGTCGCCGTCACGCGACGCACTCCCGTCACCGCAAGAGGTTTGTCAATGACGCGACTGAATATCGACTGGCAGCTCGACGGACGCCAGGCGGCCTACCTGGAACTGCCGAGTTCCACCAACACGAGCGCCTGGCAAAATCTGCGCATCCCGGTCTTCTTTTTCCGGAACGGCGTCGGACCGTCGACGCTGCTGCTGGGGGGAAGTCATGGCGATGAGTACGAAGGCCAGATTGCACTCTCCAAGCTCGCGCATGCGCTCGATGCGCGCGCGCTCGCAGGCTCGGTCATCATCATCCCGTCGTTGAATTTGCCTGCCGTACTGGACGGCGCCCGCCTGTCTCCGCTGGACAACTGCAACCTGAATCGGGAGTTTCCGGGCAACGACAGAGGCTCGGTCACGCAGCGCCTCGCACATTTCATTTCGTACGAACTCGTTCCGCGCGTCGACCATGTGGTCGATCTGCATTCCGGCGGCCGCACGCTGCGCTTTCATCCGTGCATGTTCGTTCATGAGCAATCCGATGCATCGCGCACGGCTGCGTTCATCGACGCGGCGAGAAGCTTCGATGCGCCCTTCACGGTCGTGCTGCGCGAGGATCATGCCGACGTCATGATCGACGATGTCGTGGAACGCGCCGGAAAGCTGATGCTGGCAAGCGAACTCGGCGGCAGTGCACTGGTCACGCCGTCAACGATCAAGCTGACGCATGACGGGCTGCATCGGCTGCTGCGGCATCTCGGACACTTCCGTCGCGCGGACTGTCGAACGCCGGCGCCTGCGTCCCGCGTGCTCCACGTGCCAGGCTCCGAATACACGGTGCTGGCCGACGATACGGCACTCTTCGAACCGATGGTCGAGCTCGGCGCAACGGTCCGGCAGGGAGACGTTCTGGGGGTTCAGCATTACATGGACCGGACGACACCACCGGCGCCCGTTCATGCGCCACGGGAGGGCGTACTGCTCTGCCTGAACGGCCAGGCACTCGTCCGGCGCGACGATACCGTAGCGGTCATCGCCGTCCCGTTTACCGCGGACACACCGGGCAATTGACCGGCGTAGCGCCGTGACGCCCCCGCCCGTCTCGTTGCTCACGATCTGAACCCATCCCGATTGGCAGACGAAAGATGCTCCTCCGCAAGCCGAAACAAGCCCTCGCCGATCAACGCCCGCTCGATCGATATCGGCGCATCGCCGACGGTATCGCCGCGCTGTTCTTCCCTTTCGCGGAAGTCGTGATCCACGATCTCGCGACGCAAACCGTCGCTTACATCGCCAACAACCTCTCGAAGCGCGAAACCGGAGACGACTCGGCCCTGGACGAATTCAAGGCGTCCGCGATCGAGCACGTGATGGGGCCCTACGAGAAAACGAACTGGGACGGCCGTCAGATGCGCTGCGTCAGCGTCCTCGTACCCGGTGAATCGTCGGAGCCGATCGGGGTCGTGTGCATCAACTTCAATATCGCGGCATTCAACGACATCAGGCACGCACTCGACCTGTTCGTGACCGGTGCGGGCCCCGTGCGACCGCAGGAAGCCCTGTTCAACGATGACTGGCAAGAGCGCATCAACACGTTCCTGCACACCTGGCTACGCGAACGTCAGCTCGCGCTCGACTCGCTGTCCCGGAAACACAAGCGCGAGCTCGTCAAGGCCCTGTACGCGCAGGGCGGCTTCAACGGCAAGCGTACCGCCCACTATGTCGCGAACGTGCTCGACATGGGACGCGCTACCGTCTACCAGCACTTGCGGGACATGCGCGGGCTCGAATGACGGATTCGGCACTGCTTCGGCGCCGGTAACGGCGTGACGGCCGCGCCGGCCGGGCGCGGCAACGGCCCACCCGAGCGGCTCGATACCGGCCCCGTCAGCTTGACTTCGTCCGCAGGAAATCCGACACGCGCGCCAGCCCCTGCTCGAGGACATCCCGGTGGTTTGCGTAACCGATCCGGATAGTCCCCTCCATCTCGAGCGCGCTCCCCGGCGTGAACATCACGCCCGTCGCTTCCAGCAATTCGACGCAGAAATCGCGCGACGGCATGTCGTACGCATATTTCAGGAGCGCGGTCGTTCCCGACTTCGGCTTGATCCAGGAAATCGCGGGTTCCCGATCGACCCACGCCGCGAGGATCGCGAGATTGGTGCGGACGATGTCGAGATTGCGCTTCATGATCGCATCGCGGTGTTCGAGCGCCAGGGTGGCGAAGTAGTCGTCGATCATCCCCACGCTGATGGTGTTGTAGTCGCGATGGACGGCGACTGCCCGAATCAGGTCGGTCGGGCCGGCGATCCAGCCGAGACGCAACCCGGCGAGCGAATAGGTCTTCGACATGCTGGCCGTGCTGATGCCCTTTTCGTAGAGGTCCGCGATCGATGCGCTATACCCGCTCCCCTCCTGGTCCGTGCCGCGATACACCTCGTCGCAGAGGACATAGGCGCCGCAACGCCGAGCGATATCCGCGACCTTGCGCAGAAACGCTTCGTCCATCAGCGATCCCGTCGGGTTGTTCGGGTTGTTGATCGCGATGAGTCGCGTTTTTCCGTCGACGAGCGACTCCAGTTCGGCGAGATCCGGCAGGAAGCCGTTCTCTTCGCGCAGCTTCAGGACCTTGACGTTCGCGCCATAGCTTTCCGGAATCGAGTAGTGCTGCTGATAAGTCGGCAGGACCGAGACAACGGTGTCGCCGGGTTCCACGAGCGTTTCGTAGATCAGCGCATTCCCGCCGATGGCGCCGTGCGTCACGATGACGTTTTCCGCCGACTGCTTCGAATACGTGCGAGCGATGGCCTCGCGCAGCCGGGCGGTCCCTTCGATCGCGCCATACGTCAGCTTCATCGGCCGCAGCTCGTCGAGCACCGACTCCTGACGGCCGGTCAGCGTGAGAAGCTGGTCGACGGTCAGCGATTCGACGCACGTTTCCGCAAGGTTGTACGTGCAGTGGTGCTCGTAAAGATCCATCCAGCGCTCGACACCGAATTCCTTGATTTTCATGTCAGTCCGTTCCTTTGATATGGATTGCGCGATCTGCCATCGGCCGCGCGTGTAGACAGCGAGCAGGTGGGCACCTCGTCCGGCACGACATCTCCGCGGCAGGCAGCTTCCGCCTGTTGCCCGAGCGCGAATTCCATGACGACCCGACATCCCTGCGGAACAACCTGGTCAAAGTATCCACTTCCTAAACCAAAATGTCCAGAGTAGACTAGAAAATCTAAATTCAGTCATGAGGCCCGGCGCTTGTCGGGAATCGCCGAACGAGCGTTTCGTCGGCGTCCGCGCTTCCACGGCGCCGCACCCCATTTGAGGAGACTACGCATGACCTATCGACGCATCGAGATTCCCCTGCCGTCGCCCGCGCCGGGTGTGGCGCTCAGCCTGACGGCACACCGGTTCGGCCAGATCGATCACGGCCGCAGCCTCTATTTCCACGCCGGCCTGCATGCGGACGAGCATCCCGGCCTGCTCGTCCTGCAACACATGCTCGCGGCGCTGCACGCGCTCGACCGGGCCGGGCGCATCGACGGTTGCGTCACGGTCGTCCCGTTTTCCAATCCGATCGGCCTGTCGCAGCGGCTCTTCGGCCCTGTCGTCGGGCGATTCGATTTCGAGAACGGCGAGAACTTCAACAGGAACTTCCCGGCACTCGGGCGAGCCGTCGAACAGCGTTTGCGCGAAGACGACGCCGCGAGCCTCACGCGTTCCGAGTGGAAGCGCTTCTTTCGCGGCCTGCTGGACGGCGGCAATGCAATGAGCCCCGCTGCCGCGATGAAGCTTGAATTGACCCGGCTGGCGATCGAGCACGACATCGTCATCGACCTTCATTGCGACACCGATGCCATCGCCCACGTCTACGCGTCGACGCTCCAGCGCGAACGCGCGATCAAGGTGGCGCGATGGATCGACGCCCCGGTCGTGCTGCTGGAACCGGCGCGAGCCGGAGGCGGTGCGTTCGATCAGAGTCATTCCGGCGCATGGGGCGAACTGCAGCGGGCCGGCCTGTTCGATGGCGAGGCCAGCGGCTTTTCCGCGACGATCGAATTGCGCGGGCAGTCGGACGTCAGCGACGCGCTCGCGTCGACCGATGCCGGAAGGTTGCTGCGCTTCGCCGAATCCGAAGGGGTCCTGTCTTTGCCCGACGGGTTCAACGATTGCGCCCGCATCACGTCACCCGAAGCGTTTCCGCTGGAAGGCGCGGCCCATGTCCGCTGCCCTTGCGCCGGCGTGATCGTGTATCGGCGCGCGCCCGGGGAGCGGATTGCCGCGGGCGAGACGTTTGCCGAGATCGTGCGCCTCGACAGCCCCGAGATCAATGCGCGCGTTCCGGTCGTCAGCCCGATCGACGGCGTGATGGTCGTGCGTCAGCTCCAGAAGCTCGTGCGGCCGGGGCAACGCGCGGCACTGATCGCCGGCCACGCGCCGCTCGTCGATCGCGATCCCGGAAATTTGCTGCTGGATTTCTGACCGTTCGTCGCTACGCCGCCCACGCGTCTCACACCCAAACCGACGCATGGAAACACGGGACTTACCGCTTCCCGATCTCTCGCCCGGGACGCTTCAGCGATGACCGGAGGCGGAGCTTCGTGCGCCGTCAGGCAGTGAGTCTCACGGCGAGCGGCCCGCGCGGCCGCTCGCCCGTGTGACGCTCAGAGCGCCTTGACGATTGCGCCGTCGACGCGAATGTTCTGCCCGGTGATGTAGCCCGCCCCGTCGGACAGCAGGAACGCGACCGTCTTCGCGATCTCGCCGGTCTTGCCGAAGCGGCCGGCCGGAATGCGCGCGACGATCTCCGGCGTTTCCGGCCAGCTGTCGATGAAGCCCGGCAGCACCGCGTTCATCCGGATGTTCTCGGCCGCATAGCGTTCCGCGTAAAGACGCGTCCACGCGCTCAGCGCCGCGCGCAGCGCCGACGAAACGGGCATCGGCTGCTCGGGCGCGTCGGCCGCGAAGCTCGAGATGTTGACCACCGCACCGCCGCCCTGCTTCTGGAAGATCGGCGTCACGCGGCGCATCACGCGCACCACGTTCAGCAGGATCAGGTCGAGCCCCGCGTGCCAGTTGTCGTCGGTGATCGCCAGCAGCTCGCCCTTCGGCGGGTGCCCGGTGTTGTTCACGACCGCATCGATGCGGCCGTAGCGCGCGACCGTTTCCTGCACGAGCCGGTCGATGTCGGCCTCTTCCGTCACCGAGCCCTGGATGCCGAACCCGCCCAGCTCCTCGCCGAGCGCCACCGCGCTGCCCGACGGCGACATCAGCGCGACGCGATAGCCCGTCGCCGCCAGTTCGCGCGCGATCGCCGCGCCCATGCCCTTGCCCGCCGCCGTGATCAACGCCACTTTTTCTACAGTCACGATCTGCTCCTCGTTCGGATCCTGCCGCCGCGCAGCCGCCGTTCGGTGCGCCATGGTGGTAATGTAGGCGCATCGATACCGACTGTCGAACCAGTATTTCTGCCTCCAGTCGATAGTTTTTCTACAGCCTGACGATGCCGCCTCGCCCCTCCCGCCTGCCGCCGCTGAATGCGCTTCGCGCGTTCGAAGTCTCCGCGCGGCACCTCAATTTCCGCGCCGCGGCCGACGAGATCGGCGTCACGCAGGGCGCCGTCGCGCAGCAGGTGCGCCACCTCGAGGACGTGCTCGGCCTGAAACTGTTCGAACGCCTGCCGCGCGGCCTCGCGCTGACGCACGACGGCGCCGCCTATTTCTCCGACGTGCAGCGCGCGCTGCACGCGATCGCCGACGCCACCGACAAGCTCGTGAAGCGGCGCGCCGCGCTGACGATCAGCACGACGCCGTCGTTCGCGTCGAAATGGCTGATCCCGCGACTCGCGCAGTTCACCGACGCGCATCCCGACTACGACGTGCGCGTGATCGCCGACCCGCAGCTCGCGACGTTCCGCCACGACGGCGTCGATCTCGCGATTCGCTACGGCAAGCCGCCGTTCGGCAAGCATCTCGCCACGCATGCGCTGTTCCCGCTCGACGTGTGCGCGGTGTGCAGCCCCACGCTGCTGGCCGCGCCCGCGTCGTCGAGCGCGCTCGCGGGCCAGGTGCTGCTGCACGACGCGCACGACCTGTGGCCCGAGTTCCTCGCCGCGATGCCGGAACCCGTCGACATCGATCCGCACAAGGGGCTGCGCTTCAACCAGACGTCGCTCGCGATCGATGCGGCCGTCGCCGGCCAGGGCATCGCGCTCGCGACCGATCCGCTCGTCGAGCGCGACATCGCCGCGGGCAGGCTGTGCAAGCCGTTCGATTTTGCGTTTCCGCTGTCGGTGGGGTTCTATCTCGTGTATCCGGCCGAGCGGCGCGACGACGATGCGATCGCCGTGATGCGCGAGTGGATGATCGCGCAGGCAGTGTCCGACGAACAGCAGGGTCAGGGCGCGATCCAGCGGCCTTCGTAGCCGCCTGCGTGCAGATCGAATACCGCGCGGCGATGGCCGCTGCGCGCGAGTTCGAGCCAGTCGATGCGCGTCGCGGTCACGTGAAGCAGGCAGAAGTTTTCATAACCGTCGCCGGCTGGCTCGGCACGTTGGCTTGCCGGGACATGCGCCGCCTCAGGCGACTCGACCGGCGTACCCGGCGGCAACGGCGCGCGATACAGCAGCAGCGTATGCGGGCGGCTCGATTGCCAGATCGCGCGCCGTTGCGCGTCGTCGTCGCAGATCGATGCACCCCCCTCCACGCGAATCTGCACGAGCGCATCGAGATCGTTGCCGACGAGCGCGATGCGCGGATCGCGGCGCAGCTCCGCGACCTTCTCCGAACGCGCATCGGTATGAAACGACAGCACGCGATCGGCGCGGCTCACTTGGCGCAAGACGATCGTGCGTACCTTCGGCGCGCCGTCGATACCGAGCGTCGCGGCCTGCAGCATCGTGAACGGCGAGCGCTGCGCGCTCACGCCGGATTCGAGGCAGGACCACAGGCGCTCGTAGGTTTGCGCGAGCGATTCGAACATTGAGTCGGGCATGACGAAGCGGCGATCGTGCGGGTGGCGATCGCGCAAGCTTAACCGTTTGCGGCGGCGATGGCACGCGCATGGCGCGCCGGCCGTCGCCGTGCGGCTCAGTTGTAGCCGAGTACGACCGATGCCGCTTCGCCGAGGTCGGCTGCCGGCTCCGCGCCGAAGCGGCCGAGCACGTCGGCCACATACTGCGGCCCCGCGCTGATCTGCGACGAACGGTGCTCAACCGGCCGGTGATCGCCCGCGCCCGGTGCTGCGCCCATCGATACGGTGTCGTTGACGGTGAGTTTCATGTGGATGTCTCCTCAAGCGGCCAGCGCCGCACCATACGCGCGCACGAGGCGCGCAACGCCTTCCCGGATCGCGTCGACGTCCGGTGCGGCAAATGACAGCCGCAGCGAGGACGCGTCGACGTTGTCCGCGAAGAATGCCTTGCCCGGCACGAACACGATCTTGTTCGCGATCGCCTGTTGCAGCAGCACGTCCGACGACACCGCGCCGATCCGCGCCCACACGAACATCCCGCCTTCGGGACGATGGAATTCGATCGCATCGCCGAGGCCGTCGCGCAGTGCGTCGCACATCGCCTCGCATTTGCGCTGGTAGGCAGCCGTGATGCGCGGCAGATGGCGTTCGAGCGCGCCGTCGGCCAGATATTCGGCGGCGGCCGCCTGCGTCCACGGCGTGCTGCACAGATCGACCGTCTGCTTCGCGATCACGCAGCGCCGCGCGATCTCGGCCGGCGCGATCGTCCAGCCCACGCGCAGCCCCGGCGCGACGATCTTCGACAGGCTCGCGAAATGCACGAGCCAGTCGCGTGCGCCGTCCACTTCATCGGTGAGTGCCAGCATCGACGGCACAGCCTCGCCCGCGAACCGCAGGTCGCCGTACGGATCGTCCTCGACGATCAGGAAACGGTATTGCACCGCGAGACGCAGCAGCTTCAGCCGGCGCTCGCGCGTGAGCGTCGCACCCGTCGGGTTTGCGAAGGTCGGCACCGTGTAGAGCAACTTCGGCTGCGCGATTGCGCCGGACGCGAGCTGGTCGCCAAGACGATCGACGTCGAGACCGTCGCCGTCGACCGGAATCGTCACGATGCGCGCCTGCTGCAGACGCATCGCCTGCAGCGTCGCCGGATAGGCCGGCTGCTCGGTCAAAACCACGTCGCCGGGCGACACCATCACGCGCAGCAACAGGTCGAGGCCCTGCTGCGAACCGGTCGTGACGAGCAGTTCGGCCGACGTGCACGCCACCCCACGGCGCGCCATCAGCGCGATCAGCTGCTGCTTCAGGTCGGCGAGGCCGTCGGTCGGGCCATATTGCAGGCAGCGCACGGGCTGCGCGTACGCGCGCTCGGCGGCCGCGTTCAGGCCGTCGACGTCGAACAGGTCGCTGGCCGGATAGCCGCCCGCGAAGGAAATCATGCCCGGTTCGGACAGGTACTTGAACAGTTCGCGGATCGGCGAACCGGCGGGATTCTGGAATGAGGGAGTGAACGCGTACATGTCGTCGTGAGCTGGATGGCGCGGACGGCCGGGATAGCCGCCCGATGCCGGCCACCGCGGCGCTGCTGGCGCCACGGCGGTGAAATCGAGCCACGATTGTCGATAGTCATTAAGGCCGCGGCAAACGATATCTATGCACTAGGTCTTGCGGTTTGGTCATCAAATGGGCCTTGGCCGGGGGATGCGAAACGCGCTGGTTCCCGGCGTCTCGACACCGGATTCCGGGCACGCGTTGCCGGCAGAAAGCCAATCGGGCCGATTGTTTCGCGAAGCGTTCGCCCCGCTTGCCGGGATCGCGCCGACTCAGTGCGCCGGCCCCGCAGGCGCGACCGGCGGCGGCCCGGGCTTCCACGTCGAGAGCGCGCGCGTGAGGTCGTCCGACACATAGTGCGGACCATCGAACAGATAGACCGAATAGCCGCGATACGCCAGCAGTTGCCTGCTCAACTCGTCGGCGCTGGCCGAACGGAACCCGCCGCGCTCGGCGGGCCGGAACGCCTCGGCGATGACCCGCACGCGCCGTTTGCCCAGCTTTGCAACCAGCTCGTCGAGGTAGCTGCGCGCGACATACGGCTCGCGGGCATAGACGCCGCAACCATCCTGGAAGAACACGCCGACGTCCGCAGGCAGCCACGTTGCGAGCCAGTCCGCGAGCGCCTTTCCGCCGATATTGGTCTGGTCGTACACGCTCACCCAGAGCGGACGCGGCAGCCGTTGCAGGACCGCGGCGAGCTTGGGGGCATCCTGCCAGGTCGGATCGATTTCGACCGGGAAGTAGTAGCCGGTGACATGCAGCGGGACGGATGCGTGCGCCACTTCCAGGGACTGGTCGGCGAGCGTCGACAGATGGGTGCGCGCACGCTTTTCGTCCTGGTAGCCGGCCAGGCCCAGGATGACGTTTCTGGCCCACGGCTCACGACCGATACGCTCCCAGTCGGGAAGGTGCGCAGCAGGCTGAATGCGGGTGTTGGGGATGTACGCGGCATCGTCGACGACGGTCCATTGAATCAGCAGATCGCTGATGCCGAGCATCTGCCAGTTGCCGACCGGGTTCGTCGTCGAGTTGTCCACCTGCCAGACGATGCCGTCCGCGTGCACGTCGTGCGCGGTCCAGCTGCAGGCGGCCACGACGAGCGATGCGCCGATGGCCGCAAGCGTTGCCGCCCGGGGCGAACGCGGCGCGGCGGCGAGCAGGCCCGGCCGTGCTGCGAGCCGAAACCGGCCCATGCGCAGACGAATCCTGCGCAAGGCCGGGATCGCGTACGTGGTCATCGCTGGCTCCCCGGGAAGCATGCCTGCGCGTCATCGTAGCCGATCAAATGCAAACGTGCGACCCGCGTTGTCGATGCGGGTCGCACGGGGTTGCCGCTACGGCGCCCTCACTTGGCCGTCGTGCCGTCCACCCACTTGTAGCCGAGATTCGTGATGCCGGTGACGAGACTCTGGAAGTCCCGATACGCCGGCAATCCGAGATCGGGTTCAAGCCAGTACGGATGGAAGAAGAACGATGCGAACCCGTCCCGCACCGCCAGACCATACTGGGCATTGGTCACGATTTGCTGCCACGTGTACGTGATGCACGAGAACGGGTCGATATTGCAGATGTTGTACTGCACGCTGCCCAGGTTCTCCGGAATGATCCGCTGCCCGTAGTAATCGGTGTTGATGATGTACGGGAAAAACTGCCCGGCGGAAAAGTCCTGGTTGGCTGCCCCCGTTCCGATTTGCGGATTGGTCGACGTGTAGTACACGGCCCGCTGGAACGTGGTCGGGAACGTGAGCGCGGTCGCCGACGATGCCGCGGGCGACATCTGGTACTGCGGCGCAGCCCAGCCGACGACCTTGTAGCCGTTGGTCGTGAACTCGAGCAGACCATCGGTCATCCTGCCTTCCGCCCATTGCACGGAGTCCTCATCGACCGGTCGGTTCTGCACGGCGAACCAGAACTCGTAATCGCTGCCGCTCACGGCGTTCTGCAGATTCGGCGTCGAATCGTACTGGTGCGTATATCCGTGCATCACGATCGAGCCGCCACGCGCGAGTGCATAGTTCAGCGCGCTCTTGAGGCCGGTCGCCTGCGCCAGATGGATCGTCTCCGGCACGCCGCCGTTGTAATAACCGTTCGGGTCCGTATACAACGGGATGGTGGCCATCGTGAACGGAATCCGCTTCGAGTACAGGTAATTCGACAGCTGCTGCATCGAGCTCGTCGTCGTGTACGCGTCGAGATCCTCCAGGCGGACGAGCGCACGATGATTCACCGGTGCATTGGTCTTCAGAATGTCGTGCAGGATGTCGCAAATCACCAGGTAGCGATCCGTCGGGCCGATGTAGGAAAACGGCATGTCCGCGAAGTACCAGAGATTGCCCGAGCGCATGACGTAGGGCGTGGTTGCACCGCTCTGGCTGTTCTTGATGGTGACGAGCGCCTGCGCCTTGGTGGCATCGACGATCTGGGTCAGGCCGACGTCCGGATCCGCACTGATGACGCCGGTCGACGCGTCATAGGCGTAGTACTTGACCATCGACAGGTTCTTGTACGTGACCGTGTCGTAGAAGCCGGGATTCGGATTGCTCGCCGACGGCGTCGCGTTCATCCCGGCGAGGCCCTGGAAGCTGAACCCGTAGGTCTGGTTGAACGTGTAGGCCGTGTTCCATGCCAGTTCCCACAGGTTGTACTTGAACCAGACCACCGTCTTCTGGGCGGTCATCACGTCGCTCAGGAACGCCGTCGGAATCGGGTTGTTGTAGTAGTCGCCGATATAGAACGTCGCGTCGTGGCTTCCGATCATGCCGGACGTGTAGTTCTGGATCGGCACCAGGTCGACCGTCGTATTGAAGTGACCCAGCAGGTTCCTCAGCATGATGCTGTACATCAGGCCCAGCTTCGAATACGGATCGTTGGCCGGATTGTCGTACAGCACGAGCGTATGGGCGGTGGTGGCCTGCGCATGCGCGGTGCCCGGCAATGTCATTTGCGCGAGTCCGGCAAGCAGGGCGATGACGAGCAAGATCTTTTTCATGGCCGTTTCTCCCTAGTCACGTTCCACATTGCCATTGGATTTCTTGACGGAATTCTTGCTGAACTTCGGGCGGCCCGTTTCCTTGTATGCCTTGTCCCAATCCTCGTCGGACATCCCTGCTTTCACTTTGACCTGAGCCGAGCCGGTCGGCAGCGGAGGCGGTTTCACCTTCTTCTGGACAGAAGAATTGCCGTTCTGCTGCGCACTCGCATCCTGAACGCCGACGGCGAAGACAAGCGTGGCGATCAATGCGACGAGCGATCCGGCGGTGTTCAACCCGTTTCGAAAAGATTGCTTGCGATGCGAAGGCATGATTTTCATCCTTTGATATGCAAAATAAGTTCATCTCGTTAACGAAACGAGCACGGCGAAGCGCCATCCGGATTCGGGGCGTTATGTCGTGAATTTCTGCTGCGAGATTGAAACCAGACGAATAAATCCGGCAGGAGATGGTTTGACTTTCAAGCTAGAACCGTACCATCCGTCGCAAATGGGCATAGCGCCAAGGTGCCGAAATTGGCGCATCAATTCAGCTCAAAAATTGCCTCGATAAACGTTTCAGGCGTGCAACGCGGCGGTGTCACGAATTTAATCGGACAAACGCGCCAAGCCTGTTCGTACGATTCAGGGAAAACCAGTTGATCGCGGCGCTTCGCAGCGATGCGACGCGGTCATTGCCGCGGACGACATGCATGCGAAATGACGACCGAGGCGCCTGATTTCCGGTTCGACGCCGATCCATCCGGCCGGTCGCGGCAGGAATCGCGCGACGACTTACCGAGGGTGGCCGCCGACGCCCGGCAGAGGGTCTGAAAACGATGTGTCATCCGGTCGATCTACCGCGTGTTTCAGCACTGAAACATTTGGCTCGGATTCGATGGGCCGATCCTGTGCGACGCCCCGTGACGCCCTCAGGCTCAAGGGTCACGCAGCGATGGCGCACGACTTGCTTCATGAGCAGTGGGTTGCGAAGTCGGTGCGCGGGGAGCACTGCGCGTGCGCCGGGTGGGGCGTGGCGGCAAGCGTGTTGAAGCACGCTGGGACGGAAGCAGGCAAGCAGGGACCGGGTTGTCGAAAAGTCATCCACTGAACACGCTGCATCGAGGAAGGTCGCGCCCGGCGCAGCGCCTTTTCGAGCGGCAGGCATTCGCGTGGCACACACCACGGAGTGGACGTGACGGGGGCGGCGAAGACGGGGAACGTTTCGTCTTGCGTCGGTACGAGGGGAAATAATTCAATACAAGATAACAGCGCGGAAAAAATGATGGATAACATGATTTGGAGTGCGTATTTATATGCACTGAACCTTGTCACCATTGTGACCGCAATCGTCATCCTGGTCAGCACACTGGATGACCTCACGCTGGATGCCTGTTACTGGTCATTTGAAATCGGTCGGATCCTGCGCCGCGAAAAATCGCAAACGATCGATATCGGCATGCTGCGCGCGCTGGAAGAACGGCATCTGGCGCTGATGGTGCCGGCCTGGAAAGAATATGACGTGATCGCCAAGATGATCGAAAACACGTTGGCGACCCTCGAATACGAGCGCTACGTGATATTCGTCGGCACCTATCACAACGATGCCGAAACCACGGCCGAGGTCGAACGGATGGTCCGCCGGTATCCGGGCAGGGTCACGCGCGCGACGGTCATGAACGACGGGCCGACCTGCAAGGCGGACTGCCTGAACTGGATCGTCGAAGCCATCCTGCGCTACGAAGCGGTTCATCACATCCAGTTCGCGGGCGTCGTGATGCACGACTGCGAGGATGTCATTCATCCGGTCGAACTCAAGTACCTCAACCACGCGGTAGCGGAGAGCGACCTGGTCCAGCTTCCCGTGCTGTCCTTGCCGCGCAAGTGGAACGAGTTCGTCGCCGGCTGCTACCTCGACGACTTCAGCGAAACGCACCAGAAGGACGTGCCGGTGCGGGCCCGCCTGACCGGCATCGTCCCGGGTGCGGGCGTGGCGTCGTGCTACAGCAGGCGCTCGATCGAAGCGGCGATGAAGGAACGCAACGGCTGCCCGTTCAACACCAGTTCGCTGACCGAGGACTACGACTTCAGCTTTCGGCTGAGGGACCTCGGCATGAAGGAAACCTTCGCCCGCTTTCCGCTTTCGGATATCGCGCGCGACACCGGGGCCGAGCGTGCCAGTGGTAGCAGCAGCGTCGTCAATCGAAACCTGCTGGCCACACGCGAGTACTTTCCCAAGACATTTCGCACCGCCTACCGTCAGCGCGCCCGCTGGATTCTCGGCATCGCCTTTCAGGGCTGGGAGCAACTCGGCTGGAAAGGCAACCTGCTCACCCGCTACATGTTCTTCCACGATCGCAAAGGCATCGTGACGTCACTGTTTTCGGTGATTGCCTATGGCGTGCTGCTCAACTTCCTGTTGCTGGCCGCCCTTCAGAAAGCCGGCCATGCCATCCCTGTCGGCGCCACCGCCCTCGCGGCGAGCCCGTGGGTCGCGCCGCTGCTGTGGGTGAACACCGCCATGCTGTTTGCGCGTGCGGGGCAGCGCTATCACTTCGTCAGCAAGCTGAACGGCCCGGTCCAGGGGCTGCTGTCGATTCCGCGGATGTTCGTCAACAACCTGATCAATTTCTACGCGGTCTGCCGCGCGTGGCGCATCTATCTCGGCCATCTCGCGAGCGGCAAGCCCATCGCGTGGGACAAGACCAGTCATACCTACCTGTCGAACAAGGAACTCGGCAAAGTGCGCCTCAAGATCGGCGAGATTCTCGTCGATTGGGGAGTGGTCACGCTGGAACAATTGCAGGCGAGCCTGGAGAAGCAGCTGATCTGCGGCAAGCGGCTGGGCGAGTTGTTGATCGAAGGTAGCGCGCTCTCGACCGAATCTCTGGCGGATGCAATCGCCGAGCAAGCCGAACTGCCTCGGGTGTGCCTGAGCAACGTCGCGGTGGGCCACTTCGCGGATTCACTGGCATTCGAGCTGCAGTACGCGTATCGCGCCGTCCCGTTTTCAACGGCGGACGACGGCACGTTGAACATCGCGGTCGGACGGCCGCTCACGCCGGACGAACAGGATGTCGTGCGGCGCGGCGCCCGGGCGAAGGTGGCCTATTTCATTGCCTGCGATCTGGAGATTACCGCCGAACTCGCCCGGCACTCGCGCTTCGTCGAACTCGTACGCGCACGCGACGGCGATCCGTCGGCGCAGCAGGACGCTCCCACGAAAAAGCCGTCGGGAGAACAGGCATGAAGCATTCGAGATTCCCGCTCGCGGCCAGCCTCAAGCGCTGCGCACGGTTGAGCGCACTGGCGATCGCCGTGTCGCTGGCCTGGCAGGCGCCGGCATCCGCCGCCCAGCACTTGACGCCCAAAGCCTACCGGCTCGCCGACAGCGCCTACAAGGCGATCAATGCCGGCGACCTGCCCCTCGCGGAAGTGTATGCGTCGCGTGCCATCAAGATTCAACCTGGAAGCGAACAGCTCGGGCTGCTGCTCGTCGATGTCTACAGACGGGAAGGAAAAGTCGACCAAGCGGACGCGATGACCGAATCGCTGATCGTTCGTTTTCCGAAGAGTGCAGCGGTACGCGCACAGCATGGCTACCTGGCGCAGCGGCAGATGCGCTACGACGTTGCCTGCAGCGATTTCGCCGCCGCCGTCGCGACCGGGAAATGGAGCAAGGAACAGCAGCGCAACCTGCGCCTCGCCTGGGCGGACAGCGCGCTCGCGGCGAAGCGTCCGCATGAAGCCGGCATTGCACTGACGCCGCTGGCCGATGAGAAATCGGCCGTGGTGCAGTTGCGTATCGCACAGATGAGCCTGCAGGCAGGCGACCGCGACACCGCGATCCGCATGGCGGACCTGGCAACCAGCGATGCGACGTCCGATGGCGAGCGCAACATGGCCGCGTCGATCGCGGCGCAGGCGCGGCAAGACGATCAGGCCGCTCAGGCGCCAGTGGACAATACCGCGCAACAGAAGCTGCAGGACGCCTACGACCTGCTGCGCGACCACAAGGATCGCGAGGCGCTCGATGCATTCCAGGAAGGATTTTCCGGCGGCGCCGGCAACGCGATGAACTACGCGGACGCGGGCTACGCCGCCAAGCGGATCGGGCTGAACCAGGAGTCTATCGATCTGTTCGAGCACAGCCTCGACGCCGACGAAAACGAACACACGTTCGACGCGCAGCACAAGTTCGGCTATCGGCGGGAAGTCGAGCAGCTTCAGCGCACCTGGGGGTTCGTGCTGAGCGCGCCGTACCAGTCGGCCGCGTTCGGCCCGCAAGGCACCATCAGCGTGTTGCAGCCGGGTATCGAAGTGTATTGGCAGCCGCCGAAGATCGGCTATCAGAACGGCCGCATCTTCCAGTTCTTCGTGCGCGGATACGGCACGGCCTACGACGGGACAGGCAACGTGACCGGCATGCCGACCGTGCAGGGTTCGGTGGGCGCACGCTACAAGCCGCTGCCCGACCAGAACGTCGTGCTGACCGCCGAGCGGCTGTTCCACGTCGGCGCCCTGTCGACGACCGACTGGCTGATGCGCCTGGGTTATTCGTCGGAAGCCGGGACCGACCTGAGGGTGACCGAACCGAGCTGGCGCAGCTGGCAGGCGTATGTCGAGGGCGCGTACTTCATCAGCGCGGGTCGGTACATCATTTATTCGGAGTTGCGTTACGGGCACACCTGGCGCTTGCCGATGATCAGCGATCGGCTGACCATCTACCCGCACGCCGCGGTGGCCGGCGATCACGACAATCGACAGCCGGACAAGACGGCGATCGGCGCCGGGCCGGGCATCCAGTTGCGGTACTGGTTTCGCGAAGGCCGGTATAGCGCGCCGGCAAGCTACCTGGATGTCACGGTGCAATACCGGTTCGGGTTGACGTCAGCGGCACGCGCACGTGGTCTCGTGGTACGCGCGACATTGTGGTTCTAGCCATCGACGCTGACGCTTGATCTTGAACGGCGCTTTTCGCTTAGTTGGGCGACTTGAGCGGAAGGATCGTTTGACGCAACAGCTGGAAGTACGAGCTCGTCGAATACGGGAGCATTTGCTCGACGTAGTTCCACCAGAAGAATCCGCCGATGAAACGCGGATCGGTCATGCTGTTGACCATCGGGTAGTACGTCTTGATCAGGTTCTGCTGCACCGATGCCGGCGCGGCGGTGTCCGAGGTGCCGATTTCGCCGAAGCCGACCTTCGCGTTCGGGAAGATGCCTTCCAGCGCCGCAAAATCGTTCTTCCACGTCGGACTCAGCCCCGGGCAATCCTGGTACGGGTAGTAGCTGAACAGCGCATAGTCGGCCTGCTGGCGGACCGTCGAGGACAGGAAGGTGGTCGGCCACGTCTTCCAGTAATCCTGCGGCTTCTCCCAGCAGTTGTTGCCCTTGCTGTCGTCGTTGTAGTACAGCGTGATGGCCGTCTTGCCGCCGTTCGATTTGACGATCTGGTTGGCCGCGGCAACCATCTGACCGATCTGCTGCTCTTCCGAGTTGACCACGGAGTTCGTGCCGCTCGGGTCAGTACGCAGCCATTCGCCGTTGATTTCGTTCGCGATCTCCCAGACGTCGACCGTGTTCTTCAACTGCGACACCAGTTCCTGCGTCCGTGCCTTGTACGTGGCGAGATCTGTCGGGAAATAGTAAGAATCGTAGACTTCGCCCATCACGTACGCGACTGCGTGCAGGCGCAGCAGCGGTGCGTAGTAGTCGGCGGCAGACGTACCCGGATCGAACACGACACGCACGGTGGGCTTGTACGGCAGGTTCTGCAGCGACGCGACGATCGCGTCCAGCTTGGTCAGGTCGTCGAGGGTCACACCGTAGACGGGATTCTTCAGAGGTTCGACCTGAGCCTCGGCGGGCCGGGATAAGGGCATGAGCCCGGCATAAGCAACGCATGCGGCGATGGCCGTGCGCGAGAGATTTTTCGTCAGTTTTTTCAAAACGCCTTCCATCCAAAAGTAAGAAGAAGCGCGATTTTAGACGAAAATAAAAGCTAATTATCGGACGATATCGAAACTAGCGAACCCCAAAACATCGTTAGGATTGGTATCGAAAGTGAGCACTTCGGGGCGTCGCGACGGGGCTATTGTTACGAGATACTGATCAATTGCACTGCAGCATCGGCGCGGAAGCGCTGGCGCGGGGAGCCGGCGGGCGTTCGACGCGTGCGTATCAGGGTAAAGCCGATGTCCGGGTGGCCGGGGGCAAACGATTGCCAACGCTCGAAGCGGGTGGCCGCCCACCTCGACCGACAAGTGCGCCCCGCGACAGGCGCCGCACGCGACACGGGTGCTCGCCAGGCGACCGGTACCGGAAACCGCCGCGACGAAGGCGCGCGACATGGCTTCGCGCGCACGGCTCAGCCTTTGGCTCGTTGCCAACGATGCATGAGCCAGAACACGAATCCCGCCGCCGCGCCCAGGCATACGAATGCCAGGAACCCCAAAGCGGCCGACAAACCGGCTTTGAAAAGATCGTCATCCCGGATCGACGTATAAATCAAAAAGGTGGCAATCCACGTCAACAATCCAGTAATCCCGCCACACAGACACGATGCGATCACGGAAACGCGCCAGTATTTCACGACCAGCAGATATTGTGGAATGGCAAACACTGCCGTGCCGAAATAGGCGATTGGAATGGAATATTTCAGTGACCCGTGATCGCCGGTGAAATACGACCACAGTAGACCGGGCACGAGGGCCGAGAGCGCAAAGGCAAGAAAAGGTATCTGACGCATCGGTGCAGGCAGCCGTTCGCTGCGGAAAGTCTATTGGAATCAGGCTTGGTCGGTGGACGGCTCGGGAACTTCACTCAATCGCGGCATCGCGGCCCTGCCAGTCGGTCGAGAACACTTCAACGAGCGTCGTCGATTAAGCGGTTATCATAGCGACAGCCGACCTTAGTATGCCTGACACCATTCAGCGCAACCGCCAACCGGCGAACAGACAGTTTTGTCGTCGTGCCGGCTCCTCACTTTACGCGATGGATTACCTGCTTCCGCATTACGAACGAGAACTTGCACTACTACGCCGATCGGTTGCCGCCTTCGCATCACGCTATCCCAAGATTGCCATTCGGCTCGGGATCAGCGGCGACCGTTCCGAAGATCCCCATCTCGAGCGAATGCTGCAGTCGTTCGCGCTCCTCGCGGCGGATATAGACAGTCGGCTCGATGACAGCTATCCGGAGTTTGCCGACGCCCTCCTCGGCATGCTTTACCCCCGGTATCTACGCGCGTTTCCGGCATGCGCGGTCGCCCAGTTCGATGTCTCGGACATGTTCGACAAGATCACCGAGCCGTCCATCGTTCCCCGCGCAACCGAGCTGGTCAGCAAGACCGAAGACTGCCGTTTCCGAACCGTCTATGACGTCACGCTGGCACCCGTACGTATTTCGGATGCGCGCTACACGTCGGCATCGGCCGCCCCGTCCAATGTGGCGCTGCCCCCGAACACGGCTGGCCTGCTCTCCATCACCTTCGAAGTTGCCCGGCCGGACTTCCGCATCGACGCCATGCCCCACCCGTTGCGCATCCACATCAGTGGCGCCAGCGAAGTCGTCAGCGCCACCATGGATGCGATGACGATATACACGGCCGCAGCCTTCGTCGAGGACACGGAACATCGCTGGGAGGCATTGAACGCGCCACCCCTTGCCGCAGTTGGTTACGGTGATTCCGAGAGGCTGATTGACGAAGATGACGGCCCGGCAGCGTTGAGGTTGCTGAGCGAATACTTTGCGTATCCGAAGAAATTCGATTTCGTCGACGTCGATCTCGCGTCGCTCGCGCGTGCGGCGGGCTCCGCGCAACGTCTGACACTCCACCTCGCCATTTCCAGTATTCACCCGGATTCGCCGGCTGCCCAGAGGTTGAAGAATCTGTCGGCCGACCATCTCAGGCTCTTTTGCACGCCAATCGTCAACCTGTTCCAACTCACGTCGCTGTCGCTCAAGCGAGACCCGATCAGCGGCACGTACCCCGTCCGGTCCCAGAATACCGATGCCACCGACGTCGAAATCTGCTCGGTCGACGCAGTCCGCGCCACGACAAACGCATCCCGGGCGAACGTCATTCATCCGTTCACGTCGCTCATGCACGGCAGCTATACCAGACCGGCCGGTCCCTACTGGGTACCCAAACAACGCAACGCGGCTGTTCCATCGGACAAGAAGGAGGCCGCACTCGATTTGGTCGGACTGGACGGACGACCCGCTGCCGACACCGGGATTGAGCAGATCGTGGTAGACGTCACCTGCTCGAATGGCGACCTCCCTCGCACGATGCGATTCGGTGCCGACGATGGCGATCTGGTCAATGAGCAGGGCGCGCTGGTGTCACGCATCGTGATGTTGAGCGCTCCGACGGAGGTCGAACGTTTGCCGCGCGATGGCAATGCGGCATGGCGGTTTATCGCGCTGCTCGCCCCACACTCGATCGAACTGACCCGAGCGGGGCTCTTGGAGCTGAAACGCCTGTTCCGCGAATTCTCCAATCATGCTGCGAGACACGCGAACCTGTTGGATGGGCTGACGAACCTGAGCCATCGCGTCAAGCAGCTCTGGTTGTCGGGAGAACCGATGCCGAGCTTCGTGCGAGGCCTGGAAGTGACGTTGACGGTCGATGAACAGGCATTCGCTGCTGCCAGCCTGAACACGTTCATTGTCGTCATGGACCACTTTTTCGCCATGCACGCGCCGGCGACAAGCTTCGTTCAACTCGTCGTGACGTCTGCTAACAATGGCAGAGAGATTCGACGCTGCGCACCGAGGCCGGGCACGATCCCGCTGACCTGACTTTCCTGCGGCCCAAATCCCGGCGTCATGGCACGTCCGAAATCCGCGCGGATAGGTAAGACTCGAAATCAGATGGCAGCCGCAGGTCGCCCGATGACCGTGCCGCGCAATCGGAACACCGTTGTCGGTCATTGATTCATCGCCCTCGACAATCAGATTCGGCTTGACGTCGGGATGCTGAGGACACGATACCTCGTCGCCCTTGCGGGCAACAAAACGGCCGTCGAAGCGCATCGTCGACGAACCAGTGATCACCTTGCCGCCGTGGTCGGTGTCATCGCCGACACGGATGAGATTCATCATGAGTAAGGCCCAACCTTCGAATGAGCGAACTACGGTTAGTAACGGAAATACAAGACACCCAATGCACCAGGCTCCCCAGGCTGCTTGCTCTTTTTCGTGATCGTGGGCAGATCGATACTCTTGACATCCTTCCAACCAAACCCCGAAAAAATTCCCTCGGCAAGGCGAACGAATTTCATCATCTTCCTACCTATATGGAATGAAATGACGCCAGTAATCATCGTGACGATCACCCCACCCCCCAAAAACAAATTTGAAACACCAAGCCAATCATTCTCGTCACTAAAATACAAAACAATTACAGCAAAAATATTAAAGCACAATAAGAATACTCCCGTCAGACCAATCCACCATCGCACAGTCGCCTTATAGTGCGCATATCGGCCTCGACTGCAATGCGGATGCAGCGCCACGATTCGATCCCTGACACGCCTGATGCCAAATGCATGCCATACCTGATCCAATCGTTCAGCAACAATCTCGACTTCGTCGCCCTCTTTGAACACGGATACCCATACCCAAGCACGAATGCTTTTCCCATCCAGTTCAAATTCAAGCAGATCGGCGTCCTCGGCAGTATCGTCCGCAGACGCGGCCAGCCCGATAGCTACACCGCCAAGACCCGCCAGCCCCGCAGCAACAGCTGTAACTCCCATCCCCGTCCGGTCAGCATCTGTAAACAAAAACGCCTGGGACTGCCTCGTGCTACGAAGATTCCGGATATGCCCCCTCAACAGCTGTGTAGGGGCGGATTGTGCTGTGTCTGCCATCATTAATCCATTCAGTCAGTCGAAAGACCCATTACCTTCAATGCCTTTTCATATTCATCGCTCTGCTTTCCCGCATCCCAAGCCGGATTCACAGGTTTTCGTCCGAATGCACACTTTTCAAGCCATGTCTGCAGCTCATCGTCCGAAAAATACCAAATCAAAAACTGAATAGCGACCACTGCCACGGCGACTTCCCAACCAGTCAAGATCAAAACACCTCGACCGAGGAGCACCCCCCCCCTCGCCAACCGACCGTTATGCCAGCCTCCTCCACCGCTGTACCGACTGCGGTTATGCCAGCCTTCTTTGCCGCACCCTGTCGAGCAAACCACCCGCCGGCCTCCGCAACCTCGGGGCTTGTGAACGACCCGAGTCTCAGCGTCGTTCCGGAAGCCCGGCTTACGTCGCGGCCACTCAAGCGGAATCCGATCACGAACGCGTACCCCGTGCAATCCCAGAATACGGACGCTGCGGGAGTCGAAGTTTGGTCTGTCGAGTCGGTCCGTGCCACGACAGGCAGTTCCAGAGCGAACATCATTCATCCGTTCGCGTCGCTCATGCACGGCAGTTCCGCCAAACCGGCCGGCCCCTATTGGGTTCTCATGCACCATAACGCGGCCTCGCCATCGGGAAAGAAGGAAACCGCGCTCAGCCTGGTCGAACTCGACGGCCGACCGGCGATCGACACCGAGATCGAACAGATAACAGCAGACGTCACCTGCTCGAATGGCAATCGCCCTCGCACGATGCGGGTCGGTGCCGAGGATGGTGATCTGGTGAACGAGCAGGGAACGATGGTTTCGCGCATCGTGATGCTGGACGTACCTACGGAAGGCGCGCGATTGTCGAAGGAAGGCGATGCGGCTTGGCGGCTCATCACGCAGTTCGCCCCGCACTCGATCGAATTGACCCGCACCGGGCTTGCGGAGCTGAAACGCCTGTTCCACCAATTCACCGCTCATTCCGCGGGACACGCGAAACTGCTCGACGGACTGACGAACCTGAGCCATCGGGCCAAACAGCTCTGGCTTCCAGGAAAACCAATGCCGAGTTTCGTCCGGGGTCTTGAAGTGACGTTGACGGTCGACGAACAAGCGTTTGCCGCCGTCAACTTAAACGCTTTCATCGGCGTGATGGATCACTTCTTCACGGTGCACGCGCCGGCGACAAGCTTTGTTCAACTCGTCGTGATGTCTGCCAGCACTGGTGCAGAAATTCGACGCTGTACACCGCGACCTGGCACAATTCCGCTCGCTTGACGGGCTGTTGCATGGCCCGCCAAAACAGATAGACTGATACCCCATCAGCATGGGACGCATTTCTTCTTCAGACTGTCGA
This sequence comes from Burkholderia sp. AU45251, assembly GCF_030482905.1. Lineage (NCBI taxonomy): Bacteria > Pseudomonadati > Pseudomonadota > Betaproteobacteria > Burkholderiales > Burkholderiaceae > Burkholderia > Burkholderia sp. AU45251. The sequence goes on along the minus strand of NZ_JAUJQH010000005.1, from coordinate 89,426 downwards.
GCACCCCGATCCACTGCCTGCCTTAACGTGGTTCGTTCCGCAAGGGCACAGAACCAGATCGCCATCCAAGACGCATGACCGACCGTCCTCTTGCATATCGGCACCGCTACCTTGGATCGGATGCTCGCCAGGACATTTGGTGCACGTTGCCATTTCGTGATCCAGGGCGATACGTCTGTCGCCATCGTACATACTCGAAGCGGCCGCGATGACACGCCCGCCGGTCGTAGTCGGATCGCCATCGCATACCAACGCTTTACTCATAGTGGACTCCGGCTAGTGAACGGTTGAGGGCGCTTCGTTTCCCATCCCGCAAGAGTTCATGACTCGCTGTAGCGAAAAATAAGTTTACCCATCTGCCATGTATCTTCAGGTTGCCGCAACTTCTTAGAGGTCTTCGGCAAATCAACATTGGACGGATTCTCCCACCCAAATGTCTCAAATATCCGATTTGCCATAGGTAACTGCCTCTTGAATCTGCGGCTTACTCTATACGCAAGAAAAACGGCCATTAACTCAGTCCCAGTCCACAAAGGGACAAAGACTTTCAAAAAAAATATCCACTGATCTTGATCATGCGGGAGGGGCAGTAGCAAAAAAAGGGTTGGGACTAACGCGCAGAAACTCCAGAATAGAGCTGACAACTTCACAAAAAATTTAAATAACGCCCGACTACCACGTTCGCAATGAGGATGAACGGATAAAATCCCATCACTGCATCGCCGGATGGCATACCCTATCCATCCAGACTCAGTCCGCTCTGCAACAACTTCAACCTCGTCCCCATTTTCGAAGACGGACAACCAAAGCCACGCTCGGATTTCCTCACCGTTCAACCGGAAAGTAACAAGATCTCCTTCAGTATCCGTGAATTCCGAGGATGCACTGAGGTTAAGCGCAATATCGTTCAATCCTGCCAAGGCCGCAACGATCGCAGTGCTCTCCATCGCCCGCTTATCTGCTTCCGTGAAGATGGCGTCATAGTAGACTCGACTTTTCGTCATTTCCGTGATCACTCCGCGCAAAAGCGCTGGAGCGGCGGCTTGATTACGGTCCATCTTGGTATCCGGTTACGGTCAGCACCGCCCACGCTCTAACTTGATGAAAAGTCATGACTCGCTGTAGCGAAAAATCAGCACTCCCATCTGCCATGTATCTTCTGGTTGCCGCAACTTCTTAGAGGTTCTCGGTAAATTAACATTTTCAGGATCCTTCCAGCCAAATGTCGCAAATATCCGATTTGCCATTGGCAACTGCCTCTTGAATCGGCTACTCACTCTATACGCCAAAAAGACAGCCACCACCTCAATCCCTCCCCATGAAACAAGAAAGGTTTCAGCAAACATTATCCACCGATCATGCATGCCTTGATAAAGCATCATCGATGCCACCATCAACGTCACAACAAGCGCACAACCACTCCAAAACAACATCGATATCTTCACAAAGAATTTAAATAACGCCCGACTACCCCGCTCACAATGAGGATGAACGGATAAAATCCCATCACTGCATCGCCGGATGGCATACCCTATCCATCCAGCCTCCGTCCGTTCTGCAACAACCTCAACCTCGTCTCCATTCTCGAAGACAGACAGCCAAAGCCATGCGCGGACTTCCTCACCGTTCAACCGGAAGGTCACAAGATCACCAACCGTATCCGTGAATTCCGAGGATGCACTGAGGTTAAGCGCAATATCGTTCAATCCTGCCAATGCCGCAACGATCGCAGTGTTCTCCATCGCCCGCTTATCTGCTTCCGTGAAGATGGCGTCATAGTAGACTCGACTTTTCGTCATTTCCGTGATCACTCCACGCAGAAGCACTGGAGCAGCAGCCTGCTTATTTCCCATCTTTATTTCCCCGTCACCCCAAGCGCCTTATTAAAGGCGGCCTGCTGCTTATCCAATGTAACCCCTTTGTCCGGCGCAGTTCCAAATGGCGAACTGGATAACCAATTTTCAAGGTCATCTGGCGTAAAGTAGTTGTAGATCAGCGTAATGATCGCTACGATCACACCCACTTCCCAACCCGTTGCGATCAGGATCACCCGTCCACTAAACAGGAGCCATCCTCCTGCGGTTACTTCACTCGCCAGTCCGGCTGCAACAGTCTCGCTTGCGTAGGCCCCGACCTGCTTAAGTACCGATTCCCCGACAAAGGTCCCCAGTTCTCGTCCCGCTAACCCGGCCGCCCTGCCTTCGATCCGAGCCTGGGCACCGGCCATGCCCGCCGCGAGCCGGCCCACGAATCGCACCTTGCCCGGTGCCAAACTAGTTGATTTCATTAGCAAGGGCGCAGAGGAACTGATAGCTGTTAATACAGTCCCGACTCCGATCCCAAAATCGAAAAACGCCTTAAAAGTATAGAAAATAATCTGCTTGTAGTTTGACGATGAGAATCCAGATACAACTTTCATCCCATCAGTAGTCATCGAAATAAACGACGACATTCCGCCCAAACAACTCGCGGCGACTTTCATGCTGGCAAGCGTCGAACTCGCCGATGTCTTGCCGAAGCTGCTCAGCCATTTGTTGTAGACGTTCAGCCCCGCCCCAACCAACGATAACGTCCCGCTCGCAATAGCCAAGTCGTCTGTAGCTGTCTTGTCCGGCTTTGTCCAGAGCAGGAAGTAATTCATCATCTCGATAATGAACAACGCCCCGGAAAGCTTCACCGACGCGGCAGCCTTGTCCCGCGTGGCATTCGGGGTAAGCCGCGCCTCGGCATACAGCTTGCGCACGAGCGCCCCACGGTCATCTTCAGCCAACGCGACATAAGCTTGTGCCCGGACCTGCATCGGGTCCAAACTAGGATTCTTCGCCTTGATGTCCCATACCGCTTTGCTTACGGCGGTATCCATCTGCCCTTCCCAGGCAGCCAGCTCCGCCACGATACGTTTCGCGTCTTCCAGTACGAGGCCCCCACGGACCAAGAGCGCGCCCTTGATCAAGATCCCGCCAACGGAACGAGAAATCGGTCCGAAGACATTCACCATCGCACGCCCTGACCACAGCATCAATCGCTCAATCCCGAGCGCCTTGAGCGGGCGCTCGGTCGCCGACCCCGCGCGTTCGTGCTTGAATATGTCCTCGACCTTTTCGTAGAACTTCACAAACGCCTTCAGGTAGCCAAGATCGAGATAGAGCGATGCCTGCTTCGTCACGTACCACGACGCGGCCCGGTCCACGATGGATTCGCTTTGGCCGGCCCGCACGATCGCCAGGAAAGTCTTCATCTCCTCGCGAATGTCGGTCTGGTTATACGCGAACGCCCGCCAGTAATAGCTGCGCTCATCGGTCGGGTCCATGTTGTTGATGAGTTTCTCAACGATACGCAGCCCCGGATCAGTCGCCGACAATCCAGCGTACGCTTCGTCAATCACCCCGTGAAACGCCAAGCCGTCCCCCGCGTCATCCGAATGGTAGTCGTTGAGCGCATGCCGGAACGCATCGGAAGACAGCCAGGCGTCGCGGTCGGGCACACGTTGCTTCTGTAGCTGTTCGACCTTGAGGGTGACTTTATCGAACCAAGTACTGAAGTTGTTCGGCCATTTCCCGCCCTTGATGCTGGCTTGGTATTTGTGCCAGGCTTTGTTACCTACGGTTCGTTTTTCGTCCGGCGTGAGTTGCCCCGCCTTGTCAATCATCTCCAGTGCGCTGGGCGCCATAATGCCGCCGTCACCCGCACCCAGCGCAGCACTCATCATCCCCTTACGCAAGAGACTCGCGCTCAATGCCGCACCACTGCGAACCGACCGTTCGGCCGCTTCGATCGACTGCGTGGCATCCACGCGAAGCGGCTGCATGCTGACGTAGCGCATCAGCGTGCCGGCGGGATCGTTGTGAAACCCGGCGAGTTCGTGCGTAATACCAATGCCGTCCCATAACGCCAGCAGCATCGGTTTATGGGGCGTGCCGCCAGCATTCTCGCCAATATCGTTCATCAGCTTCACCAGATCCTTGCTGGACGAACCCGATGGCGACGTCTGACGGATGTACAGAGGGTAGCGCGTGGCTTCCTGCTCCCAGATGGTATCGTCAGTCGCACGCCCATACTCATCCACTGCGATCGGTTTGGCGGGCGGAGCGAGCAGATCGGCCTTCAAGCCCGGCTGGTATTCGACGATCTGGTCTATTCCAGCCTCCGTCGCAGCGGTCGCATGCCCGGCCTCGCCTTTATTCATGCCGAACATGCCGCTTGCTGTCTTGAGCCAAGTCGCCGGCATGATGACCTGCATGCGTTCGCTGCGCAGCTTCGAGGACGTCGTGTACTTCTGGAAAACCTCTTTGATCCACGGATACTCGGAGAAAGCGATGAAGACCCGTGTCGCCTTCTCAGGCTTCTCGATGCAGATCACGTCCATTTGTACCGCACCGCCGGTCTGGGCGCACGCGGGGTCCGTCTTCGGCACCGATGGCACCGGAATCGTCTGCTTCCAGAGCCGTCCGTCTTCAGTCACCCGATAAGCTTCCCAGTAGTTACTGCCACGGGCGCCCTTCTCGTAGAAAAGATAGAGCCAGCCCTCCCGGAGGGTTCTCAGGCTGTAGTGGTGTGCGCTCAGCGTAATGTCCATGACACCCGGACCAACGATACCGGGCGGCATCGCACTCGACATGGTTTTCGGCACAACGGCATATCGAACCGGCAGAATCGCCAGACCGGATTTCATACAGTTCGGGCAAGTCGCGGTGCAAGTCAGAGGAGTGTTTGCCATGATCTGTTTCGTTATAGGGTTCAGCCGCGGCCTGCCGGGCTAGCCGAGTTGCGCAGGCGTTCATGCCAGATGCCCTGGCGAATTTCCGCGATTTCGTCCGAGGTGAGTTCGTCGATCCGTTCGGTATAGAGGTCCCCGTCGGCCCTGCTACCCAGTATCTGTAAGACCCGTGGGTGAAGGTCGAACTCCGGATGCAATGAGAGCGCGTGACCAACAAACGCCACCTCATCTTCCTCATCGGTCAGGCCATAGCGTCGGGCCCTCAGCGACGCTGCCACAGCTGCATCGACCTCATGCTGCTTCGGTTGACGGTCGAGATCGTACGCATGCAGCGCAAGTGCACGATTGACGATGCCATGGCACTGGATAGCCTGCCATTGCGCGTCGTCGAGCACAAAGTCGTCTCGTCGCCCCACGGTGTTCATGCGGGTGATAGTTGCCGCTCCGGCATCGAGGGTATGCCATGCCTGGATCGGACCTAACAAAGCATGCTGTTGCGCTGGCGCCAACAAAGGCCACAGCAGCGCCTGTGAACGAGGGTCGTAAAATCTCACCAAGCAAAGACGGCCCCGATCGTCGTTCTGAAGCGCGAGACGCGAGCAATGTGCCGCGACCTCTCGTGCTGATGCAGAACTGGCCAGCCAGCCACCGATGCGTTGTCCCAGCCCCTCGGCCATCGATTGCGGGCGTCTGTCCTCAAACGCCAGTCGCGCACTTTCTGCCAGCGCGGCAACATCCGATTCAGTTTTGAGATCCAGCTCGAGCAGGTAGGGGTAATGTGTCGGCGAAACCGCCTCGTGATCGATTACCACGTCGGTCTTGGGTAGGTCTGCGGATAGCGGGTTGTCACCCGCATCGTCGGCCAGCGGATCCCGCTGGCTGGGGTCGACAAGCAACAGGCAACGCATGTCTGGATGCTGGTTGAACCAGCGCTTTAATGCACTGACCTGCTCGCGAATCCGGACATCCTCCGTAACGGAATCGTCCCCCTCACGTCCATCGCGCCCTTGCGGTGTCTGCACGTATGACATCGACTTACTCCAGCACGACGGTTGACGCGCTATTGGCGGACGCCGAAGCTGTTTGCCAGGAGCATCCCTTCGTGACACTCGTAATCTGTGCCGGCAAGCGCATCGACGACGCGCCCTGCTTGCTCCACGACGCACCCTTCTCAAGAATCTGGCCTGTTGTCCCGTTCTCGATCAGATCGGGCGTGATCTTGATATACGACCCGCCTGCACCAATCCAGATCTCCTTGTCAGCCGAAATCACCACCCGACCGTCGACACTCGTGATGCTCAGATCCTGTTGCGAGGTCAGCGCCATAGCATCGCTTTTCGCCTGAATCTCAACCTTGCCCTTCGCCGCAAACAGCTTGATCCCCGCGTTCTGCGCGAACAGGCTGATCTTCTCCATCACACTCGCGATCAGCGATTTGCCGGCCGCCACGTGCACGCTCTTGCCACTGACGATATTGACCTGCTGGTTCGCCGTGACCTGCGCCGACTCCTGCGTCGACAGGCCCACGCCTGCGGGACTCGCCATCAGCATGATCGGCGTCGAGAACCCGTTCGCGTTGCCCGTGCCGCCCCCGTCCGTCCGACCACCACTGCCGGCGCCGCCGCTCACGCCATAGTGCGTCGCGTCGGTGAATTTCTTGAGCGCGTCCTGCCCTTCCTGCAGGCTCTCCGCCTGGTTCGCCGAACTCGCCTGCGACGTCAGATCGACGACGGTTTCCGCACTGGCCAACTGTTCGGATGCAGCGGTCACGTTCAATGGCTGGTTCGTCGCTGTCGGGTGCGTGGATACGAACAAGCCCTGCCCCGCCCGAATGGCGCCATAGGCGTCCGATTTGAGGTCGAAACCGCTACCGAGGAACGCACCACGCGTATTGTCGGTCTGCTGGATCAGGTACCCGAGGTGCAAATGAGACTGGTAGCTGCTCGAGTAAAGGTGAACCCGATTCTGCTGCGTCGAGTCGTCCATCACGAGCTGGTTGTAGCCGGTGCCGCCGTACTCGCGCGAGCGTTGACCGGACAGCAAACCGTTCGTGTGCCACACCGGCTGCGTCGCGCCCCCGTACATCCTCGCAATGATGACGGGCCGATCGCAGTCACCTTCCATGAAGCCCACGACGACTTCGTCGCCCTTGCGTAGTGGCTGAATCCCGCCACGGCTCGAGCCCGCATCCAGAAACGTCGGACGTACCCAGCACGACGCGCGTTCATCCTGGCCGTTGCGGCGATTCCAGTGGAACCACACCTTCACCCGGTTCAGCGAATCGGTATAGACCTCCTCGCCGCTCGGCCCGGCCACGATCGCATTCTGCAACTGCATCACGGGCTTCTTGTGTTCGAACGGGCTGCGGAACGGAACGTTGCGCGGTTGCGCTTCGACCATCACCTGAAAGAAACCTTCGCTGCCATCGGCATGGCGAACCGTCGCGCCTGCCTTCGCTTGCGCAACCTCCTCAGCCAGCCCGTCGGGGAATTGCTCTGCTTCGTCCAGACCGGGCAGGTTATTGCAGATCAACCAGTCGACGCCAAGCAGAACGAATTCGCGATCCGGTTGACTGCCCGCATCGTGTACCGGATGGCCACGCAGTTCGAAGCGCCGCCCCGGCATCGCACAACGCAAGCCGCCGATGCCGTGAAAGCGCTTCATCCGCGACTTGCGCTCTTCGAGCCGAATCTGCGCAAGACGCTCGCCTTGCTCACGATCCGACCACATGTACGCACCGGGATAGTCGTAGATCTCCCCATCGGTCGGCAGCTTGCCGTCCACGTCGGTCACACCCTGCACCTGCCGAGGAAGATCGGGGCGCTTGTAGTCGAACGAGCGCGACGTCAGTTGCGCACTATCGATCTGGAGCTGCTCCTTCCATTGCGCGAACCCGTCCAGTTCGCCGCTGATTTCCGTAGGGCCGAACTCGACAACCGGCTGCTTCAGCTGCGGGACAAAATAAACGTCGTCCGTCAGCACCATCGTGTGCGACCGACCATTGTCCGCCTGCTCGAAGTACGGGAACACGCCCACCTCTTCAAGGCTGCGATGAACGAAGTTCAGGTCGTATTCCCATTGCACGCGGTTCGAATACGACGGAAGCGGTTTATGCAAATCGAAACGATACGCGCCGCGTGCTTGCGGATGCTGGTCGAATACGTCGGTCAGAATCTGCTCGCCGTTCTGCTCCTGCCAGTCCCGCATATCGCGGCGCAGGCGCAGAAAATAGAGCCAGGAAGAGAAGGCCAGCTTGTAAAAGGTCAACGGCCCATCCGCTCCCAACCGGCTGAATCGGTGAACATAGCCATGGATCGGCATGTATGAGCCGTTTGCCTGCTGGATCCAAAGCGTGACCGGCTTGGCGAGCAGCGCGCTGAGTTCGATCTGACTGCCGCGCGGTGAAACGGCATCAATCTCGAATTCGTAATCGCGGCCGAGTCTAGCCGTTCCTTTCACATAGAGCGGCAATAACCAGTCGACGCCGAGCGGCGTGTCCAGTTTGACAAGACGATTGTATTGCGCGTCGCCAAGACGCAATGTCTTATAAAGCGCGGTATGGCCCATGCAGCTTGCCCTTGGTTGGTATTCAGGTGGGGTTTCTGCCGAGCGGTGATTATAAATACCTTTCGGAACAAGACGATAGTGGCCGTTGCACCTCATCTATTTCAAATAGACGGAAAATATGACCGGCGCACACGAAATTAAAGAGACTTCACAATTTTTCAGGAAAAAATTTCCGATTATTCTCGTGAGTCGCTTTAAACCACTCATCTCTTTTCTGAACCCGGCCAACCGTGGCGACTCTGCGGCCGTACTCCCGGATAGTGCGCGCTGCGCACGGGAAATTCGGCGAATTTCCCCCTCTTTGATGCCGTGCCAGTCAGCCTCGCATGCGTATCGATCGCGAGATTCGTATCCGGGCTCTATTGACTCTCAGCCAGGAATTAAGCGGCTCGAGCTTTCTCGCCCTCGGCGCCACCTATCCCGTCGCCCTTTCGATTGGAGAAGTGCAAGAAATGGGAAAATCAGGCGTCGTTTCACGATCTTGTAATAAACGGCGCTCGTCAAGATCGCCATAAGGAAACGAACAACGCCGATCCCGCCTTTGATCGCATTGACGAACCCGAACGCCGTTTCGACCCACGCCGCGCGACACGACGTGTTCGAATCAATCACGAATGGGGCGGGTTCCCCGAACGACACCACGCCCGGTCAACCCGCCCCCCTTTCTGCCCCTACTCAGGCACCCGCGTTGCGATTCGCCTCAATCACCGTCAGCGCCGCCATATTCACGATCCGCCGCACCGTCGAGCTCGACGTCAGAATGTTCACCGGCGCATTGACGCCCAGCAGGAACGGCCCCACCGCCACATTACTGCCCGCCTCGGTCTTGAGCAGGTTGTACGCGATATTCCCCGCATCCACGTTCGGGCACACGAGCAGGTTGGCCGCCCCCTTCAGCGGCGACATCGGCAGCAGCCGCGACCGCAAGCCCTCGTCGAGCGCACAGTCGCCATGCATCTCGCCGTCGGCCTCGATATCCGGCGCCTGCTCCCGGACGATCTCCAGCGCCCGACGCATCTTCACGCCCGAAGCCGCACTGCCCGACCCGAAGTTCGAGCGCGACAGCAACGCCGCCTTCGGCGTCAGATTCAGCCATTCCATCTGACGTGCCGCGGCAATCGTGAATTCCGCGATCTGCTCCGCATCGGGGTTGTCGTTGACGTGCGTATCCACCAGCGCGACCGTCCGCTGATCGAGCAACAGGATGTTCATCGCCGCATAGGTGGACGCACCCGGCTTCTTCCCGATCACCTCGTCGACGAACCGCAGGTGGTTGTGATACTCGCCCACCGTCCCGCAAATCATCCCGTCCGCGTCGCCGAGCCGCACCATCATCGCGCCGATCAGCGTCAGGCGGCGGCGCATCTCGACCCGCGCCATTTCCTTCGAGATGCCATCCCGGCACCGCAGTTCCCAGTACGTCGTCCAGTATTGCGGGAACCGCTCGTCATACTCGGGGTTCGTCACCTCGACATCCTGCCCGAGCCGGATCCGCAACCCGAATCGCTCGATGCGCGCCAGCAGCACTTCCGGGCGCCCGACCAGGATCGGACGCGCCAGCTTCTCATCGACGATCACCTGCACCGCGCGGAGCACGCGCTCGTCCTCGCCTTCGGTAAAGACGATCCGCGCCTTGCCACCGTCGCGCACCAGCTGGCGCGCCGTCGCGAACAGCGGCTTCATGAACGCGCCGGAGTGGTAGACGAATTGCTGCAGTTGCTCGACGTACGCGTCGAGATCGGTCAGCGGGCGCTTCGCCACGCCGCCTTCCATCGCCGCCTTGGCCACGGCCGGCGCGATGCGGACGATCAGGCGCGGATCGAACGGCTTCGGAATCAGGTATTGCGCGCCGAACGCCACGTCGTACGCACCATAGGCGGCCGCAACGACTTCGTTCTGCTCCTCCTCGGCCAACCCCGCGATCGCGTGAACCGCGGCGATCTCCATTTCGCGGGTGATCGTCGTCGCGCCCACGTCCAGCGCACCGCGGAAGATGTACGGGAAGCAGAGGACGTTGTTGACCTGGTTCGGGTAGTCCGAGCGGCCCGTCGCGATCACGACGTCGTCGCGCGTCGCATGCGCCAGTTCCGGGAAGATTTCCGGCGTGGGATTGGCCAGCGCGAGAATCAGCGGGCGCGGCGCCATCTCTTTCAGCATGTCGGCGGTCAGGATGCCGCCGACCGACAGGCCCAGGAACACGTCCGCGCCGCCGATCACTTCCGCGAGCTTGCGCGCGTCGGTTTCCTGCGCAAAGCGCGACTTGGCCGGGTCCATCAGCGCGGTGCGGCCGCGATAGACGACGCCTTCGATGTCGGTCACCCAGACGTTTTCAACCGGCAGCCCGAGGTCGACCAGCAGGTCCAGGCAGGCCAGCGCGGCGGCGCCGGCCCCCGACGTCACGACCTTCACGTCCGAAATCGACTTCCCGACGACCTTCAGCCCGTTGATGAACGCGGCGGAGACGGTGATGGCGGTACCGTGCTGATCGTCGTGGAACACCGGAATCTTCATGCGATCGCGCAGCTTCTGCTCGACCGTGAAGCACTCGGGCGCCTTGATGTCCTCGAGGTTGATGCCGCCGAAGGTCGGCTCGAGACCGGCGATGATGTCGACCAGCTTGTCCGGATCGGTTTCGTTGATCTCGATGTCGAACACGTCGATCCCCGCGAACTTCTTGAACAGCACGGCCTTGCCTTCCATGACCGGCTTGGAAGCGAGCGGGCCGATGTTGCCCAGACCCAGCACGGCCGTGCCGTTCGTGATCACGCCCACCAGATTGCCGCGGCTCGTGAAACGGTGCGCCTGCAGCGGATCGGCGGCGATGGCTTCGCACACGCCCGCCACGCCCGGCGTGTAGGCCAGCGCGAGATCGCGCTGGGTCACGAGCGGCTTGCTGGCGACGACCGAGATCTTTCCCGGGGTCGGAAATTCGTGATAGTCGAACGCGGCCTGCTGCTGTGTCTCTGTCTGTTTCATGTTTTTCCGATCCGGGCACGGGCGCCAGGCCAGTCCCGGCGCGATCCATGAAGGTGATTCTAGGGATCCGCCATAAGGAGATGATTCTGTTTTAATATCGGCCCATCACTTTTTCATGATGAATACATGACCAGTCAATGACTTTTGACGCGAACGACGTGGTCAGGCGGCTGGGCGCGCGCCTGAAGATGCGGCACCTGGTGTTGTTGTTGCAGATCCAGCAGCACGGATCGCTGACGCGCGTCGCGGAGCACATGGCCAGCAGCCAGCCGGCCGTGACGAACGCGTTGTCCGAGCTGGAGAGCATGTTCGGCACGCCGCTGTTCGAGCGCTCGTCGCGCGGCATGCGGCCCACCGCGCTCGGCGCGGTCGTGCTCGAGCGGGCGAAGGCGATGATCAAGGATCTCGACCACCTCGCCCGCGAAATGGAGGCCGTCGCCGCCGGGCATGCGGCCCACCTGCATATCGGCGTGATTCCGTTCATTTCCGGACAGATGCTGTCGGCGGCGCTCAAGCGGCTGCAAGCGCGCATGGAGCGGCGCGTGACCGTAACGATTCACGAAGGCACCAGCGATCAGCTCCTGCTGCAGCTCAGGGACCACAGCGTCGACATCGTGATCGGGCGGGCGTCGTCGGCGATCGATCTGGGCCAGGTCTCCTTCGAGGTGCTGTACCAGCAGCAGCCGCGCATGATCGCGAGCCGGCGTCTGGCCGCGAAACTGGCTCGCACCGCGCTCGACTGGCACAAGCTGCACGCGCTCGACTGGATTCTCGGCGCACCGCATACGCCGATGCGGGAACAGGTGACCGACCTGTTCCTGTCGGCCGGCATCCCGCCGCCCGTTCCGATCGTCGAAAGCTATTCGTCGAAGCTGATCGGCGAGATGATCGCGTCGAGCGACGAGGCCGTCTCGATCGTGCCCGCCGATATCGCGGAAGAACTGGTGCGGTTCGCGGGCGTGGCGATCGTGCCGTACTCGCTGGTGTGGACGCTCCCGCCCATCGCGCTGTTTACCCGCGCCGCCGATTCGCGCGCGCCGGCGCGCGATCTGCTCGTGGACGCACTGCGCGAGGTGTGCAGGGAGACGTACGGGGATGCACAGCGATAAGGGTTCGCGCGCCGGGTCCGCCGAAAGCCGTGATGCGCTTCGACGAATACCGGGCCGCCCCGTAGCAGGCTACTGGCTGGCGGTGAGGCGACGCAGAATTTCCGCACGCTCAGCGGTCAGCACATGATCCGAGCCCTCGCCGCGGTCATAGCGCTTGGTCGTCCGGTAGGAAAACCGCTTCCTGTACTGGCTGGTGGCGGGATCGAACACCCACGCATCAACGACGAACAGGTGCGCCTCGAAATGACTCTCGCCGTCGCCCCACACGTAATCGGCTCGAACGAACACCGGATAGGGCGACACGTCCGGCACCTTCCACATCGCGCGGTCGGCCAGCTCCGTCTGGGTGACTTTCGGCATCAGGTTCTCGATCTTGCCGTTCGCGCCATAACGCAATATCGCCACGCGCTCCAGCATCCCGCTGCCACCGCCGAAGAACATCCCCGAGAAGAACACCCACGAGCCGCCCGACGCAATCGGCAACCGTTCGGATCGCGGCTTCAGACCGAACTGGTACACGTCCTTCGAGCCATCGTAAAGCGGCGCGGGCGGCATTTCGAAGCACGGCGCGCGATCGGGGAGCACGCAGAGTTTCACGCCGGACAACGGGAACCCCTCGTTGTCCAGCCGGCCCTCCGCCTGAGCGAAACGTGGGAATGCGAGTTCGCTGGATGCGGCTTGAGCCCCTGCGATGCCAATGACGGAAACGCTCAAGATCACGCCGAGCGGCTTGAAAACCCTGCGCATGCACCTGCCCCCTTCTCTCATGTTTTGTTAGGCGCGAATTGTCGATGATCCGGCCGCGTCTGTCGAATGAACGGGCGCGGCCGGCGACGTGCGCCGGCCAACACACATCAGACGGTGGCCAGCACCAGACGCCCCGGTGACGCGCCGATATGCAGCCCGTCGGAACGATTCGCGAGATAACGCTGGTTCAACTCGTCCGGCGTCCAGGTGTTGCTGTGGCTGAAGCCCAGCGCAGCCAGCCTCCCGGTCAGCTCGGCGGGTTCGAAGAAGCTCTTCCACGGTTCGCCACGCTCGGCGAAGCGCACCATCATCTGCTCCACCGCGATACGCACGATCGGCGACAGGCTCGACAGCGGGACCACATATTCGAGCAGAACCGCACTGCCTTTGGCGCAGCCGGCGATGAAGCGCAGCGTCTCGACGACCGCGGCCTCGTCGAGATACATCGTCACGCCAAGCCAGCTGAACAGCGCCGGCGCATCGGCATCGAAACCGGCGCGCGCCAGTCCCTCCGCGAGACCGACGCGCTCGAAGTCGACCGGCACGAACTGCAGCGACGGCGGAACCGCGATGCCGGCCTCGCGCAAGCGGGCCTGCTTCCACGCCTGCGTCGCCGGCAGGTCGACCTCGAACACGCGCCCCGGCGCATCGGGTCGCCGGTATGCGCTGGTATCGAGCCCCGCGCCGAGCACCACGTACTGGCGGGTGCCGCGTTCGATCGCATCGGCCCAGACGTCGTCGGCCAGCCGGCTGCGTACGACCACCGTGCTGCGCATGCCCACGGTCATCGGCTGGCGGAACTTGTCGAGGTTGTCGCGCAACGCTTGCGCCTCGGCCGTGCCGAGGACGGTCAGCGCGACCGGATCGTCGAGCACCAGCGGCCGGTCGAGCCACTGGTGCGCGGCCCGCTGCGTGGCCACCATCAATGCGCTCGGCTTGGGGCCGGCGTTCACCGGTGTCGTGTCGTGGCCGACGATATGCGCCCGGTTCAGATAGGCCAGCAACGCATCGTCGAGGCCGATGCCCAGTTGCAGATCCGGTTCACGCATCATCGCATCGCGCACGCGTGCCTCCAGCGCCGCGTCGTCGCCGCAGAAGCTGTCGAGAAACAGCTGCTGCCAGCGCTTGACGACGGCCTGCACCGGTGCGGCGCCGGCGTCGACGCCCGCGTCCAGGTGCGCTCTCAGCTCGACCACCAGTGCCGGCCACGCCCGATGCTTCATCGCGGCGAACTGGCGCCGCCGCACTTCGTCGGCCTGAGCCGGATCGAGGTATTTCGCGAGCAACGCACAGCGCGCGTGCGTGAACGCTTTGTCGATCCATGCCAGCATCTCCGCCGTGATGCCGACGATTTGCGGGGCGCGCGGCTCGTCGAGCTGCATCGTCATCAGCTTGGCCGCGAGCGTCGGGTCGTTGCGGGTCATCCGGACCACGAGCCGGATCCAGCGCCACGCCAGTGCATGGGCGGCCTCGCTGTCGGCCGGCAGCGCCTGCTGCCGGGCAATGCGGACTTCGTCGATCAGTTCGAGCCAGGATGGATCCGTCGGCGCGATCGTATCCGGCCCGGTTGCCAGCAGCGCATCGAGTTCGTCGTCATCAAGGTGTTTTTGGATCATGTTCATCAACTCCAGAGCGTTCAGCCAGTCGGTCGCCGTGGTCTCGTCGCCGGCGGCGATCATGTCCACGATGTATCGCAGGTGACGACTGAGGCGCTGCGCACGCGATGCCTGCACGTCGAGTTCCGCAATCTGGCGCCGCAGAAGCTGGAGCGGCGAACCTGCGAGTTGACCATCGAGGCTGGCCTTGATGTCCGGCAGCGAATACCCGAACCGCTTCAGCGCCTCGATCCGATGCAGCCGGACGAGGTCGTCCCGCCCATACAGGCGCGCGCCGCCATCCGTGCGCTGCGACGGTGACAGCAGCCCGATTGCATCGTAGTGATGCAGGGCCCGGACGCTCAGTCCCGCCTGCTTCGCCAGATCGCCGATTTTGAGTCGCATTTTTTCCCAGTCGTCGGGGTCGACCATAAAAGCTGACGTAGCGTCAGGTGCAAGTGAAATCGAAGGGATTGTATGTGCGGCTGGAAGACGTCGGGGTCATCTTCCGGGTCTTCACGCAAACCTGCTGCGGATGTTTGCGACGGCGTTCCCGGATTCTTGTCGACGAAGCCCGATCATGCCGAACGCGGGAGCGGGAAGAGATATGCTTCGATCGTCTGTCTTTCGCCATGATTCAAGGGGGTTCCGTTGAGGCGACGCTACGAAGCGGCATTCATTCTCCCGCTACCGAATGAAAAGCGGCTAACCGACGATGGCTGGGAGTTCACTGCCGATACCCGTCTGCCCGAAGCCACTCGAATCTTCCTTGCGACGGCGCTCGGGATGCAGCCACTCGAACGGTTCGCCGGCGAACAACACTACGTGAGTCCGGAAGTGGACGCATCCACGCTTGAGGACGACAGCGGCGCGATCGAGTTGGTCCATATCAAGCTGTACGACATGCGCGCCGAACACCTTTTGAAGATGTTTGACGCCAGTTTGCTTGCGGCGACCACGGAGCTGTTTTTCCCGCCATCGTGGAAGAAATAGACCATTCATCCGGCCGCTACGCCAGCGGCCAGACTGAAGTCGCACGCTTGAACCCACGCGAATACGGCCCCGCACAAACGCGTCCCGTTGCGGTCGCGTTGGCGAGGAAAACCACGTCGATCACGGCTTCTTGCAAAAGAACTTTGCGTCGTCCGGGTCGATCTTGACGGGATATTCACGCTCGATCAGCGCCCGTTCCGCGTCGCTCGGGTTTCCGAGCCACTTTGTCTCGCAGCGGTACAGCAGCCGTCCTGCCGTGCGATGTGATTGTTCATCGTAAAGCAGGGCAACATTCGTCACGTTGCACTGGTGGGCCTGGCAAATGTGATAAAGCCATTCGCGAGACTCACCGATTTGCCACAGGGTCCCTTCCGTCGCGGGACCGCTCAGCAAGCGCTTTCGAATCGTTTTCGAATCCTGGCCGGCCAGATTCAGGAAACGGTCGAATGCGGCCGATACCGTCCGGCCGATCGCCGTATCGAATTGATCCCCGTCCGGGCCGACGAGATTGAAGATCTCCGTTTTATATCCGGAGCTTGCCGGCGTGATGTTCTTCGGTACCGACGCTTCGGCGTGAGCCTGGCAGTGGTATGCCAACGGGAAAAATAAAACCGCCCGCAAAAGTACGGCCCGTGCCCGCAAGGGGAACACGCCCGCACCGCCGTCGGCGCGCATCCCGTTACCGCGATTTTTCGTCATTCTTTTACGCTGCCTTTCCACTACTGATTGACACGCCAGACACCGAAACCCGGCGCCTGCTCCTGACCGCTCGCGCTCCGACGCGTACCGCGCGCCCACGCCGACAACGTTTTGCACGCCATGCGTCAGCGTGATTTTCCTGAACGCTAACCAAGGGATAAGTAAATTCCGGTACCGGCATCAACGATGAACAAGAGCGCAATGAGGAGGCAGGCAACTCGCCACACACCGCGCAGGCGAGTCGCCCCGAAATACAATCCCACCACGCCGACACAAAGCGTCACGGGCCAGTATTCCATGCCGGTTCCAAGCACGATGAGATAAAAAGGCCAATCAATGGTGATTTCACTCATCCGGGAATGCTCGGTTGCGTGCGTGGCGCATGCGTTCGCTCATGGTTTGAATGACAGCGATCAGTCGCCCGAAGCTCACCCCTCCGCCCGATGACACACCACCTCGATATTGTGTCCATCCGGTCCGATGACAAACGCCGCGTAGTAATTCGCGTGATAACGCGGCCGCAGCCCCGGCGCGCCATTGTCCTTCCCGCCTGACTCCAGCGCCGCGCGATAGAACGCGTCGACTTGCTGCCGATGCTCGGCCACGAACGCGATGTGAAGATGCGCCGGTTTCTCCGTCGTCTGGAACAGACACAACGAGGGCTGGCCCGGCGGAGAAATCTCGATGCCGTACGAAGGCTCGCCCTCCCCCTGCACCACTACGCCAAGCGGTTCAAGCGCGTTCAGGAAAAACGCCTTGCTGGCTGCATAGTCGCTCACACCGAATTTGACATGGTCAAACATGACTCCCCCTCGGATAGATGGGTCTGCCGGCACCCGGATGGAATGTGGAAATCACCGCGATGTTGCCACACGTAGCCGTCGCCGGCACCCCCGCTCGCGACCGAACAAAAAAAAGCCCGACACAGTCGGGCCAACGAGCGAGATACAAGGAGACATCCCGCTCATCCCTCATCGAGCGGTCACTGCGCGCTACCTGACATCATCATGATCCTGGCGATAGCCGACGATCGCGCACGGCGTTGCGACCGATCGTCGATCAACAGGCTTGCCTGGAAGGATTCGGAAAGAAACGACTACTGCGAAACCGGAGCGCCGGATGCTCCGTCCGCCGGCATCGTCGGCAACGGAACCGCCGCACTATTCGCCCCGCTGCCCGTTGCGCCGGCCGAATTCGTGGTGCCAGTCTGTCCGCGGCGGCCGCGGTGTGCGCCACGCACGACCGGGGGCGCGCTCGCGGCAACCGGCCGGATCGGCGGATGCGCGATGTACTGGAAGTTTTCATTGATCGCGCTATTGCCCGTATCGTACGACCGGTGCACGAATACGCTGCTGGTCACGGACTCGCTGGCTTGCGCGAACGCCGGCGGCATGGCGGACATCATCGCGGCGGCCGCCGCGCTCAACGCGGCGATCCGCACGAGCGAACCGGCATCGCGAACGGTCGGGCGTACTGTCACGCTACGTTTCCTCCAATGTGCATCCTGTCGGCGATCGTCCGGCCGCCCGCGGCGCCCGCCCGAAAAAATTGGCCCGCACGTGAATGCGCGGGCCAAGCCGAGAACACAACAACACCTTGGGGGGGTATCAAGGCGAGACCAGTCTAGCCCGAGTCGCCCGAAAGAAAATTTCAGGCCAAATTACAGCTATTACTCCATATAACGAAGCATCGGCTGCCGTCGCATGCGTCCAGGTGGTGACACATCGCCCGTGAGCCCGCGTGCCCGTGTCACGACGGCACGGCGTGCCGTTCGCGTGCGTCGCTCCGGGCTGGCAGATGGGCGCCATCGCGCTTCAAGCTTCCACGTGCCCGGCAAACGCACGCACCGTCAAAACCGGCAGCGGCGGCAGTCATACAAGCTATGGACACCGCCAACACAGCAACGTGCCAGATCAACGCGTGCCGGACAAATGCAGCGTGAACCACTCCACCGCCGCCTGGCTGGTTGCGTCGAAATGCTCGATATACGGCGTGAAATGCCCGCCCTTGATCTGGAGCAAGCGCTTCGGCTCCAGCGCGTTTCCCCACGCCTTGAGGCACAGGTCGGTGGGCGTCAGCAGATCCTGGTCGGCCACGATCATCAGCAACGGGGTGGGCGAGATGCGATCGACAAACTGGCCCGGTTCATTCTCGCGCGACATCTCGGCGCTGCGCAGCGTCACTTCGTTTTTCCAGTTCGGTGCAAACTGCGCCGCCGACTCGGTGAAGAACCGGTACGCATCCGCGCCGGCCATCGCACAGGCTGTCGCGGGATCGGCACTCACTGCCGGCAACATCGCCGGCGCGCCACCCGCGAATCGCTGCCTGCGATCTTCATCGAAGCGAGCCAGCAGCGCCGGCACCAGATCGGAACGCGTGCGGCGCAACGCCGACTGATACCCGCTGATCGTCGGCACCTGCGCAACCACGCATTTGACGCGTCGGTCGATTGCCGCGACTTCGAGCACGTGGCCACCGCTGTAACTGGTGCCCCAGATGCCGATGCGTGCGGCGTCGACCTCGGGGCGGGTCAGCAGATAGCTGATCGCATCGCGATAGCCGCGCTTCTGTTGCACGGGGTCGATCTCCTGACGCGGGTACCCGTCGCTCGCACCGAAATTCCGGTGATCGTAGAGCAGCACGCCAAAACCGCTGGCGGCAAACACCTCGGCGTAGCGGTCCAGATATTGCTCCTTCACGCCGGAGAAACCGTGCGCCATCACGATCGCCGGATACGTCGCCGTATCGGCGAGGCGCTGCGCCGGCTCGTAGTACCAGCCTCGCAGCGTGGCGGCTTCGGACAGGAATTCGATGTCGTGTCGCGTCATGTCGGCGTACCTCTTTCGGTCAGTGTTATCGATGACCGACACGATAAGCGTGCACGCCACGCCCCGCGTTTGCAGGAAAGACGATTGCTACGCGGAATCGGACAGTTTCGCGTACGCGCTGGGCGTCATGCCGACAAACCGGCGAAACACGGTCGAGAAGGCGCTCGTGGTTTCGTAGCCGAGTTCGGCCGCGACGGCGATCACCGCGCATCCGGACGCCAGCAACGGACGCGCGGCTGAAATCCGGGCCTGCTGCCGCCACTGGCTGAACGACAACCCGGTTTCGGCAGTGAACAGCCGGGCGAGTGTCCGGCTCGACGCACCGACTTCATCGGCCCATTCCGTCAGCGTTCGCTGATCGGCCGGATGCTCGAGCAGCGCGTCGCAGACTCGGGCAAGACGCCGGTCCTGGCCTGACGGCAGCCGCAAGGGCTGCTCCGGAGACCACTCGATCTCGGCCAGCATGAGCTGGATGACGAGATCGTCGCGGCCGTCGGGATCGACCTCGACCGGGAACGACGACGCGCGCACGATCAATTCACGCAGCAGCGGCGAAACGTTGACCAGGCTCGGCTGATCCGGGTATGCCGACCGGTACGCTTGCGGGTCGACGTAGACCGTGCGCATTTCGAGTGGCCCGTGCGCGCGCATCGCGTGCGGCAGGTCGGGCGGAATCCAGAGTGCGCGATGAGGCGGGATCATCCAGACCGACTGGCTGGCGATGACTTCAGCGATGCCCGTCGTGGTGTAGACGAGTTGCGCGCGCGGGTGCCGATGCTCGGCGACAACGAAGCCGTCGGGGAATGCTTTCGGCATGACGGCGGCGATCCCCGGCGCATGCTGGTAGTCGCGCGGGTCGGTGCTCTTCGTGACGGATGCGATACCGGCCCGCTTCGGCGCTGCCGCCGCGTCGTGCTCGATCGCTTTACCGTGGCCGCGCCCTTCGACCTTCATCGCTCGTCCTCTCGTTTGTGCGGGATCGCCAGGTCGTGCGATCCGGGCGAATCGGACAGATGATACGGGAATGTCGGATCCCGGGAATCCTGGCGGGAAGCCGTGAATCGGTAACGAGATCTCACCGCCGATTCGCTGTACCGGAGACTCGATACGCCGCATTGAACTTCCGATCGCGCCAGTTCCAGCGCAGTCTGCGCGATCTTGGAAGTTCGATTCCGTGCTGCTATCGTTGTGCCCCTTTTGAAGCTTTCGGAGCGGCCGATACATGCCCTTGATCTTGCGTCGAGCGATTGCGGATGATGCCGCAGAGGTGGCTGAAGTCTATCTACGGTCGCGCAACACGCTGGCATCCTATGCGCCGCTCGCGCACGCTGAAACCGCGGTCCACGATTGGGTTGCCAACGTACTGGTGCCGTCGGGCAACGTTACCGTCGCCGTGAACGATAACCGCATAGTCGGCATGGCCGCGCACGTCGTTACCGATGGCGTGGCATGGCTTGACCAGTTGTATGTGTGCCCCGAATTCAAGCGACGAGGGATTGGGTCTTCCCTCCTGGAATCGGTGAAGTCGCAGACGGTTGGCATGCTCCAGCTCTATACGTTCCAGATGAATCGCGATGCTGCTGCGTTTTATGAGCGGCATGGGTTCGTTGCGATTGCATACAGCGACGGAAGCAGGAACGAGGAAGGTTGTCCCGATGTTTTGTATCGCTTGGCGCGGTAGCGTCGGCCCGCGTGGCTCGCATCGCGTGTTCGTCATCGGCGATGATTGAAGAGATGAGACGGGCATGGTTGCCGAGGAGAAATGTGGTCAGCCAATTCAGTCCAGCCAAACATCGACAAGCGCCTTCGACACCGCCAGAACGCGGATGAAGCGTCTTTCGACATAGCGATTTAGAATCGCTTCCTGCTGCGATCCACAGCAGCGTGCGAACAGCCAGGAACCCAATGCATACCGTCAAGATCGCCAGGAACCGCCCGGATTTCAGATGCTTTATCGACCTGCTGTACGGGCACCCACGGAATGTGGATACGGATGGCGACGCCTATCCGGTCAACAGCAGGCTTTGGACGCGCCTGTACCTCCGCGACAGGAAAAGCGACGCCCCGAGCGTCGAGATCGATCCGACCGACACCGATCCAGCCATCTTCGCGGTCAAATCGGACGCGCCAGAACTGGAGGAGTTGACCGCGCTCTATCTGTATCTCACCAGCGGCGACTCGATCCGTGCCTCGGAAAACCTGTTGGCGGCGTCGGACATCGAACGGCTCAGGGAAAAACATGCTGAAGCACTCCAGCGGGCCGATCGATCCGTCTGGCACCAGTCTTCGGATGAAGACCCTTACCCGAACCAGCGCCTGGCAGCCGGTTGAACGTTGCCGACGTCGTGACGAAACGCGCCGGCCGTGTCATCGTTCGATCGTCCTCCCCGTCGAGGAAGCCTTCATCGGTACTGTGGAGTACCGGCGACAGGGTCCAATCCGGGTCATTCGACAGGCACGTTCGGATCGCCGACAATCGAGTGACTGAGCCAGTGAACCCCGACCATCCGATCAGATAACCCGATTCGCCATGAGTGACAATATCGTCTGGGTCGTCGATATCGACGCAAGCCTTGAAGAAGCACCGATCCTCGCGCAACGCGGCATCGCATGGCTTGCCGAGCAAGGCATCGTGCAAGCGGTGCCCGAAAGCGGCAATGGGCTGCACGGCGATATCTATCGTCCCGGCCCGAATGCCGATGCGTGGTCCGAGTTCATCAATCTCGGCAACGACTGGTGTGGCGTCGGCCTCGAGACCGAACGCACGGTCTTTCATTCAGGCCCGGGGCCCAACGACGTACGTTGTCCACACTGCGGCGCGTCTCACTCACTCGATGAGGTGCCCTGGGGCGACGCAGTCGGCGCCTGGTACTCGAACGAAGCCGATGACACGCTCGCCTGCCCCGCATGCGGCGGCTCGGCACGCATCGTCGACTGGACGTTCCTCGAGCTCGACTGGGCATTCGGCAATCTCGGATTCGGGTTCACGAACTAGTTGATCGAGCCACGTCTCGCCGTCGAACTCGGCAAGATTCTCGGGCATCGCGTCAAGATCGTGCACCACCACATCTGACGGCTTGCATCGGCGTCCCGCGCGTGACGCGATGCGCAGGAACATCCCTGCCTTGTCGGGCAGCAGCGACGGCTGGAAGCCGTAACGCTCGTAGCACTTCGGCGCCCCGTGATCGGCCATCAGGCTGACATAGGCGGTCGGCCGCGCATGCTCGTGAATGTAGCCCATGAGCGCCCGCATGATCAGGTCGCCTACGCCCTTCTTCTGGTGAGCGGGCAACACCGCGATATCGACGATCTCGACGAAACAGCCGCCGTCGCCGATTACCCGGCCAACTCCGACCGGGACACTGTCGCAATGAGCGACGATGCGAAAGAAACTGCTGCATATCTCTAACGCACCGTCCTCCGGGCCCGTTTATACCGTTCCCGATTTCAACAGCCTGCTAGAGAATCCGATCCAGCGCGTCGGAGAACCGTGCAACCGCCCCATCGACATCATGCAGCTTGTCGAGGCCGAACAGCCCGAGACGGAAGGTCTTGAAATCCTCCGGCTCGTCGCACATCAGCGGCACGCCGGCCGCGATCTGCAGGCCGACGTCGGCAAACTTCTTCCCGGTTCGAATCCCGTCGTCGTCCGTATAGCTGACCACGACGCCCGGTGCCTCGAAGCCTTCGGCCGCGACGCTGCGGAAACCCTTGTCGGCCAGCAGCGCGCGAATGCGCGTGCCGAGCTCGAGCTGCTCCGCTTTCACCTTGTCGAAACCGTAAGACTCGGTTTCCTTCATCACGTCACGCAGCGTCGTGAGGCTGTCCGTGGGCATCGTCGCGTGGTACGCGAACCCGCCGCCTTCATAGGCTTCCATGATCTGCAGCCACTTGCGCAGATCGCACGCGAAGCTGGTGCTGGTCGTCGTGTCGATGCGTTCGCGGGCGAGCGCGCTGAGCATGACCATCGCGCAGCACGGCGACGCGCTCCAGCCCTTCTGCGGCGCGCTGATCAGGATATCGACGCCGCTCGCCTGCATATCGACCCACACCGTGCCGGACGCGATGCAATCCAGCACGAACATGCCGCCGACCGCATGCACGGCGTCCGACACCGCGCGCAGATACGCATCGGGCAGCATCATTCCGGACGCGGTTTCGACGTGCGGCGCAAACACCAGATCCGGCTTGTGCTCCTTGATCGCGGCGACCACTTCGTCGATCGGGGCCGGCGCATATGCGGCCTGCCGTCCCGCTTCGACCGGGCGCGCCTTCAGCACCGTCGTTTCGGACGGAATGCTGCCCATGTCGAAAATCTGCGACCAGCGGAAACTGAACCAGCCGTTGCGGATGACCAGGCACTTCTTGTTCGTTGCAAACTGCCGCGCGACGGCTTCCATGCCGAACGTCCCGCTGCCGGGGACGATCACGACCGACTTCGCGTTGTAGACTTTTTTCAGCGTGGCGGAGATGTCGCGCATCACGCCCTGAAAGCGTTGCGACATATGGTTGACCGAGCGATCGGTGTACACCACCGAATATTCGAGGAGCCCCTCGCGGTCAACATCGGGAAGTAAACCAGGCATGCTCGCCTCCGGTGAAAGATGAACGATGGAATCTGGGCGAGCAGTGTCCGTCATGCGATACCGCCCTGCACCCATGCAATTGCGTTATTTTCTCGACGAAAGCAGATTCTAACGAAGGCCGCGCGCCGCTTGGGGCCTATTTTGTCGGCGGTCCCGCGTATGGGCGACGTGGCGCCGCCGCCAGCCGGAGCGCCGCTGCCACGGAGCCGCCGCGGCCCCCGGCTGAATCGCCCGCCCGGTGGCCGTCGACGTCGACCGTGCGGCGCACGAAGCCCTGTTCCATGTATGGATAAGTGGCACTTCCGCCGCGTGCCGCCTAACATGTCGGCTCCCCCCTCACGACAGAGTCTTCGATGATCCCCAACCGAGCGTCATCACAGCAACCGTCGGCCGATCCCGCACTCACCCAGCGCGTCGATGCGGTACTGTCCCGTCAACTCGAAACGCAACGCCTCGTCGGTGCGGTCGTCCTGATCGCACGCGACGGCGAGCTCGTCTATCGCCGTGCGGCCGGGTTCGCCGACCGCGAAGCGCGCACGCCGATGCAAGAGGACACGCTGTTCAGGCTCGCGTCGGTGACGAAGCCGATCGTCGCGACGGCCGCCATGGCGCTCGTCGCGCAACACAAGCTGTCGCTCGACGACGACGTCACGCGCTGGCTGCCCGAGTTCCGCCCGGCGCTGCGTGACGGCAGCGTACCGGTGATCAAGGTGCGCCACCTGCTCACGCATACCGCCGGCCTCGGCTATCGCTTCGCGGAAGCCGACGCGACGGGCCCGTATGCGCGTGCGGGCGTCTCCGACGGGCTCGATGGCGCATCGATCACGCTCGCCGAAAACATCCGCAGGATCGCGAGCGTGCCGTTGCTGTACGCACCCGGCACCGGCTGGAACTATTCGCTGTCGATCGACGTCGTTGGGGCGGTGATCGAGGCCGTCACCGGACTGCCGCTCGCCGATGCGGTCGATGCGCTCGTGCTCCGCCCGCTCGGTACGCGCGACACGGGATTCGTCGCACGCGACGCCGCGCGGCTCGCGACGCCTTACGTCAACGACACGCCGCAGCCGCACCGGCTCGCCGAGAACGAAGCCGTACCCATCTACGAGGGAACCGTCGGCGTGACGTACTCGCCGTCGCGTGCGCTCAACGCGGATGCATTCGCATCGGGCGGCGCCGGGATGGTCGGCACCGCCGGCGACGTGCTGAACGTGCTGGACACGCTACGAGCGGGCGGTGGCACCGTATTGCCGGCCGAGCTCGTCGACGAAATGGGCCGCATCCACTCCGGCAACCTCGAGTTGCCCGATCTGCCGGGTGCGGGTTACGGGATCGGGTTTTCCGTGTTGCGCGACCCGCGCGCGGCACTGTCGCCGGAGTCCCCGGGCACGTGGCGCTGGGGCGGCGTCTACGGGCATTCGTGGTTCGTCGACCGCGCCCGCGGGCTCACCGTCGTGTCGCTGTCGAACACGCTCTACGAAGGGATGAACGGCCCGTACACGCTCGATCTGCGCGACGCGATCTACGGCATCGGCTGACACGCACAATTGCGCGCGCAACAAAAAAGGCCCGACACAGTCGGGCCAATGAGTTGAGACACAAGGAGAATCCCCGCCCACCACACCGGGCGGGTTACGCCGCGCTACACGACGTTCTTTTCGACGATCGGCCGGTTTTCCAGCACCCGCGCCCAGCCGAGCGTCGACAGGTCGAGCGTGTCATAACGCCCGCCCAGAATGAGTTCACTGACCCCGCGCCCCGTCGCCGGCCCTTGCTGCAGCCCGTGGCCGCTGTAGCCGTTCGCGAACACGACGTTGTCGAGCTCGGGGTGATACCCGATGATCGCGTTGTGGTCGAACACGTTGTACTCGTAGTATCCGGACCAGCAGTTCTCCACGCGCAGCGCCTCGAACTCCGGCACGCGATTCGCGAGCGTCGGCCAGATCACGTCGTCGAACAGGTCGTGGTCGACTTCGTCGAGCGGCAGGTCGTCCGGGTCGCGGTTCGGGCTCGGGGACGTCCCACAGATGTACGTGCGCCCTTCCGGCCGGAAATACACGCCGGTCGGATCGATCAGCAGCGGACAATCCGTGAGCTTCGCCGGCGACGACACGTTGAAGATGCTGCGGCGCCGCGCATACACGGGGATGTCGATGCCCATCATCGACGACAGCGCGCGCGTCCACGCCCCTGCCGCGTTGACGAGCGTGTCGCACGCATAGCGCTCGCCATCGGCCGTGACCACTTGCGTCACCTTGCGGCCGTCGCGCACCACCGACTTCACGTCGGACGGCACATAGCGCGCCCCCAGCGCCTGCGCCTTCTTGCGCAGCGCCTGCACGAGCCCGTAGCCGTCGAACCAGCCTTCGCCGCTCACGCCGTACGCGCCCGACACGAGATCGTCGACGTTCAGCCACGGAAACTTCGCGCGCAGCGCATCGCGATCCATCAGCCGGATGTCCGCGCCGAGGCTCGTCTGCAGCGCATGGTTCTCGCGCAGCGTCGCATCGCCGGCCGGCGTCGCGAGGAACAGGTAGCCGCCTTCGTGCAGGTCGATCGACGGCTGGTGGCCGTCCACTTCGAGCCGTTCGCCGATCGTGCGCAGGAAGTCGATGCCGAACAGCGACATCTCGATCGACAGCGGCGTCGAGAACTGCTGGCGGATCGACGCGGCCGACAACGCCGACGACGATCGCGCGTAGGTGGGGTCGCGCTCGATCACGGTCACGGAAACCGTGGGATCGGTGGCGCGCAGGAAATAGGCGATCGAACTGCCGATCACACCACCGCCGACGATGACGACTTGAGAACTCACGACTGACTCCAGTTGCACAGGTTGGGCGCGGCCAGCCGGCCATGCCCGTGGGTTGTTCGTGCCGCGTCACACGCGGCGTCGCGCGGGCAGACCCGGGCGGCTGCCACACCGGCGTGCGCCGCGATCGCAACCGATCGCTGATGGCATTTCAGCACGTCCGGCATCGCCGCGAAAGTCCGCGCGCGGGTTAATCCGCCGATTTCGTCGTGACGGGCTGCCACGCGGCGTTCTTCACCTCATACAGCGTCGAGCTCGGGTTCTTCAGGTCGCCCGTGTTCGTGAACGCGATCGTGCCCGTGATGCCGTCGTAGCGCGTGCCCTTCAGCGCGCCGTTGAAATCGGCCGGCTTCGTCGAGTTCGCCTTCTGCATCGCGTTGATCGCGATCCACGTCGCGTCGTACGCGAACGGCGCGTACGCGAGCATGTCGATGCCGTACTTCTGCTTGAATTTCGTTTCGAACTGCTTGCCCTTCGCGAGACGCGACAGCGGCTGCCCGTATTCCCACACGGACGCGCCTTCCGCCGCATTGCCGGCCAGCTTGATGAAGTTCGCGTTCATCACGCCGCCGCCCGCGAGGAACTGCGCGCGGATGCCGAGCTGGCGCATGCGCTTCACAAGCATCGCGGCCTGCGCGTCGAGCCCGCCGAAGAACACGAGATCGGCATTGGTGCTCTTGATCTTCGTGAGCTGCGCGCTGAAGTCCACCGCCTTGTCGTTCGTGAATTCGCGCGCGACGATCGTGCCGCCGTTCGCCTTCACCGACTTCTCGAATTCATCGGCTTCGCCCTGGCCGAACGCGGTGCGATCATCGATGATCGCGATGCGCTTCGCCTTGGTCACGCTCGCCGCATAGGCGCCTGCGTTGCCGGCGTTCTGCGTGTCGGTCGCGATCACGCGATACACGGTGCCGAGCCCGGCGCGCGTGATGTCGGGATTGGTCGCCGACGGCGTGATCATCGGAATGCCGGCCTTCGCGTAGATCTTCGATGCGGGCAGCGTCGTGCCCGAGTTGAAGTGGCCGATCACGACGGCCACCTGTGCGTCGGCGAGCTGCTGCGCGGCCTGCACGCCGGTGCGCGGATCGCTCTGGTCGTCCTGCGACGCGACGACGAACTTCACGGGCTTGCCGCCCACCGTCGTATGCGCGGCATTCGCTTCGTCGACGGCCATGCGCACGCCGTTCTCGATGTCCTTGCCGTACGCGGCGCCACCGCCCGTCAGCGGGCCGGCCACGCCGACCTTGACGACCGTCTCCTGCGCATGAACCGCGCCCGTCTGGAGCGCGAGGATCGCGGCGGTCAATGCGACGCCGGAAAGCGAACGAATGCGGAACGTCATGACAATCCTTGTTCTGGGGGCCGGGATGCAACACGCGACTGCCGCGCGTCGGCAACCTCTCGCGTGCCGGTCATCTCGTCCGCCGGCGGGGCGTCATGCAACACGCCCTGCTAGCGGGTCGATCGCCGCGGCTCCGTCTCCGAAGAACCTTTCATCGCGAAAGAGGTGAATGGATTGTGGGTAGCCAATACCCGTGCAGCAAACGAAATATCGGAACTATGTTGTGAGGATTTGTCATCAAGTTCCGCGCTCGCGGCCGGCCCGCGGCCCGCGCAACGGGGAGCCGTGGGTCGA
This sequence comes from Burkholderia sp. AU45251, assembly GCF_030482905.1. NCBI lineage: Bacteria > Pseudomonadati > Pseudomonadota > Betaproteobacteria > Burkholderiales > Burkholderiaceae > Burkholderia > Burkholderia sp. AU45251. The sequence continues at coordinate 61,164 of NZ_JAUJQH010000005.1, read as the reverse complement.
CAGTTGCGGTGGGAAACCGCGCCGGCGCCCGTCCATCAAGGCCGGCGGTGGTCATGCCGGCGGCGCATCATCGTTGCGATGACGGCCCGGCCGGCCGCGCGTATTCCGCTGCGTCGCGGGCCGCCCAACGCAAATCGGGCAGGACGCGTACGCGCCCTGCCCGATCGGCTCACTTCTTCCGGAAGCGGCGCGCCCCGCTTTCGCTGCGTTACTTCGCCGCGTTCGCCGTCATCTTGAAGATGCCCTGCGCGTTGCCCGCATCGAAACGCAGGTCGGTCACCCAGCGGCGTGCCGCCTGGTCGAACGTGCGCTTGCGCGTGATGAACTCGTAGAACGAACCCGGCACGTTGCGCTTCACTGTGCTGCCGTCGCGCGTGCGGAACTCGCGCTCGACGGTATCCGCGCGATACGCGGTCTGGAACACGCGGCCCGAGCGCGAGCGCTCGACTTCCGGCTTCATCGGCCGGCCCTTCGCCTTCTCGTCGTCGGACAGCTTGAACACGTCGGCGACGCGGTCGGTCGCATGGTTGAACGCGTTGCCTTCGGTCGAGATCCACGCCATTTCCGCCGATTCCAGCAGCAGCGTCTCGTAGTCGAGCTCGTTCGGCAGGTCGTGCTGGCGCGCGAACGCCCCGACGATCTCCGGCAGCAGCGCGTGCGCGGCGTCGAGCGACAGCCAGCCTTCGCGCTCGACTTCCCACAGCAGCGCGACGGCGGCCGGCGACAGCGGATCGCGCGACGTGCTCACGACGTTCGTCACGGCCTGCTGGAATTCCTTCGAGAAACGTTCCGGATGCAACTCGCTGACGAAGAATTGCGCGATTTCGTCCGGTGCGTCTTCATGCGCATACGCGCGGCCCGTCATGCCGAGCTTGTCGAGCGGGTAACGGCCGTTCAGGCGGAAGCCGAGCGGACGCAGGATGCGCGTGAACGCGGCTTCGCCCGGCGGCAGCGCGCCCGTGTTCGGCCAGCGCACCGTGCGCAGCGCGCCGTGGTCGAAATAGACCGAGCCGCCGCTTTCGATCGCATCGGCCGTGTACGCGCGGCCATTCGCCGATCGTTCGAGCAGCCCTTCGAACAGCGCCATGTTCATCGCCTGCGCGATTTCCGCGCGCGTCACGACGCCGTCTTCCCATTCTTCGAGGATGGCCGGCATGTTCAGGGTCGAGAACAGGGCGTCGGTCTTCGCCTGTCCCAGCAGCTTCGTCAGCAAGCTCTCGATATTCGGATTGCGCATCAGGTTTCTCGTCTCGGGGGACCGCCGGCAAACGTGCCGGCAACTCGTTGGCCGGCTGCCCTGCGGGCGCCTGGCCTTGCGTGGGGAGCATTATTCAAAGGGTTGCAGCCGGGCGTAAAGCGAGATTAAATTGATATGTGATGAGTTTTTGGAATTATCAGCCGCCCCCTGCTCCGCCCTCCGCCTTGTGCCGTGTGGGCTGATCGTCAGACGAATCGAACATCATGCGTAAATTCAAGATCCCCAACATGGGCGCGCTCGTGGCTTTCGAAGCCGCCGCGCGCCACGAGAGCTTCACGCACGCGGCCAAGGAGCTGTTCCTGACCGAAAGCGCGGTATCGCGCCAGATCGCGACGCTCGAAGCAAGCCTCGGCGTGCGGCTGTTCGCGCGTGTGAAGCAGCGCGTCGTGCTGACGCGCGCCGGCAAGCTGTACGGCACGCAGGTGCGGCGCGCGCTGGAGACGCTCGACCGCGACACGCTGTCGATCATCGCGCACGGCAGCGGCGGCGGCTACCTGGAGCTGGCGGTGCTGCCGACCTTCGCGTCGCACTGGCTGATTCCGCGCATCAAGAGCTTCTACGACCGCACGCCCGACGTGCGCGTGAACATGGGCAGCCGCACCGACCTGTTCTCGTTCGAGGACACCCACTTCGAGGCCGCGATCCACTACGGCAAGCCGACCTGGCCCGGCACATCGTCCGACTACCTGTTCGGCGAGGAAGTCGTGCCGATCTGCTCGCCCGCGCTGCTCGACGGGCCCGTCGAGCGTGTCGAGGATCTACTTGCGTACCCGCTGCTGCACTCGACGACGCGCCCCGGCGCGTGGGCGCAGTGGTTCGAGACGCACGGCGTCGAGGACATCCGCACGATGCAGGGCGTGCGCTACGAGTTGCACACGATGCTGATCAGCGCGGCCGCGGCCGGGCTCGGCGTCGCGCTCGTGCCGAAATTCTTCGTCGAGGAACAGTTGCAGCAGCTCGGCCTCGTCGTGCCGTGCGACGCGGCGACCGTCGGCGATTCCGCGTACTACCTCGTGTATCCGACGGAGCTCAGCCACAGCAAGCCGCTGGAGCTGTTTCGCGGCTGGCTGCTCGAGCAGGCGAGCGCGTATGCGTCGCCGGATTTCGACGCGGATGACGGCGAGATGGTGGACGACGAGGACGTCGAGTAACGGCGCGGTCGCGCCGGCGTCATGGCGCGGTGGCGTCGCATGCGTGTCGCGTCGGCCGGCCGTCACCACCTTCACCAGCCGCGCGCGATCGGGCGCTTCCAGCCCCGGGCACACGGTGTCCAGCGCGCGGATCACGACCGTTGCGCGCCCGTCGAAGCGGCATACGCCGTCGGGCTGCGCGGCGGGGAGCCGCAGTCCGCGCAGCGCATCGCGCTGGTTCGTGAAGACGATCACGCCCGCGCGTTGCGAGCGGTCCGGCAAGCGCCGCGCCGATGCCTCGTCCTCTTCGAACCATACGTCCGACCCGATCGATTCGTCGCCGTAGTCGAGCGCGTAACGGCCCGACAGCGTGATCGCCCGGCCGACATGCACCGGATGGCATTCGGGTTCGGCGTCGGCCGGCGCAGGCTGCGCGCCCGCCGCGGCCGCGCCGCACGCCAGCAGCAACACGCCCAGCGCGCGGGCGCAGCCGGTCAGGGTCGACACATCAAGCGCTTTGCGGATCATGGGCAGTGAGGTGCGGGGCATCGTGACGAAGACCCGCATTGTCGCGCAGCGCGTGCATTGCAGCAGGTGCCGCGTCATCGTGGCAGACGGCATACGCAGGCCGTGCGCGGCAGCGACGATCCGTACGATCGGGGGAATTCGGGGGCTAGCGGCGATCGGCCGCGTGCCATGCTTCGCGCCGCACCGGCCGGACGGAAACCGAAGCCGGGCACACGACCACGCTGAAAAGGGAGAGGAATCGCGAAGGATCCGTTGAAGCCGGCGGGGCACATCGGGTCCGGTACGCGCCGGACCGGGCAACCCCGACCCGGCGCTCCGGGCAGCCGACCTCGCATCGGCAGCGCGGCGGACCGACTGCTGTTCTTCACTACGTATGCTCTCAGGTTCACTGCATTTTTTTCTTCGCCGCGCTGCGCCATTATCCGCGTAATCCGGCCCAAGGGAAACGTTTGCGCGTGCTCCGCGCGCGTTATACCGCCCATTCGGCAATAGTCTTTCCAAATGCTTACGGCGCATGCGTCATCGTTCGGCAAATCTTGCATTCGGCTCGGCGTTCCTTTTTAATGGAACTGGTTCCAATCCTTGATTCGGCCATGCCGATGCGTGACGCTCCGTCGTCCGCGCGTCATGATGCCGATTCAGGATCGAGGATCGCTCAGCTCAGGATTCGCATCGCCCGTCCTTCCCGGACACCCCGTCAAACGAGACCGTCATGCCCGATTCCGCCTCCCTGCAGCAGTTGTTTCCCGCCTTTCAGGACATCCCCGCCGAGTACCGGCTGACTTCGCCGATCCACCAGCGCGTGTCGCTCGTCGACGGCGCATTGCGGCCGTGGGACGGCGCGACCAAGACCGTGCTGTCGCCCGTGTGCGTCCGGCAGGCGGACGGCAGCGTCGAGCAAGTCGAAATCGGCAGCTACCCGGTGATGGGCGAAACGGAAAGCGACGCGGCGCTGGACGCCGCGGTGCGCGCGTACGACGCCGGCCGCGGCGAGTGGCCGACGATGAAGGTCGAGCAGCGCATCGCGTGCATGCAGGATTTCATCAAACGGATGGTCGCGCAGCGCGAGCTGGTGGTGAACCTGATCATGTGGGAGATCGGCAAGAGCCTCGCCGATTCGCAGAAGGAGTTCGACCGCACCGTCACGTACATGACGCAGACGATCGACGCGCTGAAGGAGCTCGACAACGCGAATTCGCGCTTCGTGATCGCGGAAGGCACGATCGGCCAGATCCGCCGCACGCCGCTCGGTGTCGTGCTGTGCATGGGCCCGTACAACTATCCGCTGAACGAGACCTTCGCGACGCTGATCCCCGCGCTGCTGATGGGCAACACCGTGGTGTTCAAGCCGCCTCAGTACGGCACGCTGCTGTTCGAGCCGCTGCTCGAAGCATTCCGCGACGCGTTCCCGAAGGGCGTGATCAACACGATCTACGCGCCGGGCGCGGTGGTCGTGCCGCACATGCTCGCGTCGGGCAAGATCAACGTGCTCGCGCTGATCGGGTCGAGCAAGGTGGCCGATCACCTGAAGAAGCAGCACCCGAAGTCGCACCGGCTGCGCGCGATCCTCGGCCTCGACGCGAAGAACGCGGCGATCGTGCTGCCCGACGCCGATCTCGACCTCACCGTGAAGGAATGCCTGCTCGGCGCGCTGTCGTTCAACGGCCAGCGCTGCACCGCGCTGAAGATGCTGCTCGTGCACCGCTCGATCGTCGACGAGTTCCTGAAGCGCTTCACCGCCGCGCTCGAACAGCTGAAGATCGGCATGCCGTGGGAGAAGGGCGTCAGCATCACGCCGCTGCCGGGCATGCATCGCACCGCCTACATGACGGACGCGATCGACGACGCAAAGGCCAAGGGCGCGCAGGTCGTCAACCATTCGGGCGGCGAGTTCAGCAAGACGCTGTTCTATCCGGCCGTCGTGTATCCGGTATCGGAAGGGATGAAGCTGTATCGCGAGGAACAGTTCGGGCCGATCATCCCGGTCGCGCCGTTCGACGACGTCGACACCGCGCTCGACTACGTGACGACGTCGGATCACGGCCAGCAGGTCAGCATCTTCGGTTCCGATCCGGCGCAGATCGGCGCGCTCGTCGATCCGCTCGTGAACCAGGTGTGCCGCGTGAACATCAACTGCCAGTGCCAGCGCGGGCCCGACGTGTTCCCGTTCGCGGGCCGCAAGGATTCGGCGGAAGGCACGCTGTCGGTGAGCGACGCGCTGCGCGCGTTCTCGATCCGCTCGATGGTCGCGGCAAAGCAGACCGACAGCAGCAAGCAGCTGCTCGATTCGATCGTGTCGGATCACTACTCGAAGTTCATCAATACGGGCTTCATTTTCTGAAGCGAAGCGTTCGTGAAAAAAGCCGCCGCACACGCCCGTGCAGCGGCTTTTTTTGCACCTGCGCGTCACTACGCCCGAACCGGGAACGTCAACGCGTCGAGATCGAGCGGCCCGCCGGTCAGCTGAACCGGGCCTTCATCGCCGATCAGCACCGTATCGGAATGACGGAAGCCGCCGACACCCTCGATATAGATGCCCGGCTCGATCGTCAGGCACATTCCCTTCTCGATCGGCCGGTCGTCGCCTTCGGCAAAGAACGGCGCCTCGTGCGCGGTGACACCCATCCCGTGCCCCGTCCGGTGCAGCAGCCGGTCGCCCATCCCCGCGCGGCGGAAATAGTCGTTGACCTTGCGATCGACGTCGCTCAGCAACGCGCCGGGCGTCGCCGCATCGAACGCCAGCCGGCGCCCTTCCGACATCACGTCGAACGCGCGGCGCGCCGCGTCGGGCACGTGGCCGAGGAAGAAGGTCCGCTCGACTTCCGCGCCGTAGCCGTTCATCACCGCATTGACGATCGACACGTGCGGGCCGCCCTCCTCCATCCGCATGTCGATGTTGCTGAAGTTGTGCGGATCGTGCGACACGCTGGCCGGTTGGAACACCGCGACGATCCGCGTGGCCGACGGGTTCAGCGACGGATCGTCGCCCAGCAGCCGCTGCATGATGAAGCCGCGAACGCGCGACGACATCTCCGCCATCCCGAGGCCCGGGCGTGCTTCGCTCAGCAGCAGGTTGTGCGCGTCGGTGGCGATCCCGCACGCATACACGTGGCGGCCGATCTCGTAGTCGGACTTGATCATCCGGACATCGTCGATGATGTCGATGCACACGCGCTCGCCCGGCGTCTGCGCATAGACCTGCAACGGACACACCGACTCGACGCCGACGCGTTCGCCCGGCCCGAACAGCGCCTTGAAGCGGTCGCTCCATTCGCGACCGGCCGGCGCCGGGAATTCGAAGTACGGAATCATCTCGAGTTCGCCGATCGAGCGCGTCCGCACATGCGGCTGCTCGAGCTGCGGCACGACGAACTGCGGCGGCCCGCTGCGCGAAATGACCAGCACGAACGGCCGCTCATGGACGATGTTCGCGAAGTTCGTCAGGTAGTAGATGTTGTCCGGCGAAAACGCCACGTAGCGATCGAGGCCGGCTTCCGCCATGCGTGCACGCACGCGGTCGAGGCGTCCTTTGAGTTCCGCCTCGCTGGGCGGCGCGAAGGTGGGGGTGAATTTCATGCGGGACTTCTCCTGTTGAGGGTGAGGGAGCGGCCGCACAGACCGGTCATTTCGATGCCACCACTCCAGTACGCTTAATTCTTTCGTTATCCTGCATTTCACAGAAACAAACGGCGACTGAATCCGGTTCGCTTATTCGTGCGGCATGCGTCGGAACCCGACCAGCGCGACCAGGCTCACGACCGACATCGCGACGATGTACAGCGCGGGCGACGCCTTGTTGTGCGTGGTCGCGATCAGCCACGTGACGATCAGCGGTGAAAAGCCGCCGAAGACCGTCGTCGGGATGTTGTACGACACCGCGAGCCCGGTGCTGCGCACCGCGGCCGGGAACGCCCGCGCCGACAGCGCGGGCACCAGCCCGACGAGCACGCCCATCGGTGCGGCGGCGGCGGCCTGCATGATCAGCAGGTTGCGCAGCGAAGGGCTCGCAATGACCCACATATAGAGCGGCAGCGTAATCGCAGAAAGCACGACGATCGCGGCGGCGACCATCGCGACCGGCCGGCGCCAGACGTCGCCGATCAGGCCAGCGAGCGGCGCGATCGCCACCATCACGATGCCTGCGACCGTCGTGCTCATGAACGGCGCGGACATCGGCAACCCGAGCTGCTTCACCGCGAACGTCGGCATGTAGATCAGATACATGTAGAACGCAGCGGTACTGACGATCGTCACGCCGATCGCCGCGAGGAACGACGCGAGGTGCTCGCCGAACAGGCGCTTGAGCACCTGTGCGACCGGCAGCGCTTCGCCGTGCACGAACGCATCGGTTTCCGACACGCTCCTGCGGATGTAGAAGCCGACCGGGCCGATCAGCAGGCCGACCACGAACGGCACGCGCCAGCCCCAGCTTTCGAGCTGAGGCTGGCTGAGCGACGTCGTCAGGATCGTGCCGATCGTGCCGCCCAGCACGATGGCCAGCATCGTGCTCGACATCTGCAGGCTCACGAAGAAATGGCGTCGATGCGGCGGCGCCTTTTCCGCGAGGAACGCGACGGTGCTGCCGAATTCGCCCGATGCCGCGAAGCCCTGCACGAGCCGCGCCAGCACGAGGATCGTCGCGCCGAGCCAGCCGGCCTGCGCATACGGCGGCGCCACCGCGATCGCGGCCGTGCCGGCCAGCATCAGCCAGATCGTGACGGACATCGCCGCCTTGCGGCCGTACCGGTCGCCGTACAGCCCGAGCACGACACTGCCGAGCGGCCGCACGACGAACCCCACGCCGAAGGTCGCCGTCGCGAGCAACAGCGACCCGACCTGCCCGGCCACCGGGAAAAACAGCTTCGCGATCACGCTGGCGAAATAGCCGTAGATCACGAAGTCGAACCATTCGAGCGCGTTGCCTGCCGCGGCCGCCGCGACGTCGCGCATCGTGCCTGCCCGCGCAGACGGCTGCGCCGCAGCCGAAAGGCGATCGAGCGCCAGGGTGCCGGCCGGATTCACTGCATCCTCTTTCATCGTCTGTCTCCTCCATCTGCTGGCTGCAGTGGTTTCGTGCTCATGTTCGATGCGCACCGTTACCGCGTCCAACGGATTTCCGGAATATGATCATCACCAACGTGAATAATGGTGTGCGCCGTCGCGCGGCTTCGTTGCGTCGTCAGGCCGGCGCGCCACAAGGGCAAACGCGCGTTGCCCGAACGGTCCGCCGACCGGACACTGGCCGCCACGACGTTCCGGTTCCCGCGCCGCGCACGGGAGGCCGGCACTCAAACGGGAGAGGTGCGATGAAGGATGTGTTCCGCCAGCTCGACCTCAACCTGCTGCGCGTGTTCGCGGCATTGATGGCCGAAGGCAACGTCACGCGCGCCGCCGAGCGGCTGGCGCTTTCACAGTCGGCGGTCAGCAATGCGCTGCGCAGGCTGCGCGAATCGCTCGACGACGTGCTGTTCGAGAAGACCGTCTCGGGTGTGCGGCCGACCGCGCGTGCGCGCGAGCTGTGGTCGGCGGTCCAGCCGCACTTCGACGCATTGAAGCAGGCGATCTCGCCCGACCAGTTCGACCCGCAGGAACATCGGGGCACCTTCACGATCGCGATGTCGGACTACTCGGTCGAACGCATCATGCCGCGCCTCGCGCAATACATGGGCACGCATGCGCCATCGATGCGGATCGAGCTCACGCCGTTCAGCGTCGCCGACCTGCCGGGCATGTTCGACCGTGGCGGCGTCGACCTCGCGATCGGCGGCTACCTGAACGACTCGAGCCCGAGCAACGGCGTGCGCACGCACGAGATGTGGCCGATCCACTGGAGCTGCCTGATGCGCAAGGATCACCCGCTCGCCAAGGGGCCGCTCACGCTGAAACGCTTCCTCGCGGCGCGGCATCTCGACGTCGGGTTTTCCGGCATGCGGGTGCCGGTGTACGACAGCCTGCTCTCGGCGCATGGCCTGCAGCGCAATCTCGTCCTCACGCTGAATGCGTACTCGCCCGCGCTGGCGATCATCCGGGAGTCGGATTTCATCGGCGTGCTGCCGACCACGCTGCTCGATCTGTCGATCCATGAAAAGCAACTGGTGTCGCGCCAACCGCCGGTGCGCATGCCCGCGCGGCCTTACTGCGTGATCTGGCATCAACGCTGGGACAGCCATCCCGCGCACCGCTGGCTCCGACAGACGATCGTGTCGCTGTTCACGCGCCCGGCGGAGCAGCCGGGCAGCACGGCGCGCCCGGCCACCCGGCGCGCCGCCCGCTAGATGCGCGGGCGTGCCGCCTTAGACGTTCGACACCAGCAGCCTGATCCCCGCGACGCCGAACACGACGGCGAGGCACGCTTCCATCGCGCGCCGGCCGCGCACGTACAGCCGGCGCGCGCCGTCCATCGAGAACACGAGCGCATAGCCGCCGAACACCAGGCACCCGATCGCAAGGCAGCCCGGCACGACCGCGCCATGCGACGCACCCGCGCCGTTCGACGACAGCGCGACGATCGACACCCACACGAGGATCGCTTTCGGATTGGTCAGGTGCAGCATCGCGCCGCGCACATAGAAGCGCGAGAGCCGCTGCTCGCCCGCCGCGTTCAGCGACGCTGCCGCGTTGCCCGACAGCGCCGTGCGCCCCGACTTGAACGCGAGCCACAGCAGGTACACCCCGCCGAAGAGCTTGATCGCGACCAGCAGCTTCGACCACGCCAGCAGCGCGGCCGACACGCCGAGCGCCGCCACCGTCGCCCAGAACATCGACCCGGAAATGACGCCGAGCGCGAACGCGAGCGCCGCCTTGCGGCCCTGGTTCGCGGCGACCGACATGATCGCGAGATTGCTCGGCCCGGGGCTGGCCGTACCGATGAAATAGGCGGTGTAGGCCAGCAACAGGTTGGCCGAGAAGAAGGCGTGGACGCTCATGTCGAACCTCGCAGGGATGATCGGGAGATTGTTGGCAAACGCGCGCCGCCTGCCCATGGACAATTGGCCGGTAATTCGCTGGGCCAGTTGCCAGTTGGGCGGTCGCGCAACCGGATCGCCGCCGGCGAATCCGTCTCGGTTTTGAAACACTCGTCACATTCCCCTGCGGTTTTTGCCGACCCTGGCGGCCGTCCCGTCCCACCGCGTCCGGCCGGCCGAACGCTTGGCAGGCGCAGGCGGCACGCACGGGCCGCCTCGTTTCGTCGATCCGGCGAGGCACGCGCCGCGCAATTTATCCCGCCGTTACGTTACATCCGTGAAGCATTTCGCCTCGCCGCACCGCCCGCCGTACCCGACATGCATCGCGCCGCGCATGTCGATGGCCGCCTCGATCACCTCCGCTCCCCAGTATCGGCGGGACTCGCCGCCGCGCGCCGCAGCGCGGCTCAGCCCTGCTCGACAATGGTCTCGCGGCGCTGGTACGGAACCTGCATTCCATTCGGGGGACAGCCGCGCCGTTCATCGCGCGGACACGAATCCACCCTCGGGCGCACCCACCGGATACGCCCGATCGATCCGCGCAAGCAACGAGGCCCTTCATGGATGCGCTGCCCAATTCGTCCGACACGTCGTTCCAGCTCTTTCTCGCGAAGCTGCTCGAACAGCCGTTGCCCGACTGGACCGAAAAACAGCAGATGGAACTCGAGATGGCGCGCTCGCTGTCCACCGAAATGGTCCACCTCGCCGAGGACATGCGCGGCCGCACGCCCGATCTGGCGCGCTGCCTCGTGCTGCTCCGCTACGCGAAGGTGCTCGACTTCATGCTGACGTCGCTCGCCGCGCACCGCGACATTCATCCGCAGACGCTGCGCACGCTGTTCCGGCTCGCGAACCTGAAAGTCGACGATGCGTATCCGGCCTGAGCCGGCACCACGCAGCGGCTGCCGCGGGCGGCAAGCGCGGCCACGGCAGCCCTGCCCGATCCGCGCGCATGCCCGATGACCTCGCCGCATGAGCATCAGGAACCGGAAATCCCGGCTGGCCGGCGCACTCGGCGTGTTCATGAAGCGCTACGGGCGCAAGGCGCAGAAGCATCACGACCCGAACGACCGCCGCTACGATCACGACGTCGAGCGCACGATGCTGCGCTTGTCGCCGGCCGACCTCTCCGATCTGCTGGCCGACGATGACGCCAGCGCGGATGACGCCGAGGCCGGTTTCGCCGAGGTGAGACGCACGCCGTGAACGCTGCCGACTTCGACCGGATCTGGCCGGCCATCTGCGAAACCCCGGCCTGGTCCGTGACGAAAGGCCAGGGCAGCTTTCTCACGTTCGAATTCGGGCAACCCGCGCTGCATGTCAGGGAGCCGATCGCCGGCTCGCGCGGCCTGTCCGCGGCGGCACGCGACAGGCTCGCGTCGCGGCACGTGACGGTCACCGGCAACGGGCATCTGTGGATCTGCTACTGCCATTGGTCGATCGCGCTCGACGGTCACGAGCTCGCGCACAGCGAATCCCGGTCCGGCGACATCGCGGCTGCCGCGCAACGTCTCGACGGGCAGATCCTGCAATCGGTCGCGCCGCGTGCCCAGCCGGGTTCGTGGGCGTTCGACTTCGACCTCGGCGGCCAGTTGACGACCTGGCCCTACGGTGACGACCCGGCGGACGAACAGTGGCACCTCTACGACCGGCGCTCGGGCAACGTGCTGACCGCCCGCGCGGACGGCACCTGGTCGTACGGCCCGGCGAACGCGCCGCCCGGCAGCGAATCGTGCAGTTCCGACTAGCCGCCGCCGACACGCCCGTTCGGCTGCTACAGCACGCCGGGCCGATGCCGCGCATCAGCGTGACGACCGGCCCCGCCCCGCAAACGGAGGTACAATCGCGCGCCATGAACGCACTTCGCCGCTTCCTGCTCCGGCACGGTGTCGCGCGACAGCTTCTGTGGGGATTCCTCCTCGTGACGCTGCTGTCCCGTGCGCTGATGTCGGGTGCCGTGATGCTCGATCCGGAAGGTCCGGATGCGGGCTCGGTGGTGCTGTGTTCGGGCCGCGGCCCGCTGATCGTCAACGTGGCCGCGCTGGCAGTCCGTTTCGATGCCGGCGCGCCGATCACACCGGCCAACGATGCGCTGGCGCTCGCCGATGCGCTCAAGCATGACGCGCATGCCGACAACACGGCATCGTCCGGAAACGGCGACAGCCTGTGCGCATTCGGTGCCGCGCTGTTCACGGCGCTGGCGTCGTTCGTATTGCTGGTGTTGCTGTTTCCCGCCGCCGCGCCGCGGCGCTTCCGGATTCACTTCGACAGTATTCCCTTCGTGCGATCGATCTTCGACGATCGCCCACCTTCCCGCGCGCCTCCTCTGTTCTGCTGACGGTTCCGCCCAGCGGCTCGTGCACGTCGATGTGCATGGGCCTGCACGCCATTCGTCTCATACGACCTGATTCAAGCGTTCACCCGCCTGCCCGCATCGCGCGGGCGACGCCGTCATGCGCCCCGCCTGCGCGTGGCGCCGCGCCGCCCGTTCCATCGATGCGCGCTGGCGGGCGCGACGCACGTTGACGTCCGCCGGCCCGCGCCGGCGTGGCCGCTCAACGAACACGAGGAGCTGACACCATGTCGACCACCGTCGAGCGGGCCATCTCGCCCGCCCAATCCGCCCAATCCGCCCACGCCGGCTACCGGACGCTCTGGCGCTGGCACTTCTATGCCGGCCTGTTCGTCATGCCGTTCCTGGTGGTCCTCGCGATCACCGGAACGCTCTATTGCTTCCAGCCGCAGATCGAGCCGTTGCTGTATCCGCACCGGCTCGTCGTCGAGCCGCGTGCCACGCCGCGACTCGATCCCGACGCGCTGCTCGCGAACGCGCGCACCGCGATGCCGGCCGGCGCGACGCCGGTTTCCATGCAGGTCTCGACCGCGCCGGACCGCAGCGCCGAATACGTGTTCCGGCTGCGCGACGGCAGCCGCGAGAGCGTGTACGTGAACCCGTACGACGGCAGCGTGCTCGGCACGCTGAGCGTCGAGAACCGCTTCATGCAGATCGACCGGATGCTGCATCGCAAGCTGCTGCTCGGCAAGACGGGCGAACTGCTGATGGAGCTCGCCGCGTGCTGGACCTTCGTGATGATCGGCACCGGCATCGCGCTGTGGTGGCCACGAGGCGCTGCGCGCGTCGGGCAGGCGCTGCGCCCCGACCTGTCGCTGCGCGGCCGACCGCTGTGGAAGAACATTCACGCGACGGCCGGCATCTGGCTCGCGGCCGGCACGGTGGCATTCATCCTGACGGGGCTGCCGTGGTCGGGCTCGTGGGGCAAGAACTTCAAGGCGCTGGCCGCGACCGTGAACCTCGGCGCGCCGGAAGGCGCATGGGGCGGCGGGTCGGTGCGCTCGACCCGCCCGGGTGCCGCTACGGCGCCCGCGCCGGCCCAGGCCGCGGCGCCGGCCGGCCATCACCACGCATCCGGCGAATCGATGCCGGGAATGGTGATGGACGACCTGCCGTTGCCGCAAACGCCGTGGGCAGTCGGCAACGTGCCCGTCCCGCATTCGCCGTCGGCACCGACGCCGGCACCGCTGCCGCCGGCCCGCGCGATCGCGATCGTCGCGGGCCTCGGCGTGACGAGCGGCTACACGCTCGCGCTGCCGTCCGGCGCGGACGGCGTGTTCACCGCGTCGTACTTCCCGGACGACCCGAAGGCCGAGCGGACGATCTACATCGACCAGTACAGCGGGGCCGTCCTGAAGGACATCCGCTATGAGGACTACGGCGCGGTCTCGCGGGCCGTGTCGTACGGCACGTCGCTGCACATGGGCCGCTACTTCGGGTTGGCGAACCAGATCGTCTGCGCGGTGCTGTCGCTCGGGCTCGCCGCGATGGCCGTCACGGGTACCGTGATGTGGTGGAAGCGCCGCCCGGCCCGCAAATTGGGCGCGCCGTCGCGCGAGCGCGGTGCGCCGCCGATGCGCGGCTGGATCTCGGGGCTCGTGCTGCTTGGCGTCGTCTTTCCGCTGATGGGCGCGACGATCGTCGCGGTCTGGTTGGTCGACCGCCTGCTGTTCGGCCGTGCGGCACGCGCGGCAGCGTGATCGCGAAGCGATTCCACCGATTCGAAGGATAACGAAACATGAAGTTCAGATTGATGCTGCCCGCCGCGTTGCTCGCGGCCTTCGCGCCGGCCGGGCAGGCACAGGAAAGCGACGCCGGAAGCACCGGCACCACGCTCGCACCGATTCGCGTCAACGCCCGGAAGGCGACGCCGCTCACGCAACCGCTCGACACCGGCAGCCGTCTCGGGCTGTCGTCGCTCGAAACGCCCGCGAGCGTCGAGCAGCTCGACCGCAAGACGCTCGACACGCGCGGCGACAGTTCGATCGTCGACGCGGTGAGCCGCGCCACCGGCATCAGCGCATCGCCGCATCCCGGCAACGGCGGCTCGGAGCTCGGCGCGCGCGGCTTCGTCGGCGCGTCGTCGGTCACGCAGCTCTATGACGGCCTGCGCCCGTACGGCGCGATCGGCATCACCTTTCCGTTCGACACGTGGTCGGTCGACCATATCGACGTGCTGCGTGGCCCGGCTTCGGTGATCTACGGCGAAGGCGCGATCGGCGGTGTCGTCAACATCGTGCCGAAGAAGCCGACGCGCGGCGCGATCCAGAACGAGCTGCAGGTCGGCGGCGGCACCGAGGGCACGGCGCGGGCCGCGTTCGGCAGCGGCGGCGCGATCAACGACAAGCTGTCGTACCGCTTCGACATCAGCGGCAACCGCTCGTCGAACTGGGTCGACCGCGGCAATTCGCGCAACCTGTCGATCTCCGGCGCGCTGCGCTACGACGTGACAGCCGACTTGTACGTGACGGCGTCGTATGCGCAGGGCTTCCAGCATCCGATGCAGTATTTCGGCGTGCCGCTCGTCAACGGCGCACGCGATCGCGCGCTCGACAAGAAGAACTACAACGTCGGCGACAGCGACATCGCGTTCCGCGACAGCTGGGCGACGGTGTCGGCGAACTGGCAGCCGAGCGACAGCCTGAACGTGACGAGCACGCTGTACCGGATGAAGAGCAACCGTCACTGGAAGGATGCCGAGTACTACACGTACCTGCCGTCGACCGCGCAAGTGCGGCGCAGCAGCTACACGGAGATCTTCCACGACCAGGAGCAGTACGGCAACGTGACGGCGGCCACCGTGAGCAGCGCGCTGCTCGGGATGCGCAACACGTTCTCGGCGGGCTTCGAGTTCAATCACACGACGTTCCAGCACGACAACGACTCACCGTATTCGGGCACGTCGACGGTCGATCCGTTCAACTTCGATCCGGGCAGCTTCATCAACACGGCCGGCACCTATCCGAAGTACCGCAGCCAGTCGAACCAGTACGCGCTGTTCGCCGAGAACCGGCTGGAGATCACGCCGCGCTGGTCGGTGATCGGCGGGCTGCGCTACGACCACGCGAGCGTGAACCGCGACGATCTCGTGAACGGTGGCGCGTTCACGAAGGTGTTCGCGAACACGGGTTGGCGCATCGGCACCGTGTACGACGTGCAGCCCGGCCTCGCGGTATACGGCCAGTATTCGGTCGCGGCCGATCCGATCAGCTCGCTGCTGTCGCTGAATGCGTCGAAGGCGAACTTCACGCTCGCGACCGGCCGGCAGATCGAGATCGGCGTGAAGCAGTCGTTCCTCGGCGGCAAGGCGGAATGGACGCTGGCCGCCTACCGGATCGTGAAGAGCAATCTCCTGACGGCCGATCCGCTGAATCCGAACCAGTCGATCCAGGTCGGCCAGCAGTCGTCGCGCGGGCTCGAGGCGACGGTCGGCGCGGAGATCGCGAAGGACTGGCGCGTCGACGCGAACGTGTCGATCCTGCGCGCGAAATATGACGACTTCCAGCAGACCTCCGGCGGCACGACGGTCTCGCGCGCGGGCAACGTGCCGATATCGGTGCCGCAGCGGCTCGCGAACCTGTGGGTGAGCTGGCGCTTCGCGCCGGACTGGACGGGCATCGCGGGCGTCAAGTACGTCGGCAAGCGCTTCGCCGACACCGCGAACCAGCTCGTGATGCCGTCGTACACCACCGTCGACCTCGGCCTCGCGTGGAAGCCGCGCAAGGACACGACGATCACCGCGCGCGCCTACAACGTGTTCAACCGGCGCTTCGTGCAGTCCGCGTACTACAACGAGACGCAGTACCTGCTCGGCAACGACCGGCGGCTCGAAGTGCTCGCGAACTACCGGTTCTGACGCCGCGCGACCCCGCCCCACGCCCGCGCGGCCGATCCGCCGCGGCGGACGAGCGAGCGGGCGGGCCGGGTCGCCCCGCGGACACGTTCAATCGAAACAGGAGAATGCCGGATGGCTACGATGGCGTGGCACTACACGGTCATGCTGCACTTCGAGTCGATCATCATGAGCGAAGTGATCATGCCGAACGCGCTCGACATGGCGCCCGAAGCGAAACCCGTCGCCTGGTTCTCGCGCAATCCCCACTGGGAGAAGATGGCCAACCGGCGGGCGATCGATCCCGTGACCGGCGATCGCGTGACATTGACGATGTGGCAGACGCGGCAGGCCGGCGGCGGGCTGGTGCGCTTCGGAATCGATGCGACGAAGCTGCTTCACGACCAGACGCTCTGGCAGCGCGCGCGTGTCGATGATGCGGCGCGCGACGCGCTCGTCACGGAGGGGGTGCGGCAGGGTGCCGACCCGCTCGAGTGGTGCGGATCGGTGAAGCCGGTGCCGGTCGAGCGGCTCGTCATCGAGTCGCTCGACGATACGTACCGGTGGCAGGCGTTCAAATGGTAGGCGGCCGCCGTGCAGCCGACGCGTTGCGCGTGCTATCGCGACGGCCGGCTCCGCCGGAACTCGACGAGGAATGCGATAGCCAGACCGTTGCCTGACCGGGCTATCGTGATCCTCGCCGCGCCCTTCAGTCTCTCACGCGCGAATGGAACCTGAGCGGCTGTTCGTCCGACGGCGCGGGTGCGCCGCCGGTGTCGCAGGCGCCGCAGGTGCTGCAGCCGTCGCCGCAACCGGCGCTCGCGGCCGCCGAGCCCGGCATCAGGCGCGTGCCGAGCCAGCGCAGCGCGCGCGGCCGGCCCGGCCGAGACAAGGCGAGCGCGGCGGCGCGCTGACCGCGCGCCGCCAATTTCGGCGCGAGCTTGCGGAACATGAAGAGCGCGCTGGCGGCGACCAGCACCGCGATCGCCGCGTATTGCCAGGCAAGGGCCGCGCTCATGTCAGCGCCCGCGCGATCTGGTAGGTGACGAACGACGCGGCATACGCCATTACGAACATGTAGCTGAACGAGATCGCGACGTTGCGCCACGAACCCGTCTCGCGGCGAATCACCGCGAGCGTCGACATGCATTGCGGCGCGAATGCAAACCAGGCCAGCAGCGACAGCGCGCTGGCGACCGAGAAGTTGGCGGCGAGTGCGTGGCCGACGCTCGCGATGTCGGCGTCGCCGCCGCTCACCGCGTAGACCGTCGCAAGCGCCGCGACAGCGGTTTCGCGCGCGGCGAACGCGGGGATCAGCGACAGGCTGATCTGCCAGTTGAAGCCGAGCGGAGCGAACACGTATTGCAGGCCGCGTCCCATGTAGCCGGCGAACGAATAGTCGATCGCGGGGCCGACCGCGCCGGCCGGCGGCGACGGGAACGTCGAGATGAACCACATCAGCACGGTCAGCGCGAGAATCACGCCGGTCAGCCGCTTCATGAAGATCGAGCCGCGCTCCCACAGGCCGATCGCCACGTCACGCAGGCGCGGCAGGCGATACGACGGCAGCTCCATCAGCAACGCGTGCTCGCCCTGCGGGCCGCGCACCTTCTTCATGATCCAGCCCACCAGCATCGCGCCGCCGATGCCTGCCGCGTACAGCACGAACAGCACGACGCCCTGCAGGTTGAAGATGCCCAGCACGCGCTGCGACGGGATGAACGCGCCGATCAGCAGCGCGTACACCGGCAGGCGCGCCGAGCATGTCATCAGCGGCGCGACGAGGATGGTCGCGAGCCGGTCGCGCGGGTCGGTGATGCTGCGGGTGCCGAGCACGCCGGGAATCGCACACGCGAAGCTCGACAGCAGCGGAATGAACGAGCGGCCGGTGAGCCCGACCGACACCATCATCCGGTCGAGCAGGAACGCGGCACGCGGCAGGTAGCCCGACTCCTCCAGCACCAGGATGAACAGGAACAGCACCAGGATTTCCGGCAGAAAGCCGAGCACGGTGCCGAGGCCGCCGATCAGCCCGTCGGTGACGAGGCCGCGCAGCGGCCCGTCCGGCAGGTGCGCGCCAGCCAGTGTGCCGAGCCACCCGAAGCCGTCGCCGATCGCGTCGGTAATCGGCTTGCCGATCGAATACACGGCCTGGAACACCAGGAACATCACGGCCGCGAGAATCACGAGCCCGAACACCGGATGCAGCGCCCAGCGATCGATTCGATCGTCGCGGATGTCGGTGGCGCGCGGCATCACGACG
This sequence comes from Burkholderia sp. AU45251, assembly GCF_030482905.1. Taxonomy (NCBI): domain Bacteria; kingdom Pseudomonadati; phylum Pseudomonadota; class Betaproteobacteria; order Burkholderiales; family Burkholderiaceae; genus Burkholderia; species Burkholderia sp. AU45251. The sequence continues at coordinate 42,835 of NZ_JAUJQH010000005.1, read as the reverse complement.
GCGGCCGCGAGCAGCGCGCGCACGCGCGTGTGGATCGCATCGGGATCGGCCGCGTCGACCGAGGCCGGCTGGCCAGCCGGTGCCGCGGGCGGGTTCGCGACGGCGCGGTCGAGCACGTCGACGAGCCGGCTCGCGCCGCCGCGCCGCACGGCCACCGTCTGCACGATCTGCACGCCCAGCTCCCGCGCCAGCACGTCGACGTCGATCCTGATGCCGCGGCGTTCGGCCGCGTCCATCATGTTCAGCGCCAGCACGACCGGCCGGCCGAGGCGCTGCACTTCGAGCACGAAGCGCAGGTGCAGGCGCAGGTTGGTCGCATCCGCCACGCACACCACGAGATCGGGCGGCGCTTCGCCCGGGTGACGGCCGAGCAGCACATCGCGCGTGATGCGCTCGTCGGGGCTCGTCGAATCGAAGCTGTACGCGCCCGGCAGGTCGAGCACCTGGATCTGCCGGCCCGACGGCCCGACAAAACGTCCCACCTTGCGCTCGACGGTGACGCCGGCATAGTTCGCGACCTTCTGCCGGCCGCCGGTCAGCTGGTTGAACAGCGCGGTCTTGCCGCAATTGGGGTTGCCGACCAGCGCAATACGCAATGCCGTGGCGCTCATGACTGGCCGCCCTCCTGCACGCTCACGCTGACACGCTCCGCTTCGGCGCGGCGCAGCGCGAAGCGGGTCGAGCCGACCTGGATCAGCAGCGGATCGGCGCCCCACGGCCCGCGCGCCACGACGCGTACCGGCTCGCCGCGCACGAAGCCGAGATCGCGCAGGCGCTGGGCGATGGGGTCGTCGGGCCGCGCGTCGTCGACATGGTCGACCAAGGCCGGCGTGTGTTGGGTCAGATTCGAGAGGCGCATGGCGGGGAGAACGCTACGGAAGAAAAATGAAAATCGTTCTCATTATAAGTGGCCGGGGACAATCACGACGCGAAGGTCGGCCCGAACCTGTTCGACCGCGAGGTGCAATGACTGTGAGGCAGGCCCCGGCGCGAGGCCCCGGCTGGGTGCGGCCACGGACGCCGCCTCAGGGCGAGCCGGCGGTCGGCGCTGTCTGGCCGAGCACTGCGGCGAGCACGAGCGCCGCGAACATGACGGCGGCCTCGGCGCAGAGCACTGCGTCGAAGTGCCGCTGCGCGGCGGGACAACCGGGATCGTGCTGTTCAGCGCGCATATGCAGCGCAGGCAGCACGACCATCCGGTTCCAGCCGCCGAGCAGCGGCGCGCACGCGAGCGGGGCCGCGAGCACGCGGACCTACCCCGGCCCGAGCAGCCGCGCCCCGGTCAGCGCCGTATCCCGCTGCACGTCGTAGCACTCCGTGACAAGCACGACGGCGAACGCGCCGGTCGCGACGGCAAACAGGAGGCCCTGCCCGGCCGCCAGCGCGCTCTGCGCGTCGACGAGCGCGCTTGCCGTCACTTCACCGTGAACGCGTAGTGCCCCTGCGTGCGGTGACCGTCGAGCGCGACGGCCACCCATGCCACCGTGTAGACGCCCGGCGTCAGCGGGTTCAGCGCGACGGACATGTGCTTGCGGTTCGACGCGTCGACTTCGGCTTTACCGTTCGTGACGGCGTGACCCTGCGCATCGGTGACGGCGATCGAGCTGAACGCGGGTTCGAGCCCGTCGTCGAAATCGATCGCGACCGTCTTCGGCGAGCCGGTCACGGTTTCGCCCGCGGACGGTGCCTGGTGGGTCGGATAGGCGTGCGCGTGCGCGAGCTGTGCGCCGGCGAGCAACAGCGCGGCGGCGGCAGCGCGCAGCGTGGTCTGGACAGTCATGTCGAGTCTCCGTCGATCAGAAGAGCGGCTTGCCGAGCGAGCCGGGGAACAGGTCGTCGAAATACAGATGCGCATCGAAGAGCACACCGACATGATGGCCGCTTGCCCGGTTGACCGGAATCTGCGCTTCGACACCGAATTGCCCGTAGCGATTGAGCCACAGGACACCCGGGTTGAGCGTCCCCGTCGTCTGCCCCGAACACGCGCCCGCGGTGCAGGTACTCATCGGCGCCTCGACGACGAAGATCATGTTACTGAGCGGTTGCGGCAGGCCGAGGTTCTTCACCTGCTGCTGCAGGTACGGGATGCTGTATTGCAGCGTCACGCCCCAGCCGAGCGAATTCGGCCCCTGGTCGGACGACGCGGTGGTCAGGTTCGGCCCGAGCTCGGCCGTCAGCGCGAGCGGGCGCAGGTAGCCGAGCGACGCGGGCAGATCGCCGAAGCCCTTGCCGACGTAGACGGCCGGCGTGAAGGTCGAGTATGGATTCGCGATCGATTTCGCGCCGGTGCCGCCGATCTGGGTTTTCAGGCCGACTGACGCCATGAATTCGTGCGGGGCGTTCGTGTAGGCGAGGTACTTCACGCCGAGCGTCACGTTGTCCCAGCCCTTCGCGGAGCCGCCGTCCGGGACGTTCTGCGACACGTACTGGCTGGCGACGCTGAACGCGAGGTTCTTCGTGATCAGCTTGTCCCACTCGTACGACACGGTATTGACGTTGAAGCTGTTGCCGCTGTCGTCGGAGGACTTGATGTGACCGAACTGTGTGTCGAATTCGTCGCCGACACCGGGGTCGTCCACGGTCATCGTCGCAGGAAAGACGCGATCGCCGACCACGGCGTGCGCGTTCGCTAAAGAAACATGGGACAGGCCGGCAAAGGCGGCCAGCAGCGCGGCGCATGCGCGGGGCGCGTGCCGTTCGGTAAAGCGGGGCATGTGGTGTGTTCTCCGGTTGTCGTTCGATGCCGTCGCGCACGCGCGCGACGAACGGCCGCTCGCTCCGAGCGCGAAGCGGCGGCGTGTCAGGCAGGAAAATCAGACGAACTCAGGAGAACGCAGGCGGCGCGCGCGATTGCGCGACGGTATGGACGAGACGGATGCGGGCCGGAATCGATGCCGACACGATCGGCCGCTGCGAATCCCGACGCGGCACGGCGAAGGAGACGGAATGGCCCGGCAGTGCGACGGCGTGGGCAACGAAGCTGCAATAGGGACAAGCTTGCCAGTGCGCGTGGACGCCATGTGCGGGCTTGCCGTCGTCGTGCACGACCACCGCCTCTTCGACGCTCGCCGTGCAATAGACGGCCAGCGCATCGACGAGCCGGTGACGCGACGCCATCATCTGCGAGACCGCAGGGGCGAGCGCCATCATCAGGATTGCGATCAATCCGATCAGGCTGCCGGGCTTGCGGAAACGGGCGACATGCATGACGCGCGACGAGGATGGCTGGCGATGAAGGTGGTGGATTATGCCACGCTGAAATCGCGCTCAGGTGCCTGAATAATGCAGTAAACAGGCTCGATATTTCGGAAAGCAATCCGAAAGAATCGAGCCTTGAAACGACCCGCCATGCGGCGGGCCGATCCGTGCGGGGCGGTCGATGCAGCCCCGCGCGCACACGTCACGCACGCGTGCCTGCCGCGCGCCCCGCCATCCACTTCCGGTAGCGCCGCGTCTGGCACTGCGCGGCCATTTGCTGCCTGACCAGCGCGCGCAGCGGCGACACCTGCGGGTGCGTGCGGCGGCCTTCGCTGAGCCGCGTCAGCTGGAACTTGACGACGGCCATGTTCGCCAGCGCGCCCAGCGCCTTGTTCTTCCAGCGAATCGGTTCCAGCACCGGCGCGCTGTCCTTGCCGGCTCGCCAGTCGCGCGGCAGGTTCGGTTCGATGGACAGCGCGGTCGCGATGCCGACCATCGCCACGCCGCTGTCGACCACCTGCTCGGCAACCGCGCGGCGCCGGATGCCGCCCGTGACCATCAGCGGCATCCGTGCGACGTCCGTGATGTCGCGCGCGAATTCGAGGAAATACGCTTCTCGGGCCAGCGTGCGCCCGTCGCGTGCCTCGCCCTGCATCGCCGGCACTTCATAGCTGCCGCCCGACAGTTCGACGAGATCGACGCCGAGCGGATTCAGCAGTTCGACCACGCGCTTCGCATCGTCCGCGCTGAAGCCGCCGCGCTGGAAATCGGCCGAGTTCAGCTTGACCGCGACGGCAAATGCCGGCGACACCGTCGCGCGCACGTCCCGCACGATATCGAGCAACAGGCGTGCGCGATTCTCGATGCTGCCGCCCCATTGATCCTGCCGGCGGTTCGTCAGCGGCGACAGGAACTGGCTCAGCAGATAGCCGTGCGCCGCGTGAATCTCCACGCCGGTGAAGCCGCTCCGCTCCGCGAGCTGCGCCGCGCGCACGAAGCGCTGCTGCACATCGGCGATATCGGCTTGCGTCATCTCCTTCGGCACCGGGAACTGCTTCGACAACGCACCGAGCGCGAGCGGCACGGCCGACGGCGCGAGCGTCGTCTGGCCAAGCGCCGCCTGCATCTGGCGCCCCGGGTGATTGATCTGCATCCACACGTGCGCGCCGCCCGAGCCCGCCACCTGCGCCCAGCGGCGGAAGCGGTCGAGATGCGCATCGCTCTCGAGCACGACGCCGTTCGGCCCCGTCATCGCGCGGCCGTCCACCATCACGTTGCCGGTCAGGATCAGGCCGACCTGGCCATCGGCCCACGCCTGGTACAGGCGCAGCAACGCGTCGGACGGTGCGTGGTTCGCATCGGCCATGTTCTCTTCCATCGCGGCCTTGGCCAGACGGTTCGGAATCACCGCCCCGTTGGGCAGTGTCAGCGGTGTAAACAGGTTCATGGAGGGCACCCTCGATTGACGATGCCCAACGATAACTTTAAAGTCAACTTTAAGGTCAAGCCCCTTTGGAGCACAGCATGAAAATCGGCGAACTGGCGCGCGCCAGCGGCATCGCGGCGTCGCGCATCCGCTTCTACGAAGCGAGCGGTCTGCTCGAACCGGCCCGTCGGCAGGCAAACGGCTATCGGGAATACGGGTCGGAAGCGTTGACGCGGCTCGCGATCATCGACCGCGCGCAGCGCGCGGGCTTTGCGCTCGACGAAATCCGCGCAGTGCTGCCGCCCGATCTCGGCGCGTGGCCGCGCGACGAACTGCTGGTCGCGCTGCGGCACAAGGTCGATGAAATCGCGCTGCTCGAACGGCGTCTCGCGCAGAACCGGCAACATCTGCAGGTGCTGATCGACGAGATCGAGAACAAGCCGGCGGGCGAGGATTGCGCGGGCGCCGCGCAACGGATGCTCGACCGGCTGTGCGCGCAGGCCGACGAGCCGCCGGCACCGGTGCCCGTGCCCGTCCCGCGGCCGACGCGCAAGCGCGCATGACTGGCTACACTGCGTCACCTGACGCACACACAACCTGCGCCGTGGCGAGACAAGACGACGCGTGCCCGTCGGCTTCCGCCGCGCGACCTCATCCTCATCAAGTCCCGATCCGCATGACGATCCCCCGCATCAAAGGATGCCTCGTCGCCGCGCTGCTGACGTTCGGCATCGGCAGCACCTTCGCCGCGACCTGCGGCGACACGCCGGCTTCGATCCGCTGCCCGGACACCGCCGGCCTTCCAGGCGACATCGTCGCGCAGCTTCCCGCCGGCTACGAAGCGCTGGATGCCGCATCGGGGCGCCTGACCGACGGCGCCCGCATCGGCTATGTCGTCGTCGCGCATCAGCCCGACGATTCGATGCGCAACGCGTCGCTGCGTCCGCTGCTGATCTTCCTGCCGGGCAAGGACGGGCACTATCGGCTGGCGGCGCGCAACGACGCCGTGATCATGAAAGCCGACGAAGGCGGGATGGGCGACCCGTATCTGGACGGCGTGGCCGACAACGCGCTCACGATCGAACCCCGCACCTTCACGGTCGAACAGGGTGTCTTCGCGGGGCCGAGCCACTGGCGCGACCGCGTGACGTTTCGCTACGACGCCGCCCATCGCACGTGGGTGTTCCACCGCGAGGTCATGCGGAACTGGCGCCTCAACGACGCCCCGGACGGCGATGCGCTGAAGGCCGACCCGGTGCGCGTCACGCGCGCCAATGCGGCGAAAGCCGTCACGTTCGAAGCATGGCGGCCGCGTTACTGGTGCGATTCGGTGGAGCGGCGCGACACCGATCCGGTTTGCAGCAAGCCGCATTGACTGCAACGCGGCGTCACGGCTGACGATGCAGGCGGGTAAGCGGTACCGTGCTGCACGCGCGATGTGGCTGTCGGCACGCGCGGGTGCCCTTCCCCGGCCGTGCAGCTTTGATTACGTCGCAGGTAATCGACGCGCGCCGCCCGCGCCGCGATCATGGCTCCATCGACGCACGAACCGCATCACGCCAGGGAGCCCACCATGACCGCGTACGCCATCGCCCACCTGCACGACGTCGAGATGTGCGACGACATCGTCGAGTACCTCGAACGCATCGACGGCACGCTTGCGCCGTTCGACGGCCATTTCGTGATTCACGGCGCGCGGCCGGAAGTACGCGAAGGCGTATGGCGCGGCGACCTGATCGCGATCGCGTTTCCCGATCTCGACACGGCACGCACGTGGTACGAATCGGCTGCGTACCGGCAGATCCAGCCGCTGCGCGCCCGACATGCGAGCGGCCCGCTGATCCTGATCGACGGCGTCGACGAACCGCACAAGGCGACCGACATCCTGCGCTGATCGGCCACGCCGGCGGCGCTTACGACGCGTTGCGCTCCATCGGCTCGCCGACGACGAACCCGCCGCCCTGGAACCGCTGCGCGGGATCGTCGTAGTCGGCGGTCGGCGCCGTCACCGGGAACAACCCGGCGAACTGCTCGGAGCTGTCGCGCGGGCGGAAGCCGAGAAAGCCGGCCTTCGTGTTGTCCCACCACTTCACCGGGTTGTCCGACGCGCCGTACACGATCGCGTGCCCGACGCGGTTCGTCAGCAACGAACAGCGCACCAGCTCGATGAAGTCGCGATAGCTGAGGAACGTCACGAGCATGCGCGGATTCTTTGGCACTTCGAACGATGAGCCGATCCGCAGGCACACCGTCTCGATCCCGAAGCGGTCGAAGTAGTAACGCGACAGCGATTCGCCGAAGCACTTCGTCACGCCGTACAGGCTGTCGGGACGCAGCGGCGAATCGGCGTCGAGCACTTCCGTGACCGGATGGAAACCGATCGCATGATTCGAGCTCGCGAACACGACGCGCTTCACGCCGTGCTTGCGCGCGGCTTCGTACAGGTTGTACGTGCCGGTGATGTTCGCGCCGACGAGATCGTCGAACGGCGCATCGACCGAAATGCCGCCGAGATGGACGATCGCGTCCACGCCGTCGACGAGCTGCATCACCGCGGCCCGGTCGGCCAGATCGACGACGCGGGTTTCTTCATGCGCGGCCGCGTCGCCGAGCGTCGCGATGTCGCTGACGCGCACGACGTCGGCCCAGTCGGCGAGCGCGCCGCGCAACTGGCGGCCGAGGTTGCCGGCCGCGCCCGTCAGCAGCAGGCGCCCGAACGGTTTGCGCGTGCCGGTGGATGAGGCGTTCATTGAATCTCCTTGAATCTGACCTGAAATCTGACCGAATCGGAAAACGTTTTCCAACTATACGCGGGAGCGTCGCCGAACGTCAATGGCCGAACCCGTTCGCAGCCATCCGCACTTTCCCGATATCGCCGCGTGGCCGCGCGCGCCCTTTTTCTGCCACAATCCGGCGTTATCGAACGAAAACGTTACCCTTCCGATGAAAAAAGTTTCCCCGACGATCCGCGACGTGGCGGCGGAAGCCGGCGTGTCGGTCGCGACGGTATCGAAGTACGTGAACGGCACGCAGCGCTTCTCGCCGACCGTCGAGGCACGGCTCAAGGAATCGATCGAGCGTCTCGGCTACCGGTCGAACCCGCTCGCGCGCTCGATGATCACCGGGCGCACGCGCACCATCGGCCTCGTGATCCTCGACATCAGCAACCCGCACTTCACGAACGTGGTGAAGGGCGCGAACCGCGTCGCGCTACAGCATGACTACACGCTGCTGCTCGTCGATACCGAGGAGAACCAGACGCGCGAACGCTCGCTGATCGAAGCGCTCGCGCAGCGCGTCGACGGGCTGATCGTCAGCACGCGGATGCCGGATGAAGAAGCCGGCTGGATGCTCGACCTCAACAAACCGCTCGTGCTGCTGCGTCGCAGCCCCGGCCTGCCGATTCCGAGCGTCGGCATCGACAACCGGCTGTCGACCTACATGCTCGCGCGCCACCTGCTCAATCTCGGCCACACGCGCATCGCGTATCTCGGCTTCGGCACCGCGCGCGTGAACGACGAGCGGATCCAGGGCGCGCGCGACTGCCTCGCGGAAGCCGGGCTCACGCTCGACGTGCACGATGCGCATGCGCCGACCGCCGAAGCCGGCGAACGCGCGTGCTCGCGCGTGATGCTCGGGCCGCAGCGCCCGCAGGCCGTGATCTGCTACAACGACCTGATCGCGCTCGGCTTCATGAAGGAAGCCGCGTCGCTCGGCTTCCGGCTGCCGCAGGATGTGTCGGTCGCGGGCATCGACAACGTGCCGTACGGCGAATATGCGGCGCCTGCGCTGACGACCGTCGACATCCAGAGCGAGAACATGGGCGAGCTCGCGATGCAGAAGCTGATCGACGCGCTCGCGGGGCGCACCGATGCGAGCTATTCGACGTTCGAGCCGCGGCTGATCATGCGCGCGTCGACGGCCGCGGTCGGCTGAGTTCCCCGCTTCGAGCCTTCAAAAGAAAACGCGCCGCCCAAGGGCGGCGCGTTCGTTTGCAGACAGGCGATTACACGATTGAGCGACTAAGCGATCGCCGCGTCACGCGTCGAGCTGCGCGGGCTTCATCTTCGGCGTGAGCATGTGCATCACGCCCAACGCGATCAGGTAGGCCGACGCGCCGATCGCGAACAGCACCCAGTAGTGGCCCGTGCGCTGCAGCACCTGGCCGATCACTTCCGAGAACAGCACGCCGCCGATCGAACCGGCCATCCCGCCGATGCCGACCACCGACGCGACCGCGCGGCGCGGGAACAGGTCGGATGCCGTCGTGAACAGGTTCGCCGACCAGCCCTGGTGCGCGGCGGCGGCGAGGCCGACGATCAGCACCGCAGCCCACAGGCTCTGCACCTGCGACACGAATGCGATCGGCAGCACGCAGCACGCACAGATCAGCATCGCCGTCTTGCGCGCGCCGTTCACGCTCCAGCCCGCGCGCAGCAGCATCGACGACAGCCAGCCGCCGCCGATGCTGCCGACCGTCGTCAGTGCATAGATGCAGACGAGCGGCAGGCCGATGTGCTGCATGTCCATCCCGCGCGATTCGTTGAGCCACTTCGGCAGCCAGAACAGGTAGAACCACCACACCGGGTCGGTCAGGAACTTGCCGATCAGGAACGCCCACGTCTCGCGCTTGCGGATCAGCTCGCCCCAGCGCGGCGCACCGGCGTTCGCGTTCGCCGCGTCGAGCGCTTCGGCCTCGTCGCGCGGCTCGTCGTACTCCGCGGCGAGCGCGCGCGTATCGGCCTGGCGATAGAACACGAGCCACACCGCGAGCCACACGAGGCCGATCGCGCCGATGATCACGAACGCCGCGCGCCAGCCGTAGGCCACCGCGATCGCCGGGATGATCGCCGGCGCGAACACCGCGCCGATGTTCGCGCCCGAGTTGAAGATGCCGGTGGCAAGCGCGCGTTCGCGGCGCGGGAACCATTCGGCCGTCGTCTTGATCGCGGCCGGGAAGTTGCCGCCCTCGCCGATCCCGAGCAGCGCGCGCACGAACGCGAAGCCCATCACCGAGCCGACCGCCGCGTGCAGCATCGCGGCGATACTCCACACCAGCATCGCCAGCGCATACGAAATGCGCGTGCCGAGCCGGTCGACGATGCGCCCGAAGCCGAGCAGGCCGAGCGCATAGAACGCGGAAAACGCCATCACGATGCGGCCGTACTGCACCTGGCTCCAGCCGATGTCGTGCTGGAGCATCGGCGCGAGCAGGCCGAGGATCTGCCGATCCATGTAGTTGATCACGGTCGCGAAAAACAGCAGCGCACAGACGGTCCAGCGGTAGCGGCTGGCGGCAGCGCGCACGGCGCCGACGACGGCAGATTGCATGAATGTCTCCGATACGCGGCCGCGCCCGTCGCGCCGCACGATGTTCGTTGACCGGCGACCGGCGCCGGGGCGGACGGTTGCGCGCTGTCGCGCGCGGCCGATTCCGCCGATCAATCTGGAAAACGTTTTTCAAAGGATAGGGCGTGTGCCGGCGCCCTGTCAGTCGGGGATTTCGATGAGTCATCTCAAATTGGTCGTGGCAAAAGAGACGACTGTTTCGCCGCGTGGCATTAACCGTTTTTCCCGGATTTTCTTGACGGGCGCCCACGGGTGCGGCAACCGATACACATGTCCGATTCCAGCCAGAACCGGCGGCCGGGATGGTTTACAGTCGCCCCATGCGCCTCGATCCCGACACCTGCTACGACGCCCTGCTTTCGCGGAACCGCCGCTTCGACGGCTGGTTCTTCGTCGGCGTGGCGACGACCGGTGTGTATTGCCGCCCCGTCTGCCCAGTGAAGCCGCCGAAGGCGCAGAACTGCAGCTACTACCCGACCGCCGCGGCCGCCGAGAAAGCCGGCTTTCGACCCTGCATGCGCTGCCGCCCGGAGCTCGCGCCCGGCCACGGGCTGCTCGACCTGTCCGGCAATCTCGCCGACGCGGCCGCCACGCTGATCGAGGACGGTTTTCTGAACACCCATTCCGTCGACGCGCTCGCACAGCGTGTCGGGGTGACCGAGCGCCATCTGCGACGGATCTTCGGCGCGCAGTTCGGCGTGTCGCCGGTCGAGTTCGCGCAAACGCACCGGCTGCTGATGGCCAAGCGGCTGCTGACCGATACCGCGCTGCCGGTGGCCGTCGTCGCGTCGACGGCCGGGTTCGGCAGCGTGCGGCGCTTCAACGACCTGTTCCTGCAGCGTTACGGCCTCAATCCATTGCGGCTGCGCAAAGGGGCCCGTGCATCGTCCGATGGCGACATGACGTTTCCGCTGGCGTACCGGCCGCCGTTCGCGTGGGACGACCTGATGCGCTTTCTCGCGCAGCGGCAGATCGATGGGGTCGAGCGGATCGATGCGCAGGGTTATGCGCGTGTCGTCGACATGCCGAACCGGAACGGCAACGGCGAGAACGGGCGCGTCGCCGGCTGGCTGTCCGTCACGCACGTACCGCAGCGCTTCGCGCTGGCCGTCACCGTATCGCCCGCGCTGACGCCGGTCGTACCGGCCGTGCTCGCGCGCGTGCGGCGGCTGTTCGATCTCGACAGCCGTCCCGACGTAATCGACGCGCATCTCGGCGAACTCGCGAGCGGCGCGCCGGGCCTGCGTGTACCGGGCGCGTTCGACGGCGTCGAGATTGCGATCCGTGCGATCGTGGGCGAACGGCTGGCGGCAGCGCATGCGGGCACGCCGGTGCTGGCGCGCATCGCCGAACGTTTCGGCTCATCGGTGGAAGGCGCGCCGCCGGGCCTCGCGCACGCGCTGCCTTCCGCCGCGACGCTGGCCGCCCTGCCGCCTTCCGCCCTTGAAACGATCGGCATCGCGCGCGACGCCGCCCAGGCGATCGTGTCGCTCGCCCGCGCAGTCGGCGACGGCACGCTCGCGCTCGAACAGGTAGCGCCGCTCGACGCGACGCTGGCCGCGCTGCGCGCGCTGCCCGGCTTCGACGAACGCGCGGTGCAATACGTCGCGATGCGCGCGATGGCCTGGCCGAATGCGTTCCCGGCCGACGACGCGTGGCTTCCCGCCCGCACCGAACGCGCCCGTATGCCCTCATCTGCGCCACATGCGGCGCGCTGGGCGCCGTGGCGCGCGTATGCCGCACTGCACGTGTGGCGCCTTCATGGAGATGTGTTGCGATGACTCCCGCTCACCTGATTCCGAGCCCGCTGGGCGACATCGCCGTGCGCATCGAGGACGATGCGCTGACGGGCCTCTACTTCGTCGGCCAGAAATACTTCCCGCCGGTTGCGATCGTGACCGAAGCGGACGCGCGCGCGATGTCGCCGCTTGCGCGCCAGGTCGCGGAAGAAGTCGCCGAATACTTCACCGGCACGCGCGAGACGTTCTCGGTGCCGATCCACTTGCGCGGCACGGCGTTTCAGCGACGGGTCTGGAAGGAGTTGCTCGCGATTCCGTTCGGCGAACTCGTGACGTACGGCGAGATCACCGAGCGCGTCGGGTTGCCGATGAGCGGCGCGCGCGCCGTGGGCGGTGCGGTCGGCCGGAACCCGGTGTCGATCATGGTGCCGTGCCATCGCGTGGTCGGTGCGTCGGGCAGCCTGACCGGCTATGCGGGCGGCATCGATCGCAAGCGCGCGCTGCTGTCGCTCGAAGGCGCGGGGTTCGAGCGCGGTGCTCATCATCCGGTGCAGCAGGCGCTCGCGTTCTGAGTAGCGTCAAGCGACCGCGTCACGCGCTCAGCACAGGCCGGCGCGCTTCACGCTTCGCATACGCGCCGGGCGTCACGCGGAATTTCGCCTGGAACAGCGCGATGAACGACGACGTCGAGTCGTAGCCCAGTTGCGCGGCCACCGCGCCGATCGGCTCGCCGGCATCGAGCAGCGGCAGCGACGCAAGCAGCCGCACCGCCTGCCGCCATTCGGTGAACGACAGCCCCGTGTCCTGCCGGAACAGCCGCGACAGCGTGCGCCGCGTCGCGCCGACCTGATGCCCCCAATCGTCGAGACTGCGCGTATCGCCGGGAAACGCATGCAACGCACGCGCGATTTTCAGCAGACGCGGATCGCGCGGCAGCGGTACCGTCAGCGGCGCCTGTCGCATCCGCGCGATCCGGTCGGCGATCAGGCAGACGAGCGCACCGTCCGGCCCGGTCTCGTCGTAGTTCACCGGCAAGTCGGCCGTGGCGATCACCAGCTCGCGCAGTAGCGGCGTCATGCTGAGGATCGCGCAATCGTCGTGCACGTCGTCGCGCGCGATCGCTGCATCGAGATACAGGCTGTGGAACGCGACGCAATCGCGCGTCGACACCGCATGCGGCACGTGCGGCGGAATCCACATCGCATAGTGCGGCGGCAGCAGGTGACGGCCCGACGGCGTCGACACCTCGAGCACGCCGCTCGTCGCATACATCAGCTGCGCCCATGGATGACTATGCGCGTCGACATTCGCGTTGCCGGGAATCTCGAACGCACGCACGTACAACGGCCTCGGCAGGCGCGCCATCGGCGGCACCGCGTAAGGGTCACCCGGTTGTCCCGCCAGCAACATAAGACGTCCTCCGAAGGTCATTGCACGAACGAGCGCGATGCTACCGTGGCGGCTCTTCTTTCACACGGCTTCCGTTCATGAGCGCTCATACCCGCACCACCCGCAAGACCGTCACCGCGATCCGATCGACCAAGGGCATCGGCAGCCTCGTGTCGCTGACCGCGTATTCCGCACCGATGGCGAAGCTGGTCGACGAGGTGGCCGACGTGATCATCGTCGGCGACTCCGTCGGCATGGTGCTGTACGGGATGCCCGATACGCTGCGCGTCACGCTCGACATGATGATTGCACACGGTGCAGCCGTCGTGCGCGGCGCCGCGCAGGCGTGCGTCGTCGTCGACCTGCCGTTCTCGACCTACCAGGAATCGCCCGCGCAAGCGTATCGCTCCGCCGCGCGCCTGCTCGCCGAAACCGGCGCGCAGGCCGTGAAGCTCGAAGGCGGCAGCGAAATGGCCGACACGATCCGCTTCCTGACCGAGCGCGGTATCCCGGTGATGGCGCACGTCGGCCTCATGCCGCAGCAGGCCAACGCGACGGGCGGCTTCCGCGCGCAGGGCATGGACCCGCGTTCGGCCGCGCAGGTGTTCGACGCCGCGTGCTCGGCCGAACGGGCCGGCGCGTTCAGCGTTGTCGTCGAAGGCACTGCCGAAGCGCTCGCGCGCCATATCACCGAAACTCTGACGATCCCGACCATCGGCATCGGCGCATCGCCCGCGTGCGACGGGCAGGTGCTCGTGACCGAGGACATGATCGGCGCATTCGATGCATACACGCCGCGCTTCGTGAAGCGTTACGCCGATGCGAATGCGGTGATGCGCGATGCGATTCGTCAGTACGCACACGACGTGCGGCAGCGTGTGTTCCCGGACCCCGCGCATTGCTTCGGGTACGGCAAGCCGCTGCAACTGGTGGACGTGGCCGACGCGACTGCGTGATCGCACTACGCGCGCTTGCGCATCGCATGCGCAACCCGCGCGTTCGCTTCGAATTTCGCGCGATGTGTCGAGAAGAACGTCCGCACGTTGCGGACGTTCGACGCGCCGGTGAACAAGCGTCGCGCGAATTCGTCGTATTCGGCGACGTCGGCCAGATCGGCCACCACGACGAAATCCGGCCCCGGCGACACGCGATAGCACTGCGTGACGGCCGGCTCCGCGCACACGTACGCTTCGAACGCGTCGTAGTCTTCGGCTGTCTGCCGGTCGAGGCTGATCTCGATCAGCGCGGTGACGGCCGTGCCGATCGCCACCGGATCGAGCACCGCGACCTGCCGGCGGATCACGCCGGCCTCCATCAGCCGCCGCACGCGGCGCATGCAGGTGGGCGGCGACGACAGCGCGCGCTCGGCCAGTTGCAGGTTCGACACCGACGCGTCGTCCTGCAGGATCGCGAGGATGCGCAGGTCGAGATCGTCGAGGGTGATGCCGGCCATCGGCGGCTCCTTCCAGTCAGGACGTGAAATTTAATTTCAACATGATAGACGATCTGCCATTCATTTCATTTGTACTTGTATTTTGAAATTAAATTCCATTTAGGCCGCTCTACCATCGCTCTCACTGATCCAGACAGGACATTTACGGAGCGCGATATGTGTGGAATTGTCGGGGCGGTTGCCCAGCGGGACATCCTGCCGAACCTGGTCGACGGGCTGAAACGGCTCGAATACCGCGGCTACGATTCGTGCGGCGTCGTGGTCTACCGCGACCGGGCGCTGGCGCGCGCCCGCAGCGTCGACCGCGTCGCGAACCTGCAGCGCGAGATCGCCGAGCAAGCGCTGTCGGGCTACACCGGCATTGCGCATACGCGCTGGGCCACGCATGGCGCGCCCGTCACGCTCAACGCGCATCCGCACTTCTCGCCGAGCGACGCCAATGCGCGCATCGCGCTGTCGCACAACGGGATCATCGAGAACTGCGATCAACTGCGCGCGGAATTGCAGGCGCATGGCTACGCGTTCGCGAGCCAGACCGACAGCGAGGCGATCGCGCACCTGATCGACCACCTGTATGACGGCGATCTGTTCGAGGCGGTGCGGCGCGCGGTCGCGCGACTGCGCGGCAGCTATGCGATCGCGGTGATGTGTCGCGACGAGCCGCACCGGATCGTCGGCGCGCGCGACGGGATGCCGCTCGTCGTTGGCGTCGGTGAAGGCGAGAATTTTCTGGCGTCCGATGCGATTGCGCTGTCGGGGATCACCGATCGGATCGCTTACCTCGAGAACGGCGACGTTGCCGATATCCAGCTGCATCGCTACTGGATCGTCGACGCGGCCGGCCAGCGCGTCGAGCGCGCGGTGCAACGGGTCGCCGCGCATAGCGGTGCGGCCGATCTCGGGTCGTATCGCTACTACATGCAGAAGGAGATTTTCGAGCAGCCGCAGGCAGTGGCCGATACGTTGCTCGATGTGTCTTCGATCATGCCGGAGTTGTTCGGTGACGGTGCGTGGCGGGTTTTCAATGACGTCGATTCGGTTTTGTTGCTCGCGTGTGGTGGTAGCTATCACGCGGCGCTCACGGCGAAATACTGGATCGAGAGCATCGCGAAGCTGCCGGCCAGCGTGGAAATTGCCAGCGAGTTCCGGTATCGCGACAGTGTGCCGAATCCGCGCACGTTGGTCGTCGCAGTGTCGCAAAGCGGCGAGACGGCCGACGTGCTCGGTGCGGTGCATGTCGCCAAGCGTATCGGGATGATGCATACGCTCGCGATCTGCAACGTCGCGACGAGTGCGTTGATGCGCGAATGTGCGCTGCAGTTCGTGACACGTGCGGGGATCGAGATCGGGGTGGCTTCGACGAAGGCTTTTACGACGCAACTCGTTGCGTTGTTTCTGCTGACGTTGTCGCTTGCGCAGGTGCGCGGGCGGTTAAGCGACGACGAGGAGAAGGAACATCTGCGTGCGCTGCGGCATCTGCCCGATGCGATGTCGAAGGTGCTCGCGCTGGAGCCTCAGATCATGGCGTGGTCAGAGTTGCTCGCGCGACGCGACAACATGCTGTTTCTCGGGCGCGGGATGCATTATCCGATCGCGCTAGAGGGCGCGCTGAAGATGAAGGAGATTTCGTATATTCACGCGGAGGCGTATCCAGCAGGGGAGCTGAAGCATGGGCCGCTGGCGCTCGTCAGCAACGAAATGCCGGTGATTGCGGTCGCGCCGAACGACATGCTGCTCGAAAAGCTACGGTCGAACATGCATGAGGTCAGTGCGCGGAATGGCAAGCTTTTTGTGTTTGCGGATGTGGACTGCGGTTTGGTGCCCAGCGAGGGGATCGAGGTGATTCGGCTCAATGAGTACTACGGGCCGCTTTCGCCGATTCTGCATACGGTGCCGATGCAACTGCTCGCGTATCACGCTGCGCTGGCACGGGGGACAGATATTGATAAGCCGAGGAATCTGGCGAAGTCGGTGACGGTGGAGTGAGGGTCTCCGAATCAGCGATTCGGGTCGGGCATGACAACGCGCAGCGCGAGAAGTTTTCAGGAATGACTTGCCCGCATCGCAGCCGAGCAACGATCAGGCTGACGTCGCCCTGTTTCCGCAGCAGCACCATCCGGCCTGACGTTGCGGCACCGCCGTGTGCTGCGGCGTCACTCGAGACCATGCTCCCGCCGATACTCTGCCCGAGTCTTCCCCGCCAGCTCGCGGATATCGCGCGTCCAGCGAGCCCGATCGAGATACCCGAGAGGGCATGAGCCAGTTCCGCGAGATCGACCGGCTCGCCGCCGGCGAACCGGACGGTGGCCTCATGCAATCGGTATCGACAGATCACCCGCTTCGGCATCACGCCCACATCGCTGGAAAAACGCCGCTGCAGCGTGCGCTCGCTCAACCCCGCACGCTCGAATGTTCCGTTGCGGAGCCCCTTTACCGGCCAAAGACTCGCGCAAGAAACCCGCTATTTCGAGAGACTCCGCTTCTTCAACAACACCGCACCACTCGCCGGACTCACGAGCGAAATGGATTCGATATCCAGGTACAACCTCGAAGTCCTCGTCGTGATGTCGGTCGGCTCGTCGTTGCTCGGCTCGGCGTGCGCGATGTGTTCGGTCAGGTACGGCCGGACCAGACGCCCGGAAAGAGCGAACACGAACCCGCCATGCGTTTGCGCGTACGCAGCGGGTGACAGCCTCACGCGGCCGCGCACAGTGGAC
This sequence comes from Burkholderia sp. AU45251, assembly GCF_030482905.1. Classification (NCBI taxonomy): domain Bacteria; kingdom Pseudomonadati; phylum Pseudomonadota; class Betaproteobacteria; order Burkholderiales; family Burkholderiaceae; genus Burkholderia; species Burkholderia sp. AU45251. The sequence continues at coordinate 25,564 of NZ_JAUJQH010000005.1, read as the reverse complement.
TTCCTGCCTTTTCCGGGATCGAGTTCGATGATGTCGATCTGCTGGATATAGCCTTTCGCCTTCGCCTCGGGTGCGATCACGAGCCCTCGCCCTCGCGGCCCGGTAATGACCTTTCTGAGCAGGATGCCTGTCCGGCCTTCGCCGTCGGCGTCGACCAGGTCGACGTTCACCTTCAACAGATGCTTCTGCGACTGATATCGCAGCCCGTACGACACCGGCACCAGGAAAGTTACCTCACGATCCAGGTTGACCGCAGCCAGGTCGGCGTTCTGGCCATGCTTGTCGACCACGCCGGGGATCAGGCTGCGGACGCGATCGCTCAGGGACGGGGACGCGCTGTTGACGTGCAGCTTCTCCAGTGCTTCCCGAATCGCAACCGGATCGTCGCCGACAATCGGCCGCGTGAGCGGCGTGTTGGCCGAAACGGCAGGCGCGACGCTCGCCGTTTCGTTGACATCGTCGGCCGCTGCACGCGTCGCGACTGGGGCCAGCATGATCGCCACGGCGACGACGCACGCGCCATTCAGACGGCCCAACAAGGATCTCCGGTGAGACACGACAACTCCTGGTTTTCTGGCGGATCGGTCGACTATGAGATCGGCAGGATCAAACGATCGGTAACGTACCAACCGTTCGAGTTCACCGATCGCCTGCGCGACACATCATAGGTTCATTGTCAGTTGGGCGACAGGCCGGCGCGCCACACTATCGTATTGCCCAGACTACAACAATCCACGACAAGCGAGCAGCGGCGCGACGGGCGGGGGCGGTGACATTCAGTTGCCCGTCGCGAAACCGCAACCTCACTCCTGCCGATCCTCCCGCCTGTATTCCGCTGGTGCCTTCCCCACCAGCTTGCGGAAATCGCGCGTGAAATGCGCCTGATCGACATACCCGAGCGCATAAGCCAGCTCCGCGAGATCGACCGGTTCGCCGCCGATCGAACACCAGATTCACGCACGGATACACTCCGTCGGGCTCTATGCATCGACGGGTGCTCAGCGCGGCGAGGAAATCTCCGGGCGGTCGAACGCGTCGCTCAAGAGCTCTGGCTACCAGATGACACTGGCACTTTAGTTTTGAAGACTACGTCTCCGAAACATGTCGAGGAAGTCGTATGTGAACGCTCGTTAGCTTGGCTGGCAGTGAGAAACGTTCAAGCTCAGGGGCGACAGGTCGCACTGCCATCGCCTAACAACCGCTCCCCGACGCATTCTCGGACGCAGCTGACCCACCCCGCACGAAATGATGCTCCACCCTCGTGCGCAGTACACCATCGAGCCCAGCAAGCCGTTCACGCAGCCGCACCGCCTGCCCTTCCGTCATTTCCCCGAGAACGATTTTCTGCTCAAGAACATCACCACAGCGGGTAATGGCCCAACGATCAACCGTAGCAGTTTCACCTTCGAGCACAGCCGCCGCAGTCGAGACAATGCCCGGATTCCGTCTCGACACGAGATGAACCGTATGCGTCAACGTAAAACCAGGAAGGAACTGCGACCAGTCTTCACAGACTGCCGGGCGGGAAGCGGAGGAAATTTGGCTCATGGTTGCTCCGGATGATTGGTTATCGAACCGGTGCCAGCCATGCTGCTCCCGTTTCGTTGCCGTAAATCGGCCGCATCGCCTCAGAGGCGTCCACCTTGCCCGGGAGGGCAGGTTGGCGTCGGAGAATCCGACTCTGGATGCTTGACTTCTCACGTTCGACATCTCGAACGATGGTTCATTATACCGAAAAACAGATATCGGGCAAGAAGTGCCGGGAAAGCAGTACCTTGGCCGGACGGCGCCGCCGATCCGACCCTCGCGCCCCCCATCAGGCAACGCGTGTCCGAGCGCATCGCCCCACCCTCACGCGATGTACTTGTTCTTGATCCGAATATCCCGCCCCTGAAACGGCCCCGTATCGTGCTCATGCACATGCACGATCACCTGCTCCGAATCGAACAGCCGCGACACCTCGCGAAAATCCTGATTCACGCGCTTCATCCCTTCGAACACCTCGCCGTGCAGCGCTGCATCGTCGAGCTGCATCGCCCCATTCCCCGAAGCCCGTTCGAGATGGACATGCAGGAAGCTCGTCAATTGCGCGTCCTCGGTCGTCGCGAGCTGGAACGTGCTGATCGCGTCATGCAGCACCGGCGACGCGGACAGAACCTGCTCGATATCCGACGGGAACACTTTCGAGCCATAAAACGGCACGCTCGAATCGTTACGCCCGTACACGAACAGAAACGGGAAATGGCTGGTGCGTGACGCAAAGTCCGTCAGGCGCATGCCATGCGCCGACAGACGCTTGTTCAGCTCGCGGAATTGATACGTCCCACCCGAATCGCGAATGTTGTACCGGATCTTCGGCGCGGCGCCGGACTGCCGCCCGATGGTCACCAGCAGTTCACCGTCGTCATTCGTCTCGATCACGTAATCGAGCGCGTTGTACTGGAAGATCATCGGCGGCGTATCGCGCCCGAACAGTTCGCGGCACAACTCGGGGCGACTCAGCAGCGCACGCCGCAAGCCGATCGTCGTCGGCGTCTCGACACCGATGTTGATCTCGAGGTCCGACGCGCCATACGACGAGATCACCGTGCTCGCCTTGCGCAGGAGATGGTCGCGCAACGCTTCCGACAACCCTTCCCCGCCGACGATGAAATCGATGTGATACGGCGTCAGGTCGAGGTCGCATTCGTCGACCACCGAGCGGATAAACGGCGGGTAGCCGAAGATCAGGTACTGGTACTTCGGCCCGAACAGCTTCAGCGTGTTGATCAGCTTGGCCTTGTCCGGGCCGATCGACTTCATGATGCCGACGTCGACGAGCGACATCGATACGTTCATGCCGGTCGCCCACGGCCCGAGCGCAAAGCAGTTCAGCAGCATCTTGCCGGAGTCGCGAAACACCAGCTGATAGTTCAGCTGCAGGATGCGCTTGACGTCGCTGCGTTCGGCCGCGCTGCGCACCCAGTTGTTCGGCTGGCCGGTCGATCCCGACGATTCGTCGATGACGACGCCCGACTTCGGTATCGCGCCGCCATAGCAGCGCTGCTCGATCGAATAGCGCTTGATGTAGTTCTCCTTGGTCATGGCGGGCAGGTCCGACAGCCGCCATGTGCCGCCGGCCTTGTAGCCTTCGGCCTTCAGGAACGCGATGTACGCGGGGCACGACGTGCTCGCCTTGAGGAACGCGACGCGGGCGCGCATGCGGCCGACATAAGCCAGATAGGGCTGAAAGATCGGCGCGTTGAGGAATACATAGAGACGTCCGTCGACGCTGATCACGCGACGAAGGAACCAGAGCGTCCAGAGGACGGCTTCGAGAAAGAGGCGAATGAGCGTGTTCATGCGGATCTCGGCGAGTGGAACGGAACCGGCGCATCGACGAGGATGTCGGCAAGCGCCCTGCGTTGGCTCTGCGGCGGCGTACGCGAGTAGCCGACCTTGAACACGAGCCAGGCCCGGTCGACTCCGGTATGCGCGCTGAACCACGCGGCGGCCTCGGGGTTCGTGACCAGGTTGCCGTACGGATGCAGGTACAGGCCGAGGCTCGTCAGCGCGAGCCAGAAGCGCAGCAGGAAACGGCCCGATTCGATCGCGTTCTCCGGATTGAAGAAATCGCCGCTCAACACGCCGATCGCCGGTACGTGGCCCAGTTGCGACCGATAGCGGCGCTTGAAATAGAAGCGCGTCGGCTTGAACGTCAGGATCTTCGACAGACGCGCTGACATCCAGAACTCCGCCCGCGACAGGTTCATGCAGCGCCAGTCGAGGCCGTCGCGGTGCCGGGCCGTCGAACGGTCGGTGAAGCGAAACCAGCCGGTGATTTCGTCGTGGTAGTCCGCGACGTTCATGTCATGGAACACGGCGTCGATGTTCGTCGCGATGATCGGCTCGATCAGTTCCGCACCCGACAGGTGCGTATATCGATGCCCCCATTCGTCGGCGAGCGCCGCCAGCTGCGCGACGGCCGCGTCCGGTACCGGTGTCGGATCCATCGAAACGCGCGACGTGCGGCGCGCCAGCATCAGCGCGGACGGATCGTCGCGCGACGCGTCCGCGTTCGCGTGGGCAACGAGCCGCAACGCGGCGAACGGTATCAGCCCCGGCGGCGTCGGCTGCGACAGCATGGCCGCGAATGCCTGCACCGGGCGATGCAGTTGCCATTCGACGCGCAAGCCGTGCGGCGCCGCGAGCAGATCGATCGCGTCGATGAACATGCCCATCGCGGACAACAGGAACGCACCGGTCGTGTCTTCCTTCGGCAGCGTGCGCGTGCCGTCGATGAACAGCTCGGCGTAATCGTCCGAGATCAATTGCACGCGCCACGGCTGAACGTTGTGCGGCGACGGTGCATGTCGGGCCACGGTCAGGATCGTGTGCCAGACAGAAAAGTCTTCAGCGGGAATCCCCGGCATATCTCGTGGCTTCCTTGTTGTTGTGCGGCTGATTGCCGTTGTTGCGCGAGAACCGGCCCCTCTCAAGACCGGGTAAAGCTGTGCGCATCTTACATGAGGGCCGAGGCTCCCCCACGGATGCCCGGGCGACCTCACTGCTGCGAGTCGTCCCGCCGGTATTCGGCCGGCGCCTTGCCCACCAGCTTGCGGAAGTCGCGCGTGAAATGCGCCTGGTCGAAGTAGCCGAGCGCATGCGCCAACTCCGCCAGATCCACCGCATCGCCGCTGGCGAGCTTGTCCGCGGCCTCATGCAGCCGATACCGACAGATCACCCACTTCGGCGTCACGCCCACATGGCCGGAAAAAAGCTGCTGCAGCGTGCGCTCGCTCAGGCCGGCACGTTCGGCTAGGTCACGCACCTGCGTGAGACCGCTATCCTGCTGCAGCATCTGCAGAATGTCGTGGATGCGTTCGACCTGCGGATCGGGCGGCGGCAGCACCCGCAGCAGCAGCGCCTCCGCGGCCGACACCATTCCGGCATCGTCCGGCGCACCGAGCACCGCCTCCTCGGCTTCCGCATCGCTACCACCCAACAGCGTCGACACCGGCAGCACCTTGTCGGTCATCCAATGCACGGGCTTGCCGAAAAACGCACGAAAGGCGCCGGGCCGGAAGCGCACGCCGATCACGCGCCCCGCATCGGCCAGCGTGGTTTCGAACGCACCGGACACCACACCGAAGATGCCCGTGCGCCGCCGGTCGAACACCAGGTTCACGCACGGATACGGCAGCGTGCGCTGCACATGGGGCGGCTGGTCGCGCAAATCCCATTCGACGATCCAGTGGTGATCCAGCACGCCGGCCAGTTCCGCACACGGGTAGTAGCGATTCAGGCGGAAGCGCTGCCGGGCAGCCCGTGGGCCAACCACGCCCTTCGGGGTAGTGGTCACATTGCGCAAGTCGGACATGATGTGGACGGTAGACGGTAGCGGCGATGTCACGATGATGCACCGCCACAGCGGATTTTTCCAAGACGGCGGCGCACGGACGTCCTACATTGGGTTCCCTTTCCCCGACCGCATTCCGGATGCTCGCCATGCAACCAGACCGTCACCTGATCCTCTACCACGCGCCGCGCAGCCGCTCGGCCGGCGCCCGCATGCTGCTCGAAGAACTGAACGCCGATTACGAACTGCACACATTCGACCTGTCGAGCGGCAAGCATCACGACCCCGACTACCTGCGCACCAACCCGATGGGCAAGGTGCCCGCGCTGCGCCACGGCGACGTGATCGTCACCGAACAGGCCGCCGTCTACCTGTATGCGGCCGAGCTGTATCCGGAAGCCGGTCTCTCGCCGGCGGCAGGCGATGCGCTGCGGGGGCCCTATCTGCGCTGGATGGTGTTCTACGGTTCGTGTTTCGAGCCGGCCATCGTCGATCGCTCGATGAACCGCCCGCCCGCACCGTACGCCACGTCGCCCTATGGCGACTTCGATGCCGTCGTCAACGCGATCGAGACGCAACTGGCCAAGGGGCCCTATCTGCTGGGCGAGCGCTTGACGGCCGTCGACGTACTGTGGGGCGCGGCGCTGAACTGGATCACGCTGTTCAAGCTGATGCCCGAGACGCCGACGGTGCGCGCGTACATCGACCGTATCCTCGCGCGTCCGGCGATCCAGCGCGCGCAAGCGGCCGACGCGGCGCTGGCGGCAGAGCAGGACAACGCGAAGACGGCCGCCGCGCCTGCCAGGTAGCGCAAAGGCACAAGGCGGGGCGGAACGGGATGCCCGTTCCACCCGCTCCGTCAGAACACCGTATGTAACCCGATCCGCGCCACGGTCTGACTCGCGGAGCTCGACGCCCCGTTCGGATCCAGCACGCCGTTGACCTGCGCATTCGCGCCGTTGTTCGCGCGCTGGTAGTCGGCCGACACATACACCATCGTCCGCTTCGAGAACAGGTACTGAAGTGCCACGCTGACCTGATGAGCGTGGTTGTTGTTCACCGCTTCATTGCCCTTCATGTACATGTACTTCGCGCCCAGCACGACATCCGGCCTGACGTGCCACAGCCCGCCCGCTTCGGCCATCCACACCCCGGCGTCGTTGAAGGAATTGTGCACGGTGGTCATCAGCGCATCCGCGGTCACGACACCGAAGTCGTAATGCATCCCGACGCCCCAGTTGCGCACGCTGGTGGACGGCACGCCGGGTGCGGGACCGTATTTCTCGTTCGTGTAGGCCGCGCCCACCCCGAACGGCCCCATGTCGTAGTTCAGCCCTGCGCTGACCGCATTGTCCGCCCCGACTGATCCGGCCACCCCGCCGAACGCGTACATCGCGCCGCCGGAAAAACCCGACACCGTCGGCGAACTGTACTTGACGGAGTTCGCGATCGGCTTGCTACCCGCCGTGCGATCCCAATCGAACGCACCGGTCGGATTACCAGGAAGCGCGAGGCGCTGGAACGGGCCATTCCGGAAGCCGTACAGCCCCGAGATATCCCGTGAAATCGCGTTGTTCCTTGAAAACAGGGAATCGACCATGAAATCGTACTGATTGCCCAGCGTGATGCTGCCGAACCGATCGCTTTCGAGGCCCACGTACGCGTTGCGCCCGAAAATCCCCGTCCCGATGATGCTGCCGTTCGCCATCGAGAACTGGTTCACGAGCGCGAAGGTCGCGCGATATCCGCCACCGAGATCCTCCGTGCCGCGAAAGCCGAACAGATTGGGCGCGTAGATGCCGTCGTCGAACTTGGCGTTTTTTCCGCCGCCCTCGTTGCTGACATAAGAGATGCCGGCGTCGATCAGACCGAACATCGTCACGCTGCTCTGCGCCCATGCGCCCTGCGCCACGGCGAGAATCGCCACTGCTCCAAACCTGAGTTTCATTGCGTCTCCGTCTTTTTTATGAAAATGCGAGACCGCCACCCGCTACGTGGCAGGTGCTCGCTCGATGCTCCACAGGAAATCGCCTTCATTCCGGTGTCCGGCGTCGTCTGGCCAGTACCTGAAATATGATTAGTCTTACTGATTTATCAATACGATTACCGTCTTATCGACCGGCCCCGCCCATACGCATCGAAGCACTCGAATCAAGCGCCCCGATAGATGATCCACGCAGCGGAATCCACCTCGACAACCACGGCCTCCAGCGCCGATCCCGAACACGGCCCGTCGATACACACGCCATCGTCGAACCGGAACAGCGCGCTGTGATGGGCGCACATCAATACCTGCGACCGGTAACAGGACACGCTGCCCGGTACGAAATCGAGCGGCACCGAGAAGTGCGGGCAACGATTCACGTACGCCCATACCTGCTCGCCGCGTCGCACCACGATCACCGGACGTCCGATGCAGGCTTCATCGACGACCCGCGCGCCGCCGTCGGGCACATCGGAAAACCGGCAGAGTTGTCGTGCGTCCATGTCTCACACTCGCTGCTCGGGGTTACCGAGGCTCCAGTCCCACGGCCGCACCTCCACACGCGAGAACAGCCCTTCCTTCACATACGGATCGTTGCCGATGAACTGCATCACCGCCTGAATGTCGTCCGCCTCAACAACGAGCAGCGTGCCGTTCATCGCGTCGCCGTGCGGGTCCAGCGTCGGGCCGCCGAGCCGCACCACCACGCCGTGCTGGTCGGCCGAGCGCAGGTAGGTCCGGTGACGCGGCCGCACGCGATCGCGCACGTCGCGCATGCCCGGCTGGTCCGTTGCAAACACCGCAAAGAATCGCGCCATGACAGTCAGCTCCAGTCGAGAACGAAGTCGTACGTCACCTCGCGATACGGGCCGGTCAGGCCGAACTGACGGGCGAGCGCGTCGTCCGCGTCGCACCGGCGATACGCCACCATCAGCGACGGCTTCACGCCGAACACGGCGTCCGACTTCAGATAGGGATCGTCCTCGTCGAACAGATGCGTCACGAGCGTACGGCAGCCCGGCGCGTCGATCATGAAGTGCAGATGCGCGGGCCGCCACGGATGACGCCCGGTGGCTTCGAGCATCTTCCCGACCGGGCCGTCGGTCGGAATGGGATAGCTGATCGGCAGAATCGTCGTGATCGCGTAACGGCCTTCGGCGTCGGTGCGGTAGCGGCCGCGCAGGTTGCCGTGCGGTTGCGCCGTATCCTGGCCGGAATACATGCCGTTTTCCGCCGTCTGCCACACGTCGAGCACGGCGTTCGCCACCGGCTTGCCGTCGGTGGTCAGCACCCGGCCGTGCACGACTGCCGGCACGCCGGGCGTACACGCCATGTTCTCGCCATACGCGCGATCGGGCATCCCCTCGATATAGAACGGACCGAACACGGTCGTTTCCGTTGCGCCGGTCGCGAAGCGATGGTTGATCGCATCGACCAGCATCGAGACGCCGAGCGTATCCGACAGCAGGATGAACTCCTGTCGCACCGCGTCGTCGCACCTCTTCCCGGTCTCGGTCAGGAAGCGGATCGCGGCCATCCACTCCGCCTCCGTCAGCTCCGTTTCGCGGACGAACGCGTGAAGATGCCGCACGAGGCTCTGCATCAGCGCGCGCAGGCGCGGGCTCGGCGTGCCGTCGAAGCTGGCGACGACCTGCCCGGTCAGCCTGGCGTCGTCATGGTGGTCATGGCTCATCTCTGTCTCCGTTGACGCGTCGGGCCGTTCATTGCGGCGCACGCCCTTCCCATGCGTGCTGAAGCAGCGCGCGAATCGCCGGGCGTTCGATCGGCCGCGGATTCGCGTACGGATTGCGGCACGCGAGGTCGGCCGCTTCGTCGAGGCCCGCCTCCGGCATCCCGAGGTCGGCGAGCGCCGGCGCGATGCCGAGCTGCGCGTTCAGCGCGAACAGCAGCGGGCCGGCTTCGGCTGCGTCGTTCCCGCCCAATGCGCGCGCCACGCGGCGCAGCGCATCGGGCGCGGCAGCGTGGTTGTAGTGCGCGGTGTGCGGCAGCATCGCCGCGTGCGTCTGTGCATGCGGCAGGTTGAAGGTGCCGCCGAGCGTGTGGCACAGCTTGTGGTGCAGCGCCATGCCGACCGCACCCAGGCAAGTTCCCGCGAGCCATGCGCCGTACAGCGCGCGGCTACGCGCCTCGCGGTTCCCCGGATCGCGCACTACCACGGGCAGCGCTTCGCCGAGCGCGCGGATCGATTCTTCGGCCATCAGGCTGATCACCGGGTTCGCGTCTTCCGCATAGAGCGCCTCGACGGCATGCGCCATCGCATTGATGCCCGATGCCGCCGAAATGTCCGGCGGCAGCGACAGCGTCAGCGACGGGTCGTAGAGCACGGTACGCGGCAGCACGCGCGCGTCGCGCCCGGTGCGCTTCAGCCGACCTTCCGTGAGCCCGAAGATCGGCGTCATCTCCGAGCCGGCATACGTCGTCGGCACGGCCAGGATCGGCAGCACCGATTCGAGCGCAATGGCCTTGCCGAGCCCGATCGTCGACCCGCCGCCGATCGCGACGCAGCAGTCCGCCTCCAGCTCGCCGGCCATCTCGCGCGCCGCGTGCGCGACCTCGATCGGCACGTGCATGACCGCCTGCGCACAGATGCCGGCGGCCCGCTCACCCAGGATCGCCTCCACGCGCTCGGCGAGCGGCCGCTGCTCGGGCGTGGACAGGATCAGCGCGCGGCGGGCGCCGAGCGTCGACAGCTCGTCCGGCAGCCTGTCGAGCGCGCCCCATTCGAACACCACGCGGGAAGGGGTGCCCTGATAGACGAAGCGATCCATGGCGAACCTCAGCGCTTGAAGTGCGGCGGCACGTTGCCGTCGACGTTGACCCACACCGACCGCGCTTCCGTGTAGTCGTGCATCGCCTCGAAGCCCATCTCGCGGCCGTAGCCCGACTGGCCGACGCCGCCGAACGGGCTGCCCGGATTGACGCGCTTGTAGCAGTTGATCCAGCACATGCCCGCGTTGATCTGCGATGCCATCTTGTGTGCCCGCGAGAGATCCTTGGTCCAGAGGCCGCTGCCCAGCCCGTATTCGGTTGCGTTGGCAATGGCCAGCGCTTCATCGTCGCTGCCGAAGCGCAGCACCGTGACGAACGGGCCGAACACTTCTTCCTGCGCGACGCGGTCGGCCGCGCTCCTTGCCTCGATGACCGTCGGGCGCACGTAGTAGCCGTTGGCGAGCGCCGGATCCTGCGGTGCGCTGCCGCCCGTGAGCACGCGGCCGCCCTGTTCGCGCGCGACGTCGACGAACGACAGCACGCGATCGAGGTGCTGCTTCGACGTCAGCGGCCCCATCTCGGTGTTCGCATCGAGCGGGTTGCCGATGCGGATCGACGACGCGAGTGCCACGAAGCGCTCGAGGAACGCATCCGCGATGCGCTCGTGCAGCACCAGACGCGAGCCGGCGATGCACGCCTGCCCCTGGTTGTGGAAGATCGCCCACGCGGCGCCGTTGATGGCCGCGTCGAGGTCGGCATCGTCGAACACGATGTTGGCGCCCTTGCCGCCCAGTTCGAGTTGCACGCGCTTCAGGTTGCCCTGCGACGCTTCGACGATCCGTCGGCCGGTGGCCGTCGATCCCGTGAACGCGATCTTGCCGACGCCCGGATGCTCGGCGAGCCGCTGGCCAGCCGACTGCCCGTAGCCGGGGACGATATTGACGACACCCGCGGGGAACCCGACCTCGGCCATCAGCTCGACGATGCGCAGCGTCGACAGCGGCGTGATTTCCGACGGCTTGAGCACCACCGTGTTGCCGGCGGCGAGCGCCGGGCCCATCTTCCAGCTCGTGAACATCAGCGGAAAATTCCACGGCACGATCTGGCCGACGACGCCGATCGGCGCGCGCTGCACGTAGTTCAGGAAGCCGGTTTCGACCGGAATCACCGAGCCTTGCAGCTTGTCGGCCATGCCGCCGAAGTAGCGGAAGCAGGCGGCCGTGCGCGGCACGTCGAGCGAGCGCGAATCGCGGATGGGGTGGCCGGTGTCCAGCGATTCGAGCTGCGCCAGCTCGTCGGCGTTGACCTCGATCGCGTCGGCCAGGCGCAGCAGCAACCGGCCGCGTTCGGCGGCCGGCAGGGCCGACCATTTGGGGAACGCGCGCGTCGCGGCTTCGACGGCCAGATCAACGTCGGCCGCGGTGGCGGCCGCGATCTTCGTGATGACGGAGCCGTCGTGCGGGTTCAGCACGTCGATCGTGCCGCGGTCGACGGCGTCAACGAAGCGCCCGTCGATGAAGAGTTGGGTTTGCATGAATCGTCCTCGGTGTCAGGCTTGAAGCGGATGCGGAAGCGGAAACTGACGCGCCGCTCAGAACGCGATCGGATACGGCGCGAGCTCGCCGCTCTCGTAGCGTTGCGGCAGGTCGGGCGTCGCGTTTTCCCAGACCAGCAGCATCGACCGCTTCGTGGAATAGCCCTGATGCCGGATGTCGGCAGGCATCGCGCAGATGTCGCCGGCGCGCATCGTCACGCGTGCGCGCGGCGCGCCGGTGTTCTTGTCGCCGATGTCCCACACGATTTCGTCGGACAGTTGCAGGAACCATTCGACGCGGTCGTTGCCGTGGAACACCGGCAGGATGAATTCCTCGGTGGTCGGGCAGAACAGGCTGCGCCCGCACACCGACGTGACCGACGGATTCCACGTCACGTCCGAGCGCGACAGGTACTTGAACAGGTTGAACGCGTGCAGCTCGCCTTCGAAGCCGGGCTCGACATGCACTTCCGGTTCGTCCTGCGCGACGTCGACGAACGCGCGGTTGACCGGCAGGTCGTCACGCAGCGGCGAATCGCCTTCGAGGCCCGGCATGCGGCGCGTCGCGATACGCGTGCGCTCGATCGCCGAACCGTTTTCGCCGTGCTTGCGCCCGAACGCCGTGCCCGTTTCCTCCGGCGCCGCGAACGGGTCGAAGCCTTCGTTGGTCCAGTCGTGCAGCATCGCCTTGAAGGTCGCCATGATCGTGGGCGTGTCGAAGGTCTCGGTATAGTCGACCCCGGCGTCCTTCAGGATGCCGTTGAAGGTGCCCGCATACATGTCCACCTTGCCGTAGTGATTGCGCGTGCCGAACACGTGGTCGAAGTTCACCCAGCCGTAGAAGAAGCCCCATGCCACGTCGCGCATCATTGCGCGCAGGAATGCGTCCGCCGGCATCGCATGCGTGCGCGTCTGGCCTTTCGCGGGCCAGCAGATCTTCACGAAATATTCGTCGCGCTGAAATTCGAATTCACCGAGCCGGAAGCGGCGGTAGCCGGTGACGGCATCGGCTTCGGTGGCTTGCACCAGATCGGCGGCAAAGCCCGCGGAAAGGTCGAGCGTGTCGAGGGTGGCCATAACGTGTCTCCTGGAATAGTCGAATGAGGTCGGTCGAATCAGTGCAGGCAGATATCGGCCCACTTCTCCACGGACAGCTCGCCCAGGACGGTCTGCACGAGTGCGACGCCCGGCTGGCTCGCGGTGAAGCGGTACGCACAGCCGGCCGGCAGCAGCGCCTGGTGGCCTTGGCGCAATACGACGTAACCCATCTTGCGGCCGGCCGGCTGGGTGCCGGCGCTCATGGTGCCGCGCCCCGATGTCGGCGGCGTATCGAGCTTGATGAATTCGATCCGGACTTCGCCATCCATCTGGATCACGAACTCGTCGTGCGCGCAGGCGAACCACGGCGACTGGCCGTCGGTTCGCAGCACTTCGATCACGTATTCGAGGTTCTTGCCGGCGACGACCTTTTCATAAGGGGCCGACTTCGATGCCACCTCGAAGACATTCGAGAAGGCGTAGTGGCGGGCGCTGCCGCTGGTGATTTCGATCTCGCCCTTCCGGTAATGGTCGAGCGAGCCAAATACGGTGTGGAATGCCGTGTCGGTCATTTCTGTCTCCTGAGTTGAACCGCTTGTTGGATTCAACTCTAGGGGCAAGGCCCCCCCGCAACAAGGCACGGGACGGCGACTACGGCATTTGCGTTTCGCGAATAATCCGCGCGGCTCAACGCACCCAACCACGCTCCAAAAGCGGACGATCCCACGGGGATTCGTCGCCGATGGTTTCCGCGAGGAATTCGACGAGCGCCTTCACCTTCAACGCCTGTCGCTGCGTCGCGGGATAAACCGCGGCAAAGCTCAGCGGCGCGAGCTGGAAGTCGGTCAGGATGGGCACCAGTCGGCCGGCGACAAGCGCGTCGCTCGCCACGAGCGTCGGCAGGCACACGACGCCGCCGCCCGACAGCGCGTACTCGCGCAGCAGGTGCACGGAGTTCGAGCGGATCATGCCCGGCAACTCCATTTCGACGACCTCGTCGCCGCGCGTCATCGTCCAGCGGTTGCGCGACGGATAGCCGGAATAGAGCGCCGTGGTGTGCTGCAGCAGGTCGCGCGGATGTTGTGGCGCACCATGCGCGTCGAGGTAGGCGGGCGACGCGCAAAAGAGGCGCCTGACGGTGAACAGCCGCCGTTCGATCAGCGACTCTGAGATCGGCGGGAAGATCTGGAACGCGATGTCGAACCCTTCTTCGACAGGATCCACGACGCGGTCGTTGACGATGACGTCAAGCTGGATGCCCGGGTAGCGCCGGTTGAATTCCATCAGCGGCGCACCGAAGTGATCGAGGGCGAAACCGGGCAGCACCTGGATGCGCAACCGCCCGGTCGGCGTCGCGCGAAGCTCGCGCATCTGGTCCGTCAACTCGTTGACTCGCCCGACCACCTCCGCACACTCGCGATAGAACGCCTCGCCCACTTCCGACAGACGCACGTGGCGCGTGCTGCGATGGAACAGCGGCGCGTTGACGAACTTCTCGAGCTGCTGGATGCGGTTCGTCACGACCGAGCTGGTCACGCCGAGCTGCCGCGCCGCCTCGGCGAAGCTGCTCGCCTCCGCCACCCTGACGAATGCCTCGATGCTCAGAAACCGGTCCATACCGCGCCCTTTTTCGACAGCGAAACCGGCAGTCTACCTGTGCGGGTATCGGGCTGTGTCATGCGGGAGGCGTCACTGTGTCCCCCAATCGATGTCAATTGCCGAGGACACCGGCCCCCGCATGCGCCGCGCTGCCCGCGCGGGCCTTACCGCGATTGCTCGCCGGCCGCCAGTTCCGGTTGCACGGCCATGCGACGCTGCAGCACGGCCGGCGCGGTTTCCTTCAGCAGCAGGCTGACCACGATGCCCAGCACGACCGCGCACATCGGCAGCCACAGAATGTTCTGGATGCCAAAGTGTGCGGCGACGTAGCCGCCCAGCGCCGGCGCGATGCCGCCGCCGAATATCTCGCCGACCCCGACCACCACGCCGATCGACGTCGACACGAGCCCGATGGGCGCGGCCTCGGTCGCCACCGGGCCGGACAGCAGCGACACCAGCCCGAGCGTGAAGAACGACGCGACGAACAGGACCCCGAACAGCGCGAGCGGCTGCGGGCCGAGGCCGCGGAAAATGTAGAGCATCGCGGCCGTTCCCGCGAAGCCGACGATGCTCGCGAGGCGGCGGCCGACCAGGTCGGACAGGCCCGGCAAGCCGAACTGCCCGAGAAAACCGCCGAAGCCGATCGCCGACACGACGAGACCCATCTTCTGCGTGCCGAGCGACAGGTAATCGGTCAGGTACAGCGGCAGCAGCGCGCCGAGCACGAAGACGCCCGTCATCGCGCAGCACAGGGCGGCCATCGCCACGAGGATGTTGCGGCTCTTGAGCACATGGCCAAGCGACGCCGGCGCATGCTCCGACGCAACGGCCTTCGTGACCTTCGGCTCACGGATGACGAAGAACATGATCGCGCCGAGGATCAGCCCGGGAACGGCCACGAGCGCAAAGACCCAGCGCCACGACACGAAGCCGAGCAGCTGCGTCGCGATGATCGGCGACAGCGCGAGCCCGAACAGCGCGAAGCCGCTTTGCTGCAGGCCGAGGTTCAGCCCGCGCCGCCGCGGATGCGACGCGCCGGCCGTCGCGGCAAAGCTGGTCGGGCAGAACGAGCCTTCGGCCACACCCATCAGGCCGCGAATCGCCATCAGCCCGAGCAGCCCGCCCGCGAGCCCCGAGAAGCCCGACAGCAGCGAGAACGCGACGATGGCCGGAATCAGCACCTTCCTGCGGCCGATCTTGTCGGAGATGCCACCCATCAGCGCCGCGAAGATGCCCCACGACAAGCCGAGCACGCCGATGCAGTTGCCGACGTCCTGCGCGTTCAGGTTGAGGTCCTTCATGATCGAAGGGAACAGCGGCGCGATCAGCCAGCGATCGAGGCCGACCAGCCCGAAGCCGAGCGCCAGCAGCGTGACCGCCTTCCACTCGTATGAGGTATCCCACTCGTTTGCTTTCATGTCCGTCTCCGTGGACACAGGTTCGCCTGCGCGCGCCGGAGCGCCTGCGCATGAGCCAGGTCCGATGGTTTTTGTGTGCGACGCGAATCGCGAGGAAGTGTCGGCCGCCGTTCCGGTTCGTGGCGCGGAATTCAGTCAGCCGACGTCACCACGATAGGTGCAAGGCCGCCAATCGGGTATGGAACAACCGGCGAACGCGCCATTCGCGAAACGCAAATAATCGGGCGGAGCGGGCAGAAAGGGGCGGCGGGAGGGCGTGGAGCCGGTGCGCGCAAGGTAGACATGGCGCTCGCTCGCGCGTGACGGGGGAATCCCTGATAGACATTGCGAGCGCCCGCGCAGGGCCCCGCGCACGCGAGCTATACAACATCGTCCGACAGGCTGGGTATTCGTGGTGATGCCAACCGGCGCGGCAGATTGCTTCGCCCGAACGTGGTCGCCGCGTCAGACCATTTGGAGGATGGAATCCCATGCGGGGAATTATCCGGGTAGAAGACAGGCATACCCACGGCGGCCGGGTCGAATCCGGTGCCAGGAACAGCACGGTGATGGGGCGCGCGGTCGCCCGTCGCGGCGATGCGTGTTCGTGTCCGATTCACGGTGCCTGCGAGATCGCCGAAGGCGATCCGGCCTTCGACATCGAAGGCCGCCCCGCCGCGTTCGATGGTCACAAGACTTCGTGCGGCGCGGAATTGATCTCGTCACTTCAACATTCGGGGCGGGTCTGAATGCCGACGACCCGACGCATGACCGCCGAACAATTCCGGCTGTTGCGGATGCAGGATACGAGGATCAAGCCGCTGAACCAGTGGGCCTTGCACGAGATTTTCGTGAAAGGTAGATCACAACGGGCGCTGGCCGCCGAACTCGGCATGACGTGCTCCGCGATGTCGCAACTTGTACGAAAAGCCTGGCGACGCTATCTGGAACTGCCGAGCAACGACACGCGCCTCACGACGCTCACGGTCACGATCCCGTCGAAGCACGAGCACGCGCTGCTGGCATGGGTACGGGATGCACATCGGTTATCGACCCAACCCGGCCCCGATGCGACGACGTGATCGACACCCGCTCCCGGTCCGGCTAACCTGCGGAGAAATGAATTCCCTTATTCCACATCCAAAGAAAACGTTATTCCATATCAAGCTGAATCGCCAGCCAATTTTGGATCCTTTTTCCCGCCTGTCCCCCGTATCATTTCTTCCATTCCGAAAGAAAAGAGTATGAGAAGGACATGAGCGACACCACCACGCTGCACTACCTCGACTACGCGGCCACGACGCCCGCCGATCCGCGCGTGATCGAAGCGATGACGGCCTGCCTCGGCTTCGACGGCATCTTCGGCAATCCCGCATCGAGTTCGCACGCCGCCGGTCGGCTGGCAAAAGACAAGGTCGAGCAGGCGCGCGCGCAAGTCGCCGCGCTGATCGGCGCGGATGCCGACGAGATCGTCTGGACGTCGGGCGCCACCGAATCGAACAACCTCGCGCTGAAGGGCTATGCGGAAAACGCGACCGGCAAGCGCCACCTGATCACGAGCCGCATCGAGCACAAGGCCATTCTCGACACGATGGCGAACCTGTCGAAGCACGGCGCGTCGGTCACGTACCTGACGCCCACCCGCGACGGCGAGATCACCGCCGACGCGGTCGCGGCCGCCATCGGCCCCGATACGGGCCTCGTATCGCTGATGCTCGTCAATAACGAGCTCGGCACGCTGACCGATATTGGCGCAATCTCCCGAATCGTGCATGCCGCGGGCGCGCTGCTCCACGTCGACGCCGCGCAGGCGCTCGGCAAGACGCCGATCGACGTGCGCGCGCTCGGCATCGACATGCTGTCGATGTCCGCGCACAAGCTGTACGGCCCCAAGGGCATCGGCGCGCTGTTCGTCCGCCGCGACATCGCAGACCAGATCGCCCCTCAGATTCACGGCGGCGGGCACGAGCGCGGCTTGCGCTCGGGCACGCTCGCGACGCATCAGATCGTCGGCATGGGCGTTGCATGCGAACTGGCCGCCGAAAAGCTCGACGGCGAAACCGCACGGATCGCGGCGCTCGGCGCCCGCCTGACGGACGCGCTGGTCGCACTCGGCGACGTCACGCAGAACGCGGCCGCCGCGCGCCGTATCCCGCACACGTTGAGCCTGACGGTGAATGCGCCCGGCTTCTTCCCGTTCATGCTCGGCGAAGCGCTCGCCGTGTCGTCGA
Source organism: Burkholderia sp. AU45251 (assembly GCF_030482905.1). Classification (NCBI taxonomy): domain Bacteria; kingdom Pseudomonadati; phylum Pseudomonadota; class Betaproteobacteria; order Burkholderiales; family Burkholderiaceae; genus Burkholderia; species Burkholderia sp. AU45251. The sequence continues at coordinate 7,713 of NZ_JAUJQH010000005.1, read as the reverse complement.
CGTCCGCGTGCAACTCGACCAGCGGCGCGCCGTCCCACGTGCTGACCGCGATCGGCCTCGATGTGGAGACGGCAGGCCGCACCGTGCGCGTGAGCTTCGGCCGCTTCACGACGGAGGAGGATGTCGATTTCGCGATCGCCTGTTTCCGGCAAGCGATCGAACAGTGTCGCGCGACGGCCGCGAACGGCTTCTCCGCGTCGCGACAGATCACGCCGGCCGACCTGAAGGCGATCCGCAATGCCGGCTTCCGTTCGGTGATCTGCAACCGGCCCGACGGCGAAGGTGTCGACCAGCCCGCGTTCGACGAGATCGCCGCGGCGGCCCGCGAACTGGGCCTCGAAGCACGCTATCTGCCGGTCGAGCGCGACCGCATCGGCGAGGCAGAAGTCGACGCATTCGGCGCGCTGGTCGATACGCTGCAGAAGCCGGTACTCGCTTACTGCGGCAGCGGCAACCGCGCCGGCATGCTGTGGAATCGTTGGTCCGCGCGGCGCACGGCTTCGGCTTCGGCTTCGGCCTGAACGGGAACACCGCCACGCCCTACTGCCCCCGCCCTACCCGCGTTCGCGCACGAAGCCGATGCTTCGATGCGCGGCCGGGCGACGGTGTCGATTGAAGCCGCACCGGCTTCGCACCTTGCCTTCCGCACGTCATCACGCGCCATACGCGTCCAGCGCCTTCAACGGCACATGCAGGCTCTCGTTCGAGGCAAACGCGTCGAGCAGATAGTCGACCGTCGCCTGCACACGCGACGCCTTCAATGCGCGATGCGGATACTGCAGCGCCATCTCGTAGGTGCCCGGCGCGAAATGGCGGCGCAGCAACACCTTCAGCCTGCCGGCTTGCAGATGCGTCCAAGCGAGATGCACGCCGACCCGCGCGATGCCCAACCCGTCGACGGCCGCCTGCACCCCGGCTTCCGGCGCCGAGAACGTCAGCAGTGCCGATTCGCCCGGATCGAACTCGACCAGACTCCCGTCGCGCCGCCTGAATCCCCACGTCGCGATTTCACCGTCAAGAAAGCGGCGCGCGATCAGCCGGTGCGCGCCGAGATCGTCCGGCGTTCTCGGAATCCCGTGGCTGGCCAGATACGCGGGTGACGCCACCAGCACCGCATGCATGCGAAAGATCGGCCGCGACACCAGCGCCGAATCGCGAATGTTGCCACCACGTATGACGATGTCGTAGCCGTCGCGTACGACATCGACGATCCGGTCGTCGAAATCGGCTTCCACCGACAGGCCGGGGTACCGCGCCAGCAATCCGGGCAACACAGGTTGCAGGTGATCGCGCCCGAACGCGGCGCTGGTCGAAATGCGCACGCGCCCTTGCGGCCCGAGCCGCTGCGCGACGATGCTGTCGACCGCCGAGTCGAGCGCCTCCAGCGCGACGCGCGCCTGGCGCAGGAACACGCTGCCCTCGTCGGTGAGCTTCAGCGTGCGCGTGGTGCGGTTCATCAGCCGCACGCCCAGCGCGTGCTCGAGGCCGGCGACGTTCTTGCTGACGGCGGCAGACGTAATGCCCAGCATGCGGCCGGCCGCCGCAAAGCTGCCGCCGTCGGCCGCGTGCACGAACGACAGGATCGCGCGCGTCCGTTGTGACAAATCCAAAGCAGCCTCCTTCAGTCGACACGTTGCACGGTACATCCTCACCTGCCGCCGATTATCAACCTGAAGTTGAGAGCGACTCAACCCGGACCCAACTTCCGGTTACGACTCGCGCCGCCCACAATGCGGCCATCGTTCAACGTACTGCAAAGGAGTTGCCATGCTTGTCACCATCGTTTTCGACAGCGGTCACGGTCACACCGAGCGACAGGCACAAGCCGTCGCGGAAGGCGTGCGTCGCGTGCCGGGCGCGGAAGTCCGGCTCGTCGCGGTCGCCGACGGCGCGATTCCGTGGGAGGCGCTCGCCGCGAGCGACGCGATCATCTTCGGCTCGCCGACGTACAACGGCTCGATCAGCTCGCGGCTCAAGAAGTTCATGGAAGACTCGACGCGCCCCGCCTGGCTTCCGCAAACCTGGCGCAACAAGATCGCGGCCGGCTTCACCAACTCCGGCGCGCAGCACGGCGACAAGCTGAACTCGCTGATGACGATGACGCTGTTCGCGGCGCAGCACGGGATGATCTGGGTCGGGCTCGACCTGTTCGCCGGCGCCACGCCGAACGAGCGCAACCGGATCGGCGGCTGGCTCGGTGCGATGGCGCAGTCCGACGACGTGTCGCCGGAACACTCGCCGATCGCCAGCGACCTCGACACCGCCGCGCATCTTGGGCAGCGCGTCGCCGAACTGGCGTCGCGGTTCGCGGCCAGCGCGTAAGCGGCAAGACGTTCGCAAGGGGATCGACATGAAACTGCTGTGCCTCGATGTACCGCTGCCCGGCGCCAGCCCGGAGACCTATCAGCCGCACCTGCTCGATGAAGTACGCCACGCGTGGCAACTGCTCAAGCACGGGTTCGTCCGCGACATCTATTTCCGTCAGGATCGTCCCGGCGTCGCGATCATTGCGGAGTGCGATTCGATCGAAAGCGCCCGCGAAGCGCTACGCGAGTTTCCGCTGGCGAAGGCCGGGCTGATCGACTGGGACATCATTCCGCTCGGCGCGTTTCTCGGCTGGGAAACGCTATTCGCGGCGGGCAACGCGTGATCCTCGCGGACGGCGGCGTGACGCGAACATGCCGCTCGCTCGCGCTTCGACTGGGCAAGGCCGGGCCCCGGTGAAATCCGGCACAATGGCCGTCGTGTCCGTCACCCGAAACCCGAATGCCCTGCCCGTCCCATTCCCGCGCGTGGAAGCGCGCCGACGCTGATGCACGTTCGGCCAACACCCCATGCAACTGGCGGCGTGCCAGCCGGGCCGCCGCGCTGCTGCTTGCCGCGAGCGTCGCAGCGTGCGACGCGACGCCGGTACCGGATCGACTCTCGGACTTCGACGCGACCTACGCGATGAAGGAGCGGTTCGGCCTCGGCGACGTCATGGTGTTTCTCGGCTCCTGCATCGGCGCGAAAAACCCGACTTACCCGATCCAGGCGGCCTGCACGCTGGTCATCCGCTCGAACGGCCACGGGACGGAGACGCAGGCCGATTTTCACTGGAACGGGACGAAATGGGTGGCCGAGCCCACCGAGTCGCGGGACATCCTGCCCTATCCCGATCCAGTGCTCGCAGAGTGGGTGAAGTAAACCGGCCGCTACTTCGGATACTCCAGCTGCAGCGCGACCCAGCCCGATGTCGCATCGCCGTAGCGGGCCGCGATGTCGCCGAGCACGCCGGGAAGCACCGATTCGCCACGCCGACCGGCCGGCATCGTCACGCGCGCATGCCGGACATTCGCCGGCTGCGCCAGCAACCGCAGCCCGTGCGTTGACGCGATCACGCGCGCGTCCGCCGTCGCGACGACGTCGCTGCGCCAGGTTCGCGCCCACGCGTCGGCGGTCAACGCAACCGGAAGCTCGTCAAAGCCGTTTTCGACCGGAAGATCGAACGTCTCGTGCCGCCAGAACGCGACGCGGTTCGTCAACGCGACCGCCACCGCACGCGCGGTCAACGCGAACCGGCTGCCGTCGTGAACATCGCTCCATGCCTGCGCACCAACGCGCCGCGCAGTCTCGCGTGCCGCTGCCGGCCCGGCCAGCGCACTCACCAAGGCCAGCGAAGCGGGCATCGACGCCGACACGCCGGTCGTCGTCATGACGTTGCCGTCCATCACGTAGCGGCGATCGTCGACCCACGTCGTATCGGCAAAGCGGCGGCGCAGGCCGTCGCGCGAATACCAGTGGGACGTCGCCGTGCGATGCCGCAGCAGGCCCGCATTCGCGAGGACTTCCGCGCCATCGCAGATCGCCACCATCGTCGCGCCGGCACCGGCCTGCTTGCGCAACCACGCCAATACTGCGGGGCTGTCCGCGCGATGCAAAGCAGGCACGATCACCACATCGGCCCCCACTGGCGTGGCGGCATCGAACCGTTCGAATGTCGTGTCGGCCAGCATGCGCAGCGCGGGCATCAGTTCGACCTCGCCTTCGTCGGCCGACACGGCGACGACATCGGCCACACCGGACGTCTTCAGCATCGCGTACGGCACGATGAAATCGGTCGTCTCCGTGCCCGCGTTGTCCGCGACGATCGCAACGAGCGGCCGCGTGCGGCCCGCCTTCGGTGCGCCGATCGTCAGCGCGCGTGCGACCGGCGGTGTGTCCTCCGCCATCGCCGGTGCCGTCCGCCCCGCTGCACACGCGCCCAGCATCGCGCCCGCGAGCAGCACTGCCCCGCCTGTCTTCCATACCCGCATCGTCCACCCGCATCCGTCGATTGCACGTCCTGAAAATTACAAGGATCATGCTCGCGGTCACAAGGACAACTCCACCGCACTTTCCGCCATGTCCCAGTCAACCTGCCCGGCACGCGACATCGTCGTCGTCGGCTTCGAAGGCGTCCAGTCGCTCGACATCACGGGCCCGATGGAAGTGTTCGCGGTCGCGAACCGTTACCTGCCCGACCATGCCGTGCCGTACCGGCTCACGCTCGCGTCGCAACACGGGGATGACATCGTCACGCACGCGGGCCTGCGCCTCGCCGGTACCGTCGCGCTGGCGGCGCTGCCGGAGCGGATCGACACGATCGTCGTCGCCGGCGGCGATGAAGCGGCGCTGCGGCACGCCGCGTCGGAAGCCGGCGTGCTGCCGTGGCTGCGCACGCGGATCGCGGACACGCGGCGCATCGCGAGCATCTGCACGGGGGCGTTCGTGCTCGCCGCGGGCGGATGGCTGGACGGCAAGCGCGCGACCACGCACTGGAACCAGTGCGCGGCGCTGCAGGCGCTCTGCCCCGGCGCGCGGATCGAACCGGACGCGATCTACGTGAGCGATCCGCCGTTCCATACGTCGGCCGGCGTGACGGCCGGCATCGATCTGTGTCTGGCACTCGTCGAGGCGGACTGCGGTGCGCCGACCGCGCTCGCGGTCGCTCGCGAACTCGTGCTGTTCATGCACCGGCCCGGCGGACAGGCGCAGTTCAGCGTCGGGCTCGGCTCGCTGGCCCACGCGACGCCGCGCATGCGCGCCCTGCTCGCCGAGATCGCCGACGATCCGGCCGGCGATCTCGGTGTCGCCGCGCTGGCCGCACGGATGCACATGAGCGAACGCTCGTTTGCGCGCCATTTCCTCAAGGAGACCGGACTGTCGCCCGCGCAGTACGTGCTGGCAGCGCGCATCGAGCGCGCAAAGGCGCTGCTGGAGCGGGCCGACTGGCCAATCGAACGGATCGCCGAGCGATCGGGATTCGGCAGTATCGACGCGCTGCAGCGCGCGTTCGCGAAGCAGGTCGGCGTATCGCCGCGCGACTATCGCGCGCGCTTCGGACCGCGACGCGACAAGCCGCGGGCGGAATAGGCCGCCACCGGGTTCGGCATGTGTCCGGGGCCACTTTCCCGGCGGCAATCGCCTGTCGGCACGTGCGGCGCATCGGTCACGCCCCGGTCATCCGGAATTTCACTACGTTGCCGAAATCTGATAGAGCCGGGAGATTTGATTTCATACCGTTCACGCATCGGACTGGAAAGCGATTGCCGATTACCCCACGGCATCGCGAGCCGCCGACGAATCCCAGGAGCGGGCCGTATCGCACGGCCCGGGCGGCGATGACGGTCCTGCCACGCAGGACATTCGTGACGGAGCGACCATGGATGCAAAATTCCAGCCTGATTCAGGCACCGACAGTGACGTAAGCCTGCTGCACAAGATGGGCTATGCGCAGGAACTGTCGAGACGTATGAGCGGTTTCTCGAACTTCGCGGTTTCGTTTTCGGTGATCTGCATCCTGTCGGGCGGCATCACCGCGTTCCAGCTCGCGTTTTCCGCCACCGGCGGCGCGTCGATCGGCCTCGGCTGGCCGTTGGGCTCGCTGTTCGCGCTGATCGTCGCGGTGTCGATGTCGCAAATTGCGTCCGCGTTTCCGACGGCCGGCGGCCTCTACCACTGGGGCGCGATCCTCGGCGGGAAGAAATGGGGGTGGATGACCGCGTGGCTCAACCTGATCGGCCTGATCTTCGTGATCGCCGCGATCAATTTCGGCACCTACGATCCGTTCTTCAAGACGCTGATCGCGCCGATGTTCGGCGTCAGCCCGGACAGCCTGACGTGGTGGCATCAGACGGCGTTCATCGCGTTCATCACGATCTCGCAGGCGATCCTGAATGCCCGCGGCATCAAGATTGCGAGCAAGATCACCGACCTGTCGGGCTACCTCATTTTCGTGGTGACGATCGCGCTGGTGGTATCGCTGCTCTACTACTCGCCGGTCGCGTTCGATGCGCATCGGCTGGTGACGTTCACCAACTTCACCGGCGTCGATGGCGGCGCATGGCCGAAGCAGGCCACGCCGCTCGCGTTCCTGTCCGGCCTGTTGCTCGTGACCTACACCATCACCGGCTTCGACGCTTCCGCGCACACGTCGGAAGAGACGCACGACGCGGCCAAAAACGTGCCGCGCGGCATCATCGGATCGGTGTTCTGGTCTGCGGTGTTCGGCTACGTGATGGTGTGCGCGTTCGTGCTGGTGATGCCCGACCTGACCGCCAGCATGAAACAGGGCACCGGCTTTTTCGAAGCGATTCTCGCGCCGATTCCGAAGACCTTGCGCGTCGTCCTCGAACTCGCGATGTTCTTCATCAACTACGTGTGCGGGCTCGCCGCGATCATGTCGACGTCGCGGATGATGTATGCGTTCGCACGCGACGGCGGGCTGCCGGCATCGAAGCTGCTGCGCAGCGTGAACCCGACGCACCGGACGCCCGGCCCCGCCATCTGGACGTGTGCGGTGCTCGCGATCGTCGTCACGCTGTACGGCGACGCGTTCTCGGTGCTGAGCGCCGGCAGCGCGGTGTTCCTGTTCATCTCGTATGCGATGCCGATCGGCTCCGGGATGCTGGCCGAAGGCCGCACGTGGACCGACAAGGGCCCGTTTCAACTGGGGATCTGGTCGAAGCCGTGTGCGCTGCTCGCGCTGGTCGGCGCCTGTGTGCTCGCGTATGTCGGCATCCAGCCGCCGAACGAGAAGGTGCTGTACGTGCTCGTCGGTTTCGTCGTCGTGCTGATGGTGATCTGGTACGGCTTCGGCGTGCGCAACACGTTCGCGGGGCCGCCGGTGCTGAAGGACACACGCAATCTCGACCGCATCCGCGAACTCGAGGCGAACGTCGATCCGACTGTCTGAAGCGTCTTCGAAGCAGGCTGAAAAAAACCGACTCGCGGATTCGATGCCGCGAGTCGGCTTTTTGTTGGAACGTGAAGCGACGCGGTTCGACCGCCTTGCGGCAGCCGAACCCCGCGACCATCAACCGTAGACGGGAAAACGCTTCGTCAGCTCCGCAACCTGCCCGCGCACACGCTCGAGCGTAGCCGCATCTTCCGGCGCCTCCAGCACATCGGCGATCAGGTTGCCGACGATCTCCGCTTCCTTCACGCCGAAGCCGCGCGTCGTCATCGCCGGCGAACCCAGGCGCACGCCGCTCGTCACGAACGGCTTTTCCGGATCGTTCGGGATCGCATTCTTGTTCACCGTGATGTGCGCCGCACCCAGCGCCGCTTCCGCTGCCTTGCCGGTGATGTTCTTTGCGCGCAGGTCGACCAGCATCACGTGGCTTTCCGTACGGCCCGACACGATCCGCAGACCGCGCTTCACCAGCGTTTCAGCCAGCACGCGTGCGTTCT
>NZ_JAUJQH010000059.1:0-5440 GCF_030482905.1 Burkholderia sp. AU45251 | reverse complement strand
CGCATTGATCAATTCGTCTCCCACTACAACGAAAACTGCAAGCCATTCGTCTGGACCGCGTCTGCCGATTCCATCCTCGAAAAGCTACACCGACTTTGTTCGCGAATCAGCGGAACGGGACACTAGATATGGGAGAACGGCTTCCGGCTCGAAGGCCACGAGGTGACTCTCAACAATACGGCGACTGAGCATGTGTATCGAAAGTTGTATTGAGGTGTTAGATAGCGGCGACGCGAAGTGTCACATTTATTGCGCACTGAGGCGAAGTGACGTGTTTAATGCGCTCGAAGCGGAAACAAGACTGATACTTCGATGACGAAAAGCACCGTCAAACCGAGGCCACGCTAGTGACACACTTATTGCGGCCTACGCATCCGCAGCGGCACCTCGATTCGTTCAACGGTACGCTGCAAGTCGACGCATACGTTGCATTGGTGTAAACAGCGACTTTTTTTCAATTTCTCTAGAATTACTGTGGCAATGCTTTCGCCGGTGTACATGGATGAAAGCATTGCCTAAATCATAAAAAATCCGACTAAAATTCTTTCGGATCGCCCGTCATTTTGGGATAAGGGTCAGGCTACCGCGATCGACGGCCATCTGTAGAATATCTGAATATCCGCCACGGTTATCACATGCTGAAATTTTCAGTACGTTTTCTGCGCGACTAGACCCAAGATATATGTTCGAAATGAAACGCCTTCGCATTCCAAGTGAAGCGTTCGTTGGAGCGTCCGCAACATCAACATGAATTAGAAATACAGTATCAAATTGCAAGCCCGCGACGTACTCTGGCATACTAAAAATAAATCTCTTACCTGCATGTCGAAGCTCGGAGGATGGATCACGTCCGGATATTGGAAATATTTTCCCTTCGTACTGCCCGTTGGCGATGGGCAGATATCGATCAAACATTTCCTCGCTTGCACACAAGACCGCGACACGGCGTCCCCCGCCTTTGGCGGAACGGGCTATTGTCACGGCGGAGTCTAGAACACTCTTGAAGAGACTTCTTTCATCCTTAAAAACGGTCAACTCAGGTTTGTGACCATCATCGAGTTGAGGCGTTCCGCTATAGAGATCCCATTCGCCCGGGATATTCAACGCTGGGAACGATGCATCCAAATCCGACAGAAATTCCGCAATTTGAGGGGTATAGCGAAACACCTTGTCGAGTTGTACTAGGTCAGAGTTCTGCAGTCCGCTGGTTGCAGTAAAAATTTGATTACTACCATCGGAGCTTTGCGTTGCAGTGTCGTTCGGGCTCTGCTTGAGGTCATACGCCATGAATATTGCAGGCCTTTTTGGCACCCCAGAATCGTCGGTTGTGCGGCGTATCAGCTTGTGGAGAATCTGACGCTCAACTGCTGTAAATAGATGAAGTTCATCAACGAACAATGCGTCGTATCCATTACGACCGCGGACGCTAGCCCATCGATTAGAATCTAAAAAGGTATTAAAGTCGGCTACCATCTGATCGACGCTGAGGGTGTTCATATCGGCAAGAAGGGAGCGGTAGCGTCGATGGATTTCAAGAAGAAAGCGCCGATCTTCTTCCCTAGGTAGATGCATCAGCCATCCGGCGCGTTGAGAAGAATTTTTTGCATACTTCTCTCCGCGTTCCTCACCTGACCTTATACTTTCCGCATCCAAAACGCTCGCAAATTCGTTCATTACTTCCGAAATGAATAGCCGATCGTTGCCCTGAGTTGCAGCCTCCCACCGAGTCATCAACGGTGACGTGATGTCTGAATACTGTGCCCGAGCTATGGGCGATCTGTACATTTCCTTAAGAACGGACTCAATAAGCTCAAACTGAAGCCTTTTACCTTCCCGCCCATCCAATGACAATGGCTCTAGATCATCTAGTGCGAAACGCAGATTTTCATACGCGAGATCGTACAGAGTGCGAAGTTCTAGTTTGCAATACTTTCCCACTCCGGTAAGTAGGCCGGTGGTGTCGAGGCTCTCTGTCATCGATCCGACTAGGTCGACGGAGGCTAGGCTGTGTGTAATAAAGCCGAGCTTGGTCACACTCTGATTTTTCTCGGCTTGCCGACCGTCGTGCAAGAACTTGACGACAAGAGACAGTGTTTTGCCCGTCCCGGCTGACCCGCGCAGTCTAACTGGGCCGTCATGTGGTTTGTCAACGAATAGGCGCTGCGCGGTAGTCAACTTGGATGAGTACCATTGGTCCAAGGTCGCTCCTTGCACAAACCCTTGGGGCAGTCTCTCAGCCAAAAGGATCCCCGCCGCCCCGTTGTCTTCTTGGACTTTTGCTTCCTGACGGGTTAACACAGCATCGGTTAAGCCAGATAGCGCGGTTTCAAATAATTTCTTTGGCCGCGGCAGCGAAGAAAAGTCGACCGTATCTTCCGTAACGGAGAATGCAAACAATGCATCCACTCCATTTGGTCGCATGTCAAAGTGAAGCCGCGAGTTGCGGTTCCTAATCTTTGGTGAGGCGGCGATCGAGAGCAAACTATGCTCATGGTATTGACGCCATGCAGCAGGAATTTTGACGCTTTCTGTAAAGGTCGCTCGTGCAACAGTTATGACTCTCTCGAAAATGGGTACATTTTCCCGATCTACTGAAAAGACTGTGTCATCGCCCTCGAGATTTACGACAACGATAGGACCACTATCATCGTCCAAACCTTCGTCGATGAGATAAGCGATGTCGTCTATCACCACACGTTTGAGTCCGCTGGCTCCGGTGGGTAGCAGATAGTCAGAGAACCATTGCTCGGATATCGAGAATTGTGAAAATCGAAAGAGCGAAGAGGGGGTGAACACTAGAGCTTTCATTATTGTTTAAGCGCCATAAGTTTGGTGGTCATGTCGTCGATTGCAATATCGCCCAATGCGGTCGTTTCATCTGGAAGCCCAATTCGAGAAAATTGATGAGCGAACAATTGCGCGACCTTGAATTGATATAATGGCGTTAGGCGACAAATTCGGGCGGCACTAACACTACCCAGTTTGGTCTGAGCCCTTTGTTGGGCAACTCCGGTGAAGCAGCAGGATGCATCTAGCGTGTAAATTCTTCGCATTCTAACGATAAAACCGATATCTTCCTCTCCTTTTACATCGCTGATGAAGAAATGACCATCCCCTAAATTCTTCTTGGCTTTTTCAATCTGCTCTTTAAGGTAACGCTTAGCGGTCTGCTCGTCTTTCTCATCTCTTGCAAATTCCGCCAATGTCGCGAGGGATTTAGCCCCAGGTTGCAGGCATCGGTGCAACTTCCGCATTCGAAGAGAAACATCTTCATAAGTTTTAGGCTTTAGAGCGAGTGTTGTCTGAAGCTTCTCGGATACCGTATCGGGTTCTGCTGTGACGAGCCATCGTAGAAGATCATCTTGCGCTGTGGAGTCTAGTTTGCAAAATCTGGCGATCTCAGTTGCTAATTCGTTTTTTCGGCTGGTAACAAATGACGGGATCCAGAAGCGTGTAAGGTAGTCTGCGAACGAGTATAAAGGCAAGAAGGCTATCGTGCCGTCGATCTTCTTGTGCGCCAAATCGCAGTCGGCGTTTATGACAACGCCAAGGCGAGGAAAATCCAGAGAAGGTTCATCGCACTCAATGCTTAGAATATCACCTTGTCTTATCTCTTCTTGTTGGCTGCAACGTTGAGTTTCATCCATTGGTCTGCCTGCGAAAATCATTGATTTATGTGCTGGTTGGATTATGCAGTTGCCGTTACCCTTACCTTCGCGACGTAAAGAGTTGCCAGCGTCATCGCCTGAATGACAGGCAACGCCCTTGTTGGAATACCGCCGTCTCATGTTTATCGAGAAGGGCTTAAAGAGTGTGCATGTCTCCAAGTGACAAGTTTATCCGAAGTACGAATGCGCTACTTCAGTTCTCTGCGAGGGCATTCTACGTGGCATCGGGTCACAGCAATTCTCGCCCGGCGTGATCCAATCCGGGCGTAAAACGGCTTGACGATAGCTGAGTGTTTTTCCCTCAATGACTACCAGATGCTCCTTGAGCTCATCGCCTTCATACTGTGCCCAGCAATCGATGAAGCGTTCCAGACGCGACGTACTGGTGTAGCCATCGCGTGCACGGGCACCGCCGCCTGACGATGGATTCACATCCAGTGGTTCGCGATCTACTGGAGAATTGGCTACCTGTTTGCCGGATGGCGCATCAGCCGTCGAGTCAGAGGTTTTCGGTCGGAATACGTCGATCACGTTGGTCGACTTGGATCGCTCCACCCGAGGGTGCGGATCGCCGTCAGTGTCACCGCCGTTAGCTCGACGCTGCGCATGCCCCTGCACCCAAATGCACGTTTCGAGATGCGGATTTCCGGCCGGCACTCGAAAGTGAATCTGACGATATTTCTCGGTTTCCTCGATCAACTTGTCATAGTTGACACCTGACACGAGCGGATTTTTTTCTGCTCGACAAGCATCATCGGAACATCGAAAGATGAATCGCTTTCGGCGATTTTCCGGCAAGGCAAAGTATGCTTTCTGTGCATCGTAGATATCAACGACTTTGCCGAGCTCCGCACAATATGCTTCCAGTATCTCCATCAATCCCCCTTAGCACCCTAGCGGTTGACCGCCCTAACTGCTTCAACGGCAACCGCGCGCCAAACTTGAGAAATGAGATGGATGGCCGCTTTGGAGTGTGTTGCCGACATCGGAATGTCCGAGCGTTGTCTCTCGCGACCGTCGCATGTTGGCCGAAACCGGACGACCAACTGGACTCACTAGATGCCATTTCGAATCCGCACGAGCCTGTCCCTCAGGAGGCGATGTGTTTCTGCATGAAAACACTCAGCGGATCGTCCGTGTAATCACCAAACGGTCCCCGTCGCTGATATCCAGCAGACGCATACAAACCCAGCGCCTCAGGCTGATAGGGTCCAGTCTCAAGCCTGATCACCTTGCAACCCGAGTCGACTGCCCGTAACTCAAGCGTAGTCAGAAGCTTCCTCGCGACACCCTGCCCACGCCCACGTGGGCTGACATACATCCGCTTCAATTCGCCGAATTCGGGGTTGAGGACAATCGCCCCGCACCCGATTGCCTTGCCTTCGCTGTCCCGCGCAACGACGAACAGCACATTGGATTGCTTCAGCGACGCGATATCCAGAGCGTGCCGGCTCTCAGGCGGGTACAGGGTGTCCTGGTACGCATCCAGATCGGCGATGAGGGCGATCACATCGGGCTGGTCGGGAGACTCGAAAGCGATAGTCATGGCAGACGAAGCTGGGCAAAAGGGAAATTGAAGTACCCGGCGACGAAGCAGTGCTCGACATCGATGGAATTCCGGTCTTCAGCCGCCGATTGTCAGCGAGAGCCTATCCGAACCTTTGTGTGTGAGGCATAAACTGAAGGCCAAGGAGCCACTTTTATGCCACGCAAACGCAAGGAAGAAGTAACGATTGAGCCGGGCAAGGGCTTGAACCTGGACCCGGAACTGA
>NZ_JAUJQH010000058.1:0-6984 GCF_030482905.1 Burkholderia sp. AU45251 | reverse complement strand
CTTGGCAGACACGAGACTCTCCCTTGGGCGTCGTTTGTGCAAGATGCCTGAGGGAGACCCCCACCGCTACATCACGCAAGCTGCTCAAAACGCCCCGAATTCCCATCGATTTACGTGCTCACGCTCATCGTGCGACGACAGCTTGGGCGCCCATTCGGAGATTTCGCGGTCTCCCCCCAGTCTTCGGTACAACAGTCCGTTCTGTTCGTCCCAGTTCAACGGCCGGGGTACGAGACGAATGAGTGGCCTCAAGGCGATTACCAAGTCGAACTGTTCGTCAAGTACGCCGCTCAAGCCGCGCCGTGTTCGGTCAAGAGGGTGACGATCAAGATCCGGATGGACGAGTTTTCGGTCTTCACGTCCGGTCAGACCCGGTCGATCTCCGTTTCCAATTTGGACAAATATCTGAGCCTGCTATGACCTACGCATGGCACATGCGTGCCCTAACCGTTGCCTTCGCAAGGGCTGTCTGTAGTCGGCAGCCAACTCACCGCGATCAAGTGTTCAGCGAGCCCGCGAGTCTCTGAGCAAAGGCGGCAGGGGTGCGGGGCTCTGGGGCGTCGGAGCTCATCTTCCGCGCGGCCCCAGATTCACTTGTGACAGACGGCGCAGGAGCCGTTGCCTTCATCCACGCCGTAGATATCGTCGATGTCATCGGGGCAGGCCTTCACAGGCCGCAGGGGATTGATGGGGATACTTTTGCGCATGCGAGCACGGCGGATCTCGTATTCTGCCTCGATCTCTGCTACGCGTGCCGGCTGCTCTATGTCTCCGAGCGATTCGCCCTTCGACCAGGTGAAAGGCGAGCCATGTTCCAGGGCGTCCTTTTCAAGGGCTTTAGCTGCCTCATAGGCCTCTGGATGTCTTTCCTTGAGACGCACCCATTCTATCTTCTGTTGGAAGAAGCAGAACGTGCAGCCGCTGCGAGAGCGCCACTCGTAATACTTCGGATAGCCGACGCCGGAGTTCTCCAAGATGTCGATCACACCGACCTTGTCGATACCCGCCTCGCGGAAGGGCAGCTTCACGAATAAGTTGGCAGCCTTAGCTGCGTAGCCCTCGCGATAGTCCTCGTCGGCGCGGATGGCCACATAGGAAGTGACCGTGTCGCCCGCCGCCAGCATGGGCCTTACCCAGTTCTCGAAGGGCGCGAGCTTCAATTGACGGGTGCACCAGCGCGCGTTCGGGTTGGGCAGGAAGTGGTTGTATTGGCGCAACCAGAAGCGAAAGTCGCGGCCGGGGTTTAGGCGCAAGATGGGCTTACCAAGCCGGCCTTCGAGCTTGCCGAGGAACTCGTAAACCTCGGGCAGCTCTTCCCCGGTGTCGGTGAAGAAATAGTCGATATCGAGTTCGGGATGGTGCTCGCGCATATAAACGGCCAGCGCCGCGCTGTCCTTGCCACCTGAGATCCCCAGAACGTGCCGCTCAGCCATTGGCTGCCTCCTTGTCGATGGATGCCAGCTTCATTCCGGCCTTGGCCAGGATCGCTAGCAATACGTTCGTCCCCAGGCCTTGGCCCTCCAGCATCGAGGCGACTTCGAGGGCCTTGGCCTCCACCGTCTGCCGATGGCGATCCGAGATTGCGAACGAGCGTGAGATCATTTTGGTGTCGGCCCCCGCACCGATGACTACAGCGATGGCCTCGCTGTGTGCCTCGCGGCCTTGCACTGCTACGAAAGCCTCGGCTTCGCGGAAACGCCGCGCGAACTTTGCCAGCTCCAATATCGCCGCGTCGATGTGGCGGTCCACCCAATCTCGTGGAGGCTTCTCTGCTGCCAGGCTTAGGATGCCCTCAAGGGAGGCTCGGCTTCCGTCGAAGTTGGCTAGTCGCGTCGCGAATGCATCCAATCTCAGGTCGCCAGAAATGCCGGACACGGAGCGAGCGCGCTCACGCAGCGCCTCGAGATCGTCCATACGCGCGTCGAGTGCCTCGAGCATCTTGCCTTCAACCTCGGCGAGCATCTTTTCATACGCGCCCGCAAGCTCCTGCAGTGGTGCCCGAAGGGCTTTTACATAGGACTTGCCGTCGGCCGCATTGAGCAGCGATGCTAGGTCGACAAACAGCACCTTGTGCGGGTCGCTGGCTTTCAACAGCATGTCGCGCATGGCCTTGGCGGTGTCGCCCAAGCGCTGCGTCCTTCGAGCCCATTCTGGGAGGTTGAAGACCATCGCCACTAAGCCTCGCGCGGCTTCGAGCGGATCGGCTGAGCCACCGCTCTCCCCGACCTCCGCTAGCAACCTTGAAATGCCGTTGAGGATTCGATTCTTGTCCTCATCAATAGCGACCCAACGCAGCGAGAAGCGATCCGGGTCCTGCAGGCATTCGTCGATGTCAAAATCGGTGAGGCGGGGCACAAACATCCCGTCCTTATAGACAGCGATGTTTGCCTTGTGGGCAAGCATGAACGCGGTGAGGACGACTGGTTGCAGGCCTTCCTTCATTCCGAAGGGGGGAGCGCTCCAAAGTGCATAAATCTCATGGGCACCCACTCGGGTATTTCCGTCCGAGAAGAGCGCCCGGGTTGCCTCCCACAGACGCTCGAAACCGGTGGCGAAGCCATCGCCCGGCGCGATGAAGTGCCAGGCGCCCGAGGCGTTTTGGCGGTGCAGGTCTGTGCTTTTGAGCAGTGTCTCGTAGAGTCCCCGTTCAGCCGGAAAACCCTCGAAACCGAGGGCCTCCCGGTCTTCGGCGTCGACCATCGCATGCAGCAGATCGCGGCGTGCCTTCACGCTATTGCTCGATATGCTGTCGCGGTTAACCAGCTCGCTCCATACCGGCGGCGACGCGCTGAAAAGGTCCTCGGCGAGCTGGGACGCCACGGGCGATAGCTTTGATCCGGCTTCGACGATGTGATCAGTCCCATCGTGCCACTTCGCCAAAGAGACTGCGGCTTGCAACTGGTCTTCCAAGTTTGCACGAGTCGCGGCCAAGCGCGCATAGACCTCTCGGCGAGCTACGGGGTCGCCGGACAACTCATGGCGGTCCTTTACCTGCTCCAGCGCCACTAACTCGGCGGATAGCTCCGCGATGCGAGCGTGGTTGGTGGGTATGCCGACCAGTACCGGCCATGGGCGGAGCTTTGAACAGCTTTGTGCGCGCTGGCGGGCGGTACGTGGACTCATACCTTTGCTAGGCAGGGCCAAGATGAAGGCTCCGAACTCGCCCTTACGCGGGCGAAAATCGGCCGCTATCTTCTCTGCTTGCTCGATGCTACACAAAGATAGCTCCATCCAGCGCATTGACCCCGTCTCATGGTAGTGACGCTTTGCTACCACCGGATGCAGTCCCATGAGCTGTGCGAGGCGCGCGTAGTCAATGCCAGGCGAAGCAGCAAGAGCTTGCTCCATGGCTGAATCAATGTCGAAGTCACTACCCTCGAAGACAGACCAAGCACCCGTATAGCTTTTATACAGCGCGACTTTCAGCGCAGACAGCTTTTGTAGCGCGGCGTTAAGTTCATCGAGAGTCCTATCGTAATAGAGCGCCTTGATGACAGCGGTATCGGCCGCTAAGCCAGACCCGTTACGGAAGAGATCGATAATCGCAATGTTCTTGATCAAAGATACCAGGAGCGGATCAGCCGTCTTCGCTTCAGCTCGCTCAACGGCTTCAACCGCTTGCGACCAGCGGTGTCCATCAGGGGAGGCCAGAATCGCGGGTTCGAGATTTGAGCGTAGGTAGTCCCAGTAGTCGCTCGGACGGTACCAACTCGCTTCACTGATGGGCGTTGAGTTCAGGTACGAGCGAAAGCCATATGGTTCGACAGACGAAAGAAAGCCGAAGGTGCTGCGCTCGTTTTGGCCGAACTGCCGTTTCGAAATTGGCCCGAGCAGTGCGGCCATAGCCGGATGCAGAGGCCAACAGTCAGCCAAGGCGTTGGCGAGACCTCGCCCAGCAGCTGGACGCCGCGAGCGGATTGCATCGGCGATGGCGTTCGAAGTTTCGAGCATCCAAGGCGGGCAGTGCTCAGCTTCGATTGCTCGCCCGATTAGTTCCACGACTTCGTCACTGGCGGCAACGAGCGGCAAATCGACGTAGCGGCCTTGTACCTTGGCCCAATCATCACGGGTGTCGATCCCAAGACGTGCGGAATACTGAGCAAATGATTGGTGCAGTACGCCCACAACCACCAAACGCCCCTCTGAGCGGGCGGCTGCTTCGGCGAGCTCTTGAAAAAAATAAACATCGTCCCCGGCGCCCAGCGCGGAAGCTTCCAGGAACTTGCCCATCTCGTCGACAATGACCAGCACGCCGTCATGCGGGCGATTCTTCGCCTCATCGAGCAATTCGGCGATAAGTGTTTGACTGTTTACCTTACTGCGACCGTCTACTGATCTTCCTTCCGCCTGCCGAAGCGCAGCATGAAGCGCGGCGACGACGCTGCCGCGCCGGCCCACAACCGGCACTACCAACCAACCTTTGCGGACGGGCAATGCAATATCGAAAGCGGGTTTGGAATTCAGGTGCAAGACTTGGCGCGCTTTCGCCCGAAGGTTCTTGTCGGGATGTAGCGCGCTCGCTAACGCGACGGCCAACGAGCTCTTGCCACCGCCGAACGGTCCCGTCCAAGTGAAGCAGCGTTGATTTGTGCCCGAGAGTTGCTCACACATGACATCGACCACAGAGCCAGCAGTGGCATGGCAGATGTAGCCGGAGAGGGCGTCGACTCGTCCAATATCTGCGTCAACTCGGATTGAGCGTTGATATTGGCGCGATATCTGAACGATGTCCGACAATCTTTCTTCCGATTTTTCATTCATACGCGCGCCTGATCAGGTTTCTACGGTCTTCTTTTGAGATTGGTTTGCGGTGGACTTGACGAAGGCCCGCCGAATCAGTCCAGCCTAGCTTGCCGGCGGTGAAGTCAGATAGCGCTAACAACCGCTGCGCGATGGACTCTTCGTCTAGCTTAAAGACTCGACCGGGCGACCCTTCACCATAGGCTACGGTCTCGAAGGCTAGAGCACTCTGGCCATCAGCCTCACGATCCCAGAAATCGACTAATGCATAGGCGAAGACGCCATCATGCAGAGACGCTTTAGGGCCGCGTCGGAACGCATACTGCCCCTTATGAACCTCTTGCAAGAGGCCTAACTCTCCTAAGAGTGGTTCAGCGAAATCTTCCGGCGATCCGCCGGCCGCGCGCGGCGCGTAGCTTCGCAGACAGGTTTCCAAGTCTCGCGAGATTGTCGACGCGGACAGTCGATGCTTTGCGTCGAGTTCACGCGCATAGCGGCTCAACGGCTCCTCGAGTTCTTGACGCGTGAAGGTGGGCGCGGTCACATGATTGAACAGCCAATGCCACGTGGTCGAGCGAAAGCATTTGCCCGCGAGTTGCCAATGGGCTAGCCATGCCGTCGAAGGGTTCTCGGCATAAGGATCAAGACCTCCGTCTTGAAGTATTTCCATCGCGAGGCTTCCGACGCGGAACTCATCAGGCCCGGAGTCATACATGACGCCGCAAGCTAGAGCCCAATGTCG
The DNA here is from genome assembly GCF_030482905.1 of Burkholderia sp. AU45251. Taxonomy (NCBI): domain Bacteria; kingdom Pseudomonadati; phylum Pseudomonadota; class Betaproteobacteria; order Burkholderiales; family Burkholderiaceae; genus Burkholderia; species Burkholderia sp. AU45251. Next base: position 1,502 of record NZ_JAUJQH010000058.1, on the reverse strand, counting down.
AATGGAGGCGACCATGTTTTTGCCGACGCCGAAAGCGGCGATTGCCGTCTCATCCGCAAAGGTGGATTTGTGAATTACGCGGCCATCGACAGCCTGATCGAAGGCTTTCTTAAGCCACATTTGGCGCAGGGGAAACGTCTCATGCCCTGAGAAGTGCGCGGGCATTCCGTTGCTGACTTTGGACGTGGTTTTCATGCGACGATTCTAGCATCCGAGAGCGTCGGACTGGAGGATTCCACCAGTCCAACCGGGGTACCACAGGAACTGTATATATTTACAGTGTGCCTCGGTGGCCGTGATCTGCATAGGGTCCCCGTTTGGTATACGGCAATCAGCGGCGCGTTATGCCTTGCGACTGGTTCGCTCATGACCGACGCCTTCCTTGCCTCAGCCGGCCGCGCCCGCTCCATGACTTTTGAGAGCTGTCCGACTGGGCGCCGGCAGAGGGCGGGCGGGCGCGTGTCTTTTGCGCAACGGCTTCCGAAGTGTTGGGTGACGATGATTGGGATGTTGTGAGGCGCCTTCTCGACAGACTGGGTGCTGGATCAACGGGATTGATCCCTCCCTCATCAAGCACAAAATTTAGTGTAAACACTCTAAATCCACCGTGCCAACCCACTACCGAATCTCGTCCATCGCCAGCTAAACAATGCGCGCTACCCCGCCCGGCTTGCGGTTTAGGCGAGCCCGCTTCGTCTAAAATTATCGTATATACACGTATATACGATAATTTCACCAAAAAATCGCACTCTCTTCACTTTTTTTGCTACTCCACTATCATCTTTAGGTGATTCCAACGACCTCACCCGAGGAAAGCATTGAGTCCCTTTTCCGAACGACTTCGGGCGCTGCGACTCCGTTACGGAGTGCGCCAAAAGGACCTGGCCGAAGCGATGGGCTTCGAACAGAGCTACGTATCTGCCTTGGAACTTGGAATAAAGGGGCCGCCTTCGCGCGACTTCGTTGACCGACTCGCAAGATATCTTCGGCTCTCTGCCGATGAGCTCGCTGGCCTACTGAGCGAGCTGGAAGCATCTCGACGTCACTACACCATTCCCCAAACAGCTTCATCGGATGCATATCGCCTGTGCGGCGAGCTTTGGAGAGAGCTCGATCTACTGAGCGATGCTCAGATCCGTGTCATGAGGGAGTTGATTGAGACGTGGCGCAGAAGCCCCGTCAAGCTCGGTGATCGACCAGTGCTCGGCCGCGTCATGAGAAAAGACAAGGAGGGCGCAGAAATGTAAAAAGCGGAACAAACCCGAAGGTCTGCCCCGCTTGGTGGAGAGCTGAACGCTGCTCCATGGTCGCACTCGTGAGTGTCTTCTCCTCCCCCCTCGTCGTCAAGCCGTCCTTCGGGCTCATCGCACCGGTTTGTGCGTATTTCGGCGAACGTGACCGCCGATTTCGGGAACGTGACCGATTCGGCGGGGTTGGGCGTTGCGCGGTGTTGATTGTAGATTTTCTTGTTAGTTCTGGTCGAGTTTGGGCTCCGGGACGTT
>NZ_JAUJQH010000057.1:0-7565 GCF_030482905.1 Burkholderia sp. AU45251 | reverse complement strand
AGAGGAAGTGATCAAGAAGGTGATGCTCGGCAACACGGTCGATGGCGTGTTCACGACGGTGCAGGACGTCGCGCAGACGGTGCTGTTCCTGTCGGCCTTCCCGAGCGCCGCGCTCACGGGCCAGTCGGTCGTCGTCAGCCATGGCTGGTTCATGCAGTAACGCCCTGCCGCGAGCGGCCGCGATGCGCGCCGCTCGTGCGATGTCGTTACGCCGGCAAGCCGGGCAAAAGGCATAAAAAAAAACGCGCTCCAGGGAGCGCGTTTTTCGTCTCGGCAGAGTGGGGCAGCGCCGATAACGGCGGCTGCCCGCTCACGCCACGTTACTTCAGGACGGCTGCGACCGCATTGGCGACCGCGTCGAGGTTGCGCGTGTTCAGCGCGGCGACGCAGATCCGGCCCGTGCCGACCGCATAGATGCCGAACTCGTCGCGCAGGCGATCGACTTGCGCCGAGGTCAGGCCCGAATACGAGAACATCCCGCGCTGCTCGTTGATGAAGCTGAAGTCGCGGTCGACGCCGCTTGCCTTCAGGCGCTCGACGAGACCGTTGCGCATCGCACGGATGCGATCGCGCATTTCACCGAGTTCCTGCACCCACGAAGCGTGCAGTTCCGGCGATGCGAGCACCGCGGCGACCACGGCACCACCGTGGGTCGGCGGGTTCGAGTAGTTCGTGCGGATCACGCGCTTCAGTTGCGACAGCACGCGCGTCGCTTCTTCCTTGCTCGACGTGATGATCGACAGTGCGCCGACGCGCTCGCCGTACAGCGAGAACGACTTCGAGAACGACGACGACACGAATGCGTTCAGGTCGGCCGCAGCAAACAGGCGCACGGCGGCAGCATCGGCCTCGATGTTCTCGCCGAAGCCCTGGTAAGCCATGTCGAGGAACGGCACGAGGTTGCGCGCCTTCACGACGTCGACGACCTGTTGCCATTGCGCTTCCGTCAGGTCCACGCCGGTCGGGTTGTGGCAGCACGCGTGCAGCACGACGACCGTGCCTGCCGCGTAGCCGTTCAGTGCCGACAGCATGCCTTCGAAGTTCACGCCGTTGGTGGCGGCGTCGTAGTACGGGTACGCAACGACTTCGAAGCCGGCTGCTTCGAACAGCGCGCGGTGGTTTTCCCAGCTCGGATCGCTGATCGCAACCTTCACGTTCGGGTTCACGGTGCGCAGGAAATCGGCGCCGATCTTCAGCGCGCCCGTGCCGCCCAGTGCCTGGGCCGTGACCACGCGACCTGCTGCGATCAGCGGCGAGTCGTTGCCGAGCAGCAGCTTCTGCACGGCCGCATCGTAGGCAGCAATGCCGTCGATCGGCAGGTAGCCGCGCGGCAGGCCGGCCTCGACACGCACCTTCTCTGCTTCGCGAACCGCGCGCAGCAGCGGAATCTTGCCTTCTTCGTTCGTGTACACACCGACGCCGAGGTTGACCTTGGTCGGACGCGCATCGGCGTTGAAGGCTTCGTTCAGGCCCAGGATCGGGTCGCGGGGAGCAAGCTGGACAGCGGAGAAGAGCGACATGATGATTCGGCAGTAGTGAAAAGAGGGTCAGGCTTTCAACGGGCGGGGCGGGCGCGGCGGACCGCGCGCAGGCAGGCACGACGCCGGAAAGCGCAGCAGCCTGACATTGTAGCGAATTCACGCAGGCGGGGGCGGCGTTTCAGCGGCGAAATTCGGCCGGGAATGGCGATTTCGGACGGTCGTCGCGCGTCAGGAGCCGACAGCAGTTCGCGAGGCCGCGAAGCGCTAGAATGCTTTCTTTGCCCTCGCTCCGGCCGCATTCCATGTCCGAACATAAAGCCGAAACCGGCGACGCGCTCGACGAATCGAAATTCGTGACCTTCGAAGGGTCGCCGTTCCAGCTGTATCAACCGTATCCGCCCGCCGGCGACCAGCCGACCGCGATCGAGACGCTCGTCGAAGGGGTCGAGGATGGTCTCTCGTTCCAGACGCTGCTCGGCGTGACGGGCTCGGGCAAGACCTTCACGATGGCGAACACGATCGCGCGGCTCGGCCGCCCGGCGATCGTGTTCGCGCCGAACAAGACGCTCGCCGCGCAGCTCTACTCGGAATTTCGCGAGTTCTTCCCGCGCAACGCGGTCGAGTACTTCGTCTCGTACTACGACTATTACCAGCCTGAAGCGTATGTGCCGCAGCGCGACTTGTTCATCGAAAAGGACTCGTCGATCAACGAGCACATCGAGCAGATGCGGCTGTCGGCGACGAAGAGCCTGATGGAGCGTCGCGACGTCGTGATCGTTGCGACGGTGTCGGCGATCTACGGTATCGGCAACCCGTCCGAATACCACCAGATGATCCTGACGCTGCGTACCGGCGACAAGCTCGGCCAGCGCGACGTGATCGCACGGCTGATCGCGATGCAGTACACGCGCAACGAGCAGGATTTCCAGCGCGGCACGTTCCGCGTGCGCGGCGACACGATCGACATCTTCCCGGCCGAACACGCGGAGCTGGCCGTGCGCGTCGAACTGTTCGACGACGAGGTCGAGACGCTGCAGCTGTTCGACCCGCTGACCGGCCGCGTGCGGCAGAAGATTCCGCGCTTCACCGTCTATCCGTCGTCGCACTACGTGACGCCGCGCGACACCGTGATGCGCGCGGTCGAGACGATCAAGGACGAACTGCGCGAGCGGCTCGAGTTCTTTCACGGCGACGGCAAGCTCGTCGAGGCGCAGCGCCTCGAGCAGCGTACGCGCTTCGATCTCGAGATGCTGCAGGAGCTCGGCTTCTGCAAGGGCATCGAGAACTACTCGCGGCATTTCTCGGGGGCGGAGCCCGGCGACCCGCCGCCGACCCTCGTCGACTACCTGCCGCCCGATGCGCTGATGCTGCTCGACGAGTCGCACGTGCTGATCGGCCAGCTGAACGGCATGTACAACGGCGACCGCGCGCGCAAGGAAAACCTCGTCAACTACGGGTTCCGGCTGCCGTCCGCGCTCGACAACCGGCCGCTCAAGTTCCCCGAGTTCGAACGCAAGATGCGCCAGGTCGTGTTCGTGTCGGCCACGCCGGCTGATTACGAGCAGCGCGTGACCGGGCAGATCGCCGAGCAGGTCGTGCGGCCGACCGGGCTCGTCGATCCGGAAATCGAAGTGCGGCCGGCGAGCTCGCAGGTCGACGACGTGCTGGCCGAGATCAACGAGCGCGTGAAGGCCGAGGAGCGCGTGCTGATCACCGTGCTGACGAAGCGCATGGCCGAGCAGCTCACCGAGTTTCTGGCGGACCACGGGGTCAAGGTGCGCTACCTGCACAGCGACATCGATACTGTCGAGCGCGTGGAGATCATCCGCGACCTGCGGCTCGGCACGTTCGACGTGCTGGTCGGGATCAACCTGCTGCGGGAAGGGCTCGACATTCCGGAGGTGTCGCTCGTCGCGATCCTCGACGCGGACAAGGAAGGCTTCCTGCGCGCCGAGCGCTCGCTGATCCAGACGATCGGCCGGGCCGCGCGGAACGTGAACGGCAAGGCGATCCTCTACGCGGACAACATGACCGAGTCGATGAAGCGTGCGATCGGCGAGACCGAGCGGCGCCGTGCGAAGCAGATCGCGCACAACGAAAAGATGGGTATCACGCCGCGCGGCGTGGTGAAGCGCATCAAGGACATCATCGACGGCGTCTACAACGCCGACGAAGCGCGCGCGGAGCTGAAAGAAGCGCAGCAGCGTGCGAAATTCGAGGACATGTCGGAGAAGCAGCTGGCGAAGGAAATCAAGCGCCTCGAAAAGCAGATGGCCGACTACGCGAAGAACCTCGAGTTCGAGAAGGCCGCCGCGACCCGCGACCAGCTCGCGCTGCTGCGCGAGCGCGTGTTCGGCGCGAACGTCGGCGATCACGTCAGCGGCGGTCGGTAAATCTTTCAAAGCGTCACCGAAATGTGCCGGTAATCGAGCTGTAAGCCTTGTCGGATCAGGGGTTTACGCGGTGCCTCGTTTGTTCCGGAACAGGATCGGTGCTAAACTCCGCAATTATTGAGAATAGTTCGCATTAACGTTATTCGTCGCGTTAGTGTTTCCAGCGGGGCGCCCGGCGGGTGGCCCGCACGGTGTCAGATCAAATAACAAGGAGTGTCCATGTTGGGTTCTTCGTTCATCCGCACGTCGGTTGCGGTAGCGGCGGCGCTTGCCGCGATGTCGGCCTCGGCTGCCGAATATCCGATCGGCAAGCAGCAGATCCAGGGCGGCATGGAAATCGGCGCGGTGTACCTGCAGCCGATCACGATGGACCCGGAAGGGATGATGCGCAAGGCGTCGGATTCCGACATCCACCTCGAGGCCGACATCCATGCGGTCAAGAACAACCCGACGGGTTTCGCGGAAGGCGACTGGATGCCGTACCTGCAGGTCACGTACAAGCTGACGAAGCAGGGCGACACGAAGTGGAAGGCGGAAGGCGACCTGATGGGCATGGTCGCGAGCGACGGCCCGCACTACGGCGACAACGTGAAGCTGTCTGGCCCGGGCAAGTACCACCTGACGATGACCGTCAAGCCGCCGATGCAGTCGGGCCACATGGCGTTCGGCCGTCACATCGACAAGGAAACGGGTGTGGGCGCATGGTTCAAGCCCATCACCCTCGAGTACGACTTCCCGTTCGCCGGTATCGGCAAGAAGGGCGGTTACTGATCGGTGGCATCACGGACGGCGCGCTTCGGCGCGCCGTCGGCGTAGAGAACCCAGAATGAAAATTCCCCAGAAAGTCTTTGCCGCAGCCGCTGCGTTGTGGCTTGCCGGCGCAGCGTACGCTGCCGATCTGCCGACGTTCAAGCTCGAGATGACGGACGGCAAGCTCAACCCCGCTCGCATCGAAGTGCCGGCCGGGCAGCGTTTCAAGATCGAGATCAAGAACACCGGCAAGGGCGCCGCCGAATTCGAGAGCGTGCAACTGCGCAAGGAAAAGGTGCTCGCGCCGGGCGCCGATTCGTTCGTGGTCGTCGCGCCGTTGTCGCCGGGCGAATACAAGTTTTTCGACGATTTCCACCAGCAGGCACAGGGCGTGATCGTCGCGAAGTAACGCGTTTTATCTGCGCGCAGGCCCACCTGCCCGGTGTACCGCGCGTCAGGAGGTATCGATGGGTCAGATCTTGTTCATCGTCTGGCGGGAGAGCGTCGAAGCGCTGCTCGTCGTCGGCATTCTCTACGCATGGCTGAAAAACGGCGACGACGACGCGCGCCGCGGCCTGCCTTTTCTCTGGGCCGGCGTCGGTGTCGGTCTGCTGATGGCGGTCGGCCTCGGCGCAGCGCTGGTCGGTTTCACCGAAGTGCTGTCCGGCGACGCGCAGGATTACTTCCAGACCGCCATGGTGCTGATCGCATGCGTGCTGATCGTGCAGATGGTGCTGTGGATGCGCAGCCACGGCCGCACGCTGAAGCGCGACATGGAGCAATCGCTGCAGCAGAGCACGCGCGATTCGAACTGGTGGGGCGTCGCGGTGCTGGTCGCGCTCGCGATCGCGCGCGAAGGCAGCGAGACGGTGATCTTCCTGTACGGCCTCGGTTTCGGCCAGTCGGGCCACGTCGACGGCAGCCAGATGCTCGCGGTCGTGATCGGCCTCGGCCTCGCATTCCTGACGTTCTATCTGCTGCAACTCGGCGGCAAGTATTTCTCGTGGCGGCACTTCTTCCGCGTCACCGAAGTGATGCTGCTGTTCCTCGGCGCGGGCCTGTTCCAGACCGGCGTCGACAAGCTGATCGACAAGGAAATCCTGCCGCTCGGCATTTCGCAGGTGTGGGATACGTCGTCAATTCTCGATGACTCCAGCACGTTCGGCTCGCTCGTCGCGACGCTGACGGGCTATCGCGCGCATCCGGCGCTGACCAACCTGGTTGCCTATGCGGTGTACTGGGCCGTCGTCTGGCTGTTGATGAAGCGCGCGAGCCGCCGTCCGGCCGTCGCCGCGGGCCGCGCGGCATGAACGTTGCCGCCGCAACCAAGCCGGGTTGGCTCGCGCAGGCGGGCCAGTGGATGCAGCGCCACGGCGCGGTGATCCGTGGCATCCAGTGGGTCGTCGTCGCCGTCTATGCGTTCCTGATCATTGTGCCGGCGGTGCTGCCGCTGCCGGACGATTCCGCGCACCTGTGGAACAACCTCACGCTGATCGCGCAGTTCGTGTTCTGGGGCATCTGGTGGCCGTTCGTGCTGCTGTCGATGGTGATGCTTGGCCGGGTCTGGTGCGGCGTGCTGTGTCCGGAAGGTGCGCTCACCGAATTCGCGAGCAAGTTCGGCCGCGGTCGCGCGATTCCGCGCTGGATGCGGTGGGGCGGCTGGCCGTTCGTCGCGTTCGGGCTCACGACGATCTACGGGCAGATGGTCAGCGTGTACCAGTACCCACTCGCGGTGCTGTTCGTGCTCGGCGGCTCGACCGTCGGTGCGATCGTGATCGGTGTGCTGTATGGCCGTGAGAAGCGCGTGTGGTGCAAGTATCTGTGCCCGGTCAACGGCGTGTTCGGGCTGCTCGCGCGGCTTGCGCCGATGCGCTACAAGGTCGACGAGGATGCGTGGCGCCGTTCGTACAAGAACGGCGAGCATGGTCATCGCGTGATTCCGATCAACTGCGCGCCGCTCGTACCGTTGCGCAACATGAAGGGCGCGGCGGACTGCCATATGTGCGGCCGCTGCAGCGGGCACCGCGATGCGATCTCGTTGTCGTTGCGCTCGCCGTCCGACGAAGTCGTGAACCTCGGCGCGCAGCAGGCGAACCCGTGGGACACCGCGCTGATCCTGTACGGCCTGCTCGGCGTCGCGATCGGTGCATTCCACTGGACCGCCAGCCCGTGGTTCGTGCAGATCAAGCAATGGCTCGCGGGCTGGCTGATCGACCATGACATCACGTGGCCGCTCGAAACCAACGCACCGTGGTTCCTGCTCACGCATTACCCGGATCGCAACGACGTGTTTTCTTGGCTCGACGGCGGGCTCGTCGTCAGCTACATCGTCGGCACGGGGCTCGTGTACGGCACGACGCTGCTCGTGCTGCTGGCCGGTGCCGCGCGGATGCTCGGCCGCTTCGATCGCGTGCGGCTCCATCATCTCGCGCAGGCACTGATTCCGATCGCGGGCGCGGGCGTGTTCCTCGGGCTGTCGGCGACGACGCTGTCGCTGCTGCGTGCCGAGCATGTGCCGCTCGGCTGGGCCACGGACGTGCGTATCGCGATCCTGGTCGGCGCCAACGCGTGGAGCGCGTGGCTCGCGTGGAAGGTGACGGGGCGTTATGCGGCCTGGCCGCGCCGGCTTGCCGCCTTTGCGTGGTTCGCTGCAGCGCTGGCCGTCACCGACAGTGCGTGGTGGCTGATGTTCTGGGGGTTCTGAGCGGCGTTTGCGCTACCTGGGGCCATCCCTACACGGAGCAGGGCGGAAGGCGATCCATCGGGATGCATTGAAGTAACCGCGAACGGCAGGTCGAACGCATCGACGCCACCTGTCAAGTCCTGGAATAGGTTGACAGTATCCAGACGCTAGAACGCCCGATGCACCGCATCGGGCGTTTTGTATTTCAGGGCGGCATGTGGCCGCTCGTGGTTGTAGATGCGCACCGACTGTTCGACC
>NZ_JAUJQH010000056.1:0-11377 GCF_030482905.1 Burkholderia sp. AU45251 | reverse complement strand
TCGACTTGCGCCACCACCGACAGCTTAAAAGCCAGGCTGTAGTCCCGCTGCGTTCGTTTGATCCCTTGTTGCACTTGGCACCTCTTCGCTTCGGCGAAAAAGTGTCAACCTATTTCAGGACGGGTCAACCCAAACAAAAAAGCGACACGTCCTTCGACGTGTCGCTTTTTTTCTTCCAGGCGTGAGAACCAAAAAAAGTGGCTTGGCTTGCTGCAACGGCTGCTTGAGTGTGTTTGCACGAAGGGGTCTAGATCTCGCGTGCAAGCCGTTACGCTGGCTACTGCCCAACACCTCTCAGGGAGGTGGTCCCCACAATACTCGGTCGTTACTTCGTCAGGATCAGCTTGCCGAGCCGCGTGGCGCGCAACTGATAGGTCTCTCCGTTATGCGCGATGCTGACGTGGCTTTGGCCTTGCAGCAGCGCATCGCTGCTGACGACCCGCGTGCCTGCATCGCGGTTGCCGGCGGGTGTCGCTGGCGTGGTGACCGCTGCCGTCTTCTGGCGGCTGCTGCCTGCGGTGCCGGTCGTGCGGCGCAGGGTCAGCGTGGTCGGGCGCATGGTGTCGGTCATTCGGTTGATCGGTGACTGTCGATACGATGGAATGAATTCTAAATGATAACCATTCCCATTCGCAAAAACTCTTTATCGATCGAAATGGCAAACCTGATAGCTTGAGTCAAAGGGGCGGCCCGCAGGCCGCCACCGGGTTCAGTGCAGCGGATCGGGATCCTTGCGGCCCTGCGCGTACTCGCGGATCAGGCGGACCGTATCGATATCCGACGTGCGGTACGCCTCCTTGACGATCCCGTGCGTCTGACGCGCGTCTTCGCTGTCGTCCGTGACGACCAGCGTCGTGCGGTATTCGAAACGCAGGAACAGTTCGTGGTCGTCGCGCTCCTCGATCGACATCGTCAGCGAGCCGCCGATCTCGCCGTCGGCGGCGAGGATGTCGTAGCGAACCTGCTGGTTCGGCGTGAACGTGACGCGGTCGCGCACGGTCGCGTGACCATAGTGCAGCTCACGTTCGAGCGTCGTGTCCGTCCGTTCGTGGACGACGCAGCTGTCGAGGCCGAGCACGAACAGTTGCGGCTGTTCGGCACGCAACACGAGACCTTCCCAAAGCTGGTCGCGGGTGAGGGTCGGCACGGCCGGATCGTCGGAGTTGATCTGGATCAGGTGTTCGAAGTTCAAGGGGGCAGGTTCCTTCTGGTGGCCGGCGGCCACATGGTTCAAGAAGTCATTGTGACGCAAAACGCGCGGTTTCGCGGCACCTGCGTCCCCATCCGGGCGTCACGCTTCGATGCGGCCCATGTGGCCGCTCTGGTAGTCGACGACGGCCTGCCGGATCTCTTCCTCGGTATTCATCACGAACGGGCCGTAGCGCACGATCGGCTCGTTGAGCGGCACGCCGCCGATCAGCAGCAGGTCGAGCGGCGTATCGCCGGCCGCGAACGTGACGGTGTCGCCGTCGCAGCCGTAGACGATCATATGTTGTGCGTCGACAGCCTGCCTGTCGGGCCCGTAGAGGCCCGTTCCGGCGATCGGATAGGCGAATACGCGATAGCCGGCCGGCACGGGCTGCGTGACCGTTGCGCCCGGTTCCAGCGTGAAATGCTGATAGAGGATCGGCGTGCGTGTCTCGATCACGGCTTGGACACCGAATGCCTCGCCGGCGATCACGCGCACGCGCGCGCGGCCGTCCGGCGACGTCGCGGTCGGGATGCGGCTGGCGGAAATTTCCTGGTAGCGCGGCGCGATCAGCTTGTCGCGGCGCGGCAGGTTGACCCACAACTGGAAGCCGTGCGAACGGCCGCCCGCCTGCGCGAACGCGGGATCCGGCATTTCGCTGTGCACGACGCCGGCGCCGGCCGTCATCCACTGCACGTCGCCGGGGCCGAGCGCGCCCGCGTGGCCGGCCGAGTCGTGATGGCGATAGTGCCCGTCGAGCACGTAGGTCACGGTCTCGAAGCCGCGATGCGGGTGGGCCGGCGCGCCGCGGGCTTCGCCGGGCGCATAGTCGACCGGTCCCATTTCATCGAGCAGCAGGAACGGATCGAAATCCATCAGCAGCCGGGTCGGGAACGGGCGGTGAACCACGAAGCCGCCGCCTTCTGTCGTGCGAAGCGCGGGGTACGTGCGGTCAAGCGAGCGAGCGGTCGTCATTTGGATTCCCTCGAAATGATCGGAATAGCGTTATTTTTGAAACATGGCGCTATTATATTGGGCGTTTTACCGTTCGATTCGCGACGGTTCGCAATGGATTGTTCTGAAATTGGAACGATGAGATGAATATCGATGCACATAACCTGAACGACCTCATGTACTTTTCGCAGGTCGTCGAACATGGCGGTTTCTCGGCTGCGGAGCGCGTGCTGGGCATCTCGAAATCGCGCCTGTCGCGGCGCCTGACCGAACTCGAGGCGGCGCTCGGCGTGCGCCTGCTGCAGCGTTCTACACGCAAGCTCGCGCTGACCGAGGCAGGGGAGCTGTTCTACCAGCATTGCCAGGCGATGCTGGCAGAAGCGCAGGCGGCGATGAATGCGGTCCAGCAGTTGCGCTCATCGCCGCGCGGCTCGGTACGCGTCAGCGTGCCCGTGACGCTGTCGCAGACGATGCTGTCGCGCATCCTGCCCGAATTCCTGCGCCGCTATCCCGAGGTGAAGGTGCACGTGCGCGTGACGAATCGCGTGATCGACCTGTTCGAGGATTCGATCGACGTCGCGCTGCGCGTGCGCTCGGAGCCGCCGCAGAACGCGAACATCGTCGTGCGGCCGCTGTGGCGCACCGAGCAGATGCTGGTCGGCGCGCCGAGCCTGCTGAGCCAGAATGCGCCGCCGCTGGTGCCGGACGACCTGACCGGATTCGAGACGCTCGATACACCGAGCGTCGACGGGCGGCACGTGTTCAACCTGATCGCGCCGGACGGTACGCGTCACGTGCACGAGCACGATCCGCGGCTCGTGACGGCCGACCTGATGACGATCCGCGAAGCCGTGCTCGATGGGCTCGGCATCGCGGCACTGCCGGAGATGATGTACGGCAACGCGCTGCGCGCGGGGCAACTGTCGCCCGTGATGCCGGGCTGGACGCTGCCGGTGCCGCAACTGTACGCGGTGTTCGTGTCGCGGCAGGGGATGCCGCCCGCGGTGCGTGCGTTCGTCGACTATCTGGTCGAGAAGCTCGATCACGGCGCCTACCAGGATCCGGGGTGCCCGGAGCGTGCGAAGAAGGAAGCGGCGGCTGATGCTTCGGCGACCTGAACACGACGTGCACGACGAGGCAAATTTGTTTTGTCATTGAAGCGTCGCCTGCAATCGCAAGTTTCAATCGCCGGAACCTTGAATGCGCGTGCGTGCGGGCCTATATTGAAATCCCATTTCGTGAAGGAAGTTCGGAGCGAAATCAGGTGGCCGCATATATTGCGAGCCAGATAGGGCAGAACGCGCAGTCCGTGCAGACCACGGCAGAGTCGCATTTGCGTTGCTCGAGGCGCAACCGATACCGCCAAAGAGCCCGCCGCCCGAAGGCGCCCGCGTGCGCATGAAAAAAGGCCTTCATCTGGCGATGAAGGCCTTTTACTTTGTGCGGCCGACGAGGTGCGGCCGGCGCGTCGGATCGCGCGTGCGTTACTTCGCTTTCGCAGTCGGTTCCGTCACGAAGCCGAGCTTCGTCAGGCCGCCTGCCTGCGCATCCGACATCACTTCGGCGACGTGTTCGTAAGCGACCTTGCGGTCCGCACGCAGGTGCAACTCCGGTTGCGGCGTGCGCTTTGCTGCTTCCGCGATGCGCGCCTGCAATTGTTCGCGCGTGACCGTGTGGTCGTCCCACAGGATCGTACCGTCGCCCTGGATCGCGACGTCGACCGTCTGCGGCTTTTCGTCGACGGGCTGGCTGCTGGCGTGCGGCAGGTCGATCTTCACCGCATGCTGCATCGCCGGGATCGTCACGAGGAAAATGATCAGGAGTACGAGCATGACGTCGACGAGCGGTGTCATGTTGATCTCGCTCATCACGGCATCGTCGTCATCGTCGCTGAAACCGGTGTTCATTGCCATGGTTCACCCCGTCTCAGCTGGCGCGCGTCGCGAGACGCAGGCCGTCGCGCGTCGACGACGACGCGAGGCTCGCGCCCGTCACGAAGTACGCGTGCAGGCCGTGCGCGAAGCGGCGCAGCTTGCTGACGACACCCTTGTTCGCACGGGTCAGTGCGTTGTAGCCGAGCACGGCCGGGATCGCGACGAACAGGCCGAACGCGGTCATGATCAGCGACTCGCCGACCGGGCCCGCGACCTGGTCGATCGACGTCTGGCCGGTTGCGCCGATCGCGAGCAGCGCGTGGTAGATCCCCCAGACCGTACCGAACAGGCCGACGAACGGCGCCGTGCTGCCGACCGACGCGAGGATCGCGAGGCCGCTCTGCATGCGCGAGATGCCTTCGTCCATCGTGTCCTTCAGGCAGCGCGTGACCCAGTCCGACACGTCCATGCGGTCGTGCAGGTGCGGCTGCGTCTGGTGGTGGTGATCGGCGGCTTCCTTGCCCGACAGTGCGAGCGCGAGGAACGGGTTGTCGTTCGGCGTCGATGCGGCGAGCCCGAGCTTCTTGACGCCGTCGTCGAAATTGTCCGAATGCCAGAACGCCTGTTCGGCGTTCTTCGTCAGGCGGTTCAGGCGGATCACGTTCCAGCCCTTGATGACGATCACGATCCACGACAGGACCGACATCACGAGCAGCGTGATCGCAATGGCGCGCGTGACGAAATCACCTTGCGCCCAGACGTGCGCGATACCGTAGCTTTGCATTTTCTTGTTTCCTTTGAATCTACCGAATATGACGGGTTAGTCGTCAAGCGTGAAGTTGAAGGGCAGCGTATGAGCAGCGCGGATCGCCTGGCCGTTCTCGAGATACGGCGGGCAGGTGCTGGCGCGCGTCGCCTCGAGGGCGGCTTCGTCGAGACGCGGGTAGCCGCTGCTCTTCTGCAGCTGGACGCTTTCGATCTTGCCCGTCACGCCGATGATGAAGTGAACATAGGCCGTGCCCGTTTCGCCGCGACGGCGAGACATCGACGGATAGGTGGGCTTCACGAAATTGCAGCTGAGCGCCGATACGTTCTTCGGTGCGCTGACCTGCATCGTCTCGCGAGCCGGGCCGGGCGCAGCAGCCGGTGCAGCAGGTGCCGGCGCAGCGGGAGCCGGTGTCGGATCGACGGCGGCCGGCGCGGGTGTCGGCGACGGTGCCTGCGAGACCGGCTGAGGCGTCGGAACCGCCTTCTGTACCGGTTTCGGCTCGACCTTAGGCTTCACGCGCGGCGTGGGCGTGGGCTTGGGCGGTGTAGGCTGCTGCGCGGCCGACTGGACCGCGACCGGCTGGGCAGGTGGCGCAGGTGGAATGAGCTGCGCGGTGATCGACTGAACCTCGATCTCCTTCGGCGGTGGCGGCGCGTTGCGATGGAGCCAGGCGGCCGTCAGCATGATCGCATGTGCGGCAAGCACACCGACCGCGACGACGATCACACGGGAATTCATACGTGGTGCAGCCGGCATGGCGCCGGCAGGAGCGAGATGCGAAGCCTGCATGTTAGCTTGAAAGAACGATGTCGCACCCGGGGCGCGGCGGGTGAATCGGCATCACTTGCGGAAGATCAGCAGCGAGATGCAAACGGTGGTCACAAATCCGATCAGCAATTCCATGACAGGCTCCTTGGCAGGTAGGCCGCTGGCTCGCGCAGACGGTGGCTTGCTGACGGTTGAAACAAAAAATGCGGCCTGGGCCGCATGCGCACACTCGGTGCCGGTCACGCGGCCTTGCGTTCGTAGAACGTGACCGGGATCGGGTGAGCGTGATGCTCGACACCGCATTGGCTCGCGCAGACGCCGTGTTCGGCCATGAGGTCGCGTACGGACTCCTCGCACTTGCCGCAGCACGTGGCCACGCCGAGCTCGAACTGGAGTTCATCGAAAGAGTTCACGCCCTCAGCGAGGGACGCGCGAATCTTGCGATCGGAAACAGACTTGCACACGCAGACGATCATGATGAGTTGCGATAGCTAACGGTAATGCGAATTATTATCATTAAATTTGCGGACGTTGACAAGTCTGGGGCGGCCTTTTTTTAAGGTCATCAGACCCTTGAAGTGGCGAAGCGGTAGGGTGGCGCGCCGAAGAGGGCGTGCCGGCCCGTGTCAGGCGGTCGCGCAGGCGCGCGCGTTCGGCGAGGAAATGGTGACGGATTCGACTGGCGCAGTAAGGCCGAGCAGTGTCGACGCGAGTACCTGCAGTTGGCGGCCGTCGCTGGTCGAGCAGAAGCGGGGCGGCGCCGCGCGCGTGCCGGCGGGCGCGCGCAGGTTGCGCTCGTCGAGCACCCGCATGAGCTGGCGCGCGATGGCGTCGCTGGTGTCGACGATCGTGAGGCGGTCGCCCACAAGGTCACGAATCGTTTCCGTGAAGAACGGGTAATGCGTGCAGCCAAGTACCAGCGTATCGGCGCCGTCGTCGAGCATCGGCTGCAGGTAGCTGTCGAGCAACGCACGCAATGCGGGCGAATTCGTGTCGCCGCGCTCGATGGCTTCGACGAGCCCGTGGCCGGGCTGGCAGATGAAGCGGCGGCCGGCGCCGTAGCGGTCGAGCAGCGCCTGGAAGCGCGGGCTGTTCAGTGTCGACTGGGTGGCGAGGACACCCGCGATGCCGCTCGCGGACACGGCGGCGGCCGGCTTGATGCCCGGCTCGACGCCGACCAGCGGCATCGACAGGCGTTCGCGGATCGCGGCGATCGCGCGCGCGGTCGCGGTGTTGCAGGCGATGACGAGCGCTTTCGCCCCTTCGCGGGCGAGCCACTCGCCGATTGCCAGCGTGCGTTCCGTAATGAACGCCTCGTCGCGCGGACCATACGGCGCATGGTGCGAATCGGCGACGTAGATGAACGATTCGTCGGGCAGTTGCGCGCGCACGGCGCGCAGCACCGACAGGCCGCCCAGCCCAGAATCGAAGATGCCGACGGGGGCGACGGTCGAGGCCGTCGCTGCGATAACGGAGGGTGTCGACATGAACGGGCTGGGGGCGATAACGGGAAGTGTGGAGAGAGTTTACTCCGCCGAACCCATCATCGTTTGCTGGTAGTTCTGCAGGCCGACCTTGCCGATCAGGTCGATCTGCGTTTCCAGCCAGTCGATGTGCTCTTCGGTGTCGTCGAGGATCTTTTCGAAGATCTCGCGCGACACGTAGTCACGCACCGATTCGCAGTAGGCGATCGCTTCCTTGCAGGTGGACTGCGAGATCTGCTCGAGCTTCAGGTCGCACTTCAGGATCTCTTCGGTTTCCTCGCCGACGAGCAGCTTGTGCAGATCCTGCAGGTTCGGCAGGCCGTCGAGCATGAATACGCGCTCGATCAGCCAGTCGGCGTGCTTCATTTCGCCGATCGACTCGTCGTACTCGTGCTTGCCGAGCTTCTCGAGGCCCCAGTGCTTGTACATGCGCGCATGCAGGAAGTACTGGTTGATCGCCGTGAGTTCGTTCTTCAACTGGGCGTTCAGATATTCGATGACTTTCTTGTCGCCTTGCATGGCTGTTCCTTGTTCAGTGGGGCTTCAGAAACCGAACGATAATCGCTCGAACGAGAAAAGCCAAGCCTCGAAGCCTTGTCTGGCCTGCCTTTTGCATGTAATGAGAATCAGCCTTGAGTAATCGGCCGTGCTCAATAATGAGAATGAGAAGTAAAAAGGCCGGACGTCCGTCCGGCCTTTCGTTCGATCGCGCTTAAGCGGCTGCGACCGGGATCTTGCCGATCTTGGCCTGCCATTCCTTCGGGCCGGTCTGGTGCACCGACGTGCCCGACGAATCGACCGCCACCGTCACCGGCATGTCCTGCACGTCGAACTCGTAGATCGCTTCCATGCCGAGGTCTTCGAACGCGAGCACCTTCGCGCCGCGGATCGCCTTCGACACGAGGTACGCCGCACCGCCGACCGCCATCAGGTAGGCCGCCTTGTGCTTCTTGATCGCGTCGATCGCGACCGGGCCGCGCTCGGCCTTGCCGACCATCGAGATCAGGCCGGTTTGCGCGAGCATCGTCTCGGTGAACTTGTCCATGCGGGTGGCCGTCGTCGGGCCGGCCGGGCCGACCACTTCGTCGCGCACCGGATCGACCGGGCCGACGTAGTAGATCACGCGGTTCGTGAAGTCGACCGGCAGCTTCTCGCCCTTCGCGAGCATGTCGGCGATGCGCTTGTGCGCGGCGTCGCGGCCGGTGAGCATCTTGCCCGACAGCAGCAGCGTCTGGCCCGGTGCCCAGCTCGCGACTTCTTCCGGCGTCAGCGTGTTCAGGTCGACGCGCTTGCTGGTTTCCGTGTTCGGTTCCCACTGGACCTTCGGCCATGCGTCGAGCGACGGCGCTTCAAGCTTGGCCGGGCCCGAACCGTCGAGCACGAAGTGCGCGTGGCGCGTCGCCGCGCAGTTCGGGATCAGCGCGACCGGCTTCGATGCCGCGTGCGTCGGTGCGGCCATGATCTTTACGTCGAGCACGGTGGCCAGGCCGCCGAGGCCCTGTGCGCCGATGCCGAGCGCGTTGACCTTCTCGTGCAGTTCGACACGCAGTTCCTCGACCCAGTCCTTCGGGCCGCGCGCGATGATTTCCTGGATGTCGATCGGCTCCATCAGCGATTCCTTCGCCATCAGCATCGCCTTTTCGGCCGTGCCGCCGATGCCGATCCCGAGCATGCCGGGCGGGCACCAGCCTGCGCCCATCGTCGGCACCGTCTTCAGCACCCAGTCGACGATCGAGTCGGACGGGTTCAGCATCACGAACTTCGACTTGTTTTCCGAGCCGCCGCCCTTCGCCGCGACCTGCACGTCGACCTTGTCGCCCGGCACGATCTCGTAGTGGATCACGGCCGGCGTGTTGTCCTTCGTGTTCTTGCGGGCGCCTTCCGGCGGATTGACGATCGACGCGCGCAGCACGTTGTCCGGGTGCGTGTAACCGCGGCGCACGCCTTCGTTGATCATGTCGGTGAGGCCCATCGTCGCGCCGTCCCAGCGCACGTCCATGCCGACCTTCACGAAGATCGTGACGATGCCGGTGTCCTGGCAGATCGGGCGCTTGCCTTCCGCGCACATGCGGCTGTTCGTGAGGATCTGCGCGATCGCGTCCTTCGCGGCCGGGCTCTCTTCCAGTTCGTACGCGCGGCCGAGGGCCTGGATGTAGTCGAGCGGATGGTAGTAGCTGATGTACTGCAGCGAATCCGCGATGCTCTGGATCAGGTCTTCCTGTTTGATGACGGTCATGGCTGAGACTCTGTGGGGACAGTGGGGAATGCGTTTATGCGTTGGCGGCTGCTTCGGCCGGCTTGCGGGACACCGCGGCTACGGGCGCGTGCGTCTCGTGGAAATGGGCCGGGTGCGTGTGCATCGTCAGGCGGTCGACCCACGCCATCACGAGCGCCGACACCAGGAACGACACGTGGATGATCACCTGCCACATGATCGCGTGCATCGTGTGCTGATCGGGGTTGATGAACGTCTTCAGCAGGTGGATCGACGAAATGCTGATCAGCGCCATCGACAGCTTGACCTTCAGCACACCCGCGTTCACGTGGTCGAGCCACTCGGGCTCGTCGGGGTGGCCCTCGATGCCGAGGCGCGACACGAACGTTTCGTAACCGCCGACGATCACCATGATCAGCAGGTTCGAGATCATCACCACGTCGATCAGGCCGAGCACCGCGAGCATCACGCTGATTTCGTCGAGGCTGGCCGCATGCGACAGCAGGTGCCAGACTTCCTTCAGGAACAGGAACACATAGACGGCCTGCGCAACGATCAGACCGAGGTAAAGCGGAACCTGGAGCCAGCGGCTCATGAAAATCAGCGCGGGAAGCGGGCGAAGCGGGCGACGCGCGGGGCGGCCGGGCGAATGCGGGGCAGACATGGTGGAAAGTCGGGCGCGGTGCGCAGGTATCGGGGGTAATCTTGAAAAGGCGCGCTATTGTAACGCGTCGGCCGGCGCGACTGCAGTGACGCGCCGGCATTGCCAGGGACGGATCAGGAGGCGGCCGCCGGCACGCGTTTCACGCGCAGGCTCGCCAGCACGATACCGGTGACGACACACGCGAGCGCGATGCCGTGTGCGAGCGTCGGGCGCTCGCCGAGGAACGCGATGCCATACGCGGCCGCGGCGACCGGCAGCACCGCGCTGAACACGCCGGCGAGGCTGCCCGGCACGTGGCGGATACCCTTCATCCACAGCCAGAACGAGAAGATGCTGGCTGACAGGCCGTACCAGACGACGAGCGCCCAGGTGCCGACCGGCACGCTCGCGTAATCGAAATGCCACATGGCCGATGCGCCGAGCGGCAGCATCAGGCACAGGCCGAACAGGTGCGTGTACGCGCAGATGTCGATCGGCGCGAGTGTCTGCGTGAGGCGGCGCGACAGGATCACGTAGATCGATTCGCAGCACACCGCGCCGAGGATCAGCAGGTTGCCGGTCAGCGAAGACGATGCGCCATGCCCGGTCGCGCTACCGTTCGCGAGGTTGATCGTCACGACGCCGGCGATCGCGAGCGCGATCGATACGAGCGCGCGGCCGTTCGGTTTTTCGCGCAGGATCAGCCACGCGAACAGCGCGACGATCGCCGGGATCGTGCTCGTGATCACGCCGGCCGCGACCGCGCTCGTGCGCTGCACGCCGTTCAGCATCAGCAGCGTGAACATGAAGGTGCCGAAGAATGCCTGCAGGAACAGGTTCAGCCATTCGCCGCGCTTGACCGTGCGCATCTTCACCGGGCTGAACAGCGGCCACAGCACGGCGATCGCGATTACGAAGCGCAGCGTGGCGAGGATGGCGACGGGAACGAAGACGACGATCGATTTGCCGATACCGACATTGCTGCCGACGAACAGCATCGACAGCACGAGAAAGAAAGCGTAGCGATTCAAGCTGGAATCCGGAAGGCGAGTTCAGTTACGATTGTAGGGTCGCGCTCGTTGCAGCGTAAAGCTACAAGCAGCGCCGCCCGGCGGGCGAAACGGCCGTGCCGCGTAAGTGACGGGTAAGTTGGAACGCTTATTGTGGAAACGGTCGTGTCGTCCGGTCGCCATCGTGCGGCATGGTGCGACGCAGCATCGCGCAGGAGCCTTCGGGCCGTGCGTGAGTGGTGGGTAGGAGACAGCGGCGCGCATGCGCCGGCCAAGACGCGCGGCGCGCACGATCGCGCCGCCATGCAGAGGATTCATGTTCACCAAGGGGTAGTCGATGTCTGCGATTGAATCGGTTCTTCACGAAACCCGCCAGTTTGCGCCGCCCGCGGCGCTCGAGCAGGCGGCGACCATTTCCGGCATGCCGGCCTACCGTGCGCTCGCCGCCGAAGCCGAGAACGATTACGAAGG
>NZ_JAUJQH010000055.1:0-11661 GCF_030482905.1 Burkholderia sp. AU45251 | reverse complement strand
TTGGCATGGTGGAACCCGATCGCGCACGGCCGGATGGATCGGCCCAATCCTGCAAGCCGTGCTTGCGTAACCATACCAGCACGGTCGAGCGCCCCTGGATGCCGTAGCGCTGCTGCGCCTCTCTGTATGTCAGTTCGCCTTTTTCGACCTGCGCCACCACCGACAGCTTAAAAGCCAGGCTGTAGTCCCGCTGCGTCCGCTTGATCCCTTGTTGCACTTGGCACCTCTTCGTCTCGGCGAAAAAGTGTCAACCTATTTCAGGACGGGACAGCAGCCATAAAAAAAGCCCGCCTTTCGGCGGGCTTTTTTATGCGTCGCGAAAGCTGGCGCGTGCTTAGCGCTTCAGCTTTGCGAACGCCGCGGCCATCGCGCCGGCCGGTTCCGGCTCGCGCGAACGCTGCGGGCGGGCGGCGCCGCGCCCCGCGTTGCCGCGATCCTGGCCGCCGCGCGACGACATGCCCGGCGCGGCCGCGTCGTCGTCGAGACGCATCGTCAGCGCGATGCGCTGGCGCTTCACGTCGACGTCGATCACCTTCACCTTGACGACCTGGCCGGCCTTCACGACTTCGTGCGGGTCCTTGATGAACTTCGTCGACATCGCGGACACGTGGACGAGGCCGTCCTGGTGGACGCCGATGTCCACGAACGCGCCGAACGCGGCGACGTTCGTCACGACGCCTTCGAGCGTCATGCCCGGCACGAGATCCGACACCTTCTCGACGCCTTCGCGGAACGTCGCGGTCTTGAATTCGGGGCGCGGATCGCGACCCGGCTTCTCCAGTTCGGACAGGATGTCGCGCACGGTCGGCAGGCCGAAACGTTCGTCAACAAATTCCGTCGGGGACAGGCCCGACAGCGCTTCGCGGTTGCCGAGCACGTCGTCGATGCGCTTGCTGATCTTCGCGAGCATCCGTTCGACGACCGGATACGCTTCCGGGTGCACCGACGAGCGGTCGAGCGGATTCTCGCCGCCGTTGATGCGCAGGAAGCCGGCGGCCTGTTCAAAGGTCTTGTCGCCGAGGCGCGGTACCTTGCGCAGGTGCTCGCGCGACGGGAACGGGCCGTTCGCATCGCGGTAGTCGACGATGTTACGCGCGAGCGTCGCGTTCAGGCCCGATACGCGGGCGAGCAGCGGGGCCGACGCGGTGTTCGCGTCGACGCCGACCGCGTTCACGCAATCCTCGACGACCGCGTCGAGCGAGCGGGCGAGTTCGCGCTGGTTCACGTCGTGCTGGTACTGGCCGACACCGATCGCCTTCGGTTCGATCTTCACGAGCTCGGCGAGCGGGTCCTGCAGGCGGCGTGCGATCGATACGGCGCCGCGCAGCGACACGTCGAGCTCCGGGAATTCCTTCGCGGCGAGTTCGGATGCCGAGTAGACCGACGCGCCGGCTTCCGACACGACGATCTTCTGCAGGCGCAGTTCCGGGTGTTTCGCGATCAGTTCGCTCGCGAGCTTGTCGGTTTCGCGCGACGCGGTGCCGTTGCCGATGCTGATCAGCTCGGCCTGCGTCTGTGCGGCGATGCGGGCGAGTTTCGCGATCGAGCCGTCCCAGTCGCGGCGCGGCTCGTGCGGGTAGATCGTGTCGGTCGCGAGCACCTTGCCGGTGCGGTCGACGACCGCGACCTTCACGCCCGTGCGCAGGCCGGGGTCGAGACCGATCACGGCCTTCGGGCCAGCCGGCGCGGCCAGCAGCAGGTCGTTCAGGTTGCGTGCGAACACGCGGATCGCTTCCGTTTCGGCCGTTTCGCGCAGTTGCGTGAGCAGCTCGTTCTCGATGTGCGGCTGCACCTTCACGCGCCAGCACCAGCGGCACACGTCGGACAGCCACTTGTCGGCCGGACGGTTCTGGTTTGCGATGCCGAAATGGCGCGCGATCATCGCCTCGCCGGGATGCGGCACCTGCGCGTCGAGCTCTTCGCCGAGGCCAAGCTTGACGGTCAGCACGCCGGCATTGCGGCCACGGAACAACGCGAGAGCGCGGTGCGACGGCACGGTCTTGATCGTTTCCGCGTAGTCGTAATAGTCGCGGAATTTCTCGCCTTCCTCGTTTTCCTTGCCCTCGACGACGGCCGACGACACGACACCCTGGTTGTGCAGGTAGTCGCGCAGCTTGCCGAGCAGCTCGGCCGTCTCGCCGAACTGTTCGGACAGGATGTCGCGCGCGCCGTCGAGCGCGGCCTTCACGTCGGCGACGCCTTTCTCGGCGTCGACGTACGCGGCTGCCTCGGCCTGCGGGTCGAGCAGCGGGTTCGCGAGGAGCGCCTGGGCGAGCGGCTCGAGGCCGGCCTCGCGGGCGATCTGCGCACGCGTGCGGCGCTTCGGCTTGTACGGCAGATAAAGGTCTTCGAGCACCTGCTTGCTGTCGGCCGCGTCGATCGCGGCGCGCAGTTCGTCGGTCAGCTTGCCCTGTTCGTCGATGCTCGACAGGATCGTCGCGCGGCGATCCTCGAGTTCGCGCAGATACAGGAGGCGTTCCTCGAGCTGGCGCAACTGCGTGTCGTCCAGGTTGCCGGTCACTTCCTTGCGGTACCGGGCAATGAACGGAACGGTCGAGCCTTCGTCGAGGAGTTGCACTGCCGCCGCGACCTGGCGCGGCTGGACGGACAGTTCGGTGGCGATGCGCTGTACGATCTTGAGTGCTACGGTTTCCGTCATGTCGTGGATGATCTGCCTGCTGAAATCGCGGCGCGGGCCGGCAGGCCCGAAGCGGCGGGCTGCGTGGCGGGCCCGACGGGCCAGATGCCGCGGGTGAGTGAAGCGGGGCATTTTGCCATAAATGGCGGAGCGCCCAGCCGGGGGTGATAGAATTTGACACATGTCCCGCAGCTTTCCTACGACGTTGCCAACTTCCCGAATTTCTCTCGTCGCGCTCGGCGCAGCGCTCGCCGCGGCTTTGTCTGCGGGGCCTTCCGGCGCGTTCGCGCAGGCTTCGGGCGCCACTGCGCCGGCCGCCGCCGCGGCTGCGCCCATGACAGCCACAACCGCACCGGATTTCGACGTCCGCCAAAAAGTGCTCAATCAGCGCTCCGCGGAAAACGATTATCGTTATGCGGTGGCCGAGCACGATTGCTACAGCAAGTTCTTCGTCAATCACTGTCTCGGCAAGGCGCGTGAGCAGATGCGCGACGAGCGGGCGAGCATCCGTCAGGAGCAGCTCGCGCTCAACGACGAGCAGCGGGCGGTGCGCGCGCAGCAGCGCGACCAGCAGCAGGCGCTGAAGCAGGCTCGGGATGCGGCGGAAACGCCGCAGCGCGCGGCGAACGACGCGGCAAACGCGGCTGCGTTCCGCGACAAGCAGGAGCAGAATGCGCTGAAGCAGGCGCAGCGCGGCGCGGAAGCGCCGCAGCGCGCGGCGAGCAAGCAGGCATACGACCAGAAGCAGAGCGACTTCCAGCGCAAGCTCGACCAGGCGCACCAGCAGGCCGGGCAGAAGGCGCAAGAGCGGGCGGACAACGCCGCGCGCTACGAGCAGAAGCAGAAGGAAGCCGTGCAGCACAAGGCCGATGTCGAGCAGCGCCAGAAGGAAGCGGCCGAGAAGGCGCAGCAGAAGCAGCAGCAGGGGCAGTAACGTGTTGGATTGATCCGGAATCAGTCTCGCGCGCTGGCACGCCAGCCGGCGCGCTGCTTCGATGAGGAGGCAAGTATGCAAAACCGTGCCACGGAACAGCAGCAGGAATTGCACAACCGTTTGGCTGCATTGCAGGAGCAGCACCAGCAGCTCGCTCGGGAGATCGAGTTGAAGGAAGGACACTCCGACATCGACGACATCACGCTGCACCGGCTGAAGAAGGAAAAGCTGGCGGCCAAGGACAAAATCATTTTGCTGCAATCGCAGCTGGAACCGGATAAGCGCGCCTGAGCGCGGCCTGGCAAGCGCCGGCGCCGCCCGGGCGCTGGACACAGGAACGCTTGCCTTGAATTCACCGCTTGAAGCCACCCCCGATGCCCGGCGCGACGTGTCGTCCGCCGGGCGTGCTCGTGCGCCCGAAGGCACCTTTGAGCTGAGCCGCAAACGTGTCGACGAACTCGACACGATCTTCGGCGAAGGCGGGTTGCTGGCGCGTGCGCTCGACGGCTATCGGCCGCGTACGTCGCAGATCGAGATGGCGCGTGCCGTCGCGTCCGCGATGGAAGCGTCCGCGCGCCGGATGCCCGAACCCGAGATCTTCGAAACCCGCAAGCGGCCGGCGCGTCGCCTTGGCGACGGCGACAAAACGGCCGAACCGGGCGCGGACGCCGCTGCGGCGGCCGAGCCCGACAGCGACGCCGGCGACAATACGCTGATCGTCGAGGCCGGCACGGGTACCGGCAAGACCTATGCGTACCTCGTGCCCGCGATGCTGTGGGGCGGCAAGGTGATCGTGTCGACCGGCACGAAACACCTGCAGGACCAGCTGTTCCAGCGCGACATCCCGACCGTGCGCAACGCGCTCGCGGTGCCGGTGTCGGTCGCGATGCTGAAGGGCCGCGCAAACTACCTGTGCCACTACTACCTGCAACGCACGGCCGACAACGGCCGGTTGCCGTCGCGGCAGGATACGGCCTATCTGCAGGAAATCGTCCGTTTCGCGAAGATCACGAAGAGCGGCGACAAGGCCGAGCTCGCAAGCGTGCCGGAAACGGCGCCCGTGTGGTCGATGGTCACGTCGACGCGCGACAACTGCCTCGGCCAGGAATGCCCGCATTACAAGGATTGCTTCGTGATGCAGGCGCGGCGCGAGGCGCAGCAGGCCGATGTCGTCGTCGTCAACCACCACCTGTTCTTCGCGGACATCATGCTGCGCGATACGGGGATGGCCGAGCTGCTGCCGAACGCGAACACGGTCATCTTCGACGAAGCGCACCAGTTGCCGGAAACGGCGACGCTGTTCTTCGGCGAGACGCTGTCGACGACGCAGATTCTCGAACTCGCACGCGACACGGTGGCGGAAGGCTTGAGCCATGCGCGCGACGCGGTCGAGTGGGTGAAGCTCGGTGGCGATCTCGAGCGCGCGGCGCGCGACTTGCGGCTTGCGTTCGCGAACGACCAGATCGTCCGCATGTCGCTCGCCCAGCTCGGCGACGATCACCCGATGTTCGGCGCGCTCGACGCGCTCGAGGCGGCGCTCGACGCGCTGGCGTCGGCGCTTGCAAGCCAGGCCGAACGCGCGGAATCGCTTGGCGCGTGCCTGCGGCGCGCACGCGAACTGCAGGATCTGCTGGCCGGCTGGGTTGCGCCCGGCGCGACCGAGGCGGCCGCGAAGGCCGACGCGGCGGCGGCCGGCGACAAGGCGTCATCCGACGGCGATCCGAACGAGAAGGTGCGCTGGGTCGAAGTGTTCGCGCATACCGTCCAGCTGCACGAAACGCCGCTGTCGGTCGCGCCGATCTTTGCCAAGCAGCGCGCGGGCGTGCCGCGTGCCTGGGTGTTCACGTCGGCCACGCTGTCGGTGCGCGGCGATTTCACGCACTACGCGGCGCAGATGGGCCTCAGCTCGCGTCGCTCGATGACGCTCGCCAGCCCGTTCGACTACCAGTCGCAAGGGCTGCTGTACGTGCCGCGCAACCTGCCGCAACCGTCTTCGCCGGCATTTACCGATGCCGTCTTCGACGCCGCGCTGCCGGCGATCGAGGCGTCCGGTGGCGGCGTGTTCATGCTGTGCACGACGCTGCGCGCGGTCGACCGGATCGCGTCGAAGCTGCGCGACGTGATCGAATCGCGCGGCTGGAACACGCCGCTGCTCGTGCAGGGCGATGCGAGCCGTACCGAACTGCTCGACCGTTTCCGTGCGTACGGCAACGCGATCCTGGTCGGCAGCCAGAGTTTCTGGGAAGGCGTCGACGTGCGCGGCGATGCGCTGTCGCTCGTCGTGATCGACAAGCTGCCGTTCGCGCCGCCGGACGATCCGGTGCTGGCTGCGCGGCTCGACGCGCTGACGAAGAAAGGGCTGAGCCCGTTCGCCGTACACCAGTTGCCGCAGGCCGTGATCACGCTGAAGCAGGGCGCGGGCCGGTTGATTCGCGCGGAGACGGATCGCGGCGTGCTGATGATCTGCGATACGCGGCTCGTCGACAAGCCGTACGGCCGCCGGATCTGGCAGAGTTTGCCGCCGTTCAAGCGGACCCGCGAGATCGCGGTCGTCCAGGACTTTTTCGACGAGCACCGTTCGGCAAAGCGCACGTGACGGCGCGCGCGGCGATCGTCGCGCCATCTCATCGGCGCCGCCTGAATGCGGCGCCCATAAAAAACCCGGCTCAGTGGCCGGGTTTTTTGTTCGTGCAGCGGGGGCTGCACGGAGCGTTCGTCAGAACTGCCACCACGACTTCTTCGCGCCGGGGCGCGAGTGGCCCGTGACATACGGGCTGTCGGGGAACGTGCCTGCGAGCACGCGCTTCGTGTCCTCGGCGAGTTGCGGCTGGTTCAGCTTGCCGTACGACAGGATCATGATGTGCAGCGCGTCCTCGATCGCCGGGGCGCCCTTGTAGTCCTTGATCGCGAGCTGCGCACGGTTGATCGCCGCGACGTAGGCGCCGCGCCGGTAGTAGTAGTCGGCCGCGTGCACTTCGTGCGAGGCGAGCGCATTGACGATGTAGCGCATCCGCGCGGCGGCGTCGGGCGCGTACTTGCTCTTCGGGAAGCGGTCGACGACGACCTTGAACGCATCGTACGATTCGCGCAGTGCCTGCGGATCGCGCTCGCTCATGTCCTGGCCGGAGAAGCGGCCGAACAGGCCGAGATCGTCGTTGAAGTGGATCATCCCCTTCAGGTAGTACGCGTACGGGATATCCGGATGATCGGGGTGGAGCTGGATGAAGCGATCGACGGCCTGGTCGGCGGCGGCCGCTTCGTTGTCCTTCCAGTTGCAGTACGCGACGTTGATCTGCGCCTGTTGCGCGAAGTGACCGAACGGATCGCGGCCTTGCAGCGATTCGAAATATTTCGCGCACTTGCCCCAGTCGCCGCCGGACAGCGCGTCCTGGGCCTCTGAGTATAATTTGTTGTTCGACCAGGTAGCCGTCTCGTCCTGCTTCTGCGGCAAGCCGTGGCAGCCGGCGATGAGGGCCGCGGCCGCTACCGCCGCAGCCCGGGCGGCGACGGTGATGGCCGTGCGTTTGGTCGAATTCATCATGCTCGCATGTCCTAGCTTCAAGTCTCGGTGACCCAGTCTAAATGACCCGTTCAAGTTCGCAGAATGCCCAGCCGGGCACACCAAATCGCGAAGATTATAGCCCAAGCGATCGGCCCGCCGACGCTGCCTCGGGGGATTCCCTCGATGACGATCTGACCGGCGACGCAATGCAGCCGCCCGTCGTGCCGTCCGCGGCGGTCGATGAGGCGCCGCGCGTCGTCGAAGTGCCGCTGTCGCTCGCGGGCGAACGCCTCGACAAGGCGCTCGCCCAACTGTTCCCCGAATTCTCGCGCAGCCGCCTGCAGAGCTGGATCGAGGCGCAGCGCGTGCTCGTCGACGGCGCGCCGGCCAAGATCCGCCAGCCGGTGCCGCTCGGCGCGAAGATCGAGCTCGTGCCCGACCTGCTCCCCGAGCAGCTCGCCTTTACGCCGGAGCCCGTGCCGCTCGACGTGATCTACGAGGACGACGCGCTCGTCGTGATCAACAAGCCGGCCGGCCTCGTCGTGCATCCGGCCGCCGGCAACTGGAGCGGCACGATCCTCAACGGGCTGCTGCATCGCTATGGCGATGCGGCGGCCGGCCTGCCGCGAGCAGGGATCGTCCACCGGCTCGACAAGGAAACGTCGGGCCTGATGGTGGTGGCGCGCACGCTGGCCGCACAGACGGACCTCGTGCGCCAGTTGCAGGCCCGCACGGTGAAGCGCCGCTATTTCGCGCTCGTGTGGGGCACGATGCCCGAGGAAGGCACGATCGACGCGCCGATCGGCCGCGATCCGCGCGAACGCACGCGCATGGCCGTCGTCACGGGCGCATCGGGCAAGCCCGCGCGCACGCATTTCCGCACGGTTGACACATGTCTGTGGCAACGTCAGCCGGTTTCGGCGATCCAGTGCGATCTCGAGACCGGTCGCACGCACCAGATCCGCGTGCACTGCGCGCACGCCGGGCACCCGCTGCTCGGCGATCCCGTGTACGGGCGCGCGCGTGGCAAGCGCTCGGTCACGCCGCTGCCGGACGGGTTCGCACGGCAGGCGCTGCATGCGTGGCGGCTCGGTCTCGTGCATCCGGTCACGGGCAAGGCGATGCAATGGCGCTGCCCGCTGCCGGACGACATGAACGCACTCGTCGCGGCGCTCGGCTTCGGGCAGGGCGACGAGGAATTCGACGACGATGACGGTGTCTACGACGATGACGATTTCGGCGACGAGTATCAGGATGACGAGCCGGACCTGGACGATGAGGAGGAGTGAGTGCCGATGACGAACCTGGCGCCGTTGACGTGGCAGGACTGCGTACAGCCCGACTGGCAGGTGTCGCCGCGCGTGCGTGCGCTGATCACGACGCGCGACGGCGGGCTGAGCGAAGGCCCGTACGGGCGCTGGCAGGGCGGAGACGCGCTGCCGGGCGGGATGAATCTCGGCCTGCATACCGGTGACGACCCGGCCCATGTCGCCGGGAATCGCGCGCGCCTGCTCGCGCTGGCAGGCCAGTCGAGCGCTGCCTGGCTCGAGCAGGTTCACGGCGCGCAGATCGTGCGCGCGGACGAGGTGATCGCAGCGGCGCCCGCCGCTGCGGCGCCGGTGCAGGCCGATGCGAGCGTCACCGACCGGGCGGGTGCCGTCTGCGTCGTGATGGTCGCGGATTGCCTGCCCGTGCTGCTGTGTGACGCACAGGGCCGCGCGGTTGGCGCCGCGCATGCGGGCTGGCGCGGGCTCGCGGCCGGCATCGTCGAGCAGACCGCGGCGCGTGTCGCGGCACTGGCGGGCGGTGCGACGGACGCGCTTCATGCGTACCTCGGGCCGGCGATCGGCCCGCGGGCGTTCGAGGTTGGCGCCGACGTGCGTGACGCGTTTCTCGACACGGCCCCGCAGTCGGAGCATGATGAAACCCGGCTTGCGTTCGTCGCGATCGATGGCGCGCCCGGCAAGTTTCTGGCCGATCTCTATGCGCTCGCGCGCCTGCGTCTCGCGCGTGCGGGCGTGGCCCACGTGAGCGGAGGGACGGCCTGCACGGTTACCGAACAGGCGCGTTTCTATTCGTACCGGCGCGACCGCGTGACGGGTCGCATGGCGGCGGCGATCTGGCTGGCCGATTGACGGGATGCGCCTGCGCGTGTGGATTGCTGCGCCGCAAAATCGGGTTATCTCGATATTTAGGCGGTCATGCCGCGCGGCATGCGCGATTGAATGAAAAATCGCAAAGTCAAGTCGGCCAAAATGTTTTATGTTTCGCCGGAACCCTTGTCCCGTCTGTTGCGCGAGGATTATCTCCGTGCGGAAATGGTCAGTGGTTTGACATGGCGCTTCACATGGGGAAAACGATAATGATAAAAATACCGCACTGCGGCAGAATCTGGAGACGCCTCTCCAGAGCATGACGGCCCGGCTCGCCGCCGGCATGCCGCGCGCGAGCAGGATTTCACGATAGACGCTCACGAATCACCGGTAAGGCAGGTAATGACAGCATCG
Organism: Burkholderia sp. AU45251; assembly: GCF_030482905.1. Lineage (NCBI taxonomy): Bacteria > Pseudomonadati > Pseudomonadota > Betaproteobacteria > Burkholderiales > Burkholderiaceae > Burkholderia > Burkholderia sp. AU45251. The sequence continues at coordinate 2,080 of NZ_JAUJQH010000055.1, read as the reverse complement.
AAAAAATCGTCGACGTCCGCTCAGGCGGGCACTTCCACGGGCAGCATTGGTTTCGATCCGGCCGCCCAGCCGATGCAGCAGATGTTCGAGTCGTGGTTGAACGCGTGGCGCGGTTTTGCAGATCCGGCACGCGCCGCGACTGCGTCCGCCACCGTGAATCCGTTCGCAACATTCCAGTTTCCGACATCGTTTCCGTTCCAGATGCCGTCGATGCCCGATCTCGGCGCGATGGCCTCGCCGTTCGCCGGGCTCAAGCTGCCGGCCGCCGCGATTCCGCCCGAGCGGCTGCAGGCGCTGCAGGCCGACTACGCGCGCGATTGCATGGCGCTGATGCAGCAGGCGGCCGCCGCGAAGCTCGAGTCGCCCGAACTGAAGGACCGCCGTTTCAGCGGCGAGGCGTGGAAGGCGTCGCCGGCGCATGCGTTCGCGGCGGCGTGGTATCTGCTCAACGCGCGTTATCTGCAGGAGCTGGCCGACGCGCTTCAGGCCGATCCGAAGACGCGCGAGCGCATTCGCTTCACGGTCCAGCAATGGACGGCCGCGGCCGCGCCGAGCAACTTCCTCGCACTCAATCCCGACGCGCAGAAATCGATCCTCGAGACGCAGGGCGAGAGCCTGCGGCAAGGGATGATGAACCTGCTCGGCGACATGCAGCGCGGCAAGATTTCGCAGACCGACGAATCGCAGTTCGTGGTCGGCAGGAACCTCGGGTGTACGGAAGGCGCGGTGGTCTACGAGAACGACCTGATTCAGCTGATCCAGTACACGCCGAAGACGGACAAGGTGTTCGAGCGGCCGCTGCTGATCGTGCCGCCGTGCATCAACAAGTTCTACATCCTCGACCTGCAGCCCGAGAATTCGCTCGTCGCGCATGCGCTGTCGAACGGGCACCAGGTGTTCCTCGTGTCGTGGCGCAACGCGGACGCGTCGGTCGCGCACAAGACGTGGGACGACTACATGAACGAAGGGCTGCTCGCGGCGATCGACGCGGTGCAGCAGGTCAGCGGGCGCGAGCAGATCAACACGCTCGGCTTCTGCGTCGGCGGCACGATGCTCGCGACCGCGCTCGCGGTGCTCGCCGCGCGCGGCGAACATCCGGCTGCATCGATGACGCTGCTCACCGCGATGCTCGACTTCACCGACACCGGCATTCTCGACGTGTTCGTCGACGAGGCGCACGTGCAGATGCGCGAGCAGACCATCGGCGGCAAGAACGGCACGCAGCCGGGGCTGATGCGCGGCGTCGAGTTCGCGAACACGTTCTCGTTCCTGCGGCCGAACGACCTCGTGTGGAACTACGTCGTCGACAACTACCTGAAGGGCCGCACGCCGGCGGCGTTCGACCTGCTGTACTGGAACAGCGACTCGACGAGCCTGCCGGGCCCGATGTACGCGTGGTACCTGCGCCATACCTATCTCGAGAACAAGCTGCGCGAGCCGGGTGCGCTGACCGTGTGCGGCGAATCGGTCGACCTGACGCTGATCGACGTGCCGACCTTCATCTACGGCTCGCGCGAGGATCACATCGTGCCGTGGCAGACGGCCTATGCGTCGACGTCGATCCTGTCGGGCCCGCTGAAGTTCGTGCTGGGCGCGTCGGGGCACATCGCAGGCGTGATCAATCCGCCGGCAAAGAAAAAGCGCAGCTACTGGGTCAACGACGGCGACCTGCCCGAGTCGGCGGACGCGTGGTTCGCCGGTGCGGCCGAGCAACCGGGCAGCTGGTGGACGACCTGGGTCGAATGGCTCGACCAGTACGGTGGCCGCAAGGTGGCGCCGCCCGCGCAGCCCGGTACTGCGCAGTTCCCGGTGATCGAGCCGGCACCGGGCCGCTACGTGTTGCAGCGCGATTGACGAAAACCGGACAGCGGCGCACGCTGTCCGATGCACCGCAGTTTTTTTAACAGGGCCGGTAGCGATGCGCCGTGTCGTGCGGGCCTGGAGGAAAGGGAAATGACGGATGTAGTGATCGTATCGGCCGCGCGGACCGCGGTCGGCAAATTCGGCGGTTCGCTTGCGAAGATTGCGGCGCCGGAGCTGGGCGCGACGGTGATCCGCGCGGTGCTGGAGCGTGCGGGCG
>NZ_JAUJQH010000054.1:0-11828 GCF_030482905.1 Burkholderia sp. AU45251 | reverse complement strand
ACGGCCGGATGGATCGGCCCAATCCTGCAAGCCGTGCTTACGTAACCATACCAGCACGGTCGAGCGCCCCTGGATGCCGTAGCGCTGCTGCGCCTCTCTGTACGTCAGTTCGCCTTTTTCGACTTGCTCCACCACCGACAGCTTAAAAGCCAGGCTGTAGTCCCGCTGCGTTCGTTTGATCCCTTGTTGCACTTGGCACCTCTTCGCTTCGGCGAAAAAGTGTCAACTTATTTCAGGACGGGTCATCACCACGAAAAAAGGCAGGCCATCGGCCTGCCTTTTTTGCGTCCGTCAGTCCGGCAAGAATGCTCAGGACTGCGGCGGAATCACGAGCTTCTGGCCCGGGTAGATCCGGTCCGGGCTCGACAGCATCGGCTTGTTCGCCTCGAAGATCACCGGGTACTTGTTCGCGTCGCCATAGACTTCCTTGGCGATTGCCGACAGCGTGTCGCCCGACTTCACGTCGTGGTACTGCACTTCCGGATCGTCCGGTTGCAGATCGTCGTCGTTGACACCTGCGACGCCCTGCACGTTGCCGGCCGCGACCTTGACCTTGGCCTTCGTGTCGAGGTCGGCGACGCTGCCCGTCAGCGTCACGGTGCGCGACGCGCCGTCGAACGCGACGGTCAGGTTCGACGTATCGAGACCCTGCGTGTTGATGTAGTTCTTGATGGCATCGGCCGCAGTCTGGTTTGCGGCATTCGGATCTTCCGCTGCTTGTGCGTCGGCATGACCCAGCAGTTTTTCACCCGCCTCTTTGATAAACGAAAGAAGACCCATCGTTGCACTCCTTAGGTGGTTGAAAAGAAAACGCGCCGTGAAGTGGCGAAAAAAACACCGCGCTGGGCGCGGTCACCGGAGGTGAACGCAAGCGCGGCGGTTTTCTCGAAAGGCGTGGCGAAAGTGTAGGCGTTCAGCGCGACGATTGCATGAAAAATCGCACGCTTGAACGTAAAGAAATGTAATACGCGAAATCCGACAGGCGGACACCCGACGACGACGTCTGACCGACCAAGGCTTCCCCGGCGCCGCCGGGTGCCGCTGCGGACCCCACCACGCCGCTCTCAGCCCAGAGCGGCGTTTTTCGCCCCGTCCCGCATGCCGTCGGCAGTGCGAGGCGGGGCGCCCCACCGTGATGCGCGAGTGCGTCGCGCATCGATGCGACCGGCCGTGCCGGTCACGTGTGTCATTCGCGTGTCCGTCATCGCGACGGACCACGCGTTGCTGCATCTACAGAAGGCGGTCGCGCGAGGCGGCCCGCGTTCAGCCTGCCGTCTTCTCGATCTCGAAGTTCGACATGATCTCGAGCGCACGCACGAGCGCCGAGTGATCCCATGCCTTGCCGCCGTGCGCCGCGCACACGCTGAACAGCTGTTGCGCGCTGGCCGTGTGCGGCAGTGCGAGGCCGAGCTTGCGTGCGCCGTCGAGCGCGAGGTTCAGGTCCTTCTGGTGCAGCTCGATGCGGAAGCCCGGATCGAACGTGCGCTTCGTCATCCGCGCGCCGTGCACTTCGAGGATGCGCGATGCGGCGAAGCCGCCCATCAGCGCCTGGCGAACGCGCTCCGGATCGGCGCCCGAGCGGGCGGCGAACAGCAGCGCTTCGCCGACCGCTTCGATGTTCAGCGCGACGATGATCTGGTTCGCGACCTTGCAGGTCTGGCCCGCGCCGTTGTCGCCGACGAGCGTGATGTTCTTGCCCATCTTCTCGAACAGCGGCTTCGCGCGCTCGAATGCCTGTTCCGGGCCGCCGACCATGATCGTCAGCGTCGCTTCGCGTGCGCCGACTTCGCCGCCGGACACCGGCGCGTCGAGGTAGTCGCAACCGAGTGCGTTGATCTGCTTTGCGAATTCCTGCGTGTCGAGCGGCGAGATCGAGCTCATGTCGATCACGAGCTTGCCGGCCGTCAGGCCCTTCGCGACGCCGTCGTCGGCGAACAGCACGTTACGCACGTCCGGCGTATCCGGCACCATCGCGATGATGATGTCCGCGTTCTGCGCGACTTCGGTCGAGTTCGCGACGACCTTCGCGCTGGCGCGCAGGTCGTCCGGGATCGGGAATGCGCCGTTCACGACGAGCTGGTGGTCGCCCTTGAGCAGGTTGCGCGCCATGTGCGCGCCCATGATGCCGAGGCCGATGAAACCGATGGTTGCCATGTGAAAGTCTCCTATAGGGGCGTATGCGGAAAGGGCGGTGCTCAGGCGGCGCGGCGCGCCGAACCGGCTGCGCAGCCGGCGACGCTTTGCAGCCAGCCGAGGCCTTCCGTCGTGGTGGTGCGGGGCTTGTATTCGCAGCCGACGTAGCCGGCATAGCCGAGCCGGTCGAGCAGCGCGAACAGGAACGCGTAGTTGATCTCGCCCGTGCCCGGCTCGTTGCGGCCCGGGTTGTCCGCGAGCTGGACGTGGCCGATCGAGGCGAGGTTGCGTTCGATCGTCGCGGCCAGTTCGCCTTCCATGCGCTGCATGTGATAGATGTCGTACTGCAGGAACAGGTTGTCCGAGCCGACCGCGCGGATCACGTCGAGCCCTTCCGACGAGCGGTTCAGCGCGAAGCCCGGGATGTCGAAGCTGTTGCACGGCTCGACGAGCAGGCGGATGCCTTCGCGCTTGAGCGCATCGGCCGCAAAGCGCAGGTTGTCGACGATCGTGACGAACGTCTTGTCGCGTGCCGTGCTCGCCGACGGGATGCCGACGAGGCAGTTCAACTGCGGTACCTTCAGCGCCTTCGCGTACTCGATCGCACGGCCGACCCCGTCCTGGAATTCGCCGACACGATCGGGCAGGCACGCGATGCCGCGTTCGCCCTGGTCCCAGTTGCCGGCCGGCAGGTTGTGCAGCACGAGGCGCAGGCGATGCGTCTCGAGTCGCTCGGCGAGTTCCTCTTTCGCGTACGGATACGGGAACAGGAACTCGACGGCGTCGAAGCCCGCATCGGCGGCCGCCTTGAAGCGGTCGAGGAACGGCACTTCGTTGAACAGCATGGTCAGGTTTGCAGCAAACTTCGGCATGAGCTAAGCCTCTTCGGTCGGTCAGTCAGTCAAAAATGTCGTGCGCTTCAGTCGAGCATCGAGATCGCGGTCGGGGCGTGCTCGGCCTTTTCGGCGAGATCCTCGAATTCGTTGATCGCGTCGATTTCGGTGCCCATCGAGATGTTCGTCACGCGCTCGAGGATCACTTCCACGACCACCGGCACGCTGAACTCTTCCGCGAGCGTTTGCGCCTGGCGCAGCGCCGGCTCGATCTCTTCCGGCTTGAACACGCGCAGTGCCTTGCAGCCGAGGCCTTCCGCGACGGCCACGTGGTCGACGCCATAACCGTTCAGTTCCGGCGCGTTCACGTTGTCGAACGCGAGCTGCACGCAGTAGTCCATGTCGAACGCGCGCTGGGCCTGGCGGATCAGCCCGAGGTACGAGTTGTTCACGACGACGTGCACGTACGGCAGCTTGAATTGCGCGCCGGCGGCCAGTTCCTCGATCATGAACTGGAAGTCGTAGTCGCCGGACAGCGCGACGATCGGGCGGCTCGGGTCTGCTGCACGCACGCCGAGCGCGGCGGGGATCGTCCAGCCGAGCGGGCCGGCCTGGCCGCAGTTGATCCAGTTGCGTGCCTTGAACACGTGCAGGAACTGCGCGGCGGCGATCTGCGACAGGCCGATCGTGCTGACGTAGCAGGTATCGCGGCCGAACACCTTGTTCATCTCTTCGTACACGCGCTGCGGCTTGACCGGCACGTTGTCGAAGTGCGTCTTGCGTTGCAGCGTGCGCTTGCGTGCCTGGCAGTCGGCGACCCATGCGCTGCGGTCCTTCAGCTTGCCGGCCGCCTTCCATTCCTGCGCGACGGCAACGAACAGTTCCAGTGCCGCCTTCGCGTCCGACACGATGCCGAGATCCGGGCCGAACACGCGGCCGATCTGCGTCGGCTCGATGTCGACATGCACGAACTTGCGGCCCTTCGTATAGACCTCGACGCTGCCCGTGTGGCGGTTCGCCCAGCGGTTGCCGATGCCGAGCACGAAGTCGGACGCGAGCATCGTGGCGTTACCGTAGCGGTGCGACGTCTGCAGGCCGACCATGCCGGCCATCAGCGGGTGGTCGTCCGGAATCGCGCCCCACGACATCAGCGTCGGGATCACCGGCACGCCGATCGTTTCGGCGAACTGCACGAGCAGGTCTTCCGCCGCCGCGTTGAGCACGCCGCCGCCCGACACGATCAGCGGCTTGTCCGCGTCGTTGAGCATCGTGAGCGCCTTCTCGATCTGCGCGCGGGTAGCCGCGGGCTTGTAGACCGGCAGCGGTTCATACGTGTCGATGTCGAATTCGATTTCGGCGAGCTGCACGTCGATCGGCAGGTCGACCAGCACCGGGCCCGGACGGCCCGAGCGCATCAGGTGGAAAGCCTGCTGGAACACGCGCGGCACGAGCGCCGGCTCGCGCACGGTGACGGCCCACTTCGTGACGGGCTTCGCGATCGACTCGATGTCGACGGCCTGGAAGTCTTCCTTGTAGAGGCGGGCGCGCGGCGCCTGGCCCGTGATCGCGAGGATCGGAATCGAGTCGGCCGATGCGGAGTAGAGGCCGGTGATCATGTCGGTGCCGGCGGGGCCCGACGTGCCGATGCACACGCCGATGTTGCCCGGGGCCGCACGCGTGAAACCTTCGGCCATGTGCGACGCGCCTTCGACGTGGCGTGCCAGCACGTGGCTGATGCCGCCGGACTTGCGCATCGCGGAGTAGAACGGGTTGATCGCTGCACCCGGCACGCCGAACGCGGTCTGGATGCCTTCCTTCTCGAGCACGAGCACAGCTGCGTCGACGGCTCTCATCTTGGCCATGAATGTCTCCTTGAATGTGATGGATCTTGCAAATCGGTCTGTTGGGGACACTTTAGGGTTGCAGGAAAGGTTTGATAAGATCCGCCGGAGTCGCTTTTTTCGAAACTAAAAGTATGGAATGACGGCCGGACGGGGCTTTCCGCCGGTGTCGGAACAGAGACGGAGACGGGAGATGGATCGCTTCAAGCAGATCGAGACGTTCGTGCGGGTGGCCGATGCCGGCAGCCTCGCGGCGGCGGCGCTCGAGGAGGGGGTGTCGCCGGTCGTGCTCGGGCGGCGCATCGACGCGCTCGAAAAGCGTCTCGGCGTGAAGCTGATGTACCGCTCGACGCGGCGGCTGGTGGTCAGCGAGGAGGGCGCCGCGTTCCTCGAGCGCTGCCGCGGCCTCCTGTCCGAATGGGACCAGGCCGAGAACGAGCTGGCCGCCGGGCGGCGCGCGGTCAGCGGGCACCTGATCGTGTCCGCGCCCGCCGCGTTCGGGCGCAAGCACGTCGCGCCGCACGCCCCCGGTTTTCTGGTCGACAAGCCCGAGATGCAACTGTCGTTCAACCTGACCGACCGCGTCGTCGATCTGGTGCGCGAGGGCTATGACCTGTCGATCCGGATCGGCGGCGCCGTCGATCCGAACTTCGTCGCGGTGAAGCTTGCGTCGAACCGGCGCGTCGTGTGCGGCACGCCCGAGTATTTCCGCCGGCATGGCCGGCCGAAGTCGCTCGACGACCTGCTCAAGCACAACTGCCTCGCGTTCAACCTGCAGGGCGGGCAGAACCGCGGCTGGTATTTCCAGCGCCACGGCAAGATCGCGACGATGCGCGTGGCGGGCAATCTCGACTGCAACGACGGCGAGCTGCTGCACCGCTGGGTGGCCGAAGGCCTCGGGCTCGGCTGGCGCTCGACGTGGGAAATCGCCGCGCAGCTCGAGACGGGCGAACTCGAGACCGTGCTCGACGAGTATGCGCTGCCCGACTACGACATCCTCGCGGTCTATCCGCAGCAGCGCTACGTGCCGGCGCGCGTGCGCTACTTCATCGACTACCTGCGTGCCGCTTACGCCAGACCCGGTTACTGGAGCACCACGCCGTAACCGGCGCGGACGGCCCGGCCACCGGATCGCCCGACGATTTTTTACGCGTCCGGCGCACGGCGCGGGAATAAACTCGACGCAACGGCGGTAAGGTCATCGAGCGCGCACGTTGCCGGTCTGTCCGGGCGCCGTGCGCGGAACGGGCGCGGCTTCGGCCGCCGGGACCAGGGAGGCCATGTGGGGCAAGCCGGACAGGCGGTCGAAGAGCGGTCGGCGGACGACGCGGTTGCGCGCGGCGAGCGGTTTCGCGCGCTCGTGTTGCCGCATCTCGACGCCGCGTACAACCTCGCGCGCTGGCTGAGCGGCAGTGCCGGCGATGCGGACGACGTCGTCCAGGATGCGTGCATGCGCGCGCTGCGCTTCGTCGATTCGTGCCGCGGCGACAACGCGCGGCCGTGGCTGCTGACGATCGTGCGCCACACCTGGTACACGGAATGGCGTCGCCGCACGCATGCGCACGAGGTCGCGCTGCCCGACACGCTCGACGACACCGACGTACCCGACGACTGGCAACCGGCCACCGACGATCCGCTTGCGCACCTGCTGCGTGGCGAGAACGTGCGGCTCGTGAACGAGGCGCTCGCGAAGCTACCGCCTGAGTATCGCGAGGTGCTGGTGCTGCGCGAGATGGAGGACCTGAGCTACCGCGAGATTGCGGCGATCGCGGACGTGCCGGTCGGCACGGTGATGTCGCGTCTGGCACGTGGCCGGCGCAAGCTCGCCACGTTGCTGGGCGGCGCGCCGGCACCGGCGACCGAAGGCAGGCCGGGCCGTACGCCGGCTGGCGGAACCGCATCGGAGGCGATCGATGGACTGTAACGAAGTGCGAGCGTTGCTGGACGCGGACGTTGACCGCGAGCTGTCGGCGCCCGATGCGTTGCGGGTCCAGCAGCATGTCGAAGGGTGCGAAGCGTGCCGCCGCGAGCGCGCGCGAATCGTCGCGCTGGGGCGGGCCGTGCGGCAGGCCGACTACCATCGGGCGCCGGACGAACTGCGGGCGCGCATCCTGGCAAGCCTGCCGGTGGCGGACGAGGCGGCTGTCGGGGTGTTGTCCCGCCCGGAACCGGCACCCCGGCCCGAAGCCCGACCGCAGCCGCAGCCGCAGCCGCAGCCGCAGCCGCAGCCGCAGCCGCAGCCGCAGCCGCAGCCGCGCGGTCGCCGCTGGTTCGCCTGGCCGGGCGGGCGCGGCATGTCGACGCGGCCGGCGCCCGCCGGCCCGGGGCCGCGCGTGGCGGCGCTGCCGGGGCTCGGCTGGGGCGTGGCGCTGATGGTCGCGCTGGCCGCGGCGGCCGGGATGGCGCTCACTGCACACCACGCCGAAACCGATCGCACGGTCGACGAACTCGTGGCGAGCCACGTGCGGGCGGGCCTGTCGGCGCGCGACATCGACGTGATCTCGACCGACCGGCACACGGTGAAGCCGTGGTTCAACGGCCGGCTCGACTATGCACCGCCGGTCGAGGATCTCGCCGCGAGCGGCTTCGCGCTGGTCGGCGGCCGGCTCGATTACGTCGGGCATCGCCGCGTCGCGGTGCTCGTGTACCGCTATCGGCAGCACGTGATCGACGTTTACGTGCGGCCGGCCGGCGAAGGCAACGCGCAGGCGCCGTACGCGACCGTGTCGCAGGGCTACGCGCTCGACCGCTGGGACGCCGCAGGGATGACGTGGTGGGCCGTGACCGACGCCGAAGCGCCGGCACTGACCGCGTTCAGGACCGCGCTCGACGCGCGGCTCGCGGGGGCGCGCAGCGAATAGCGGCGGGGCTGGCGCCTGCATCGCCGCGGGGGGCGAGACGCGCGGGCATGGGCACCTGAGTCGGACGCGCCGGAAGGCGGGCAGCCGGCGCGGATCGCACCGGCAAACGATCCGACCCCGAACGTGAAACGACCGCTCGTCGGCCGTTTCGGCGCCGCACACGGCTCAAGTCGTTGAAAACACGGCCGAATCCGGCGGGAAATCATCGATCGACCTTGCACATGCCCTGTATCCGGGTTAGAATCTTCGGCTTCTCACTTGCCACACCGGTTCAGACGCCCGGGTGGCTTTAATCCATAAGGAGTGTGTATGCGTCATTACGAAATCGTATTCATCGTGCACCCCGATCAGAGCGAGCAAGTGCCCGCGATGATCGAGCGTTACAAGACCACGATCACGTCGCACGGCGGCCAGATCCACCGTGTCGAAGACTGGGGCCGTCGCCAGCTGGCCTACATGATCGAGAAACTCGCGAAGGCTCACTACGTCTGCATGAACATCGAGTGCGACCAGACGACGCTCGACGAACTCGAACACGCGTTCAAGTTCAACGACGCCGTGCTGCGTCACCTCATCGTCAAGATGAAGAAGGCCGAAACCGGCCCGTCGCCGATGATGAAGGAAGTTCAGCGCGAAGAAGCCAAGAAGGCGGCTGCAGCTCAGCCGACCGAAGCGCAGGCTTAAGTTCGTCGTTATTTAAGCCATCAAGGAGCGCGCCACTCACGTGAACAGGTTGCAATTGACGGCAAGCGTCGTCGAACGCGCACCGGTGCGATATACGCCGGCAGGTGTTCCGATCGCAAGCGCCACGTTGCATCACCGCACGGAAGTCGTCGAAGCAGGCATTCCCCGTCAGGTCGAAATGACGATCGAGGCGGTGGCGGCCGGTGAGGCGAGCGGCAAGCTGGAAAGCCGTGAAATGGGCGTCGAGACGCTGTTCACGGGCTTCCTGGCAAAGAAAAGCCGCAACGCGAGAACCTTGGTGTTTCACATCACAGCATTGCAGGACATTGGAAAGGACTGAACATGGCCCGCCCCACTGGTAAGAAATTCGACAAGCGTCGTCAGCAACAAAACCCGCTCTTCAAGCGCAAGAAGTTCTGCCGCTTCACGGCAGCCGGCGTCGAGCAGATCGACTACAAGGACACGGAAACGCTGAAGGACTTCATCGGCGAAAACGGCAAGATCACGCCGGCTCGTCTGACGGGTACGAAGGCGCACTATCAGCGTCAGCTGGACACGGCAATCAAGCGTGCGCGTTTCCTCGCGCTGCTGCCGTACACCGATCAGCACAAGGCGTAATCAGGCGACGCAATAAGGAGAATTCGAATGCAAATCATTCTGTTGGAAAAAGTCGCCAATCTGGGCAACCTCGGCGATATCGTCAAGGTCAAGGACGGTTACGCTCGCAACTTCCTGATCCCGAACCGCAAGGCTCGCCGTGCAACGAAGGAAGCGATCGCTGAATTCGAAGTTCGCCGCGCTGAACTCGAAAAGATCGCCGCTGAAAAGCTGGCGGCATCGCAGGCAGTCGGCGAGAAGCTGAACGGCCAGTCGTTCGAAATCACGCAGAAGTCGGGCGTTGACGGCCGTCTGTTCGGCTCGGTCACGAACGGCGACGTCGCGGAACTGCTGAAGAAGGCAGGTTTCGAAGTCGAGAAGCTGCAAGTTCGCATGCCGGAAGGCCCGCTGAAGATGATCGGCGAGCACAGCGTCCAGGTCGCGCTGCACACGGACGTCGTCGTCGACGTCACGATCAACGTGATCGGCGACCACGCGTAAGCGTACGCAAGCTTTCCGGGCGGCTTCCGCCGTCCGGACAAGGGCAGGCGCCCGGGAAACCGGGGCCTGCCTTTTTTATTGCCCGCTCGCCGGCGACTGCCTCTCGCTGGCGTCGTCGTAGGTTATTCGCGATAATCCCAACCCATGAACGCGCCGCAAGATCCTCAAATCGAATCGCTGAAAGTCCCGCCGCACTCGGTCGAAGCCGAACAATCGGTGCTCGGCGGCCTGTTGCTCGACAACGCGGCCTGGGACCGGATTGCCGACTTCCTGTCGCAGGGCGATTTCTACCGCTACGACCACCGGATCATCTACGAGCACATCGGCCGACTGATCGCGTCGACGCGCCCGGCCGACGTCGTGACCGTGTACGAAGCGCTGACCACGTCCGGCAAGGCCGATGACGTCGGCGGGCTCGCGTACCTGAACGCCCTCGCGCAGAACACGCCGAGCGCCGCGAACATCCGCCGCTATGCGGAAATCGTGCGCGACCGCGCGGTGCTGCGCCGGCTCGTGTCGGTCGCCGACGAAATCTCGGCCGATGCGTTCAACCCGCAGGGCAAGGAAGTCCGCCAGCTGCTCGACGAAGCCGAGTCGAAGGTGTTCTCGATCGCCGAAGATGGCGCGCGTGGCAACCAGGGCTTCCTCGAGATCGGCCCGCTGCTGACCCAGGTCGTCGAGCGCATCGACACGCTGTACCACACCGCGAACCCGAGCGACGTCACGGGCACGCCGACGGGCTTCGTCGACCTCGACCGGATGACGTCCGGGATGCACGGCGGCGAACTGATCATCGTCGCGGGGCGCCCATCGATGGGTAAGACGGCCTTCTCGATGAACATCGGCGAATACGTCGCGGTCGAGTACGGGCTGCCGGTGGCGGTGTTCTCGATGGAAATGCCGGGCACCCAGCTCGTGATGCGTATGCTCGGCTCGATCGGCCGGCTCGACCAGCACCGGATGCGGACGGGCCGCCTGACGGACGAAGATTGGCCGAAGCTGACGCACGCGGTGCAGAAGATGAGCGAGGCGCAGCTTTTCATCGACGAAACGGGCGGCCTGAACCCGATGGAATTGCGCTCGCGGGCGCGGCGTCTTGCGCGGCAATGCGGCAAGCTCGGCCTGATCATCGTCGACTACCTGCAGCTGATGTCGGGTTCGTCGCAGGGCGAGAACCGCGCGACGGAAATTTCGGAAATCTCGCGATCGCTGAAGAGCCTCGCGAAGGAACTCGACGTGCCGGTGATCGCGCTGTCGCAGCTGAACCGCGGCCTCGAACAACGCCCGAACAAGCGCCCGGTGATGTCGGACTTGCGTGAATCTGGCGCAATCGAACAGGATGCGGACGTGATCCTGTTCATTTACCGTGACGAAGTTTACAACCCGGACAGCCCCGACAAGGGCACGGCCGAGATCATCATCGGCAAGCAGCGTAACGGTCCGATCGGCCCCGTTCGACTCACGTTCCTGGGGCAATACACGAAGTTCGACAACTTTGCAGGGGCGCAGACCTTCTACGGCGAGTAACGCCGGTTTGTAAAGCCCTAAATCGCCAAACGTTGTATCCAATCCCGGCGCGCGCATGTGCGCGCGTCGCGTCGCGACCGAAAACGGTACAATGTCGCCCGTTTTCGTGACAGTAGTTTGACAATCTCTCAGGAATCCCATGTTCGGTCGATTCATGCCCACCGAGGGCAAGTTCTTTGAACTTTTCAATGCGCACGCGAAGTACATCGTTTCCGGTGGCCGCGAGCTCGAACTGCTGATCGACAATCTCGCCAACGCCGAGATTCACAAGCAAAACGTGCAGACGGCCGAAAAGGCCGCAGACAAGCTCACGCACGAAACGATCGATCTGCTGCACAAGACCTTCATCACGCCGCTCGATCGCGACGAGATCCACAAGCTGATCACGACGATGGACGACATCCTCGACCTGATGGAGGACGTCGCGACGGCCGTGTCGCTGTACGACGTGCGTTCCGTCACGTCCGAGGCGAGCCAGCTCGCGCACATCGTCACGCAGTCGGCCCAGCACGTGCAGCAGGCGGTCGGGCTGCTGTCCGACATGAAGCAGTCGGCGCAGATCCTCAAGCAGTGCGAGGAGATCGACCGCTGGGAATCGGAGGCCGATCGCGTGCTGCGCGCGGCGATGTCGAAGCTGTTCCGCGAGGAAGACGACGTGAAGACGCTCATCAAGCTGAAGGCGATCTACGAGCTGCTCGAAGAGATCACCGACAAGTGCGAGGACGTCGCGAACATCATCGAAGGCATCGTGCTGGAAAACGCCTGAGCGGATCACGATGCATTCGATACAACTCGCCCTCTGGATGGTCGCGACGCTGGTGCTCGTCGCGCTCGTATTCGACTTCATGAAC
>NZ_JAUJQH010000053.1:0-12402 GCF_030482905.1 Burkholderia sp. AU45251 | reverse complement strand
TTTTTTGTTTCACGATGACTCCAGCCCGGTAGTTCGCTGGACTGCGCCGTAGCTAGATACAGCAGGTTTATCAATAACTTACGCGCGTCCATCATATGCCGGTGCTTTCTGAAACTTGACCCGGTTTTCCCTCGCGCCGCTCCTATCTGGCTCCTGGAATCCGGGTTGTTCCGAGGAGTCATCATGGCAAAGATCAAGCTCACCAAGACCGCCGTGGAGTCGGCCCAACCCCAGGCCAAGGATGTTGAACTGCGAGATACCGTGGTGCCCGGCTTCCTGTGCAAGATTACCCCGACCGGCCGCCGGGTGTTCATGCTCCAGTACCGCACGAACTCCGGCCAGCCCCGCAAGCCCTCGCTGGGGCTGTACGGGGAGCTGACCGTCGAACAGGCACGAGTCAAGGCACAGGACTGGCTGGCCGAGGTTCGCCGGGGCGGCGACCCCGGCGGCGCCAAGGCCGAGGCGCGCAAGGCGCCCACGATGGCCGAGTTGTGCAAGAAGTTCATGGAGGACTACTCCAAGAAGCGCAACAAGCCCAGCACGCAGGACGGCTATCAGGGCGTCATAGACCGCAACATCATCCCGCTGCTGGGCCGCAAGAAGGTGCATGACGTGAAGCGGCCCGACATTGCCGGGCTGATGGAGAAACTGGCCTACAAGCCGACCGAGGCGAACAAGACCTTCGGCGTGCTGCGCAAGATGTTCAACCTGGCCGAAGTGTGGGGCTACCGCCCGGACGGCACGAACCCGTGCCGCCACGTCCCCATGTACCCGCCGGGCAAGGAAACCCGGCTCATCGTGGACGAGGAAATGGTGCGGATCTTCCGCCAGTTGGAGAAGCTGGAGGCGGAGGGGCTGGAGAACTACGTCATCCCGCTGGCGATCCGGCTGCAATTCGAGTTCGCCGCCCGGCGCTCCGAAATCTGCCCGCTCGAATGGAGCTGGCTGGACTTCGAGAACCGGCGCGTGGTGTGGCCCGACAGCAAGGTCGGCGGCATTTCCAAGCCCATGAGCGAGGAAGCCTATCGGCTGCTTTCGACGGCGCCGCGCCGGGAGGGCTGCCCCTACGTCCTGCCATCGCCGAACGACCCGGCCAAGCACCTGACCTTTGGCGAGCACTATGGCGGCTGGTGCCGGGTGCTCAAGGCCGCCGGCGTCCCGCACGTCGGCACGCACGGCATCCGCCATCGCTCGACCACCGACATTGCCAATTCGGGCGTGCCGACCAAAGTGGGCATGAAGCTGACGGGCCACAAGACCGTGGCGATGTTCATGCACTACGTCCACACCGAGGACAAGCCGGTGCGCGATGCGGCCGAGCTGGTGGCCAGCCGCCGCCAAGCCATCACGGGTGCGCGCCAGCTTGCGGAGGCGGCGGCATGAACACGCGCCGGTCATCCGCAGCATCGTCCGCAGCGCCTTCGGCGCTGCTGGGCGACATTCGGGCACTGATCGAGGCGGCGCGCAAGCGCGCCGCCTCGACGGTGAATAGCGAGCTGACGATGCTCTACTGGCGCATCGGCCAGCGCATCCGCACGCACGTCTTGGACGGACGCCGGGGCGCCTACGGCAAGGAAGTCCTGCCCACCCTGGCGGCGCAGTTGGTGAAGGAGTACGGCGGCAGTTTTGCCGAGCAGAACCTGCGCCGCATGGTGCAGTTCGCGGCCACCTTCCCCGACGAGCAGATTCTCGTATCACTGATACGAGAATTGAGCTGGACGCACTTCATCGCCCTGATCCCGCTGAAAGACCCGCTCCAGCGGGACTATTACGCGCAGATGGCGAGCGCCGAACGCTGGAGCGTCCGGACGCTGCGCGAGCGCATCGACTCGATGCTGTACGAGCGCACGGCGCTGTCTCAAAAGCCGGGCGAGACGATCGCGCACGAGCTGGCGACGATGCGCGATGCGCAGCGCATGTCGCCCGCCCTGGTCATGCGCGACCCGTACATCCTCGACTTCCTGGGGCTGCGGGACACTTGGCAGGAAGGCGACTTGGAGGCGGCGATCATCCGCGAAATGGAGTCGTTCTTGTTGGAGCTGGGCGCGGGTTTCAGCTTCGTGGCCCGGCAGAAGCGCATCCAGATCGACGGCGAGGATTTCCACCTCGACCTGCTGTTTTACAACCGCAAGCTGCGGCGGCTGGTGGCAGTGGAGTTGAAGGTCGGCGAGTTCAAGGCAGCTTTCAAGGGACAGATGGAGCTTTATCTTCGCTGGCTGGACAAGCACGAACGGGAGCCGGAGGAAGCCTCGCCGCTGGGGATCATCCTTTGCACCGGTGACCTGCTCCCTTCCAGCCGTACCAAGCTGAAGTTAGTGAAGTCCGTCAACCAGGAGAATGACGGGCATGAAGAAGAGCAGGTTCACCGAGGAGCAGATCATCGGGTTTATCCGCCAGGCCGAGGCGGGGATGCCGATCAAGGAGTTGTGCCGCAAAGGCGGCTTCAGCGACGCGACGTTCTACAAGTGGCGGTCCAAGTTCGGCGGCATGGACGTGGCCGACGCCAAACGGCTGCGTGAGCTGGAGAGCGAGAACGCCAAGCTGAAGAAGCTGCTGGCCGAGGCGCACCTGGACATCCACGCGCTGAAGGGCGTCTTCGGGGTAAAGCGCTAGCCCCACAGGCCAAACGCACGGCGGTTGCCTCGATGGTGGAGCAGTTTCACCTGTCAGAGCGCCGTGCCTGCCGCCTTGTGGGGCTCTCCCGCGACAGCTATCGCCACCCGCCCGAGGAAAGCGAGATGAACCAGGCCCTGAGCGCCAAGATCATCGAGATCGCCCATGTGCGCCGGCGTTTCGGCTACCGGCGCATCCACGACCTGCTGCGGCCGGAGTTCGCCGGCGTGAACCACAAGCGGGTGCTGCGGCTGTATCGGCAGGCGAACCTGTCGGTGCGCAAGCGCAGGAAGGCCAAGCGGCCTGCCGCCGAGCGGGTGCCGCTGCAGTTGGCCCGAGCGGTCAACGAGGTCTGGAGCATGGACTTCGTCAGCGACAGCCTGGCCAGCGGCCGGCGCATCAAGTGCCTGACGGTGGCCGACGACTTCAGCCACGAGTGCGTGCAGATCGCCGCCGACTTCGGCATCTCCGGTGGCTACGTCACCCGGCTGCTGGACGAGGCGGCCCGCTTCCGCGGCTACCCGCAGGCGGTGCGCACCGACAACGGGCCGGAGTTCACCAGCAGGGCATTCATGGCCTGGGCGCAGGCTCACGGCATCCGGCACATCCTGATCGAGCCGGGACGGCCCATGCAGAACGGCTACATCGAGAGCTTCAACGGCAAATTCCGCGACGAGTGCCTCAACGAACACTGGTTCCAGACCCTGGCGCAGGCGCGCGCGGCCATTGCGATGTGGCGGCAAGACTTCAACGAGGTGCGCCCGCATAGCAGCCTGGGGCGCATGCCACCGGCAAGGTTCGCCGAGCTGCATCGCCAGCGCGCTGGCGATGCAGCTCGCAGTTCAAACAAGATCGATTAACCTCAACCCCAGGACTTCCGATTCAGTGGTACGGCGGAAGGGGGCAGGTCACCGGCAAGAAGCGCGAGCAGATCGAATTGCTGGAGTTGGACAAGTCGGGCATCCACGTCGCCGAGTACCTGACCGCCTTGCCGCCGAGGGGCGTGCTGGTGGAGCGGCTGCAACAAGCAACGCAACGGGCGCAGTTGCAGATCGAGCAGCGCAAGACCGACAACGAATAGTCCTGTCCCAAGCAGTCGGGCGTCCCGGCGTACCGCCGTCGCGCTGTCGTGCTGCGCATCGAGCCTCGCTGCGCGAGTCTCGCCCCTGTCGGGCTTCCATCACTGACGCCTCCGGCCCGGCTCGCTGATCCGCGCCTGCGCGCTTCGCTTGCCAAAAACCCGCGTGCGTGGGGTGGTGTGAGGGGGCGGTCTTGCTGTGTCCCTTCACCGTATCACGGCGTTCTCGCCGTGCAAGGGCTGCGCGCGCCTTGCGCGCTTGCGTCCTGGCGGCCGTCTGCGACCCCTGACTGCTGCGCTGCGCCGTGAGGGCGACGGTTCCGGGCAATTCCGCCCTTGCAACCGGAGAACCGTCATGAACGACAAATCACACGTTTCCCTCGAACAGCACGTTTGCCTGGTCTGCGGCACGGCGTTCGACACCGGCGCGATCCTGCTGGACAAGCGCCTGCGCGCGAGCATGGAGCGCCACACGGCGACCGGCTGGGGCCTGTGCCCCGAGCATCAGAAGCTGGCCGACGATGGCTTTGTCGCGCTGGTCGAATGCGATCCGCAGCGCAGCGGGTCGCAGGCTGGCGGGCGCATGAAGCCCGAGCAGGCATACCGGACGGGCCGGCTGGCCCATCTGCGGCGCACGGTGTTCGCGCAGGTGTTCAACGTGCCGATCGCGGACGAGCAGGCTTGCGTGTTCGTTGAGCCTGGCGTGATCGAGCAGTTGCAGTCGATGACAGCGCCGGCGGCGGGCTGATTGCGTCGTGCGGCCTTCGGTGCGTCGCTCCTTCGCGGGCGGCGCACTTTTTCATATCCCCCCAGGGGGGATACAATTGCCACATGAACGCGACACACAAGCACTCAACCCATCCCGATCTCGTGAAGCGGCTGAAACGCGCCGATGGTCATCTTCGGCACGTCATAGGGATGATCGAAAGTGGCGAATCCTGTCTCGACATCGCCCGCCAGCTCGCGGCGGTGGAAAGCGCGGTGACGGCCGCAAAGCGCGTCCTGATCCACGACCACATCGACCATTGCCTGGCCCATGACGAAGACTCCGTTTTGACCGAAATGAAGGCACTGACCAAACTGCTCTGAGGCCCGCCGATGCTCTCCGTCCTGAAGAACCGTACCTATCGTCACCTGTTCGCCGCTCAGGTGATTGCGCTTGTCGGCACCGGCCTGATGACGGTGGCCCTTGGCCTGCTTGCCTACGATCTGGCCGGGGCGAATGCCGGCGCGGTACTCGGGACGGCACTCGCAATCAAGATGCTGGCCTATGTCGGAGTCGCCCCGGTCGCGCAGGCGTTCGCCGACCGGCTGCCGCGACGGTCGTTGCTCGTTGCCCTTGACCTAGTACGAGCATCCGTTGCGCTCTGCCTGCCCTTTGTCAGCGAAATCTGGCAAATCTATCTGCTGATCTTCGTCTTGCAGGCGGCGTCCGCAGGCTTCACGCCGACCTTTCAAGCCACTATCCCGGACATCCTTCCCGACGAAGACGAGTACACGAAAGCACTGTCGCTTTCCCGGCTGGCCTACGATTTGGAAAGCCTGATTTCCCCGATGCTGGCCGCCGCGCTACTGACGGTCATCAGCTTCCACAACCTGTTTGCCGGAACGGTTCTCGGCTTCCTCGTGTCAGCCGCGCTTGTGGTCAGCGTGAGGCTTCCCACAACCGTTCCCGGCCCGTGTCGTGGCATATGGGATCGTACTACGCGGGGCACGCGCATTTACCTCGCCACGCCGCGCCTTCGGGGTCTGCTGGCGATCAGCCTCGCTGTGGCAGCAGCGGGGTCAATGGTGATCGTGAACACGGTGGTCATCGTGAAGGCACGCTTCGGCCTGGGCGAATCCGAGGTAGCGTGGGCGCTGGCGGCCTTCGGAGGCGGGTCGATGGTTGCGGCCTTCGCGCTGCCTCGCCTGCTCGACAAGATTGCTGATCGACCTGTCATGATTGCGGGAGCGACGATGCTGGTTGTGGGAACGGCAGCCGGGGCAATGATTCCGACCTATGCCGTTCTGGTGGTGATCTGGTTGGTGGTCGGCTTCGGCTACAGCGTGGCGCAAACACCTTCCGGCCGGCTGTTGCGCCGCTCCGCTCATCCCGAGGATCGCCCCGCGGTCTTTGCCGCGCAATTCGCCCTGTCCCATGCGTGTTGGCTCATTTGCTATCCCTTGGCCGGTCGCTTCGGCGCTGCCTTTGGGCTGCAATCGACCTTCATCATCATGTCGCTGATTGGTCTTGTCGGAGTGGGACTGGCGCTGTGGCTCTGGCCCGCTAGTGATTCTTCCGACATCGCCCACGATCACCCTGATCTACCGCCAGATCATCCTCACTTGCGCGAACATGCAGACCGAGGCGGGCACCGTCATCCCATGATCGTTGACGATCTGCACCGGGACTGGGCGCGCATTTAAGAACTGCCCGCCTTTCACATCGCTGATGCCTCCGGCCCGGATTGCTATTCGGGCCTGCGCGCTTCGCTTGCCAAAAACCGCGTGCGTGGAGGTGCGAGGGAGGCGGTCTTGCTGTCCCCTTCATCGTGCCACGGCGTTCTCGCCGTCAAGGGCTGCGCGCCGATGGCGCTTGCGTCCTGGCGGCCGTCGTTGACCCCTGACTGCTTGCGCTGCGCCGTGCCCCGGAAGGGTCGGGCAATTCCGCCCGGCAACCTTTCAGGAGTTCACCATGAACAACGCACTCATCACTGACGAGCAGCGCATCGTGCTGCTGGCCAACGGCCGCGAATCCTTGGAGAACCCGGACTTCGATCCGGCACCCGTCGTCAAGCTGTTCACGCCGGATGCCGGCGCGACCTGGCTGCTGACCGAGATTGATCCCGATGACCACGACCACGACCACGCCTTTGGTCTTTGCGACCTGGGCCTGGGGATGCCGGAAATCGGCTGGGTCAGCCTGGGCGAGCTGGCGACCGTGCGCGGCAGGCTGGGCCTGCCGATCGAGCGCGACCTGTCTTTCCGCGCCGAGAAGCGGTTGAGCGCCTACGCGCGCGATGCCCGGTTGGTCGGGCGTGTCGTCGTCTGAACCAGCCCTTGGAGCGCCGCAAGGCGCTCCTTGCGCTTTCCCAACCTTCGCAGGAGATCAATGCCATGAGCAGCCATCACGACTACATCATCGAAATCACGGCGCAACACGATGCGCTCAAGCCGTTCGCGCCGGAGAACGGTCAGCCCTTGCGCTTCAAGATCGGCGACGCGGTGATCTACACCAACGAGTTTGGCGCGCAGTTCCGGCGCCGCGTCACCGGGTTCTACCAGCCTACCGAGCCTTCGGGGCTGTATGCGCGTGGCAGGCGCTACTACCTGAACTCGACCTCGCCTTGGATGCCGGTTGCGGAATCCAGCCTGCGTCCTGACGACTCGGCGTGATGCCTAAGTGCCCCTGACGGGGCGCTGCGCGCTGCGCTTGCCTCCAGGGGAAAGCCCTGCGGGCTATCCCCGCCGCGCGGAGCTTGGCGCCCCTCAAAGGCCGCCGAACCGGCTGCGCCGGATCGGCCAGACCGCAGCAGCCGCTGTCGAACCTGTTTCCCGATGACTGGCGCATGAGCTTGTACATCGAGCCTTGGAGTCCGTGCGTCCCCGGCCAAGAAACATGGCCGGTCGCGCTGTCGTGCGCGTAGCGCATCGAGCCGCCTGCGGCGTCTCGCCCCTGACGGGCTTCCATCGTTCCCTCGCTCCGCTCGGCTGACGCCTCCGGCCCGGATTCCTAGATCCGGGCCTGCGCGCTTCGCTTGCCGTGCTGTCGGCGTGCTGAGGGGCCGTTGCCATGTCCAACCGTCTCCCCTGACTTCATCACCTTCACCGCGACTGTAGCCCGCGGCCGTGTGCCGTCAAGGCGCGCAGGGCCGTGTCCTCGGCTGCGCCTGCGGGCCGCACCAACCCTGCGCTTGCCTCCTTGACGGCCCCCGTCCGCGCGCTCTGACCGTCGCGGGCGATGAACTCAGGAAAGACGGTGGCAACAGGGCCAACCGGGTTCCTCGTGCCGACCGCACCGAACCGCCGAAAGGCTGGGCTTCCGAATCTAGGAATCCGGTGTGCGGTGAACAGCAACCCCTTTTTTCTTTGTCAGGAGAAATGCCATGCAACTCGCATCCCGCTTCGCTTCCCGTTCCCCGGTGCTGCGTTCGGAACGTCCCTTGTCCGACGACCAAATCCGGGCCGTGGCCCCGTCCATCTTCGCGGACGCCCCGCACGAAAGCCGCTCTGAGCGGTACAGCTACATCCCCACCGCGACCGTGCTGCAAGAACTGCGCGGGGAAGGCTTCGAGCCTTTCATGGTGACGCAAACCCGCGTGCGCCACGACGACCGCCGCGACTACACCAAGCACATGATCCGGCTGCGCCACGCCAGCCAGATCAACGGCCGCGAGGCCAACGAAATCATCCTGCTGAACTCCCATGACGGCACCAGCAGCTATCAGATGCTGGCCGGGATGTTCCGCTTCGTTTGCAGCAATGGCCTTGTCTGCGGCGACACCGTGGCCGACGTGCGCGTGCCGCACAAGGGCGACGTAGCCGGGCACGTCATCGAAGGCGCTTACGAAGTCCTGCACGGCTTCGACCGGGCGCAGGAATCGCGCGATGCCATGCGCGCCATCACGCTCGACGCCGGGGAATCCGAAGTGTTCGCCCGCGCTGCGCTGGCGTTGAAGTACGACGAGGACAAGCCCGCGCCCATCACGGAATCGCAAATCCTGATGCCACGTCGCCACGACGACGACCGCCGCGACCTGTGGAGCGTGTTCAACCGCACGCAGGAGAACTTGACCAAAGGCGGCCTGTCCGCCCGCGCCGCGAATGGCCGCCGCCAGACCACCCGGCCCGTGCAGGGCATCGACCAAAGCGTGCGCCTCAATCGCGCCCTGTGGCTGCTGGCCGATGGCCTGCGCCAGTTGAAAGCCTGAATCCCCACGCGGCAGGGGCAGGCAGCAGCCCTTGCCGCTTCTCTCGCTGCTGCATCCCAACCGCAAGGAGTTATCACCATGAACGCTGTACTCAAAACCGAAACCGTCGCCATCGAAGCCGCCGCACCGCTGGAAGTGGCCGATCCGACCAAGAACCTGATCTTGGTTCCGCTGTCGCAACTGTTGCCGCGCCGCTCCAAGCGCAACGTCCGCACGACCCCGCGCCAGTCCATCCCCGAGCTGGCCGCGAGCATTGCCCGCATCGGCCTGCTGCAAAACCTGATCGTCATCCTTTCCGCCGATGGCGAGGCTTACGAGGTGGTGGCAGGCGACCGCCGCCTGACCGCCTTGAAGCTGCTGGCGAAGAAGAAGCGCATCCCCACTGACTACGAAGTGCCGTGCCTGCTGGTGGCCGATGCGTCCGCCCGCACCGTCAGCCTCGCGGAGAACGTGCAGCGCGAGAACATGCACCCCGCCGACCAGTTCGCGGCCTTCGCCGCGCTGGTCAAGGAAGGCCGGCCCGTCGAGGACATTGCCGCCGACTTCGGCGTGTCCCCGCTGGTGGTGCAGCGCCGCTTGAAGCTGGCGAACGTCTCGCCGCGTCTCATGGCCGACTACCGGGCCGGTGGCGTGACGCTGGAACAGTTGATGGCCCTGACCATCACCGATGACCACGCCGCGCAGGAAGCCGCGTTCTATGGTGCGCCGGAATGGCAGCGCAGCCCGTCCAAGCTGCGCGAGCGCCTGACCGAGCGCGAAATCGACGCCACGCACGCGCTGGTGCGCTTCGTCGGGCTGGACACCTACCGGCAGGCAGGCGGCGGCATCCGCCGCGACCTGTTCGCGGAAGGCGATGCCGGAACCTACCTCACCGATACCGCAGTGCTGGAAACGCTGGTGCGCGACAAGCTGGCAACGCTGGCCGAGGACGTGCGCGCCGAGGGATGGGCATGGGTGGAGGCCGTGCCGCATCTGGCCTACGAGGAACGGCAGGCGTTCCAGAACGCCCCGCGCCATCGCCGCGAGCCGACCACCCGCGAGGCCCGCCGCATCGCCTCGCTGGAAAGCCGCCTCGAAAAGATCGACGCCGAACTGGAAGAAGCCTGCGACGCCGAGGACGAGGACAAGGCCGAGAAGCTGGAACAGCGGCGCGATCAGGTGGTCGGGGAACTGCAAGACGCGGAGGACGCCTTGCAAGGCTATGCCCCCGAGGTGCGCGAGGTGGCCGGTGCCATCGTCACCATCGACCGCAACGGCGAGGCCGTCATTCATCGCGGCCTGCTGCGCGAAGCCGAGGCCAAGGCGCTGCGCACGCTGGAAAAGCTGCGGCGCGGTTTCGGCAGCGCCGAAGGCGAAGCCGCCAACGACGAGCACGAGGACGCCGACGACGCACCCAAGGCCGCGAGCCTGTCCGATCGGCTGGCGCAGCGATTGAGCGCCCACCGCACGGCGGCGCTGCAAATCGAAGTCGCGCGGCATCCGCACGTCGCGCTGGCCGCGCTGGTGCATGGCATGGTGCAGACTGTCTTGCAGCCCGACGCCTACGGCGATGGCCTGCCGCTCGGCGTGCGCCTCACGGTGCAAGACCGGCTGGAAGGCATGGCCCCGGACTGGCCGGAATCGCCCGCTGCCGTGGCGCTGCGCGAACTGCAACAGGTGGCAGGTGAAGCCTTGCCGGAGGACAGCGCCGAACTGTTCGCCGCGCTGCTGGCGAAGTCGCAAGATGAACTGGTGCGGCTGCTGGCCGTGTGCGTGGCTTCCACGGTGGACGTGGTGACGCCCCGCGCCACGGTGCAGCAACCCGGCGAGGAACTGGCGCAGGCCGTGGGCCTCGACATGGCCGCATGGTGGAAGCCGACCGCAGAAGGCTACTTCAAGCACGTTTCCAAGGCCGTGATTCTGGATGCCGTGGGCGAGTACGCACCCGAGCAGGCCAACCGGCTGGCGAAGTTGAAGAAGGCCGACATTGCCAGCGAAGCCGAGCGGCTGGCCGATGGCACGGGCTGGATGCCCGCCATCTTCGAGGCCGCAGGCCCGCAGGACGCCGCGCAAGAGGCAGGCCCGGAGCAGAACGCCCCGGAGGATGCCGAGGCAATAGCGGATGAACCCGCCGAGGCGCTGGCCGCTTGACCCGCGCCGAAGGCAAGCGCCCCGGCCTCGACCGGGGCGCTTCGCTGGAAGGAGAAGCCCCCATGACCCGCACCACCATTAGCCGCCCGCGCATGGCGGCGATCTACGCCGCTGGCACGGTACGCGCCCGCCGTTGGAACGGCGATGGCGACGTGCGCGGCTACCGCCCGCCCTCGGGCTGGACGGCCTGCGCCGACCTCACCGACATTCACCCCATCACGGGCCGCGCCTTGCCGCGTGCCGTGTGGTGGCTCATCGAGACGAAGGAATAACCGCGATCAGCACCGCGCCCAGGCCGTACCGTCCTGGGCGCGGTGGACGCAAAATCCGGGCGCGGCAGTGGCCGCGCCCGGTGTTCAAGGCCACCAGCCGAATCGGCACGCCGCCGCCCTCGCGGCAGCTCAGACGGCGGCGTTGACGTGACCGGGCTTCCCGCCCGGTAATGGCAGGCCCGTATGGGCCTGCAAGCCGTAGCGCCCGCCGTGCGCGGGAATCAC
Source organism: Burkholderia sp. AU45251 (assembly GCF_030482905.1). Taxonomy (NCBI): domain Bacteria; kingdom Pseudomonadati; phylum Pseudomonadota; class Betaproteobacteria; order Burkholderiales; family Burkholderiaceae; genus Burkholderia; species Burkholderia sp. AU45251. The sequence continues at coordinate 1,171 of NZ_JAUJQH010000053.1, read as the reverse complement.
CAGCGGTTTTCGGCTTGCCGCGTGCATACCTCGCAGCGTAGGGCCGCGCCCATTTCATCAGAGGCATGTCCGCGTTTCCTGCTTAGAAATCTGGAACGGCCTGGGCGTGTCGGCGCATAGCGCCGCCGGGCTTTCGGGCTACGCCCCGTGCCGTCTTTGCCGTCACGGCCATTCGGCTTCAATCCCTCACGCCTTCGCGCCTGCGGCGCTGCGCGCTTCGCTTGCCTCCAGGGGAAAGCCCTGCGAGCTATCCCCGCCGCGCGATGCTTGGCGCCCCTCGATGCTGCCGAACCGGCTGCGCCGGATCGGCCCGCCCAACGTCCCGCCGCGATGGACGGGACGCTGGCGAACACGCTGGCGCTTGCTGCGGCAGGTTGTGCAGGTGCGTGCCGTCCTCAACGCTGGCGGTTCCTGCCCATCACGTCACGAAGGACGGTTCACGGACAACCCGCCCGGTATCGCTATGGAGCTTCCACGCCACGCCTCAAGACCGGCGCCGCAAGGTATGGCGGGGGCGTTCTCGCCTGTCGTTGCGGGGTTGACCTGGCCCGCGTCAGCGGGCGAGCCGGAGAAGCCTTCGGGCGGGGATGCCGAGTCGGCCCCATCTTCTTTCGGAGCGGTTCGGCCCAAGGCGTCCTTGTCTCGTTGTGAATCCTGGCGGGGGCGCGGCTGCGCCTCGGGCTTCATGGCTGCAACCGTCCGGCGAAAACAATTTCCCCGCCGCTGCGCGGCTTCCTCGCGCAGCAAATTCTTTTCGCCTCCAGGCTCTCCACTGCGTTTCGACCGCAAGCGGTGCAGCCAGCCCGTCCCCCGCCGGCCGGATCACAACAAGGACGCGATGGGCGCGAACCTTGTTCAACCGAAAGGAGAAATCATCATGGCCAACATCGGCACCTTCACCGCAGACAAAGACGGCTTCACCGGCACGCTGCGCACCCTGACGCTCAACGTCAAGGTCAAGCTGGTTCCCAACGACAAGGGCAGCAGCGAGAACGCCCCCGACTTCCGCCTCCAAGCCGCCGGCCACGACATCGGCGCGGCGTGGAACAAGACCAGCGAGGCCGGGCGGGAATACAAGTCCGTGACCCTCGACGATCCTTCGTTCCCGGCTCCGGTCTATGCCCGCCTGATCGAAGGCGAGGACGGTACGCACGACCTGATCTGGTCGCGC
>NZ_JAUJQH010000052.1:0-12921 GCF_030482905.1 Burkholderia sp. AU45251 | reverse complement strand
TCCCATCCCGAACAGGACCGTGAAACGACTCTACGCCGATGATAGTGCGGATTCCCGTGTGAAAGTAGGTAATCGTCAGGCTCCCTAAGCCAAGAACCCCCGCCCGAAAGGCGGGGGTTTTTGCATTGGCGCGACGGAAATGTGCAGTGCGCCTGGCATGGGTTGCAGCTCGTGCCGAAAGGCTACGTGGCAGCGGACTTGAGTGACCGGCCCGCTGCATTTGCAGAACGACCGTCGCTCGTCACAGTTACTAACGGTGCGGAGTATCGGGCACCGAGCTATCTAAGCGGTGGTGACTTGCGACGCCCACCGTGGGCAATGCGTCGATCACATCGGCGTGATGATGAGCCGCTTGTCCTCGACAGTCACCCGTACGCGTTCTCCTACTTCGAATCCCGCATCCTCAAGCCATACTCCCGCGAATTTGATCCACGGGAAATACGTCGTGTTCAGTTTCCGGTGCGCTCTGATGGCGCGGAGGACCCTAGACAAGGAATGATGGCGCGCTGACTCTTGAACAGTGATGAAGCGTTCCGTTACGACAGGGCGTGACTTATGATTGGCGTTAGCCATTTCCGACTCCTGGAGTGAGTTGGTTGTGGTCAGCGGGTCGTATGGGTGGCTGAAGTTATCGCCGAGTAGGTGATCGATGAGGCTGCGGCGCTTCTGAGATTCGATCCAAAGCGAGCGGAACTCGTCAAGGTTGTGCGCTTCACTCAGCACGCGCTGGATCACCTCGCGTCGGTATTCGTCCACCGGAATGGGCGTGTCGCGGCCGTCGCGGCGCGTCAGGATAAAGCGGCCTTGCGGGTTGATGAGCACACGTTGGCCGCCGATTTCGCCTACGGCAGGGCCGTCACCGCTGTCACCGCCGTCGCCACCGGTTTCGCCACCATTGCCTCTATTGCCAGGGACGGTCAAGTTTCGGACAACATTGGGGAGCAGAAAGAAGAAATGCCGCTGGCTAGCGCGGCATAGTTTCTTGATTCTGAAGGGAATCCTTTCGGGGGGGAGGGACTCGAACACTCGCCCTACAGATTACGGTCCGTAGGGCGAGGCAGTGACGTGGCAGCCGCAATGAGTAGGGCAGTTGCCAATACTTAGTCATACAGTCGCAAAACTGTGGCGCCAGTCGTACTTACTCTGGCAGCCTAGGCCTACTGCAGAAGGTGGTAATTAGTGAAAAGTGCACCATTGATTTTATTGGAATTTTTCACTAAATCTAACGCGAACATCAAGGCCCTGTCTCGCAAATAGTGAAAAAATTGGGCGAATGTGTCACAAAACTTGAAAGTTCTCGAGGTGGGCTGGCGAGGCCCGTGGGGCAAGGCTCGAGGATGAGCCAGCGTTGCTGAAATGTAGTCCTGCGGCTGTCGCGTTATGACGTATCCGGTCTGGAAATTTGGCGACAATCCGCATAACGATTCCGAATCACTGCTGAGCCGGGTTCGGCGACCAGATCAAGTTCAAGCACGTCTCCAACTCGCCCCCCGGGCCACCATCAGGTATCAGGAGAATCCCGTCGCCACTTCCATAAGGGGGGCCTGAATCTCGATGATCAAGCCCTTCGCGGAAGTCACTTCATATCTCCACATGATTAGCGCGATTGACCGGGATGCGGCACGGCTGTCGTGCCCTAAATACTACGACGCCGCGGGAAGCCGCTGGGAGTGCAATTGCATGCTACACCCGGTGCGTCGCGCCGACGGAGCGTCGACCTGATAGGCATGAATCGCACAAGCACCGCGAGCGGCGGAAAATCTGCGAGGGTGGGACGCCGCGTCCCGTGAGCTGGCTTCAACCGACCCTGGCCCCGAACACGGCCGGCCCCACTGCGATTCCTCTGTGGAGCACGGCCATGAAATCGGATCGGATCTGTGCCGCCTGCGGCACACCCTTCACTCCGCTCTTACACATCCCGCATCAACGCTTCTGCTCGGCCAAGGCGTGCCAGCGTGCTCGCCGGCGTGCATGGCAGCACCAGCGCATGCGAGTCGATCCCGACTATCGCGAGAATCAGATCCGCGCCCAGGCCAACTGGCGGGCCCGACATCCTGACTACTGGCGGCACTACCGCGAGACGCACCCGGCCTATCGCGATCGCAATTGCGCGATGCAGCGACGACGAAATGCGCGGCGCACTGCTGGTGCTGTTGCAAACATGGACGTGTGGTCGGCCCATCGCCCGCTGGCATCTGGGTTTTATATCCTGCGTAACGCGGTTGAGGCCGGCGTTGCAAAGATGAACGCGTGGACGGTGCACATCGCCGTGCTATCTGAGCCGAGGCCGGCTCCGGCATGATTGCAAAGAGATGACGTGTACGACAAGGGTCTATGGCCTGCTACCTTGGCTGTGTACTCGCTCGCATTCGACGTCATTGCAAGGCGCGACGCGTTCGCCGATACAAATCCCCTAATTGATGTCGGGATGGCGCAGCGAGGGGCGGTTGCCAGTTGGAGCTGGATCGTGGACCTCGATTGCACATGCGAATCCGTTGACGAGCAGGCCTGCAGAATGCGGGCTGCTGAATACGTTCGGATGTCGACGGAGCACCAGCAATACTCGACGGAGAATCAGCGTGATCGCATTCGCGACTACGCTGCTCGTCGCGATCTCGAGATCGTGCGGACCTACGCCGACGAGGGTAAAAGTGGTTTGCGAATCGATGGGCGCCAAGCGCTGCAGCAGCTGATCCGGGACGTGGAAACCGGCATGGCCGATTTCCAGGTAATCCTCGTCTACGACGTAAGCCGCTGGGGACGATTCCAGGATGCAGACGAAAGTGCCTATTACGAGTACATCTGCCGGCGCGCAGGCATCCAGGTCGCCTATTGCGCCGAACAGTTCGAGAACGACGGCTCGCCAGTTTCGACGATCGTCAAAGGCGTGAAGCGTGCGATGGCCGGTGAGTACAGCCGTGAGCTGTCAGCGAAGGTCTTCGCAGGTCAATGCAGGTTGATCGAACTCGGTTTCCGGCAAGGCGGCCCGGCAGGCTATGCGTTGCGCCGGATCCTGGTCGACGAGCATGGCCTCATGAAAGGGGAATTGCAACGCGGTCAACACAAGTGCCTGCAGACGGACCGCGTCATTCTGATGCCGGGCCCGGATAGCGAGGTGCGTATCGTCAACTTCATCTACAGCTGGTTCATCAATGAGTCACTCAATGAGCACGAGATCGCCGCACGCCTGAACGGCATGAATGTTCCGACGGACCTTGGGCGTCCCTGGACTCGGGCAACTATTCGGGAGGTGCTGACTAACGAAAAGTACATCGGCAACAACGTCTACAACCGTGTGTCGTTCAAGCTGAAGAAATCTCGTGTCACGAATCCGTCGGAGATGTGGATACGCAAGGAGGGTGCGTTCGAATCCATCGTGCCGAGCGAAACGTTCTATACAGCGCAGGGAATCATGCGGGCGCGCGCCCGGCGCTACTCGAGTGAGGAGCTTATCGAGCGTCTGCGAAACCTGTATCGAAGCCGAGGCTTTCTATCGGGCGTCGTGATCGACGAAACGGAGGGCATGCCGTCCACCTCGGTGTATGTGTATCGCTTCGGTAGCTTGATTCGTGCGTACCAGACGGTTGGCTTCACGCCCGGCCGTGACTATCGTTATATCGAAACGAATCGCTTCATTCGGCAACTGCATCCAGAGATCGTTGCCGAGACGGAAAAGAAGATCGCGGATCTCGGCGGATCGGTATCGCGTGATCCGGCGACGGACCTGCTGACCGTGAATCGGGAGTTCACTGCCTGCATCGTGCTGTCACGGTGTCAGGTGCGCAGCAGCGGCCGTAACCGCTGGAAGGTGCGGTTTGACACGAGCCTGCTTCCGGACATCACCGTGGCGGTCAGGTTGGACCAGAGCAACTCGACGGCGCTTGACTACTACCTGCTGCCGCACATCGATTTTTGGCAGCCTCGTATCAGCCTCGCGGACTGGAATCCGATCGAGTTCGAGAGTTATCGCTTCGACACGCTGGACTACTTATACGGTATGGCACAGCGTGCTCGGCTGAGGAGAAGAGCATGACTCAGCGTGAGCAGCCCGGTGAGGTTCGGATGATCCCCATCAGCCAGATCGAAGTGATCAACCCTCGCGAGCGCAACGGCCGCGTCTTCGAGGAAATCGTAACCAACATCAAGACGATCGGCCTGAAGAAGCCGATTCTGGTTACGCCGCGGGCAACGGCCAGTGGCGTGGAGAAGTACCTTCTCGTGTGTGGGGAGGGACGACTGAAGGCGTTCCGATCACTCGGCGAAACGACGATACCAGCCCTGGTGGTGAGCGTGAGCGACGAAGACGCGTTCATCATGAGCCTGACGGAAAACATCGCGAGACGGCAGTGCCGACCGCTCGAGCTGCTCGCCGGCATACGCGAACTGCAGGAGCGCGGCTATGCACCGAAGGCGATCGCCGAGAAGACGGGGCTCACGCAGCACTACGTGCAGGGGATCCTGACGCTGCTGCATCAAGGTGAAGAGCGCCTCGTGATCGCAGTCGAGAAAGGCCGCATTCCGCTGAACGCAGCGTTGTCGATTGTTGGTGCCGGCGACGACGATGAGGCGATCCAGGCCGCCCTGCAGGAGGCATATGAATCGGGGAGATTGCGCGGGCGACAACTGATGGACGCTCGGCGCGTCATCGAGCGGAGGAAAGCGCTCGGCCGCACGGCGAATCGAAACATGACGCGCAAGGTGATGGACGTGACCACATCGAGCCTTGTCCGAACGTATCAGCATGAAGTTGAGCGGCAGAAAGCGATGGTGCGCAAGGCAGAGTTTACGCAGCAGCGGTTGCTGTTCATTGTCGGCGCCCTCAGGCAGCTCTTTGCCGACGAGAACTTCGTCAACCTGCTGCGCGCTGAGGAGCTGGCGACGTTGCCGAAGTATCTGGCGGAACGTGTATGGCCGAGTGGGAGTCCAGCATGACCGGCGTAGCACTTGGATTCATTCCGGAACCACTGTCCGTTCCGATCACGAGCATCCTGCCGTCACGGCGCACACCTGCCGGGATGATGATTTCGCGCAAGTTCAAGCAGATCAGAAGCTCCATCGAAGAGGTGGGTTTGATCGAGCCGCTTTCGGTGACGCCGGTCGACCAGGCGTCGGGCAACCACGTCCTGCTCGATGGGCATCTGCGACTGATCGCGTTGCAGGAGCTCCAGTTCAACACCGTGTCGTGCCTCGTTGCCACGGACGATGAGAGCTACACGTACAACAACCGCGTCAATCGACTCTCGACTATCCAGGAGCACTTCATGATTCGTCGGGCCGTCGAACGAGGTGTGTCCCCGGAGCGACTCGCGAAGGCGCTGTCCGTCGATGTGTCGCAGATCATCAAGAGGATGGCATTGCTGGACGGAATCTGTGCTGAAGCGACTGAGCTGCTGAAGGACCGGCAGTTTTCGCCGGAGCTCGCACGAGCGCTACGCAAGATGAAACCGACGCGACAGGTCGAGTGCGTCGAACTGATGGTGGCAGCGAACAACCTGTCTGTCTCGTACGCTGAAGCGTTGCTCGTTGCGACGCCGGCCTCAAGGTTGATCGAAGGGAAGAAGCCCAAGAAGCTTGCGGGCGTAAGTCCTGAGCAGATGGCGAAGATGGAGCGGGAGATGAGCAATCTGCAGGGACAGTACAAGGTGGTCGAGCAGACCTACGGACAAGACGTCCTCAATCTTGTTCTGGCAAAGGGCTATCTGGCTCGATTGCTGGAAAACGAGTCCGTACGGATGTATCTGCAACAGAATCAGGCTGATCTGGTATCAGAGCTTGAGGTGATCGTTGATACGATCACTTTGGATCAAAATAGACTCGAACCAACGGATCAAGCAGTAGAAGGATAAGTTTCGGATTCCATATTGAATTGTAGGTGCGTATCAATTCTCAAATCGGGTTTTGGGGTCGAGTGCTATGCCGACCGGCGTCGAAATTGGTTCATAAATTGTTTGCCGAGCTGGCCATCGATGCTAGCGGGTATCTCGGCAGATTGATGAACTCGACGGTCGCGATCCTTGCCTACACGGACCGGTGTGTCTATGCTGGGGGTATCCAATCCCGTGTACCTCTCGGGTCACCGTGTGACATCAGGTCAAGATTCGGGCTAGGTTGCGTGACAGCATTGAACTCGATCGATGCGAACTCATGGAAAGGCATTGAAATGGCTGTTAAGGATATGAGCGAAGGGAAAGATCAATTTCCCGACAACCATCAGCAAGACATCTCACCGGATGTAATGGACATGCTTACCGCCCAGGTTCAACGGATGGTTGACGAATCGGGCAATCCGGCAGGGTTCGACGCTCGATCGTGGCTAAGCGACTGGCTACGCACTCCGGTACCGGCTCTCGATAATCGATTGCCCATAGAGTATCTTGGCAACGCTGAAGGTGTTGATCTAATTTCTCGGATCCTGGCAAGTGCCCAAACCGGCGCATACTGGTAAAGCGCCAATTCACGGCACAGCGCGATACAGCACGAGTCTAGCCACGCTTCTAGAAAGCGTCGGCGAAATGGGCCCGTCGGACAATAAATTGTTCGTCTGCTATCTGCCCCGTCCCGATCACGAGCTTGTGCCGGCTTCTGAAACATCCTTTGCTTGTAGCGAGATGCGACCTGTTGACGATGCGCGAATTGGGTCATCTGAGTCTACTCACGAAGGTGTTACGATGCACATATCCTGCAACAAAAAGGGTATCGCTATGAGTGACGCAACCTTTACGTTTCGGGTTGATATTGTCCTGAAAACTGAGTTCTCTGCTGCGGCGAAGGCCAATGATCGAACGGGCGCTCAGCTCTTGCGCGACTTCATGCGGGACTACGTCGAGCAGCAACAAAAAACGGAGGAATACGACGCTTGGCTGAGCGCCAAGGTCGAACGGTCGCGTGCCTCCGCCGACACTGGCAATTTGGAGTCGGCTTCCAAAGTCGACTCCAAGTTCGCAGCGCGTCGTGCTACGGCACGTCGCCGGCTTGATACGGCGAAGTAATGGCATCCATTCCGGATGCCAGAAGTTCATATCATTTCACATGTTCGGTCGCCATTCTCAATGGTCCTGCGGCATCTGAATCAACGTCGAACAGATGACCTTGAAGGCACGTAGATGTTGTAGAGAGACCAGCAGAAATGTCGGAGCGGAGAAAGAAATACTGCCTGCTGCCATCAATTGAGGGGCCGGTGATAGGACGTGTTCCACTTTTGCCGAGCCACGATAGGGCGGCCTGGGTAGAGGTCGCATGCCGCATGGCTATCGACACGAGCGAGACATAGCGCTCCTCGAACTCGTGCAAATTCGCTTCGGACACAAGTTGGAGCATGCGCCCATTCTGCCTATATTTGGCGCTTTCCAGAATGCCGGATCGGATCAAGTGGTAGGCCACCTCTTCTTTGATGGCTAGCCGCCGTGCAACGGCTTGCGCGGTTAGTCCATCACTGGGAAGTTGACCAGCGTTGGCGATTACCCATTTCGTCTCAGCCTTATCGACAAGGAAAGCACAAATTCCCCGCATGCCTACAGCCCGCCCGACACAGCGTAGCTGTCCGCTAAGTACGGCCCTCATCACCACAAGAAAGGTATCGTTACCGCGACATAGGTGGCGTAGCACATGTGCCATCGTCCAAGTTTCATTTTCATTTATTATGTAATCCTGATCTATAGACAGATTTAACAACCTATCTATTTCGTCTCGAGGAACCATCCAGTTCCCTCGGTCGACCCGACAACGCGGGTCGTGGCGTATCAAACTCACATCTAGAAGAAGGCGCAGTCTCCTCTTACTGATACAGAGTTGCTGGCTTGCCGATCTCAACGAGAGTGAACTATTTAACCTTGATGCGGCGCTAAGCACATTGCTTCGCTGAGCCACCAGAAATGATCGGCCAGATGGACTCTTTAGGACCCGGCCATCGAGGAAGCCAGTTTCAATCAGATGTCGTAGCTTCTGGCGAGAACGTCTTAATGTCGAGCGGATTTCATTCCCTGCTGCCACGTTGTGTGCCTCGAGTGTTCGACCAAAGCACCGATGCCTGCCATCGATGGACCCGTACCAATGTCCGTTGAGATGAGATTCGAACTCCCTTCTGAGGAAATCGTACCGCCTGTCGTCAAGGACGCTGTACAGCACGTGATAGAGTGGACTGAACCGACGTCGGATACTGGTCTCAGACTCTCTATCCAGATAGCTCCGAAGAAGCGCACGGAATCCATTGGGCCAGTCATTCAATAGTATTGCGCATTGCTGCACGTATCTGGTTGCAACTCGAAGGTCATGCTGCCCGGCGAGAATACCGGGTGTTGATTTTGCAAAACCAGGGATGACTGCCGAGAGCGCATACATCAGTTGCAACGTATTCAACGGCGATAGACGCGCGAGCGGACCATCCAACGCGCTCCTTCCAGGAACTCTCCGGTAGCAAAATCTCATGATATTCACCACGGAATCGTCTGTGATTTCGCTCGACATATCGGTGAACGCCCTTCCGCAGTCGCACGTGAGGAATTTCGCTGACGAAGGTGGTTGGGTTTGCCCGCAGCGGTCACACGTTTCGCGGAGAATTACTTGGTGATGAGGGCAGGCTACGACCAGTTTGAAGGACCACGAGGAACGCATGTACGGCGCGTCACGTAGGCACTCTGGGCACCACCGCTGCCGTTGGTAGTTGATCCAGGTGCGAATATGAGACCGCTGGAATTGCGTACTGCCGCCGATCCACTTCGGCCATGGTGCGTCAGCTTGCGACAATTCGTCCCGCGTGCACCCACAAAGCATCGCCAGATTTTCAATCGTGCACTCTAGATGAGACAAGGCGCCGCAAAAGAGCTGGCGGCTGCTCCGGTAGCCGTTGAGGGACGCTATTCGCCTGAGATAGTCGCTTGCACTCTCGTCCGGATAAGGACGGCCGCGAACGGGTAACCGAAATTGACTCATATGTCCCTCCGTTTCGAGCGATTCTTGACAGGCCCCTTCTCTCCTGCGAGTCCGCTAAAAAATGGTTCACCCGCCTTGTCCAAGCGACGGAAGCAGAAATTCGGATTGAACGGATTCAGGGCGCCGATTCCCTCGTCCCAAATCTCTTCCGAAAACGTCTGCTCGAGAATGCCGACGTCAATCGTTGTCATCGATCCTCGTAGAGCGCGCTCGAGTCCGCCACTAAAAAGCTTGATCAGGTAGCTGATACGGCCGTCTGTTGCGCAATGTAGTCGTTCAAGAACTTCGTACGACTGAAGATCTAGCGAACATTTGACCGGAAGATTGTCATTCAACGTTGCCACAAGCCCGACAAAATCTTCAATCTCAGCGGCCGTCGTGATGCCCATGTTCTCGAGAGTGAACGTCGAGCTGAAGCGCCGACGTAACTGCTCGTTGGTCTGAAGCAACAACTTCGATCGCGGAGCCCCAAATAGAGCCATCGGCCTACCTGACGCATCAAACAAATTCTTGATCCAGTCGCCAACTTTATACAGGCCGGGGGCTCTGCTCCTATCCAGCGTCTGTTGAATTTCGTCAACAAGCGTAAACTCGACGCCGCATTGCTTCATCAGCGTCAGGAGACGGTGGGTTCGAGCTGGAGTAGTGCCATGGAACGGCGCTGGATCATGCAGAACTTGAAGTCCGGTCGACACCACGGCGGACGGAGTTGGATTTTCCGGTAGGCTGATGTAGAGCACTGGGACGATGTCCCGATCGTCGCGCGTAAGGGACGGATATTCTTCTCCAATGAGTTTGCACAGCGTCGACTTTCCGGTTCCAGTGTCTCCTAGAATGACTAGAGATTTTTGATGGCCGGTTTCTCGATAATAATCTAGAAGGTCTTTGATACGTTTGTATGCATGATCGAATTCTGGAAACATGATTGTTTGGGATTCGAATTTCGCAATTAAATCGGAGTGCGAAGTTGATTTTTTACGATTGGTCGACATAAAACCTCCTTGTCATAGCGAACTACGTGGGCGGCTCTCAAAACGTTTGGGTGCTTTCGGTATGACCGTTTCGCGTTGGACTTTGGGTCGCGAAGGTTGCACGCTCACGAGCTGATGTAGATTTCCGGTTGGTCGGACGCCGTTAACTCCCAGCGCTTTGGCGGCCTTCCGCCGAGTCCGCACGCTGCGGGAAGACAATAGCTTGTCGATGGACTCCATAAGCTCAATACGAGCTTGCATTAGGTTCTCAAGCACGCGATCGTTCTTTTGTTGTTCAAGTAGGGCACCCCGAATAAGCTTGTGTTGTGAGAGTCTGAGGCCGTTGGCATACTCGTAGAGGTTCGCTCGTACAAGTATGCGATCCGCGGAATCCGGGGCCCAAACCCAGATTGCTCCGATGTCGTCTGGGTCGTATGTCACTCTGACCAATATGCCGGGACCATACGTATCGACGATGGGTTGCAGATCGTCACTGGAGTAGTACAGACAGTGTAGATGGATGCCGCTTTTTCCTAAACGTCGCTCAGTCTCTAAGCCAAGGTTGACGGCGATATCTTCTGCTTGTGGTGGAAGCTGTAGTTCCACGCTCAATTCACCTTGGCACCATTTCTGCCACGGAGTCGTACCTATCATACGATGTGGTGACTGCGCGTATATATCTAGGATCCATTTCTCGAGAACATGAGTAAATTCTCCGACCGTTAGCACTGCATGCTTGAGTGGATCGTAGTCTCCGCGCTGATAGAACTTGGCGAAACTTGTGCCAGGTAGCTTGTGCGCGAACCCGTAGTTGAACGTCTTGAGGAAGCGCTCGATTGCACCTTTAAATCTAGGTTGCCGAGGCGGGCAGTACAGAATTCTTATTGCCAAATCGAAGCACGCTGCCTTGAGCGAGTCGCTGTGAAACTCCGCGCCGTTGTCACAAACAAGACAGTCAATTCTGCCGTAGGGTCGCCAGTGGTGTTTGACGGTAAGGCCGGGCATCACTGAAGCGCAAGGTTTTTTCGGCAAGATCGCGTTTTTCAGGGCGCGCATAACGGCCAGCGTCGACGCATCGTCATAACCAATTGAGTATCCCAATGGCATTCGACTAAACTTGTCCAGGAGCATCGTGACCGTGGGCCGACCGCAGGGTAGTCCCGTTCTGTCGTCGACAAGGAAGACATCGACCGGTGTGTGGTCGATCTCAACGCGCTCAAGAATGTGGGTAACGGGTACCCCGGTCTTCGTGATCTTGAAGCGCCTGTCGGCGCTCGCTTTCCCCTCCTTGAGAATAGCGACGTCGTATTCATCGACTCTGTCGAACAATCGATACAACGTGGACTTGCTTGGGCACCGTAGGTAGTCGCATAGAGGTCGGGAGAAGTTTTCGAGTTCGAGTTTTTTTTCTAACCGTGTCTCCACGTCACCGATCGACCACGCGGGTTCCTTGTCGGCGGCTTCAACGAGGCTTTCCATGAACAGGTCGACGACACGTGCGTCGGTGCGCGGATGTCGCGGTCCACGTAAGTCGGTGCGTGGAACGAGCGACCTTGTATCTTTTGAGCGGTGATAGGAACGGTACCAGCGATAAACAGCCGACGGGCTTGGCGGTGCGGGATCACCGTCGCCGTTGGCGCTTCTGTATGACTTAGCGAACTCTTTTATCAACGGAGCAAGTGTCTTCGGAGTCAGAGCTGGCCGGCCATACTCCAGGAATTGATCAACATAGTGTTTCCGACGTAGTGCGTCTTCCTGCAACTTGGGGCTGAGCTGGGAAAAAGGCCGCCCGTATCGAAGGAGTGCGTCCTGCTCGTTGGTCACAGCTTGGCCACGGTTGACCCCGTCAGCGACAACGATTCGATTCGCCACGTAAGCATCGAGCAACTCTTGCTTTGATGTTTGGAGCAGCTCACCAGTGACCTCGGCGTCTAGAAAGACTTTGCCGTCGTCGAGGATCCGTGCGATGCGAACCGGGGCGCCGTCGAGCCTAAAAGCGGCGTTCAGCTTCAATGAAAAACCACGCATTTTGATTCTCCGTATGAATGAAAATATTGGTAGTCCTATCGATTTCACTATCGAGTGAGCATGTCAGGTATCCAAGCATCAACAGTCCTGATACTGCGTTGCGACCAATGACGCTTATCGCATCGTCGAAAGATCGAACGTCGTTGACATGGAGGAGACGGACGGCACGACGAATCTCGTCGTAGCTCATAGGAGTTAGCGGAGCGCTGCGCCAGAGCAGACGAAGGTTGTTGAGACGAGGTTTCTGTCGGATCGACTTATCCGTAAGAATCGCGAATGCACGGCCGGTGCGATCGAGATGCGCCTCGATGAGATCAAATTTCCTACGTGTTTGTGGCGCGTTCAGCCGGTTTGCCGGTTTGATCTCGACAAGGATGCGTTGGCCGGAAATGGTTTCGATCTCATAGTCGGGTGTATATCTTCGGGTCCGATCGCCGTCAGGGTAATAGACGTGTTCGGGTTGCTCCCTGTACGACCTGATCAATGGAGACATCTCGAACAGTAAAACGGCATCGCCTTCAAGTGTCTCCTCGTGTGCAACCTGGCGGCCGTTCTTGAACGAGGGGAAAAGCCCTCGGACGAACGGGCCTGATCTTGTCGCTACGTCTCGAACCGGTCCATCCGTGGGGGCAACCGGTTGTTTCGGTCGGACTGAACGGGAGCGGTGTACCTCTCGAAGCTTGCTACGAGATATTTCGAGATGGAATAACTTGCCGAGCCTCTTGCTGGCATCTGGCCTACGAGGTGTCGTCGTCTTTTTCATGATTCAGGGCAAAAGAAAGGCTGTCCGCTCGGACAGCGGATTCAAAAAAAGCACCAATTTGAGGGCGTAGCTACATCCTGCCGTGGGCGTTATCCACAGCAAACCTGCGTATTTCGGACCAACGTGACCGGCCGTTTCGGGATCGTGACCGGCGATTTCGGCAACGTGACCGGTCATTTCGGGAACGTGACGAAGCGGACCGGAAGGCAGGATTGGCGTTGCGCATGACAT
>NZ_JAUJQH010000051.1:0-13766 GCF_030482905.1 Burkholderia sp. AU45251 | reverse complement strand
CGACCTGCGCCACCACCGACAGCTTAAAAGCCAGGCTGTAGTCCCGCTGCGTTCGTTTGATCCCTTGTTGCACTTGGCACCTCTTCGCTTCGGCGAAAAAGTGTCAACCTATTTCAGGACGGGTCACGCACAAGAAAAAAGCCGTTGGCGTTTGCGCGCCAACGGCTTTTTTGTCTGACTGGACGAGGTTCGGTCAGTCGACGATCCGCATCGAATAGTCGGTCGCGCGCACGTCCTTCGTCAGCGCGCCGATCGAGATGCGATCGACGCCCGTTTCCGCGAACGCGCGCACTGTGTCGAAATTGACGCCGCCGGACACTTCGAGCACGGCCTTGCCGTTCGCCACGCGCACCGCTTCGCGCATCATGTCGAGCGTGAAGTTGTCGAGCAGCACCGACTGCGCGCGATGCGCGAGCGCCGTGTCGAGCTGCGCGAGCGTCTCGACTTCGACCTGCACGGGCACGCCCGACTCCAGCGCGAACGCCGCATCGAGCGCTTCGCCGACACCACCTGCCGCCGCAATGTGGTTCTCCTTGATCAGGATGCCGTCGTACAGCGCGAGACGCTGGTTCTCGCCACCGCCGACGCGTACCGCATACTTCTGCGCGAGCCGCAGGCCCGGCAGCGTCTTGCGCGTATCGAGGATCTTCGTGCGCGTGCCTTCGACGCGATCGACGTAGCGGCGCGTCGCGGTCGCGACGCCCGACAGCAACTGCAGGAAATTCAGCCCGTTGCGCTCGGCCGTCAGCAGCGCGCGCGCCGGCCCGTCGAGTTCGCAGACGGTCGAATCGGGCGTCATGCGGTCACCTTCGCGATAGCGCCATTGCACGGTGATCGACGGATCGATCCGCGCGATCACGGCCTCAAACCACGGCACACCGCACAGCACGGCTTCCTCGCGCACGATGATGCGTGCACGGCGACGCCCGCCGGCCGGCACGAGCCGCCCGGTCTGGTCGCCGGTACCGACGTCTTCCGCGATCGCATCGGTCACGTTGCGCGCAATCGCATCGTCGAATGCCGCGCCGTATTGCTCGCGGACGATGTCGAACAGCGGGGATACAGCCTGACTCATGCAGCCCCCACGTTCGCAAACAGTTGCTGGTCGTGCTGCAGATCGCCGCTCGCCTGCACGCGCTTCTTGTGCGCCGCTGCGAAGTCGAGCATCCGGTCGATCGGCAGGCGTGCGCGCTCACCGATCGCGGGATCGACGAAGATCTCGTTGTGGCCGCGTTCGAGCACGTCGGCGAGGTTCGCGAGGCCGTTCATCGCCATCCACGGGCAGTGCGCGCAGCTCTTGCAAGTTGCGCTATTACCGGCCGTCGGCGCCGCGATGAAGGTCTTGCCGGGCGCGGCCAGCTGCATCTTGTGCAGGATGCCGAGATCGGTCGCGACGATGAAGTGTGTCGCGTCGAGCTTGACGGCCGCGTCGATCAGTTGCGTGGTCGACCCGACCACATCGGCCTGCGCGACGACGTTTTCCGGCGATTCGGGGTGGACGAGTACCTTCGCGTCCGGATACTCGGCGCGCAGCAGGTCGAGTTCGATACCCTTGAACTCGTCGTGAACGAGGCACGAGCCTTGCCACAGCAGCATGTCCGCGCCGGTTTTCTTCTGGATGTAGCTGCCGAGATGGCGATCCGGCGCCCAGATGATCTTCTCGCCGCGTGTGTGCAGGTCGGCCACGATCTCGAGGCCGATCGACGACGTGACCATCCAGTCCGCGCGCGCCTTCACGGCCGCACTGGTATTCGCGTAGACGACGACGGTGCGGTCGGGATGCGCGTCGCAGAATGCCGAGAATTCGTCGACCGGGCAGCCGAGATCGAGCGAGCAGGTCGCGTCGAGGTCGGGCATCAGGATCCGCTTGTTCGGGCTCAGGATCTTCGCGGTTTCGCCCATGAAGCGCACGCCGGCGACGACCAGCGTCTGCGCGTCGTGATCGCGGCCGAAGCGGGCCATTTCGAGTGAATCGGCGACGCAACCGCCGGTTTCGTCGGCGAGTTCCTGCAACTCGGCATCGACGTAGTAATGCGCGACCAGCACGGCCCTTTCACGCACGAGCAATGCCTTGATGCGCTCCTTCAGCGCGACCCGCTCTTCGGCGGACGGTGCGTCGGGCACTTTGGCCCACGCCTGTCCCACGCCGCACACGGTCCCGGCTGCAACGGGCCGATCGTATTCGACGGGTTTGATCGTCGACTGCATCTCCATATCTCCTGTCGGTGGGAGTTAGTGCTTTAGCACTTACTTCCACCCCATGCTTCGCGGTCGGTGGGAGTTAGTGCTTTAGCACTTACTTCCACCCCATGCTTCGCGGTCGGTGGGAGTTAGTGCTTCAGCACTTACTTCCACCCCATGCTTCGCGGTCGATCGGAATTAGCGCTTCAACACTTACTCCGATCCCATCCCCTGCGTTCGCCCCGGAACAACGCTTCCACGCTGCCCCAAGCCTCATACGAATCCGGCCCTGCCGATCACCGTTCAAAAACCGGCGGACCAAATAAAAAACCCCGCCAACGCGGGGTTTTTGACGTCCTTAGATTCTAATCGATTTCGAATCAGGCGTAGCGGCGCAGGCGCGTCGCGAATTCCTGCAGCGCCTTGATGCCGCTTTGTTCTGCGCGATGGCACCAATCCTGCAATTGCGCGAGCAGCTGTTCGCGCGATGCGGTCGAGCGATCCCAGATCGCGGCGAGATCCTGGCGCAGCTGGAAGTACGTTTGCAGCTTCTGGCTGTTCGCGAAGATTTCCGGCAGCAGCTTCTTCTGCGGCTCGTCGAGGCCGTCGGCATCCTTGTGGAACCACTTGCGCGCGCCGCGCATCATCTGGTACTTCTCGCCGCCGATTTCCTTCAGGTGCGCGAGCTCCTGACGGTACGCACGCTTCACGGCCTTGCCGTAGCGCGCCATCACTTCGTAGCGGTTCGACAGCACGGCCTGCAGCGTTTCCTGGTCGAGCACCGTCTTCGGCTTGTTCAGGCGCGGCGTCGGCGCAACCTTCTTCACCTTCGCGAGACCGAACGCCGACATGATGCGGATGTACATCCAGCCGATGTCGAACTCGTACCACTTGTTCGACAGCTTCGCCGACGTCGCGAACGTGTGGTGGTTGTTGTGCAGTTCTTCGCCGCCGATCACGATGCCCCACGGGAACAGGTTCGTGCTCGCGTCGGCCGAGTTGAAGTTGCGATAACCCCAGAAGTGACCGAAGCCGTTGACGACGCCAGCCGCCCAGAACGGAATCCAGACCATCTGCACGGCCCACACGGTCAGGCCGATCACGCCGAACAGCGCGACGTCGATCACCATCATCAGGCTGATGCCGAGAATCGGGTACTTCGAATAGACATTGCGCTCGACCCAGTCGTTCGGCGTGCCGTGGCCGAACTTGCGCATCGTCTCTTCATTCTTCGCTTCCGCGCGATACAGCTCGGCGCCTTCAAGGAACACCTTCCAGATGCCGCGCGTCTGCGGGCTGTGCGGATCTTCCTCGGTCTCGCACTTCGCATGGTGCTTGCGGTGAATCGCGGCCCACTGGCCGGTCAGCATGCCGGTCGTCATCCACAGCCAGAGGCGGAAGAAGTGGCTCGCGATCGGATGCAGCTCAAGCGCGCGGTGCGCCTGGCAACGGTGCAGGTAGACCGTCACGCCGATGATCGTGACGTGCGTGACGGCGAGCGCGAACAGCGCGACCTGCCACCACGAAAAATGCAGGAGCCCGTGGGAAAGAAAATCGAGCAGGGAATTCAACAAGGCAGTTACCTGTGATGAGAGCGACGCCGGCCCGCGCCAAGCGTCAGAAAAATGAAAGCATACCGCGTGTAGACCAGAATTTTACTTCAACCGTTCCAAGTCTTTGTAAAAAATGAACATTTTCTTGCCCTGACGCAACAAGCGCAGTCCATGGGCGGACTTGGAAAGGCCCGCGATCTGGTTCCGACCGCAGGGTCGATACGATTGACCGCCAGCGTGCGCTACGCAGCCGGTGCGCGCCCGTCCACCGCGCCGTTGCCGGCCGCCGGATCGAGCCCGGCCGCGGCAGGAAAACCGTCAGGCAACCCGACGACACGCACTTCGCGCTGCGGGAACGGAATCGAAATCCCGTGCTCGCTGAACAGGCGCCAGATGTTGCGGTTCACGCTCGAACGCACACCGGACGTGCCTTTCGCCGAATCTTCGATCCAGAAACCGAGCTCCAGGTCGATCCCGTCCGCCCCGAAACTCACCAGATACGGGGTCGGAGCGGGCTCCGCCAGCACGCGCGGCACGCCCTTCGCAGCATCGGCGAGCAGCGTGAGCGCATGCTCGACGTCGCTCGTGTACGCGACCTGCACCGCGACCTTCGCGTAGCCGCGCGTCAGGTACGACGACTGGTTCTGCACGACGTCGGTGATCAGCTTCTCGTTCGGGATCAGCGTCTCGTTGCCGTCGAGGCCGCGCACGACCGTATAGCGCGTGCGGATCTGCGTGACGATGCCCTGCAGCCCGCCGACGCTGATCGCGTCGCCGAGCCGCAGCGAGCGGTCGAGCAGGATGATGAAGCCCGACACGTAGTTGCTGGCGATCTTCTGCAGCCCGAAGCCGAGGCCGACACCCACCGCGCCGCCGAACACGCCGAGCACCGTCACGTCGATGCCGACCAGCGACAGCCCGATCAGGATCGCCGCGAACACGAGCAGCGCGCGGCCGACCCGCGACAGCACGACCTTCAGGTTCGCATCGAGCGTGCTCGCGCGCGTGAGGCGATCCTCGAGCACCGAACCGAGCCACATCGCGACCATCAGCGTCACGCAGACCCACAGCGCGCCCGAGATCACCGACAGCAGCGTGAGATGCGCATTGGCGACACGGAACTGCACGCTGTCGAGCCAGCCAAGCACGTCGCGCTGGATGCCGAGCACGGTCAGCACCATCGCGGCCCACACGACGGTCGACACGATCTTCTCGACGATCGACAGCCACGCATGCGTGTGGCCGTCGCGCGCGAACACGCGCCGCGCGAAGAAGAACAGCACGTAGATCGACCCGATGCCGAACAGCGGCACGAGCGCGAGCGACAGCAGCGACGTCGACATGAACGGGTCGAACGCGAGCTGCGCGGCGCCGACGAACACGCTGCCGAACAGCGGGAACAACGCGCGCTTCAGGCTATGCGCGCCCGCGCCGGGCGCGCGGCCAGCCGCGCGGCGACGCGCATCGATGCGGCCGTGCACGAAGCGCGCGGTCACCCATGCGAAGCACAGCGCGCCGACGAGAATCGCCGCTTGCCAGATCATCACCGGCTGGTGGAAGTCACGAATGACCGACGCCAGCCGGTGCGACAGCAGGCGGCTCTGCAGATTTTCCATCGTCCGTCCGGGCAGTCGTTACTGCGCGGCGCGCCGTTCGAGCACCGCGGCGAAGAAGCCGTCGGTCGCGTGACGATGCGGCCACAGCGACAGGTAGTCGCCCGTCTCCAGCTCGATGCGCTGGTCGGCCAGCACCTGCTGCGCCGGCACCAGCACGAAATCGGGATGATCGGCCAGGAACTGTTCGACGATGCGTTCGTTCTCGGCGTCGAGCACGCTGCAGGTCGCGTAGACGAGCCGGCCGCCCTTCTTCACGAGACGCGCGGCGCTCGCGAGGATCGACGCCTGCTTCGGCGTCAGCTCGTCGATCGCCGAGCGCGTCTGGCGCCACTTCAGGTCCGGGTTGCGGCGCAGCGTGCCGAGGCCGCTGCACGGTGCATCGACCAGCACGCGGTCGATCTTGCCGGCGAGCCGCTTGATCTTCGCGTCGTGCTCACTGTCGATCAGCACGGGGTTCACGTTCGACAGCCCGCTGCGCGCGAGGCGCGGCTTCAGCTTCGCCAGGCGCTTTTCCGACACGTCGAACGCATAGAGACGCCCGGTCGAGCGCATCATCGCGCCCAGCGCGAGCGTCTTGCCGCCCGCGCCCGCGCAGAAATCGACGACCATCTCGCCGCGGCGCGGCGCGACCAGCGAGCACAGCAACTGGCTGCCTTCGTCCTGCACCTCGATCGCGCCTTCCTCGAACAGCCTCAGGCGCGTCAGCGCCGGCTTGCCGACCACGCGCACGCCGAACGGTGAAAACGGCGTCGCGCCCGCATCGATGCCTTCCGCGCGCAACCCGTCGATTACCTGATCACGGCTGGCCTTCTGCGCGTTGGCACGCAGGTCGAGCGGCGCCGGGTAGTTCAGCGCGGCGGCGAGCTGTGCAAGCTCCTCGCCATCGAAACGGGCCGACAGTGCCTGGTGGATCCAGTCGGGCAGGTTCGAGCGAATGCGCACCGGCAGGCTCGCCGGATCGATCTTCGACACGTGCTCGAGCCATGCGGACTCGGTGTCGGACAGGAACGGCCTCAGCGCATTGCGGCCGACCGTCTGCATCAGGCCGAGCAGCGTGAGGCGCCGCGCGGGCGTACCCGTGCCGCTCTCGGCGAGATGCGAAAACTCCATCTTCCGGCGCAGCACCGCGAACACTGCTTCGGCGATCACGCCGCGCTCGGCATGCCCGAGCTTCGGGTGCGCGCGGAAGAACCGGCTCGTCGTCGCGTCGGCGGGGCCGGCAAACTTCAGCACCTCGGCCAGCAAAGTTTCGGTCTGGCCAATCAGGAATCCGTGCAGCTTCATACGCCCTCACTCGTTTCGGTATGCGGTTGATCCGCGAAAATCCAGCGCGCCTCTTCCGGCGCCACCACTGCACGGCCGTTCTCGAGGCGCAGACGCCCCTCGACGAACCAGCGCACCGCGCGCGGATACAGCACATGCTCGACCGTCAGCACGCGCTGCGCGAGCGCGGCCGCGTCGTCGCCCGCGCGCACGGGCACCGCGCCCTGCGCGACGATCGCGCCGCTGTCGAGCTCGGGAATCACGAAATGCACGCTCGCGCCGTGCAGCGCGACACCCGCGTCGAGCGCCTGCTGGTGCGTGTGGATGCCCTTGAAGCTCGGCAGCAGCGACGGATGGATGTTCAGCAGCCGGCCCTCGTATCGTCTGACGAATGCGGGCGTGAGGATGCGCATGAAGCCGGCGAGGACCACGAGATCGGGCGCGAATCGGTCGATCTCGGCGGCCAGCGCCGCGTCGAAGCTGTCGCGGCCATCGAACGACCGGTGGTCGACCACCGCCGTCGCCACCCCGTGCGACGCGGCAAATGCCAGGCCGGCCGCGTCGGGCCGGTTGGCGATCACGGCGGCAACCTCGGCCGGCCAGCGTTCCTGCGCGCACGCGCGGACGATGGCCTCCATGTTGCTGCCGCGACCGGAAATCAGGATCACGAGTTTTTTCATTCGCGAATTTTACCATTCGCCCCCGCGTTTCCCCCCTTCTCGGCCGCCGGCCCGCCCGAACGTTTATAATCTTCTGCTTTGCGGCATCCCACCGCCCATTCCCCGACGCTGCATCCGCTATCGTGAAAGTCTTCCGCGGCCTGCCCAACGCCGAGAGCCGCGCCCCGTGCGCGCTGACGATCGGCAACTTCGACGGTGTCCATCGCGGCCACCAGGCCCTGCTCGCGCGCGTGCGCGCGGCAGCGGACGCGCGCGGCCTGCCCGTGTGCGTGATGACGTTCGAGCCGCACCCGCGCGAATTCTTCAACCCGGCCGGCGCGCCGCCGCGTATCGCGATGCTGCGCGACAAGCTCGAGGCGCTGCGCGATCACGGCGTCGACCGCGTGGTCGTCGAGCACTTCAATCACACGTTCGCGAGCCAGTCGCCGCAAACGTTCGTCGAACGCACGCTGGTGAACGGGCTGCACACGCACTGGATGATGGTCGGCGACGATTTCTGCTACGGTGCGAAACGCGCGGGCACCTTCGACACGCTGAAGGCAGCCGGCGCGCAGTACGGTTTCGAGGTCGAGCAAATGGGTACGGTGGCCGGCAGCGACGGCACGCGCATCTCGAGTTCGGGCGTGCGCGCCGCGCTCGCGGCCGGCGATCTCGACGCGGCCGCGCAAGCGCTCGGCCACGGCTATGCGATCAGCGGCCACGTCGCGCACGGGCTGAAGCTCGGCCGCGACCTCGGCTTCCCGACGCTGAACATACCGATCGCCCACAAGCGGCCGGCGCTCGCGGGTATCTTCGTCGTGCAGGTGCACGGCCTCGGCCCGGCCCCGCTGCCAGGCGTCGCGAGCCTCGGCCTGCGCCCGACCGTCGACGATTCGGGCCGCGTGCTGCTCGAAGTCCACCTGCTCGACTGGCACGGCGATGCGTACGGCAAGCTCATCCGCGTCGAATTCCTGAAGAAGCTGCGCGACGAGGCGAAATTCGACGATCTCGAGGCGCTGTCGCGCGCGATTGCGCTGGACGTCGCGAATGCGCGCGCGTACTTCATCGAGCGCGACCGTGCGCCGGGCAGCCGCGCCACGGGCTTCTCGACGTCGGCCACCGACCGAATTAGCTGATCCGGACGGCGGCGCCCCGCGCCGCACCCTCGCGCCGCTCACTCGCGCGCACTCCCGATTCACGACGCTCGCGCGTCCCCCGAGATTTAGATAGCGATCCCATCATGAGCAACAAGAAAGCCGATTCGAAACCGCAGGCCAAGTATCCGGTCAACCTGCTCGACACGCCGTTCCCGATGCGCGGCGACCTGCCCAAGCGCGAGCCGCAGTGGGTCAAGGAATGGGAAGAGCGCGGCCTATACGAGAAGATCCGCGCGGCCAGCGCCGGCCGACCGAAGTTCATCCTGCACGACGGCCCGCCGTATGCGAACGGCGATATCCACCTCGGTCACGCCGTCAACAAGATCCTGAAGGACATCGTCGTCAAGTCGCGCAACATGGCCGGCTTCGATGCGCCGTACGTGCCGGGCTGGGACTGCCACGGGATGCCGATCGAGATCCAGATCGAGAAGCAGTTCGGCAAGTCGCTGCCGGCGGCCGAAGTGATGAGCAAGGCGCGCGCGTACGCGACCGAGCAGATCGAAAAGCAGAAGGTCGGCTTCAAGCGCCTGGGCGTGCTCGGCGACTGGGCCAATCCGTACAAGACGATGAACTTCCTCAACGAGGCGGAAGAGATCCGCGCGCTCGGCAAGATCATCGAGAAGGGTTATGTGTATCGCGGGCTGAAGCCGGTGAACTGGTGCTTCGACTGCGGCTCGGCGCTTGCCGAAGCGGAAGTCGAGTACAAGGACCGCACCGATCCGACGATCGACGTGATGTTCGCGTTCGCGGAACCGGAAAAGACCGCTCAGGCGTTCGGCCTGCCGGCCCTGCCGCGCGCCGAAGGCGGCATCGTGATCTGGACCACCACGCCGTGGACGATCCCGGCGAACCAGGCGCTGAACCTCCATCCGGAAATCGTCTACGCGCTGGTCGACACCGAGCGCGGGCTGCTGATCATCGCGGAAGAGCGCGTCGAAGCATGCATGACCGACTTCAAGCTGACCGGCCGCGTCATCGCGACGACGCCGGGCGTGAAGCTCGCGAACCTGCGCTTCCACCACCCGCTCGCGTCGGCCCACCCCGGCTACAAGCGCACCTCGCCCGCCTACCTCGGCGACTACGTGACGACCGACACGGGTACCGGCGTCGTGCACTCGTCGCCCGCGTACGGCATCGAGGACTTCGTGTCCTGCAAGGCGCACGGGATGACCGATGCGGACTTCATCAACCCGGTGATGGGCGACGGCCGCTATATCGAATCGCTGCCGCTGTTCGGCGGCCTGTCGATCTGGGACGCGAACCCGAAGATCATCGAGGCGTTGAATGCGGCCGGCTCGCTGCTGCGCAGCGAGAAGTACACGCACAGCTACATGCACTGCTGGCGCCACAAGACGCCGATCATCTACCGCGCGACGTCGCAGTGGTTCGCCGGCATGGACGTGACGCCGCGCGACGGCGGCAAGACGCTGCGCGAAACGGCGCTCGAAGGCGTCGACGCGACCGCGTTCTACCCGTCGTGGGGCAAGCAGCGTCTGTTCAGCATGATCGCGAACCGTCCCGACTGGACGCTGTCGCGCCAGCGCCAATGGGGCGTGCCGATGGCGTTTTTCGTGCACAAGGAAACCGGCGAGCTGCACCCGCGCACGCTCGAGCTGCTCGAGGAAGTCGCGAAGCGAGTCGAGCAGTCGGGCATCGAGGCGTGGCAGACGCTCGACCCGCGCGAGCTGATCGGCGACGACGCGAACCTGTACGAAAAGAACCGCGACACGCTCGACGTGTGGTTCGACTCGGGCACGACGCACTGGCACGTGCTGCGCGGCTCGCACAAGGATCAGCTGCAGTTCCCGGCCGATCTCTACCTCGAAGGCTCGGACCAGCACCGCGGCTGGTTCCACTCGTCGCTGCTCACGGCGTCGATGATCGACGGCCGTGCGCCGTACAAGGGCCTGCTCACGCACGGCTTCACGGTCGACGGCGAAGGCCGCAAGATGAGCAAGTCGCTCGGCAACGGCATCGACCCGCATGAAGTCGCGAACCGCCTCGGTGCGGAAATCATCCGCCTGTGGATCGCGTCGACCGACTATTCGGGCGAACTCGCGATCTCCGAGGAAATCCTGAAGCGCGTGACCGAAGGCTATCGCCGCATCCGCAACACGCTGCGCTTCCTGCTCGCGAACCTGTCGGACTTCGACTTCGCACAGCACGCGGTACCGGTCGAGGAATGGCTGGAAATCGACCGCTATGCGGTCGCGTTCTCGCAGCAACTGCAGACGGAGCTGCTCGGCCACTACGAGAAGTACGAATTCCACCCGGTCGTCGCGAAGCTGCAGACGTACTGCTCGGAAGATCTCGGCGGCTTCTACCTCGACGTGCTGAAGGACCGCCTGTACACGAGCGCGGCCGATTCGCGCGCCCGCCGCTCCGCGCAGACGGCGCTGTACCACCTGACGCACGGCCTGCTGCGCGTGCTTGCACCGTTCCTGTCGTTCACGGCGGAAGAAGCGTGGAAGGTGTTCCAGCCGGCCAGCGACACGATCTTCACGGAAACCTATTACGCGTATCCGGAAGTCGCCGGCTCCGCCGCGCTGATCGAGAAGTGGGCGCTGCTGCGCGATGTGCGCGGCAACGTGACGAAGGCGCTCGAGGAAGCGCGCACCGCGAACCGCATCGGTTCGTCGCTGCAGGCCGAAGTTGCGGTGCACGCGAGCGGCGCACGCTACGACGCGCTCACGAGCCTCGGCGACGATCTCAAGTTCGTGCTGATCACGTCGGCTGCGACGGTCGTCAAGGTCGACGACGAAGCGCAGGAAAGCGTCGACGTGGCCGCGTCGAAGTACCAGAAGTGCGAGCGCTGCTGGCACTACCGCGAAGATGTCGGCGCGCACGCCGATCATCCGACACTGTGCGGCCGTTGCTTCTCCAACCTGTTTGAAAACGGCGAAATCCGGAGCGCTGCTTAACTATGGCGAAAACCCTGTCGAAACCGGCCAGCGGCGCGCTTGCGCCCTGGCTCGGCATTTCGCTGATCGTGATCCTGTTCGACCAGCTGTCGAAGATCTCGATCCTGAAAACGTTCGCGTACGGCGCGCAGCACGAACTGACGTCGTTCTTCAACCTCGTGCTGGTGTACAACCGCGGCGCCGCGTTCGGCTTCCTGTCGACCGCGGGCGGCTGGCAGCGCTGGGCGTTCACCGCGCTCGGCATCGCCGCGACGCTCGTGATCTGCTTCCTGTTGAAGCGTCACGGCCAGCAGCGGATGTTCAGCCTGTCGCTCGCCCTGATCCTCGGCGGCGCACTCGGCAACGTGATCGACCGGCTCGTCTACGGCCACGTGATCGACTTCCTCGATTTCCATCTCGGCGCCTGGCACTTCCCGGCGTTCAACCTCGCCGATTCCGCGATTACGATCGGCGCGGTGCTGCTGATCTACGACGAACTGCGTCGCGTGCGCGGCTCACGCTAAGCGCGCATACTCGGCGTCGACGGCCGGCTTCGCGCCGGCCGTTCCGTTCGACCCTTGGAGGCCTGAGTTGGCACACGCAGAACTCGCTGGAAAACACCTTGTTCTCGGCCTGACGGGCGGCATCGCCTGCTACAAGATCGCCGAGCTCACCCGGCTGCTCACGAAGGCCGGCGCGACCGTCCAGGTCGCGATGACCGAAGCCGCGACCCAGTTCATCACGCCCGTCACGATGCAGGCGCTGTCGGGCCGGCCCGTCTACACGAGCCAGTGGGACGCGCGCATCGACAACAACATGGCGCACATCGACCTGTCGCGCGAAGCCGACGCGATCGTGATCGCACCCGCGTCGACGGATTTCCTCGCGAAGCTCGCGCACGGGTTCGCGGACGATCTGCTGTCCACGCTGTGCGTCGCGCGCGACTGTCCGTTGCTCGTTGTCCCCGCAATGAACCGCCAGATGTGGCAGAACCCGGCCACGCAGCGCAACGCCGCGCAACTGCGCGCGGATGGCGTGTCGGTGCTCGGCCCGGATTCGGGTGCGCAGGCGTGCGGCGAAGTCGGTGACGGCCGTATGCTCGAGCCCGAGGCGATCTATGAAGCGATCGTCGCGCACTTCGCGCCGAAGGTGCTCGCACACCGGCGCGTGCTGATCACGGCCGGCCCGACGTTCGAGCCGCTCGACCCGGTGCGCGGCCTCACGAACCGCTCGAGCGGCAAGATGGGCTTCGCGCTCGCGCGCGCCGCGCAGCAGGCTGGCGCCGACGTGCATCTCGTCGCGGGGCCGGTGGCGCTCGACACGCCGTGGGGCGTCTACCGCCAGGACGTGCAGACGGCCCAGCAGATGTACGACGCGGTCATGCATGCCGTCGCCGATGCCGACATCTTCATCGCGGTGGCCGCGGTCGCCGACTGGCGCGTTGCGCAGCCGGCCGAGCACAAGATGAAGAAGACGGCCGACCACAAGGTGCCCGCGCTCGCGTTCGTCGAGAACCCCGACATCCTCGCGTCGGTCGCGGCGCTGCCCGATCCGCCGTTCTGCGTCGGGTTCGCAGCGGAAAGCGGCGACCTCGACGTGCACGGCGACGAGAAGCGCAAGCGCAAGAACGTGCCGCTGCTCGTCGGCAACCTCGGCCCGCTGACGTTCGGCCGCGACGACAACGAAGTCGTGCTGTTCGAGGCCGCCGGCCTCACGCGCCTGCCGCGCGCACCGAAGGACGAACTCGCGCACACGCTCGTCGCGGAAATCGCGAAGCGCCTGCCCGACAACCGCCTGATCTGATCTCCCGCGCGGCGGCCGTCGCTGCCGCGCCCTTCCCGACCCACCCGACGACCGCATGAAACTCGACCTGAAGATTCTCGACGCGCGCATGCGCGACTACCTGCCCGCCTACGCGACCACCGGCAGCGCGGGCCTCGACCTGCGTGCGTGCCTCGACGCACCGCTGACGCTGAAGCCGGGCGAAACGGCGCTCGTGCCGACCGGCCTCGCGATCCATCTCGCCGATCCAGGCTATGCGGCGCTGATCCTGCCGCGCTCGGGCCTCGGCCACAAGCACGGCATCGTGCTCGGCAACCTCGTCGGCCTGATCGATTCCGACTACCAGGGCCAGCTGATGATCTCGACGTGGAACCGCGGCCAGACCGAGTTCGTGCTGAACCCGTTCGAACGCCTCGCGCAGCTCGTGATCGTGCCGGTCGTGCAGGCGCAGTTCAACATCGTCGACGACTTCGCCGAAAGCGATCGTGGCGAGGGCGGCTTCGGCAGCACCGGCCGTCACTGAACGACGTGTCAAGTCCTGGAATAGGTTGACAGTATCCAGACGCTAGAACGCCCGATGCACCGCATCGGGCGTTTTGTATTTCAGGGCGGCATGTGGCCGCTCGTGGTTGTAGATGCGTACCGACTGTTCGAC
>NZ_JAUJQH010000050.1:0-21508 GCF_030482905.1 Burkholderia sp. AU45251 | reverse complement strand
ATGTCATGCGCAACGCCAATCCTGCCTTCCGGTCCGCTTCGTCACGTTCCCGAAATGACCGGTCACGTTGCCGAAATCGCCGGTCACGATCCCGAAACGGCCGGTCACGTTGGTCCGAAATACGCAGCCTCTGAAGCCGAAGGGTTCGGACTGCCGCTTGTCGAAGCGGCACAATTCGGCACGCCGCTGTTCGTCCGGGACCTCCCGGTGTTCCGAGAAATCGCAGGCGACAACGCGACATATTTTAGAGAAAGAACCGGAGTAGAACTCGCGCCTCGATTAGCAGCATGGCTCAATCAAATCGATGAATCGAGCGCGCCGAACAGCAGCAATATGGCGCGACTGACATGGGCCGAGAGCGCCCAGCAACTTCGCACCCTCTTGATAGAGCTTGACCGCACGCAGGCCTGAGCCGTGTCTCTTGCGGGAAAATGACTCGATCAAGCCAAGCGCCATCGGGATGTACGCAAGCGACTAGCGGTAAAGCTTCACTAGGTTGTATCGACGATTCATCCGGACTGAGTCTGGTGCGCGAGCCTGCCGGGAATTGGGTATCCGGCACAAAATCAGGCGAGCGTATCGTCCGCAGACTAACGGCAAGGCCGAACGCGTCATCCAGTCAGCGTGACGCGAATGGGCCTACGCATGGACATACCAGAGCTCCGCCCATCGCATCGAAGCCTTGGCGAGTTGGCGCACTACTGCAACTGGCCTCGTGCTCATAGCGCCATCGGCGGCGTTGCGCCGATGGCCAGACTTCCTGGGTCGAGAAACACACGCTTGACGCTTCACGACTAGCCAACCCGCCTTGACGACAGAGCTTGGGCGGCAACGGAGATAGCCGCTTACGAATGTATGTCGTGTCGAGCCCCCACAGCTCATAGGCTCTACATAAAGCGTCGACATACATCGAGAGTACGCTCCGCACAGCGTTCCCAAGTGTGACGGGCTGCCACCTCGAGGCCCCGATCTCGTGCGCCCTTCCGCCAGATTTCGTCACATAGAACACGAATAATGCCGTCGTAGAGCCCTTGATGATCGCCAGGCTGTACTAGCCATGCTGCGCCATCGGCCACCTCAGGTAGCGACGAGCAATCTGAAGTCAGCGTAGGCACGCCACTAGCCATCGCCTCCAGCACCGGCAGCCCGAAACCTTCGTAGACGGATGGAAAAAGGAACGCGTGCGCACCCGAATACAGAAACGGTAGTATCGGCTCTGCGACGAAGCCCAGATAGCGCACCCAGCCCTGTGATTCCCCTTCTTGGATCTGTGCCAACAAACTCTCGCTCAGCCAACCGTTGCTGCCAGCGAGAACCAGCGGGTACCTCTGCCTAAGCGAGTCCGGCAGCGCGCGATACGCAGTCAGGAGCGCGTCAATGCGCTTGCGCGGTTCAAGCGTCGAAACGCAAAGCACATATGCGCCAGGCTCCAATCCAAGCGCTGCCAACATCGGACGCAGTTCGGCATCGTCTCGCGGGTGGAAAACGGAAGGTACACCGAGGCTGATCGCAGTCACCTTTTCAGCCGGCCACCCGAATTGCTCGACGACCTCTTCGCGAATAGCCTCCGAATCGGTAATCAAGTGTGCCGCGCGTTTGAGCGTTGATGCGAATCCAGCTTCAAAATGCCGAATTCGCTCGATCGGATGTGTCTCCGGATATTTAAAGACTGACAGGTCGTGAACCGTCACCACACCGCCCTCAACCGCCGAGGGAAGGAAGTAATTTGGCGAATGGTAGACACCGCGGCGCAACTCGCGCGCCGTTTGCCACTTGCGCAAGCGATTTCGCTCCCAAAGCTTGCGCAACTGTCCGGGCTTGCGACACACCGGCTCCTGCAATAACGCCGCCGGATCCGATACCCAACGTCCCGCGAAGAAAAAACGCACAGCCAGTTGCGACCGATGCAACTGGTAGTGTTTCGCCAGCTCAAAAGTGTATCGACCGATCCCGGTGAGTGGAGGTACGAGTGCATCGACACCCAATGTCAGTCTCATACCCCAGCTTCCAACATCGAGACTAGCGTTTCGCGAAGAGGGATCCAATTCATTGGACCCACTGCCCGCTGCAGTCGCGACGGGTCACCGATCAACGTATGAACTTCGTTCCCGCGAACGAGTTCTGGTGTTGACACGACATCAGGATGGTGCCCGGTCAACTCACGCAGCATCGTCAGAACATCCTTCAATGCATGGCCGACGCCCGAGCAGACATTGAAAGTCTGCCCGGCTACATTATCTTGCGTAAGTAGCCGCGTATAGGCCTCGGTGACGCTGCGCACGTCTGAAAAGTCCCGCACTACGTCCAGGTTACCCAATTTCAATACTGGTAATTTTGAACGAAAATGAGAGATCAACTTCGGCAATAGAAAATCTATCGACTGACCAATGCCGGTGTAGTTAAATGGCCTGACAGTTACGATTGGCAATTTAGTCTGCCACGACTTTGCCATATACTCCATCGCGAGCTTGCTTAGCGCATAGTCATTCGTCGGCGCAAGCGACTGAGTCTCGGCAATCGGTTGAACCGTCGCGTTGCCGTACACGTTTCCGCTGCTCGCCAGCAATACTGCGCGAGGCCGGCTCTCGGAAGCCAGCAGAGCATCTAGTAAGTTGCGGGTACCGACAATGTTCGTTTCATAAATCGCGGCCGGAGATGGATGCGCAACAGACGCGACAGCGGCCAAATGCACAACAAAATCGGGCTTTGTCGCGGCAACAATGTCTAAGAGCTTTTCACGGTCAAGTAAATCACATACATGCGTGGGCCATGCGTCCGCATTCAACGGCCGATGCGACATGCCCACGACAGAAAAGTCGGCCCGAGAAAGCGAGTTCGCAAGATGTCGCCCCGTGAACCCGCCGATGCCCGTTATAAGTACCCGCCTCATATTAGAAGGAGAATCCGGTCTCGTTGCGGCGAATATCGGCCTCTACCATCATGGCACACAGCTGTTCCAGTGACGTATGCGGCTTCCAATCCAATTCTTCGTGCGCCTTGGCCGGATCGCCGATCAAAAGATCCACTTCGGCAGGACGATAGAACTTCGGATTGATCCGGACAATTACTTTGCCCGACTTGCGGTCGATCGCCAGTTCCTTTTCACCTTGATCTTCCCATGCAAGATCCAGATCTGCGGCTTTAGCTGCCATAGTCACGAAGTCCCGAACCGTTTCCGTACGGTTCGTCGCCAGCACATAGGTGTCCGGCGTCTTGGCCTGGAGCATCCTCCACATGCCTTCCACATATTCTTTTGCAAAGCCCCAATCGCGCTTGGCGTCCAAGTTCCCGAGTTCGAGGACGTCAAGCTGGCCGAGGCGGATTTTCGCGATGCTATCGGTAATTTTGCGCGTAACAAATTCACGGCCACGCAGCGGGGACTCATGGTTGAACAAAATCCCGCTTGCACCGAAGATCCCGTAGCTTTCGCGGTAGTTTACCGTGATCCAATGAGCGTACAGTTTTGCAACACCGTATGGGCTCCGCGGATAAAATGGCGTCGACTCCGTCTGCGGAATAGATTGCACTTTCCCGAACATTTCGGACGTGCTTGCCTGATAAAAACGAATCGCCGGGTTGACGATGCGAATCGCCTCAAGAAGGTATAGCGGCCCAAGACCGGTAATGTCGGCCGTCGTGACAGGCTGGTCGAACGAGACACCCACGAAACTCTGCGCGGCCAGATTATAAACTTCCGTCGCGTTCGTGGTCTGCAAGAGACGGATACTAGAACTCAGATCGGTGAGGTCATACTCCACCAGGTGAAGGTTCGGATGATTTTCGATGTTCAGTTCTTTGATCCGCCAGAAATTGACCGAACTTGACCGTCGAAACGTTCCGTACACCACATAGCCTTTTTCCAGCAGAAGCTGCGCAAGATAGGCCCCGTCTTGACCAGTAATTCCGGTAATGATCGCCTTATTCATATAATATATATATCAGTTATTTGAAAATTTAAATTCACCTAAACAGGTCGAGCGGACGTGCGACTGCATCAATAATGATGCCACTCCCACTTGCACCCCACCGTTTCAGGGTCGATGAAAAAACTTCGGCTGATTGACCAATTATTCTGGACCGCTTAATTCGATGCTCCGTGCGGACGATGGCACGCGCATAATTGTCGGCCCTGAATGTTCTCGACGCGTATTTGTGCGCACGCTCCCCCAAAGCCACTCTTTCCTCAGGGAACTTACTCAGCTTCTCTAGCGCCAGGCGCAAGTCCTGAATCTCGGCGTCGGGTGAAATCTTTACAACGCAGTCGTTCGGCAGATCGCGGTAGAACCCGGTGTCTGTCACCACCGTAGGCTTGCCATACAACATTGCCTCGATGGTCGAAGCAGATGCGGCCTCGAGAGCAGGCCAGCGCAGGCAGCACATGATATCCGCTCCTTGAATTTCCGTCGCAAGCTGCCTGTCGTCCACTGCACCAGTCATGACCAAGTCAACTCCAAGCTGGGCTGCCAATGACGTAAGCTCTTGCACCGTAGTTGGCTCGGCAGGGCCCACCACCCGATACGACACATGGTTGCGGAGGAATGAACTTTCTCCGAGTGCTCTAATTACGCTTTCGTATCGCTTGTTTGGATTGACGTGCCCCACCGTCAACGCGACGAGGCGCTGCGAATTATTCCCTGCCGAATTCGACTCCGGTTGCCCCAGGTAAGGCGCGTCATACGGAAGCGGCACCACCTCAACCGGCCCCGCGCACGAGCCGACGATTCGCTCCATCGCCCAGCTGGAGTGCACAATCACTGCCGAGCCCATCGAAGCAATCCACTCGGTCAGCGGAGCGGACTCAGATGCGAACTCAAGAAACTGCGTTGAATCAGTTTGATTAAAAAAAGCCGCAGCAGTGTGCTCACCATATAAGGTCGACAGCACGTCGAGTGCGTTATTTCGCCCGACCGCATCCGACCATGCCCAAAACAAATGCCCCAGAAAGTTATCGTGCAATGCGATCAATCCGGGCACCGTCGGCAACCACTCCAGACACCCGCGATGATAGGGGAAGTGATTTCCGACCTGGTAGACGACAATCTCGGAGTGTGCCGCGAGATGCGCCACACGCTCAGTTTCATTCCAGGCAACGACGTCCCCTGAAAAACGATGAGTCGGGCCACCAAACTCGGCTGGATCCTCCGTCCGGACGACGACAACCTCGTGGCCTTGCAGCACCAACTCTGCCACCACGAGCGCAGAAACACGACCGATCGCAGAAGCCAGCGCAATGGGGGTGAAAAATAAGATCCTCATGCAAGTAGCCTTTCGACGGTAGCAGGCCACGAAATTTCCATGTCGGCCCAAAGTTTTCGCGCAGCCTGTCCCATTTCCCGGACGGAACGTGTATCGCGACAAGCTTCGTTAAGTACGGATGCCAAGTTCTCGGCTGTAGGCTCCGCAATCCAGCCGGTCTCGTGCTGTCGAACCAAGCCCAAAATACCCCCACTGTCAGACGCGGTAATCAGAGCCTTTCCCGCCGTCGCGGCTTCCATGGCCACATAACCCAACGAATCCTCGTCAAATGGCAGATACGCACATGCGGCGGCCTCATTGACGTAGCGCGCGAGTTCCTGCCGAGATAGGAAGCGTAGATCAAGATGAACGCGGCCCTGCAGCCCATATTGCTCGACCAGCCTATGAAGGCGAGCCGAATCCTCAGGCGTATCCGGCGGCCCCGCTACAACCAGTTGCACATGCGGCGCCGTACGCGCCATTGCCTCCACCAGGAGGTGCTGCCGCTTCAAGCCGTTTACACGCCCGCCCGAAAATACGTACTTGCCGGAAGGCCCGCCGACAAACAACTCAGGATCGTTCAATGGCGGCAAAAGCACTTCCGCATCGAAGCCGTTGTACTTCGCGAGCCGATTGCGAGTGACCTCCGAGTTGGTGAAGATACGCTCGCTTTCAGCGAACGCTTCATCATCGGCACTCTTGATGATGCAACGGAGTTCATCGCCAACCGAATCAGCGCTTATGTTCGTTTGCCCTGCATCGAAGAGATCGTAGGCTTGGCGATATTGATGCAGCAACCATAGCGTCTTCTTCGGGTGTCTAACCAAATAAGCAGGAAACTTCAATGCAATTACTCGGTCCGCCTCACTCAGGTCAAGACTTCGTGCCATCAGCATCTGCGACGGAATCCCGTGGGAAGGCTCCCACTGAAATGGAATTCGCAGCACTTCTGCCTGATGCCCGGCAATGATCAAATTCTTCGCCAAATGAGTAGCCAACTCCTCGGCGCCCCCCCATACAAACGGGGCCATATTATTGACGACAAGAACCTTCATGCGAGCAACCTCGTCAGCACCGTGGACCACGAAATATTCATCTCATTTACACGAGCTGCAGCATGCAGTCCCATTTCTCGAGTTCGATTTCGGTCAACATACAGTTGATCCATAGCTGCAGCTAGCGCTTTCGGATCCGGGGCGACCACCAATCCATTATGATCGTGCTCGATCAACTCCGCTCCTACACCGACATCCGAGGTAGTCAAAACAGGCTTTGACGAATGGGACGCCTCCAGTGCGGGATTTCCGTGCGTCCACCCATTTGACGGGATATACGCAGCGGCCAGACAATCCGAAAGCAGTTCAGCTCTTTGACCCTCGTCAGTCCAACGATTTTCGAGTCGAACGCGATCTTGCAGCCCCAGGGATGCGATCAAATCCTCCAGGTGCTGCAAGTATTTATCCCCGGAACTCACCCCACACAATCGCAACCGCACTGCCGTGCGTGTATGCCGCATCGCTTCAATGAGAAGATGCTGTCGTTGACGCTGTTCAAGTCGCGCAATACAGACAATTTCGTCGCCAAAACCGTTGTATCGAAAACGCTCCGGAGACGACACCGGCTGGTACAGAATCTCACTATTTACGCCATTAAATCGACGCAAACAATCCGCGGCGGATTTAGAGTGAGAAAAAACAGCCTTCGCCTCATTAAATGCAGCCGCATCTAAGCTGCACAAAATGTCGTCAATTGCCTGACGTTCTTCGCCGACAGAAAGTTGTCCGTTTTCATCGCTCAAATAATCGAGAAATTCACGAATATGGCAACCGGACCAAATAATTTTGTGCGGATGCGAAATCAAATAAGCAGGCGGCTGAAAACAAACAATTCGATCGGCAGAACTCGTGAGATCTACCC
The DNA here is from genome assembly GCF_030482905.1 of Burkholderia sp. AU45251. Classification (NCBI taxonomy): domain Bacteria; kingdom Pseudomonadati; phylum Pseudomonadota; class Betaproteobacteria; order Burkholderiales; family Burkholderiaceae; genus Burkholderia; species Burkholderia sp. AU45251. The sequence continues at coordinate 14,356 of NZ_JAUJQH010000050.1, read as the reverse complement.
AACGAAAGGAGGCCATCTGCGTAAGCAATGATTCCGCCGCCGCAGAATATGGCAAATAGACAAGCTCAACCTGATGCCCAGCCTTCAGGAGAGCTGTCTTTAGCCACTCCATAACGTCCCTATCGCCACCATCCGCAAATGGAGTATAGGACGAGCAAAGTGCAATTTTCATACTTATCCAATAGCATGAGCAAGTGCATCCGCGATTCGGTAGACGTCGTCTCGAGTCAACAATTGATGCGTGGGCAGGTTGATCCCGCGTTGCGCCCAAGAGTCCGCCACCGGGAAGGTACTAGTCTGCGCATACGGCGGCATGACATGCATCGGATGGAAAACGGGCCTCGTTTCGATTCCGCCCTGCAAATCGAGATTACGCATCACTGCGTCACGCCGCTCCTCTCCGCCCTCGCGCAAGAAAATGTTGTACATCCAATACACTTGCTTGGCCCACGGGGCTTCCTCCGGAAGCGATATCTTCGTCACCAACGACGCCAAAGCGTCGTTATACCAAGCAGCGACCTGCTCCCGAGCCGAAATAGCTTGCTCAATGTTTTCCATTTGAGCGAGGCCAATAGCCGCCTGAATGTTTGTCATCCGGTAGTTGTAACCGACCACCGGAAACCAATAACGCCGATTCGGGTCCATTCCTTGGCCACGATAGAGTCGAAGCTTTGCCGCCAGATCATCATCGTCGGTAGTGATCATCCCGCCTTCGCCAGTCGTAACGATCTTGTTACCGAAGAAGCTGAATGTGCTGCACGTGCCGAACGACCCGACTTTTTGCCCCATGTATTCCGCACCATGCGCTTCGGCCGCATCCTCGAGCACAAACAGGCCGTGATCCTTGGCGATTCGCATAATCGGCTCCATCTGAGCCGGGTGACCATAAAGGTGAACCGGAATGATGCCCTTCGTTCTCGGCGTGATGTGACGCTTAAGATCATCCGGGTCGATATTCATCGTCCCGGGTTGTACATCGACCAAAACAGGTGTGGCACCGCAATAGCGTACCGCGTTGGCCGTCGCTATGTATGTGACCGTCGGAACGAGAACTTCGTCGCCAGGTTGCAAGCCCATTGCGACAAGTGCCAGGTGGAGGGCAGTCGTGCCATTATTGGTTGCAATTGCATGCTTCACGCCGCAAAAGCGCGCAAATTCATTCTCAAATGCGGTTATGTATTTCCCATTGGACGAAATCCACGTGCTATCGATACAGTCCAGCACATATTCTCGCTCCTTACCCGCCAATTTGGGCTCAGCCACATAAATTCGCTTCATAAACGTTAGTTCCTTATTAATTGCTCACGAAAACGGAGGCCACATACTTCACCAAAGGCACACCGGGAATGTTAATTGGCACTTGTCAATCGAACACTCCACCGACCAAAGCATCACCAGCATCATCGCTAGTCAACCCATTCATCTCGAGCACCTACAACGCCGCCCATCCCCCCACATCGTCGACGCTGTTGACACGGCCCCTTCCGGCAAGAATCGTTCATGACGTCGCGTTGAGCATCTGCGCAACGAGCAGACTCACTCGACTTTGCCAAAACAACGAACTTCGCTTCGCCGCGGTCAATTAGGCACTCGACCGAGCTCAATCAAACCTTGAAAATATGGCGACCTTCTTGTTTGAAGGCCAACTAACGACTCACTCCTTGCGCATGCACAATCTTCTACCCGCGCTGCGACACAATTTGATGCATTCGATTAATTACTTTGCTCGAGGGCGGCACATCCCGAATGATGATCGACCCGGCACCAACAAGAGCGTTCTCCCCAATGACGATTTCAGGAATAACCTTGGTACCGATACCCAAAAATGCGAAATCGCCTACTCTTACGTTGCCCGCAAGCGCACACTGCGGTGCGACATGCGCGGAGAAACCAACATGACAATCATGGTCGACGGTGGCACCCGTGTTGATAATCGCGAGATCCTCGATCCGTGATTCCGCATTTACAATCACACCGCCCATGATGGCGACGCCCTTTCCAATAATCGAAGAGGGGGAGATAGACGCCATCGGGCTAACCGCATTCACCAATTCATAACCCAGCTTGAGCGCCTGTTCAGCGGCACGCCCGCGGACGGCGTTGGATCCGATTCCCGGAAATAGTTTCGAATGTCCGGCATCCAAGAGCCGCGACAGATGATGATCCCCGCATAGCACGGGTACGCCAACACAATACGGCACATCGTCGGATGCGGCAATACAATAGGAGACATCGTATCCGGTAGATCTAAGTATTTCGATGACTACCTTCGCATGCCCTCCGCCCCCCAGGACAATCACTGAATTATTCATTTTTTATATTCCGCTTTTTCCAAAATTGGCGAAAGTGGTCTCGCAAAAAAAAGATTTACCGAATCTGCAGCTTCCAATTCATCGACGGAAATTTCGTATATCGCGCCGCTTTCAGCATGTATAGCACGGTGTACGAAACCGTGCCTGTGAAAGCTTGCCAACCAATCATGCACACCAACACCAACCCGTCTTAAATGGGAGATCCCAAACTCGGCGATGATACCAATATCTTTACTGCGGCCCAACAACGCCCCCGCCCCGGCCATCACCGCCGACTCCGCCCCCTCGACATCGATTTTAATAAGGTTCGCACTGGGCAAATTTGCAACGGCATGATCCAGCGTTGTGACAGGTACGTTGACGGCCGTGTCGGTTATCGGCAAGTGACCCTCATGAGGGAAAAGCGAGTGATGCCCACTGGTCGCCCCGAGGTGAAGTGCGCGTTCGCCCTGCACATCAAAAACGGCCTCGTTCTTTACGTCAACAATATTTTGAAAACCATTGATCCAAACAGTCTTCTCCAGCAGCTTAGCCGTGGGACTATAGGGTTCGAAAGCAATGATGCGCCCTTGTCCGCGCATAGTCTGCGCGGCCGCGATGCTATGCATTCCGACATTCGCACCCACATCCAGAAACACGTCTCCAGGCGAAAGAAGGCGTTGAATCAACATTCGGATACCTGGCTCGAGTTCGCCGGCTTCCACAAGTGTCGCGACCAAGGCATGATCATCGCTGGCGCATAGGACGTATCCTATATTCGTGCGCACCAAAATATCATTCTCACCACAGGGAACGGCGACCCTTCGCGCGCTTTTAAGGCTATAGAGCTCGATTCGGTCGAATTGCGGACTCAACTGCTGCAGTTCTGCACGCAATTGCTGCTGAATAGCCTGATTTTCAGCAATTTGAGACGAAATCGCGCCTCGAGCCAATTCGATACTCTGCGGGAAGGTCTGCTCCAGATGGGAGGACGTCTCTCGAACCGCGTGAATGATATTGCCGTTCATTTCACGCAATTGAGCTTGCAGTTCATTTGCGAACTTACGCGTCTCGTCACCCAGCATGGCAGTCTTATGGCCGAGCAGTTCTCCCGCACTAGCTAAGTCACAGCTGACTTGTTCGCGCAAGAGATTCTGGCTCACTGCATCTTTTTCCAACGCATCAAGGACTGACGTCTTGGCGTCTTCGATAGTTTTCGGCAACGCCAGGCTTAGTCGATCCACAGTTTGTTGCAACTGTCGCGCCGCGTCGTCCGCCGCCGTGCTCTCTTCCAGCGCATTCAGGACCGATACCTTCGCGTCGTCGATCGCTTTTGGCAGCACTGCACTGAGGCGATCCACCGTCTGCTGCAACTGTCGCGCCGCGTCGTCCGCCACCGTGCTCTCTTCCAGCGCATTCAGGACCGATACCTTCGCGTCGTCGATCGCTTTCGGCAGCACTGCACTGAGGCGATCCACCGTCTGCTGCAACTGTCGCGCCGCGTCGTCCGCCACCGTGCTCTCTTCCAGCGCGTTCAGGACTGATACCTTCGCGTCGTCGATCGCTTTCGGCAGCGCTGTACTGAGGCGATCCACCGTCTGCTGCAACTGTCGCGCCGCGTCGTCCGCCGCCGTGCTCTCTTCCAGCGCGTTCAGGACTGATACCTTCGCGTCGTCGATCGCTTTCGGCAACACTGCGCTGAGGCGATCCACCGTCTGCTGCAACTGTCGCGCCGCGTCGTCCGCCGCCGTGCTCTTTTTCAGCGCGTTCAGGACTGATACCTTCGTGTCGTCGATCGCTTTCGGCAGCACTGCGCTGAGCCGATCCACCTTCTGTTGCAACTGTCGCGCCGCGTCGTCCGCCGCCGTGCTCTTTTTCAGCGCGTTCAGGACTGATACCTTCGTGTCGTCGATCGCTTTCGGCAGCACTGCGCTGAGCCGATCCACCGTCTGTTGCAACTGTCGCGCCGCGTCGTCCGCCGCCGTGCTCTTTTTCAGCGCGTTCAGGACTAATACCTTCGTGTCGTCGATCGCTTTCGGCAGCACTACGCTGAGCCGATCCACCTTCTGTTGCAACTGTCGCGCCGCGGCGTCCGCCGCCGCGATCTTTTTCAGCGCGTTCAGGACTGGTACCTTCGTGTCGTCGATCGCTTTCGGCAGCACTGCGCTGAGCCGATCCACCTTCTGTTGCAACTGTCGCGCCGCAACGCCCGCCGCAGCATGCTCACGGGTAACGAGCACCGTGACGTCCTTTACATATTGATCGCCCTGCGCGCGCAATTGCGCCTGCGCAGTCTCCAGCCGCCTTGAAATCTCCCCTTTGATCACCCCAACCGACTTTTCAAACGACAAGTCCGCCTGGCGTATTGCGTGCTTTAGGTTATCCTGCCCGGCAGCCTGGGCTGCAATTAACATCGATTTGATGTCGTCCACAAACGTCACCATTTCGGAAGTCAACGCTGCCTTCTGCTGCCAAAGAAGGTCAGACATATCCTGATACCGCGCCAATGCCTGCTCAGACAGAGCTAACGCTTGCGCACGGTCAGCCCGAAGCGACTCTAATACGGTATCGAACCGGGATTCGTGCTGCGAACGAAGCTCGCGGACCTCTAGGGCAAGGCCACGCAGATTCTTGAGAATATCCGCCGCAACCCAAGGCAGATTAAAAATATCGACAAGTTGCTTGACGAAAATCGTACGCCTGACTTTTCTCAACCAGGCAATAGCCGTTAGCCCTGCAACTCGATTACCAACTGCCTTGCTCTCCTTGGACATCCGCATATCCGCAAGGATCGAAATTTTATCGCGACCGCTCAACAATTGAATGCGATAGTGCTCGAACCCCGCTTTATCAGGCGAACGACCCAAAACAGCGCGGAACGCCTCCATGATAAATTGATCCCCGTCCCGACGGGTTATCTCATGAAGATGATATTTTTTGAACGCGCTAATGATTTCCGTCGCCCATCGGAAAGGCGTAACGCTTCGGCGTCGCAATACCGAATACGAGCGGCGCAGCCTGCTTCGCCACTCCCCGGCACTGCGACCTTCGCTTGAATGCGCCAATTGCCCCAGTATTTCGCGACGAGAAACCCCGATCAATAAACGTTGCCGGTAGTAATTCAGACCCGTCGGATCCACCGCCCGGTTCAAAACCTTAAAATACGCAGCCCTAATAAAATCGTCGCCATTCAGTGACAGCAGATATTCCAGACCACCCTCACTATTCAGGAGAGGATCCAAAATTGGGGAATTGAAACCGACGTTATCCGACCGCTCACCCGAAGTAGCGATTATAGGACGCGGAGAGATTAACTTCCGTAGCATGTCGCCCATGCTGGCGTCATATTTCAGTCCCGACTCCTGCCCAAAATCCCGCTCCGCCCCAATATCGCGGGTCGGCTCGACATTCGACGACTGATTCTGGAGGGAATTTTCCCACTGCGCGTCGTCGCGAACGCTATTACAGCGCACCTCACTCATCAACCGCTTAAAAGCGCTCGCCATGGTAGGCGTGTGAGTAGAAACAGACTGATCCTGCAGGCTAGTCTTCTCTTGTGCATCATCGCGCATGCTGTTACGGCACACTTCACCCATCAACCGCTTCAAAGCGCTTGCCATGGAGGGCATGTAAGTGGAAGTAGACTGATCCGGGAGGCAACTCTCCCCTTGCTCGTCATCGCGAATGCTCTTACGGCGATCAGCGTCTTGAGGCTGCGATAGGCGCGAACTATCAGCGGAGACGAATTTCTGAAACGACTTGATTGGCACGACTACTTCAAACAATGCCGCCGCCTTGATTGACCGATTGATTAATGTCAACGGCATGGGAGGGCACAACACCTCTTTACAATCGTCAAGTTTGCGTTTCTTAACCATGGAACCACCAAACAAAATCTTAGCCTTCACGTCGATCTGACGCACCCCAAAGGACCACTCACACACCACTGTCAACCGGTACGTTGAACCAATGAATTCGCACCGATTTAGGGATACACCGGCAAAATGAATCTGAATGAATCCGAGCGCGAAGAACCGCTGTCGGTGCGTGCAGCCGAACGATGGCCGTTGGCAAGGCGAGGCGAGCGCGATTGATCCTGCTGCTCGACGAAGGGACCTCGCGCGGGGCGATCATGAACGAATTGCGATGCGATTCGCGTTTCATCACGACATCGCACACTCGCTTTGCGAGTGACCGCCTGGCGGGCTTGTACGATAGGCACCCTGGTCGCGCTCCGCATGGTGACCTGGCGCGTCTTGAAGCGAGAGTGCGGGACTACACGCTGCGACGCATGGTCGACGGCACGACACACTGCAGCCATCGAAAGTTGACCACGTAGTTGGGCGCGCCCTTCACGGCGGTCCGGCATATCTAACGCAACCACAGCAATCGGCCGCATCATCTCGATACCAACATGGTGTTCAACGATCCCGACTTTGCGGCCAAGGCTGTCGATGCGATCGGCCTGTACCTGAACCCGCGGTTGCATGCGGTGGTGTTCCGCATGGATGGGAAAACGGCCATTCAGGCGCTTGATTGCAAAAGCCGAATGCTGCCGCGCTCGCCCGAACGCGCCGAGAGGCACGACTTCGAATACGAACACAACAGCACCCCGAGCCTGTTTGCCACGTTGAATATGGCCACCGGCGAAGTGTTGGGCAAAACTGCCCCACGCCATATCAGCGCCCGCTTCGGCGCACTCCTCACCGAGACGGTACCGGCCCAGCCAGACAGAAAGGAAATTCACGTGATCCGCGCCAACGTGAGCCGTCACAAAACCGATGCCGCTCAAGCTCCTCTGCCCGACCACACGCCACGTCGAGTAAGGGTGCCGGCACGAATTACTCGTGCGCAGAAACTCACGCACCCGGCAAAAGCAAGCGACCACGGGCCTACTTAAACGTCTGAACCCCTGTAACCACCGGATATGCCACCGAGAACACCAGATTCAGCACTTTCTGAATCTCGGTAATAGGCGCGTTCGATACATAAAGCAAGTCCTTGTTGTCGATCATGAAGCTCTGGGCAACAAAAAACGAACTCGGATCCTTTAGATTCACGCGATACACGACTGGCACCTTGCCATCAGCCGTGACACGAACCGGAGTATTCGGCCACGGCAGTGCGTTTGCATCCTCAAGCCGGAAAATGAACACGCCTCGCGGATCCGAGCGCGAATCCTCCAGCCCGCCAGCTCGCGCCAGTGCCTGCGCGAGCGTAATGCCCTGCGCTTCGAAGTTGAATTCCTGATTCTTGCCTGTCGCACCAAGCGACGTAAAGCTGTACGGCTGGAACAACGCAGTTACCACATCCCCCGCATGCAGCGGAACATTCTGGTGCGGATCGCGAATAACGGTCTCCAGCGGCAATGACACCACTTTGTCGCCACGCGTTACCTGAATCGTGATCTTGTCGATCGCCTGGCGCGTCCCACCAGCGCTCGCCAGCGCATCCAACAGCCGCTCGCCGCGCGCCGTCAGCTGCATGCGATTGCTTTTTTCCACGTCACCCACCACGGTCACATATGACGTGACGTTTTGTGACAGCTTGACCAACACTTGCGGATTGTGCGCCATGTACTTGAGGCGCGCCATAATGTCCAGTTGCAGTTGGGTCGGCGTGCGCCCCGCCGCCTTCAGGAGGCCAATGAAGGGCACGCTGATATTCCCATCGCCGTCGATCGTCTGATCTGGCAGAACCGTCGCGTGTGCACCACTGGCACCACTCTTCGCGTCGGTCTGCGCGGCACCGAACAGTGTCGCCGGAGGCGCCTCCCAGATCGACACCTGAATCGTGTCGCCAATGCCCAACCGCCGCTGGAATGCTGTGTCATTGCCGAGTCCGCTAGAGAAATCCGCGCGGGTTCGTTCGGCAAGAAGCTTGCGAGCGACGTCGTCCGTCAAATCGACGATCTGAATGCCCGTAGCATTCGGCGCCTGCGCCGCCCGATCGATCTGAGCACTGCTCGGTCCGGATGTAGGAATCACCCCTGCACAGCCGGCCAACAAGGCGACTCCCCCGATAATCGAAACCCAAAAAGCATTCACCCGAACACGCGACATTGCCTAGTAGTCTTGGTAATTTATGGTCGGCGCAAATTGTCTCACGTTACAGAATCAAATAGAATGTCGTGAGCAAAAAAACCACGCATGCGGAACTGGATCCTCCTGCCCCGCACCCGTTACCACAGAAATTTTGCATTCGCGTGTCACATATCTTCTTGGACGTCACTCGCCTGCTGTCACGCCTCTACGACGGCTTGCGGCCAACCGGCGTAGATCGTGTGGGGCTCGCCTACGTGGAAAGGTACGGCGCCCAGGCAAACGCGGTACTAAGCGAACGCGGATTTTCTGCCGTTTTGACGAACAGAGATTCACAGCAAATTTTTGAAATGCTGTTGTCGTCCGTTCGTAATCGTTGCGCGATTCAAAAGCTGGTGATTCGTGGCGTCATGAGCCAGCTGCGATTTAAAGATTTTTCACGCAGCATTTTGTTGCATACGAGCCACAACGGCATGGAGTTTCAGCGCTACTACCGCGCCATGGCGCGTCGGAACGCCCGCTCCGTATTTATGGTGCATGATCTGATTCCGCTCACGCACGCGGAATACTGCAGACCCGGTGTCGACGACGCTCATCGACTACGCATCCACACTGCATTCCAGCACGCCAATGGCCTGATTGCCAACTCACAAGCAACACTCGACTCGCTTATCACCGAGGCCGACCTCGCAGGGCTCCCCCTTCCACCAACGGTGGTAGCACCCCTGGCGTCCGGCGTCGCCACTCGCGCCCAAGGGTTGAGCCCTCTAGACCATCCCTACTTCGTCATGCTTGGCACCATTGAGCCGCGCAAGAATCACTGGTTCATGCTGCATATATGGCGCAGGCTCGTCGAACGACACGGTACGGCGGCACCAAAACTCGTCGTCATTGGCCGACGCGGGTGGGAATGTGAGAACGTGATCGATATGCTCGACCGTTGCTCGAGCCTGCGCGGGGTGGTGATCGAGGAAACGGACTGTTCCGATGATCAACTTCACATTTGGCTACAGCACGCACGCGCACTGCTTTTCCCGTCGTTTGTCGAAGGCTTTGGCATGCCGCTCGTCGAAGCACTTGCGTTGCGTGTACCAGTTCTCGCCAGCGACCTCGGAGTATTTCGCGAAATTGCCGCCGGCATCCCCGACTATCTCGATCCGCTGGACGGTCCCAACTGGCTCGCTCGCATTGAGGCATACAGCCGGGCGGAGTGCACGGAGCGCGATGCGCAGCTCGAACGTATCGGGTACTTTCGCGAGCCCACGTGGGCCGAACACTTTGACCACGTCGACCATTTCCTCAAAACACTGCACTAGATGAGCGATCCGGGGCGTCAGTATCCGGGTCTGCGCGATCCGGTCTTCGATCTTCGCGGTATCACGCGCGGGTTGCGTTTCATCAGCTGGCTGATGCGTCGGTCGAATTGGATCTGGACAGACAACTCTCCGGGACGACTCGTGCTGCACATCGCACGCGCTGCAGGGCTAACCGTCCAGGCAGCCTCACCGGGACCGCTGTTGGCACGCATCGATCGACGTACGCTGCTAACCTCATGGTTCGTCCTGCCCCGCACCGAAGCCGGCCCACAAACACTTTCCGGTACGATTAACGATGCACTTGCAACCGCACGCGACGCAGGTACATCACCCGATATCGCAAGATTGATGGGGCGAGTGCTCGACACCCACGCGCTGGATCCGGAACACCGAGTGCCGCGTTGTCTGCCAGAACTGCTAGAGCCGTCCCGCTTCCCGCGCGTGCTACTGATCGACGAGCGCATGCGATCAGCATGTGCGGACGAATCCGCGAGTGAGCGTCGAAAGTTGTTCGCGCAGATGATCGACACTGCGCGCGCCTCGCATCCCGACGCTCAGTTCTGGATCGCACGGACCAGTGACTATGGCACCGGCCGTTGGCTATCGTCGTTGATTCGCGACTTACCTCCCGGCACAAAGTATATTGGCGACGAGTATTCGCTATGCGCCACGCTTCGTCGCGTCGATCATGTCTATACGGTAGCTGCGCCTGAAGGCATGTATGCATTGCTCGCAGGTGTCCCGGTTCATACATTCGGTGCACCGTACTATGCGGGCTGGGGACTCACAAACGATCGCGCCAAAATGTACGGCCGTACAGAGAGGCCTACCGTAGCCGCGCTTTTCGATATTGTCTTCTTGCGTCTGGCGAATTACCTGAACCCGGCAACGCATGCGCCGGGGTGCCTTGATGCATTGCTCGACAGCATTGAATTGCAGCGCGCAACTGCAGAACGGTTCGCCGCACTGCGCGAGGTGGTCGGCGTGCGTTTTCAGTGGTGGAAGCGCCCGTTCGCCACCCCTTTCCTCACGGCCGGCGGCGGTGCCCTGCGCTGGGCACCAGAGCCCAGCTCGCTGCGTCCCGGTGAATATGCGGCACTTTGGGGTGCACGGAGTTCGGACGGTCTACCCGAAGGTGTACGTCACGTGAGGATCGAGGACGGATTTCTCCATTCAACCGGGCTTGGCTCAGACATGATTGCCCCACGTAGCCAAGTAGTCGACATGCGCGGCCTGTATTTCGACGCAAGCGGTCCGAGCGATCTTACTGTTCTGCTGAATGAAACGACATTCAGTGACGAGGAACTGTCTCGGGCCGCCAGGTTGCGTGCACAGATAATCCGATTCGGTCTGACCAAGTACAACCTGGGGCGGCGCAGACCGACTTGGCAAGCGCCTACCGGAAAACGAATTGCGCTAGTCCCGGGTCAAGTGGCCGACGACGCCTCGATTCGTCTCGGCACTCGTACAATTTCCACTGCCGACGCACTGCTGCGCGAAGTGCGCGTGCGCCTCCCCGAGGCTTATATCGTCTACAAACCCCATCCCGATGTCCTTTCCGGCAATCGGAGTGGCCTCGTCGATGCTGCGCGGCTGGCCGACGTTGTTGACATTGACTCGGATCTCATTTCACTGATCGACGCAGCAGATGAAGTACATACGCTGTCATCGCTCGCCGGCTTCGACGCGTTACTGCGTGGCAAGGCAGTTTTCACGTATGGACTACCGTTTTACGCAGGCTGGGGACTCACGCACGACGCGGTCGCGCCCATGCCGTGGAGAAAGCGCAGTTTATCGCTCGACATGCTTACGGCGGGCGTGCTGTTACGCTACCCGATCTATTGGGACTGGCGTCTACAGCTTTTCACGACGCCGGAAGCGGTAATTGAGCGGCTCGCACCACTCGCCGCTCGTCCGCTGGCGCAAATAAGCACCGACCGCGCACGAACGTTCCTGAAGGCCATACGCTGGAGCCGTAATGCAGCGCGTCACTTGTCTTGGCGCTGGCAACAAATCACGAAGAAGAAGGCTCGCGAAGCGTCGTGAGCCGGTCACAAAACTGGCAACTTGACTCGGGGATTGCAACCATGAACATATATCCGGTAATTCTGTGTGGCGGCAGCGGCACCCGCCTTTGGCCGATGTCGCGCGGCGGCTATCCGAAACAATACCTGAAGCTGACTGGCGACCAGACGCTCGTACAGCAGACAGCTATGCGCCTTCAGCACATTCCCAGTGCGGCGGCGCCCATCGTCGTCACCAACAACGAACAACGCTTCTTGGTCGCGGAACAACTTCGTCAGGTCAACATCACGCCATCGTCGATCGTGCTCGAACCGGTCGGCCGCAACACCGCGCCCGCCATCGCGATCGCGGCGCTGCTCGCCATGCGCGAATCGCCCAACGCGCTGCTGCTGGTGCTGCCGTCGGACCACGTCATCCTCAACGAGCCGGCATTCATCGCTGCAGCCGGTGAGGCAGCGGCCATCGCAGCAGATCAGCGCCTCGTCACGTTCGGCATCACGCCGACGGAAGCGCACACCGGCTTCGGCTATATCCGCCGCGGCCCGGCCGTCGCCGACGGCAAGCAGGTTTACAAGGTCGACGCGTTTGTCGAGAAGCCCGACACGCCGACGGCCGAGCGCTTCCTGAGCGACGGTAATTACTACTGGAACAGCGGCATGTTCATGCTGAAGGCGTCCACGTACATGGAGGAATTGCATCGCCATGCGCCGGAGATCGCCCGTCAGGCTGAACTCGCCTTCGAATCCGCCAAGCGGGACAACGACTTTGTCCGTCTGGACGCGGACGTGTTCGCAGCCTGCCCCAACGTCTCGATCGACTATGCGGTCATGGAAAAGACCGAACGCGCCGCAGTTGTCGCGGCAGCGGACCTCGGCTGGAACGATATCGGCTCGTGGAGCGCGCTTGCGGAAATTGCTGACGCCGACGAGCAGGGCAATGCGCTCATCGGCGACATCTTTACCGACGCGGTGAAGAACTCGTACATCCGCGCGGAACACCGGATGGTTGCCGCTATCGGCCTCGACGACATCGTCATCGTGGAAACCGCCGACGCCGTGCTGGTCGCGCATCGCGACAAAGCGCAGGACGTCAAGAAAATCGTCGAGTGGCTGAATGCGTCCGGTCGTCACGAATCGGTTACGCATCGCCGCGTCGTCCGCCCGTGGGGCGCCTACGAAGGCATCGACCAGGGCGACCGATTCCAGGTCAAGCGCATCATCGTGAACCCCGGCGCGCAGCTGAGCCTGCAGATGCACCACCATCGTGCCGAGCACTGGATTGTCGTGAAGGGCACGGCGATGGTCACGAACGGCGACAAGGAACTCATGCTGACCGAGAACCAGTCGACCTACATCCCGCTCGGCGCGACCCACCGGCTGACGAATCCGGGCAAGATCCCGCTCGAACTGATCGAAGTTCAGTCGGGTGCGTATCTCGGTGAGGACGACATCGTCCGTTTCGAAGACACCTACGGCCGCGCAGCGTCGTAAGCAACCCACCTTCCCGGTCAAGCGCCACCACAGGCCACGACCGGCACCCGCAACGGGCAGCACGCACACGCGTCCTGCCCGTTTTTCATTACGTCAAGCAATGTCAGGCAGGTTGCCCGCCCGTCACAGGTCAGGTTATAAAAGCGCCACCCACCCGGTGCATGCGCCGCCCTTTCTACCCTCGACTTCGGAGAACGCATGATCGATCTCGCCACAGCCCAGCAATTCCTGATGACCCGTGGTCTCGACTTCGGCCTCAACCTCCTCGCCGCGATCGTGTTGTGGTTCGTCGGGCGCTGGGCAATCCGCATCGGTACCCGCCTGCTCGGCAAGGTCGTGCGCCGCAGCGGCAAGGTCGACCCGACCCTGACCGACTACCTGACCTCCGTCGTCGGCGTGCTGCTGACGATCCTGCTGATCCTCGCGATCCTGCAGATCTTCGGCGTGCAGACGACCTCGTTCGCCGCCCTGCTCGCCGGCCTCGGCCTCGCGATCGGTACCGCCTGGGGCGGCCTGCTCGCGCATTTTGCCGCAGGCGTGTTCATGCAGGTGCTGCGTCCGTTCAAGATCGGCGACGTGATCAATGCCGGCGGCGTCACGGGCACCGTGAAGGAACTCGGCCTGTTCGGCACGACGATCATCACGCCCGACAACATCGTGACGATCGTCGGCAACAACAAGATCTTCTCGGACAACATCGCGAACTACAGCGCGACGTCGTACCGTCGTGTCGACCTGACCGCGAAGATCGCGAACGGTGTCGATGCGGTCGACGCGATCAACCGCCTGAAGACGTCGATCCAGCAGATCCCGAACGTGCTGACCACCCCGGCACCGGACGTCGGCGTGCTGCAGTTCACGCCGGAAGGCCCGCTGCTGTTCGTTCGCCCGTCCACGCAACCGGAAAACTACTGGCAGGTGTACTGCGACACCAACCGCGTGATCCTCGATACGTTCCGCGACGCGCAATACCCGACGCCCGAAACCCCGATCTCGCATCGCAACGCGTAACGGCGGCACCGGACGAAAAAAAGCGTGGCACCCGCCACGCTTTTTTTATTGCCTGTGACCCGTCCTGAAATAGGTTGACACTTTTTCGCCGAAGCGAAGAGGTGCCAAGTGCAACAAGGGATCAAACGAACGCAGCGGGACTACAGCCTGGCTTTTAAGCTGTCGGTGACCCGTCCTGAAAT
>NZ_JAUJQH010000004.1:0-394052 GCF_030482905.1 Burkholderia sp. AU45251 | reverse complement strand
TTGCCTGATGACCATAGCGAGTCGGTCCCACCCCTTCCCATCCCGAACAGGACCGTGAAACGACTCTACGCCGATGATAGTGCGGATTCCCGTGTGAAAGTAGGTAATCGTCAGGCTCCCTAAGCCAGAAACCCCCGCCCGAAAGGCGGGGGTTTTTGCATTGGCGCGACGGAAACGCGTGCGGGCTGGGAATGGCCCGATTCAGGAATAGTCTTCAGCGACGAGTCTTGAGAAGCCGGATTATTTTGGCATTCTCGTTAAGCTCAGCAACGTCGAGCGGCGTCTGATCGAATTCATTTTTCAGATGCGTCTTGGCCCCACATTTCAAGAGAAATTCGACCGAAGCGAATTGATCGATCATGGCGGCTTGATGCAGTGGGGTATTGCCGAGATCTCCGGCGATGTTTACATCGGCACCCGCATCGATGAGGACCTTCATGTCTTCAATCGCACCTGTTCGAGCCGTGAGATGTAAAACGGTGTCACCAACCGCGCCACGCTGATTGGGATCGATCAACGCAAGTCCCAGGAATTCGGGGTGAGTTGCGTATTTTTCGAATATTGCTTTCAGACGCTCCTCGGATGCCAGCTCTGAACCGTCGTTTCTTTTGCTCACCACGACACCTTGATCCTCTTCACAACGACCAGAATGGGACTTCGAGTTGATTGAGAATCGAATCGAAGAGCGTTGATCAAAACATTTCACGCAATAGACGGGCAGTATCGGCCGCCAAGTCAGGATCTTGATACCGCCACTCGATTCGACTCAACTCGTCAAGAAAATCAATGATGCTATCTCGTTGATCTTTTGAGTATGCCTTCAATATTTCTTCGAGCCAGTCGTTCGCTTCACCCGTTGCCATTCGGTGCAGCTTGTACACGAGAGAGTCTGGGATGTTGTCAGACTGGTCATACTCGTGGGTCGCTATCTTCATGAACAACGGAAGAAAGAACGCAAATGCCCCCGGCTCCATAAAAGCGAGGCACGCGGATTCATCGCACGCGTAGTCTTCTCGCAATTCCTTGAGCGTTCTGTCGAAGCGCCTCTTTCCTCGAAAGAAGTCATCGACGGCACACGACTCGATTCCCGATCTGTTGGTGATCGGCTCCCCATTGGGGAAGGGATCGTTCGGGAACAATGAAAAGTCCAAACTCATTCTAGGCCGTTTGCATGCACGGTTGACGTCGTCCTGGAGTCTGCGATGTCAGACATCAGATCGCAATCCGCAAGATCGGAAAGAACCTGCCCGGGACGACGCTCGATTCCTTTTCGCCGATCTTTTCAGCCCCGAGCGCCAGATAGAACGGAACCGCATTGGGATCGGCTTCGATCACAAAGCTTCGGATCCCTCTCGCGGCGCTTTCCCTGCGGACCTCTTCCCACAGTGCACGGGCGACACCGCGACCCATGTGGTCGGGATGAACGAACAGCCATCCGGGCGTCGGACGATCCGATTCCGATGACGCCCTGACCCAGAACCCGATGATTGCCTCTCCGGATTCCGCGACGTAACCGATCGACCCATCGATCGTCTCCGGCGCAATCGTGAGGTCGCTCTGCCACAAGTCGAGCCAGTCCTTCGGATAGCCCCAGTGAGCCTTCGAAATGCGAGCCAGTCGCGTGAGCTCGTCCGCGTCCGTGGTACGGGCAGCGCGGACGGTAAATGGTTTGTGCATCTCGTCTCCTGTCATGGTCGACACCTTCGGCGAGGTATCGTCCGGCTCGCATCGACTCCCCTCCGGAGGCGCGACTTGCCGACTCGAAGGGGGCGAGCTCGACGCGGCTACCTGACCTGCGATGCGTGCCCGGCGACGACGCGCCAGCCAGCATGCGATCGGCGCCACAGCCGAGTATAGGCAAACTCGCCTTCGAACGCCGTGCCACCGAAATGGCCGGCGAGTATTGCCTTCGTCGTGGTCAGGATCATCTCGCCGATCGCGCATGCGTGCGTTTCCTGCACATCGAGTCTGTCGAGACGCAGCAGCTTCGCGCGATGCGCGGCCAGGTCGTCTTCTTTCGAAATGACCTGGCCGGTTGGGACGGTGAACACCAGATCGTCGTCCAGCAGCGTATCGAGCGCTTCGATATCGTTGGCCAGCATCGCGGCACGAAGCGCGGCTTCGCTGGGTTCGATGGCTGTACGGATTGCGTCCATTTCAGGGCCTCGTATCGTCTCTGATGGTTTGTGGTTCCACTCATACCGGCGAGCAACAGCAAGCAACATACCGCACCGACGGAGATTGTCTAGCGCGCGTTCGACAGCGACTGACGCCGGACAAGCATCACCACGCAGATGCCGATCGACGCGAGGACGTTGACGGCCGGGTAGAACGCGGCCGCGACACTCCACGTGCTCAGCGCCAGCAACGCCAGCGCGTACTTGAGCACGCACAGCGCGAAATACGCGAGGCTCTCGCTCCATGGATCGCGGATCGTCTTGCGGACGGTCGGGCCGAGGCCGGCAAGCTCGATCAGCGTGACCAGGCAAATCGAAATCGTCGGATCGTCGGTCAGCATCCACAGTGGAATGGCTGACAGGGCCGCGCCCAGGAACAGCCAGTCGAGTCGTGTCCAGCCGCGTTCGCCTCGAAAGATGCTGGCCACCAGCGTCAGGAAGCAGGTGACGGCGATCGCCGCCGTGCACCACGCGGACGGCCCCGCACCCGCGACGAACTGGCCGGTAGCCGCGATGGCCGTGACGACCGACCACACGAGCCATGTGAACAGATGCGGACGAACCCTGCGCCGGTAGATCGCGAGCGCATACGGAATCGCCGCCAGCAAGGACACGGTCATTCCGATCACGCCAAAGATCGAAGCGGCGCCCTGATCGACATTCACCATCGACGCATCCTTGTTCGCGCAGGCCGACCAGTATGTGGTCGGATGGGCCGGGGCGCAATGTCGCGCTGGCCAGGCGTCGCAGCGGGTGTCACGTCGCACCGCACCGGAAAGCCGATGCGATCGCACACAAACAAACGGCACCGGGATCGTGACGTGGCAGGAAAACCCACTGCGCGACACCCGGATGTATAGAAATAACCTCTTCAATGAGAAGAAAAACTGTTCTTTCAAATCTCTTTTTGATGACCGACAGTTTGCCAACCGGACGACTGCGGCGATTCTCGGCGGTCATGGGCCTCGGTCGCGCCCGCTGGCGTCTTTCGTCGGGTCGAATGCAGGCAGAGAACAACGCACAAATGCCTGGTCGTCAAAATGGAGTCTTGAATGAACCCAACTTCAGCAGAAAACCATCAGCACGCAGACTGGAGACGTCTTGCGGCGCAAGTTGCCCCGAGAACGCTCGCGCATATCGGCGGCCGCAGCGTGCCGGCCCGCAGCGGCCGGACGTTTGCCGCGATCAATCCGGCCACCGAGGCCGTCATCGCAGAAGTCGCGTCGTGCGATGCCGCGGACGTCGACGACGCAGTGCGTGCCGCGCGCTACGCGTTCGAATCCGGCACGTGGTCGCGCTGTGCGCCGGCAGAACGCAAGCGTGTGCTTTGCCGGCTCGGTGAACTCATCGCATCACACGGCGCGGAGCTCGCGCTGCTCGACTCGCTCAACATGGGCAAGCGCGTCGCGGATGCGTTCAGCATCGACGTGCCCGCCGCGGGCGGTCTGTTCAGCTGGTACGGCGAAGCCGTCGACAAGCTGCATGGCGAAGTCGCGTCGACCGACCCCGGCAACCTCGCGGTCGTCACGCGCGAACCGCTAGGTGTCGTCGGCGCCGTGGTGCCGTGGAATTTTCCGCTCGACATGGTCGCGTGGAAGGTGGCGCCGGCGCTGGCGGCAGGCAACAGCGTCGTGCTGAAGCCGGCGGAACAATCGCCGCTGTCCGCCTTGCGTCTCGCGGAGCTGGCACTCGAGGCCGGCCTGCCGCCGGGTGTGCTGAACGTCGTGCCGGGTTATGGCGAGACCGCGGGGCGCGCGCTCGGGCTGCATCCCGATGTGGACGTGCTCGCATTTACGGGGTCGACGGTCGTCGGCAAGAAATTTCTCGAGTATGCCGCGCAGTCGAACATGAAGCAGGTGTGGCTCGAATGTGGCGGCAAGAGCCCGAACCTGGTCTTCGACGATACCGACGATCTCGACCTGGCCGCACGCAAGGCGTGCTTCGGCATTTTCTTCAACCAGGGCGAGGTGTGTTCCGCCAACTCGCGGCTGCTGGTTCAGCGTTCGATTCACGATGCGTTCGTCGACCGGCTGATTGCGCATGCTGCCGCGTTCATGCCGGGCGATCCGCTCGATCCGTCGAGCGGGATGGGCGCCATCGTCGACGAGCAGCAGCATCGGCGCGTGCGTGAATGGATCGCACGCGGTCGCGATAGCGCGACGCTCGCGATCGGCGGAGGCGCGCCGCGTGTCGACGGCAAGGGCTACTTCATCGAGCCGACGATCTTCATCGACGTGAAGCACGACGACGCCATCGCACGCGAGGAGATCTTCGGGCCGGTGCTGTCGGTGATGGCGTTCGATACCGAGGACGAGGCAGTCCGGCTCGCGAATGATTCGATCTATGGCCTTGCCGCGTCGGTCTGGACCGGCAGCCTGTCGCGCGCGCACCGTGTGTCGGGGCGGCTGCGCGCCGGCACGGTGTCCGTCAACACGGTCGATGCGCTGAGCGCGCAGACGCCGTTCGGCGGGTTCCGCCAGTCGGGCTTCGGCCGCGATCTTTCGCTGCACGCGATCGACAAGTACACGGGCCTCAAGACGACCTGGATCAGTTACTGATTCGGTGCGGCGGGCCGTAAGCGGTTGCGCCGCACAACACGACAACACTTTTTGTTCACAAAACTAACCGGAGACTCGCCTATGAATGCGCCCCATTTTCCGCATCGTACGACGCAGGACTATCAACGCAGCGACGCCGCACATCACCTGCATGCGTTCGTCGACCAGAAGGCGCTGAACGAGGAAGGCGCACGCGTGATGGTGCGCGGCGAAGGTGTCCATCTATGGGACAACGACGGCAACCGCTACCTGGACGGCATGTCGGGGCTGTGGTGCACCAACGTCGGCTATGGCCGGCCGGAGCTGGTCGAAGCCGCCGCGCGGCAGATGAAGGAACTGTCCTACTACAACATGTTCTTTCATACGACGCACCCGTCGGTGATCGAACTGTCGGAGCGCCTGTTCGCGCTGCTCGGCAATCGTTTCAGTCACGTGGTGTATACCAATTCGGGATCCGAATCGAATGAAGTGCTGATTCGCACCGTGCGGCGCTTCTGGGACGTGATGGGCAAGCCTGAGAAGAAGGTGCTGATCGGTCGCGTGAATGGCTATCACGGGTCGACGGTGGGCAGCGCGTCGCTGGGCGGCATGGCGTTCATGCATGAAATGGGCGACCTGCCGATTCCGAACATCACGCACGTGGACGAACCGTACTGGTACGCGAATGGCGGTGATCTGAGCCCCGAGGCATTCGGCAAGCAGGCGGCGCTGTCGCTCGAGCGCAAGATCCTCGAGATCGGTGCGGAGCGCGTCGCCGCGTTCGTCGCGGAGCCGTTCCAGGGGGCGGGCGGGATGATCTTTCCGCCGGATGGCTACTGGCAGGAGATCGAGCGCATCTGCCGTCAGTACGACGTGCTGCTCTGCGCGGACGAAGTGATCGGCGGTTTCGGCCGTACCGGCGAGTGGTTCGCGCACCGTCACTTCGGCTTCGAACCGGACCTGATCTGCATGGCCAAGGGGCTGACCTCGGGCTACGTGCCGATGGGCGGCCTGATCATGAGCCGGCGCGTCGGCGATGCGCTGGTCGACAAGGGCGGCGTCTATGCGCACGGGCTGACCTATTCGGGGCACCCGGTCGCAGCTGCCGTCGCGCTGGCCAACCTTGACGTGCTCGAGCGCGAAGGCCTCGTCGAGCGGACGAAGACGGATACCGGGCCGTACCTGCAGAAGGCGCTGCGTGATGCGTTCGACGGTCACCCGCTCGTCGGCGAGATCCAGGGCGTGGGCGCGGTCGGCGCGATCCAGTTCGCGAAGAACAAGGCGACGCGCGAGCGCTTTGCGAACGAGGCCGACCTGACCTGGCACAGCCGGACGGTCGGGTTCGAACTCGGCGCGATCGTGCGTTCGACCAATGGCCGCCTGATCGTTGCGCCGCCGCTGGTGATCGATCACGCGCAAATCGACGAACTGGTCGGCACGATGCGCAAGGCCGTGGATGCCACCGCGCGCGAAGTGCTCGGGATCGACTGCTGACCGGTTGAGCGACGCGCTTCCGTCCGGCGACAGACAGACGGGCGGGAGCGCACCGAACCACGGGTTTCGCTGCGGCGACGGGCCGGCTGCGTTCAGCCACCGGAGCGGCAATCCGGCAGGTTGAAGATTGGTCGTGGTGGGCGGTAGTCCGGTAAAGCGATGTGCTGCCGACTGTCTATTGATCAGGAATGCAAACAATAAGACTGGTTGATTGCAGGACGAACGCTTCGCGCAGACCAGGCATTCCGCTTCACCCGTCAGCCCCCCGAACCCGCGAACATCACAACAGAAACAAGGAGACGAAATGAGTCAGGGCGAGTCCGTTGCTCATCTCGAGGAAAGTACCATCCAGCCGATTCCGCTGACCGAGCGGCACGGCAGCGCGAAGGACCTGTTCACGATCTGGTTCGGGTCGAACATCATGATGCTGACGATCGTCACCGGATCGCTCGCGACCACGGTATTCAAGCAGCCGTTCTGGTGGGCGGCGCTCGCCACGCTCGTCGGCAGCCTGATCGGCGCGGTCTTCATGGCGCTGCATTCTGCACAGGGGCCGCAGCTTGGCGTGCCGCAGATGATCCAGACCCGCGGGCAGTTCGGGTCGTTCGGCGCGCTGCTCGTGGTCGCGCTGGTCGTCGTGATGTATGTCGGCTTCTTCGCGTCGAACTGCGTGTTCGGCGGGCAGGCGCTGCACAGCCTGAGCGCCGAGATTCCGCTCGATGCGGGCGTCGTGGTGATCGGCCTGATCAGCCTGCTCGGATCGATCTACGGCTACAAGCTGATCCACGCGTATGCGCGACTGCTGAGCTGGTGCTCGGGCAGCGTACTCGTGCTGGCGTTCGTGTGGATCATTTTCGTGCACGGACTGCCCGCCGATACGTTCTCGAAGCATTCGCTGAACCTGTCCGGTTTTCTGGGCGCGATGTCGGTCGCCGCGCTGTGGCAGATCGCCTATGCGCCTTACGTGTCGGACTATTCGCGCTACCTGCCGCCCGATACCGGGCCGCGCACCGCGTTCTGGTCGAGTTACTGGGGCTGCGTGCTCGGCTCGTTCTTCCCGATGCTGCTCGGCTGCCTGGTGGGTCTCGCGACACCGGACGGCAATGTCGTGAGCGGCCTCACGGGCCTCACGCAAGGGATCAGCGTGCTTGTGATCGTCGTGCTGTCGTTCGGCATTGCGGCCAGCAACGCGATGGAGCTGTATTGCGGTGCGCTGTCGGCCATTACCGTGCTGCAAACGCTCTTTCCGTCGTGGTCGGGCAAGGCGCGTGCGCGGGCGATCACCGCGATCGTCCTGTGCGGCATCGCGCTCGCGATCGCGCTGTTCGGGCAGAACAACTTCCTCGCCGGCTACACGAACTTCATCCTGCTGCTGCTGTACGTGCTGGTGCCGTGGACCGCGATCAACCTCGTCGACTACTACCTCGTCTGTCACGGCGAGTACGACGTCGATTCGTTCTTCCGTCAGGACGGCGGCATCTACGGACGCTTCAATACGATTGCCGTCGGCTCGTACTTCATCGGCATCGTCGCGCAGGCGCCGTTCATGGCGACCGATCTCTATACGGGAGAACTCGCGAGCCGGCTCGGCGGCGCGGACGTGTCGTGGATCGTCGGTCTCTCGCTGACGTCGCTCGTCTACTACGTGGGTTGCAAGCTGTTCTCGCGGCCGATGCAGGGTGTCGCCGCGAGCGTCGACGGGGTGTCCCGCTGAGTCCGTGTCACGTTACAGCACGAATGTCCGCAGGCGTTCAACGTGGGCTTCGAGTCCGTCGAGGCCGAGATAGTGGCTGAGCTTGCCGGAACGGACCCGGGCGATGTCGGTCGTGAGCTTGAGCAGCAATGCCTCGCTCGCCGCGCGACAGGCGGCGGCTGCATCGATGCCGCGTGCCGACAGTGCCGCACCGATCAGGCGCGCGCTGTCGGCACCGCCGCCGGCGATACAGCGCGCCATCGCGTCGGCATCCGGCTGCACGCCAGCGTCGAGCAGCGCACGCGTCAGCGCTGGCGGTATGTCGCCGGATACGGACACCAGCGAATCGGGCTCGACCGGTGCGCCTGATTCGAGCAACGCGGCCGCCGCTGCAAATTTCTGACGTCGCAGCGCGTAGTCGGCCGGAATCGAGCTGCCGGCGAGCGCGGTGCGGAGATCCGCGAAGATCGTCGCGAGTTGCGCGGTGAGTGCCGCGTCGTCGCGGTCGATCGCATGTTGCAGTGCGTGACGCGCGAGCACGGGCTGCGCGGCGAGCGTGCCGTCGGCGAGCGGCGTGCGCCAGTCGATCAGGGCTTCGCGATAGAACGCGATCAGCTTGTCCGCCAGCGGTGCCGACAGGCCATGATCGGTGCGGCGTTCATCGACGTATTCGAGCAACATGCTGCCGGTACCGCCTTCGCTACCGGGTTCCAGCGGATCGGCGTTGAGTTGCAGCGTACCAAAGGCCGCATGCAGATCGGGCGCGACCGTCGCGAGGCCGTCTTCATGCATCGCGCCGCGCCATGCGGGCGGCAGCCCCTGTTTCCACGCGAGCACGTGGCCGTGGTCCTTGGCATCGGGTTCCGTCACGATGTAGATCCGATCGCAATACTCGCATCCGCCGAACGGCAGCGCATCGATTTTGCCGCTCCACGGCCGCGCGTTCGCTTCGGCGGATTCCTCGGCCAGTTCGAGTTCGTGGTCGATCCAGCCCCGCAGGTCGCGGTAACCGTCGCTGTCGTTGTAGAACAGCTCGCTCCAGCCGATCGCTTCGACGTGACCGTTCATCTCGAGCGTCAGGTCGTAGTCGAGACTGCCACCGGCCGTCATGCGCCACAGCTCGAGCAGCGCAGGCGGAATGTCGCCGTGACAGCAGACCTGGACGGCCGAGATCTGGTCGGCTGGCATCGGCGGCTGCGCGTCGTAGATCACGCGGCCGGCAAACAGCACGATGCCGTGCGCGCGCAGGTCGGCCAGTTCAGCATCGGAAAAGACGGTTGCTTGCATCGGAGCGGGAGTGTTGGTGATGGATTGGGTGTTTGCCGTCGTTCATGAATAACGAACGGCAGCGGTAGGTCGCATCGTATCAGCGTCGCGTGAGCGTTTCCGTGTCGGCGGTGCGCGCCTGTTGGCGACCGCCTGCCGCATCATCCACTTGCCAGCCCGGGCTCCCCCTCCGCCGCATGCACGTCCCGCCGGAACGCGCCGGGGCTCGTGCCCGTCCATTTCCGGAACGCGCGATGAAACGCGCTCGGCTCGGTGAAGCCGAGCTCGGTTGCGATCTCCGCAACGCTGAGCGCGTGCCCGCGCAGCAGCGACTGCGCCAGCGCGCCGCGCAACTCGTCCTTGATGGCCGCGAAACTTTGACCTTCGCTGCGCAGACGCCGCCGCAGCGTCGCGGGCGTCGTGCCGAGGCGCACGGCCAGCGTATCGAAGTCGGGCCACTCGGCGGCCGGTAGCGTTTTCAGCTGCGCGCGCGTCTTCGCGACCCAGCCCGTATCGTGCCGGTAGCGGACGAGCAGGTTGCCGGGTGCGCCGCGCAGGAAGGTCTTCAGCGCCTGCTCGGAGCGGATCGTCGGCAGCGCGAGGTACGCGGCATTGAACGCGAGCCGGCTGTCGGGGCGGTCGAAATGCACGGGTACGCCGAAGAACTGGTGATAGTCGCTGCGCTGGTCGGGGCTCGGGCACGCGAAGTCGATGCGTTGCAGCGGGATGCGCCGGCCGATCAGCCAGCATGCGACACCGAGCAGGATCAACCAGAACGTCCGGTACGCGAACGCCGGGTAGGGGGCGCCCGTCTGCGTCAGCACGATCTGCGCCTGCCCGTCGGCCACGACGAGCTCGCCGTGCGGCTCGTCCAGCACCACGCGCAGGAATTTCAGCGCCCGCCGCAGCGCCTTGTCGAGCGTGCCCGCGTGCAGCACCGCGTGGCACAGCAGCGTGAAGCTGCCGCGCCGCATCGGGCGCGCGGCGAGGCCGAAGAACTCGTCGTCGAGCGCACCGGCGATCGCGAGCCACAGCCGACCGTACTGCTGCGGTGTGACGGGCTCGCGCACGGCGGCCGGCAGGCCGGCGGCGCGCAGCACGGGCTCCGTCGGAAGGCCTTGCCGGCGCAGGCACGCGAGCGCGTCGTCGACGAAATCCGGCGAAATCATCTGCGGCCCCATTTTCCTGCATCCTCCCGACATGGCAAAAGCGATCACGATTCTAGATTCTGTTTGTCATTGATTGCAATGTACGGGCTGTCTACTATCGAACTATCCCCGGCGCGCTCCTGGCTCGCCGGCGGCCATAACGCACAGGAGACACGCATGCCTGATGGAGCTACCGCCCGGGCGGTGCCGGCCTACGCCGACGCCGTGGCCCGGTTCAGTATCGAGACCGCCGCGAAGCAACTGCACGGCGACCTGGAGCGCGGCCTGAACGCGTGCGTGGAATGCTGCGACCGGCACGCATCCGCGGACGCGATCGCGCTCGACTGGATCGACGCGGGTGGGCAGCATCACCGCTACACGTTTGCGCAGATGAGGGCGCTGTCGGCACGCGTCGCGAACCTGCTGGTCGCGCAGGGCGTGAAGCCGGGCGACGTGGTGGCGGGCCTGTTGCCGCGCACGCCCGAGCTCGTCGCGACGATCCTCGGCACGTGGCGCGCGGGCGCCGTCTACCAGCCGCTGTTCACCGCGTTCGGCCCGAAAGCGATCGAGCACCGGCTGCGCATGAGCGACGCGCGCCTGGTCGTGACCAACGTCGCGAATCGCGCGAAGCTCGACGAGATCGCCGATTGCCCGCTCGTCGCGACGGTGCGCGAGCCCGGCGAGACGCTGCCGGTGCGCGACATCGATTTCCGTGCGGTGCTCGAGGTGCAGTCCGACGCGTTCGAACCGGTGCTGCGCAAGGGGACGGACCTGTTCATGATGATGTCGACGTCGGGCACGACGGGTTTGCCGAAGGGCGTGCCGGTGCCGCTGCTCGCGTTCGGCGCGTACATGCGCGAAGCGGTCGACCTGCGTGCCGGCGACCGGTTCTGGAACATCGCCGATCCGGGCTGGGCGTACGGCCTCTATTACGCGATCACGGGCCCGCTGCTGCTGGGCCACGCGACCACGCTCTACGAGGGCAGTTTCACGGTCGACAGCACGTACGACGTGATCGAACGGCTCGGGATCACGAGCCTCGCCGGCTCGCCGACTGCCTACCGGATGCTGATGGCGGCCGGGACGGAAGCGGCGGCGCGGCTGAAGGGCAAGCTGCGCGTGGTCAGCAGCGCGGGCGAACCGCTGAATCCGGAAGTCGTGCGCTGGTTCGACGCGGCGCTTGGCGCGCCGATCTACGATCACTACGGCCAGACCGAACTCGGGATGGTTGTGAACAATCACCACGGCCTCGCGCATGCCGTCCACGCCGGTTCGGCCGGCTTCGCGATGCCGGGCTACCGTGTCGCGGTGCTCGATGAAGCGAGCCGCGAGCTCGGCCCCGGCGAGCCCGGCAACCTCGCGATCGACATCGCTCGCTCGCCGCTGCTGTGGTTCCACGGCTACTGGCAACAGGACACGCCGGCGATCGCGGGCGGCTATTACCGGACCGGCGACAACGTCGAGCTGGAGCCGGACGGCACCGTGAGCTTCATCGGCCGCGCGGACGACGTGATCACGTCGTCCGGCTACCGGATCGGCCCGTTCGATGTGGAAAGCGCGCTGATCGAGCATCCTGCGGTGAGCGAGGCCGCCGTCATCGGCGTGCCCGATGCGGAGCGCACGGAGATCGTCAAGGCGTTCGTCGTGCTGTCGAAAGACTTCGACGGCACGCCGGCGCTGGCCGAGGAACTGAGCCTGCACGTGAAGCGGCGGCTGTCCGCTCACGCCTATCCGCGCGCGATCGACTTCGTCGACGCGCTGCCGAAAACCCCGAGCGGCAAGATCCAGCGCTTCGTGTTGCGCAAGATGGAAGCCGAGAAGGCCGCTCAACCCTGAACATAACCTGTACGGACTGCGAATGGATATCAAGGATCACGTTTTTCTGATCACGGGCGCCGGTTCGGGCCTCGGCGCCGCGGTGGCGCGCATGGTCGTCGCGGATGGCGGCAAGGCCGTGCTGCTGGACGTCAACGAAGAGGCCGGCGCGGGCCTCGCGCATGAGCTCGGCGCGGCCGCGCGCTTCGTGAAGACCGATGTGACGAGCGAAGCCGACGGCCAGGCGGCCGTCGCCGCCGCGCGTGACGCGTTCGGCCGCATCGACGCGCTCGTCAACTGCGCGGGCGTCGCGCCGGGCGAGAAGGTGGTCGGCCGCGATGGCCCGCACTCGCTCGACCGCTTTGCGCGGGCGGTGTCGATCAATCTGGTCGGCACGTTCAACATGATCCGGCTGGCCGCCGAAGCGATGTCGAAGCAGGACGCCAATGCGGAAGGCGAGCGCGGCGTGATCGTCAACACCGCGTCGGTTGCGGCGTTCGACGGGCAGATCGGGCAGGCCGCGTATGCGGCGTCGAAGAGCGGCGTGGTGGGCATGACGCTGCCGATCGCGCGCGAACTCGCGCGGTTCGGCATTCGCGTGGTGACGGTCGCGCCGGGCATCTTCGCGACGCCGATGATGGCCGGCATGCCGCAGGACGTGCAGGACGCGCTCGGCAAGAGCGTGCCGTTCCCGCCGCGGCTGGGCCGCCCGGAAGAATTTGCGGCGCTGGTGCGCCACATCGCCGAGAACACGATGCTGAACGGCGAAGTCATCCGTCTCGATGGCGCGTTGCGCATGGCACCGCGCTGACACTGGAGGAAGCGAATCATGACGACTCAGGATCCGATCGTAATCGTTGGTACGGCGCGTACGCCGATGGGTGGTTTTCAGGGCGACCTCGCGGCAGCCAGCGCGAGCGACCTTGGCGCGGTAGCGATTCGCGCGGCGCTGGAGCGCGCGAACGTGCCGGCCGAGCGTATCGATGAAATCGTGTTCGGCTGCGTGCTGCCGGCGGGCCAGGGCCAGGCGCCGGCGCGGCAGGCCGCGCTGAAGGCCGGGCTGCCGCTCGCGGCGGGCGCGACCACGGTCAACAAGATGTGCGGCTCGGGGATGAAGGCCGCGATGTTCGTGCATGACCTGCTGCTGGCGGGTTCGGCGGATGTGGCCGTCGCGGGCGGGATGGAGAGCATGACGAATGCGCCGTACCTGCTGCCGAAGGCGCGCGCGGGGATGCGCATGGGTCACGGGCAGGTGCTCGACCACATGTTCCTCGACGGACTGGAAGACGCGTACGACAAGGGCCGGTTGATGGGCACGTTCGCGGAGGATTGCGCGCAGTCCTATCAGTTCACGCGTGAAGCGCAAGATGCGTTCGCGATCGAATCGCTGATGCGCGCGCAACGTGCGATCGCGGAAGGGCGCTTCGTGTCGGAGATCGCGCCGGTGACCGTGAAGGCCGGCAAGGCCGAAGCGGTCGTGTCGATCGACGAGCAGCCGGGCAAGGCGAAGCTCGACAAGATTCCGACGCTCAAGCCGGCGTTCCGCGAAGGCGGCACGGTGACGGCCGCCAACTCGTCGTCGATTTCCGACGGCGCGGCGGCGCTGGTGATGATGCGTCGCTCGGAAGCCGATCGGCTCGGCCTCGCACCGAAGGCCGTGATCGTCGGGCATTCGACGTACGCGAACAAGCCGGGCCTGTTCGCGACGGCGCCGATCGGCGCGATTCGCAAGCTGTCGGAGAAGACCGGCTGGAATCTGCGCGATGTCGATCTGTTCGAGATCAACGAGGCATTCGCGGTGGTCGCGATGGCCGCGATGCGCGATCTCGACTTGCCGCACGACAAGGTCAACGTGCACGGCGGCGCGTGCGCGCTCGGCCATCCGATCGGCGCATCGGGCGCGCGCGTGATGGTGACGCTGCTGGCCGCGCTGGAAAACTACGGCCTCAAGCGCGGGGTGGCGTCGCTGTGTATCGGCGGCGGCGAGGCGACGGCGATTGCGATCGAGCGCGTCGCCTGACGCACGACGCATAGTACGCACGCTGCAACGCGGGCGACGGGTATCGCGCGGGAATCTTCCGCGCGATACCCGTTTTTCTTTTGGCAGATCGCGTTGTCGCGCTATGTCTTCGCGCGCGGCGACACCGCCCCGCACGCGCGAATCACAAGCTGCACGACCTTTTCGGTCTTCTCGTCGAACGCTTTCTGCGTGAACGTCCGCTTGCCGCTCAGCGCGCGGATCTGCGCATCGAAATCCGCATAGTGCTGCGTGGTGGCCCAGATCAGGTACATCAGCGCATGCGCGTCGATCGGCGCGAGCAGCCCGCGCGCGATCCAGCCATCGATGACCTTCACGCGCGTATCGAACCACGGCTTCACGCGTTCCGACAGGATGTCCTGCATGTGCTCCGCACCGTGGATGATCTCGTTGGCCCAGACCTTCGAGCCGAGCGGCCGCCGCCGCGACAGCGCCATCTTCGCGCGCACGTAGGCGCCGATCGCTTCGACGGGATCGTCGTCGGCCTCGAATGTGCCGGCCGCGCGATGCCAGTCCTCGAACAGGTCGTCGAGCACGCGGCGGTACAACGCGAGCTTCGTCGGGAAGTAGTAATGCAGGTTCGCTTTCGGCAGGCCGGCGCGCTCCGCGATCATCGCGGTGCTCGCGCCGTCGAGCCCGCGTTCCGCGAACACGGCCTCCGCACAGGCGAGCAGATGCGCTTCGTTGGACTCGCGGATGTGCGCCTTGCGTCGCCGCAAAGGCGCGGGCGTTTCGTCGCTGTCGGTGGCTTCGGTTGCCGCCTCGTCATGTCTCATCGTTGCCCTCGCGCGGCGGGCGTGCCGCGTTGGGCTTCATTCTAGCCGCTGATCCGCATCGAGCGCACGTGTGCGGACATCGCGCATTCATCGCCATGCTGCATTGCGATGGCACGGTTCTCGCTCCATTCATTCACGCAAGAAAGTCATTGATTTGGTCATTTTGATCGTCTAAAACCTGTCCAATCGGACAGGATTCGATGAACGGCGGAAACCGTTCGGTCCGATTCGTCGGACGATCTTTGCAAGCGACGCAGGCATGCACCACGCAAGCGCAGGTGTGCGCCGAAACAGGCATGACATGCACCGGCACAGACCGGGCTGACGACATCACCGACCCCACAGGAGCGATACGAATGAACGCGGTATCGGAAACAGTGAAGCGGGCAGCTTTCGACACGTCGATCAAGGTCGACGGCAAGCGGTTGTGGGACAGCCTGATGGAAGTCGCGAAGATCGGCGCCACGCCGAAGGGCGGCGTGTGCCGCCTCGCGCTGACCGATCTCGACAAGGCCGGCCGCGACCTGATCGTCGGCTGGGCGAAGGCCGCCGGCTGCGCGGTGACGGTCGATACGATGGGCAACGTGTTCATGCGCCGCGCGGGTCGCGTGGCCGATGCGGCGCCGGTCGTCACGGGCTCGCACGCGGATTCGCAGCCGACGGGCGGCCGCTTCGACGGTATCTACGGCGTACTCGGCGGCCTCGAGGTGATCCGCAGTCTCAACGATCACGGCATCGAGACCGAGCATCCGGTCGAGGTCGTGATCTGGACCAATGAAGAAGGCTCGCGCTTCGCGCCCGCGATGGTCGCATCCGGCGTATTCGCGGGCGTGTTTTCGCTCGAATACGGACTGTCGCGCAAGGATGTGGACGGCAAGACGATCGGCGAGGAGCTGGCGCGGATCGGCTACGCGGGTGACGTGCCATGCGGCGGGCGCAAGCTGCATGCGGCATTCGAACTGCATATCGAGCAGGGGCCGATTCTCGAAGCGGAGTGCAAGACGATCGGTGTGGTGACCGATGCGCAGGGGCAGCGCTGGTACGAGATTACGTTCACCGGCCAGGAAGCGCACGCGGGGCCGACGCCGATGCCGCGCCGGCGCGACGCGCTGCTCGGTGCGTCGCGCGTGGTCGATCTCGTCAACCGGATCGGCCTCGATCATGCGCCATTCGGCTGCGCGACGGTCGGCATGATGCAGGTACACCCGAACTCGCGCAACGTAATTCCGGGCCGTGTGTTCTTCACCGTCGATTTCCGTCATCCGGACGACGCCGTGCTCGCGAAGATGGATGCTGCGTTGCGGGATGGTGTGGCGCGCATCGCGGGCGAGATCGGGCTCGAGACCGATCTCGAGCAGATTTTCTATTACAAGCCTGTCGCGTTCGATCCTGCTTGCGTGGAAGCGGTGCGCGGCGCGGCCGACCGCTTCGGCTTCTCGCATCGCGATATCGTGTCGGGTGCTGGCCACGATGCGTGCTATCTCGCGCAGGTCGCGCCGACGTCGATGGTGTTCGTGCCGTGTGTCGACGGCATCAGCCATAACGAGATCGAGGACGCGACGCCCGCATGGATCGAGGCCGGCGCGAACGTGCTGCTGCACGCGATGCTGTCGCGCGCGTGCGAGCCGGCTTCATGACGCAGAGACCGTAGCATTCCTAAGAACGACCGCCCCGACTGTGCATATACAGCCGGCGGGGACGGCTTTGTCTCCACCCAGTCGAAGGAACGCGTATGAGCACCCAGCCAACCGGCGATATCGCCGCGCATCGCCTGTCGTCCACGCAACTCTCGTGCGAATTCACCGATATCGCGCCGCTGCTCGATCCGACTGCCGCAGCGGCCGCTGCCAGCCGCTGCCACTACTGCTACGACGCGCCGTGCGTGCAGGCCTGCCCGACGCAGATCGACATCCCGAGCTTCATCCGCAAGATCGGCAACGGCAACCTGAAGGGCGCCGCCACCGACATCCTGTCGGCGAATCCGCTCGGCGGGATGTGCGCTCGCGTGTGTCCGACCGAGATCCTGTGCGAAGGCGCATGCGTGCGCAACCATCAGGATGCGCAGCCCGTTGCGATCGGCGCGCTGCAGCGGCATGCGACCGACTGGGCAATGGAGACCGGCGCGGTGCGCTTCACGCGCGCGCCCGACACGGGCCGCCATGTCGCAGTGATCGGCGCGGGCCCGGCCGGGCTCGCGTGCGCGCACCGGCTCGCGCTCGCCGGGCACCGCGTCACGCTGTTCGACGCGCGCCCGAAGGCCGGCGGCCTCAACGAATACGGGATCGCCGCGTACAAGACCGTCGACGATTTCGCGCAGCGTGAGGTCGAGTGGCTGCTGTCGGTGGGCGGCATCACGCTGAAAACCGGCGTCGCGCTTGGCCGCGACATGACGCTCGACGCGCTGCGCGAGCAGCACGATGCGGTGTTTCTCGCGATGGGCCTCGGCGGCGTGCGTGCGCTTTCGATCGACGGCGAGCAACTGGCCGGTGTGATGAACGCGGTCGACTTCATCGAGCAGGTGCGGCAGGCCGATGCGCTGGAGAACGTGCCGGTCGGGCGGCGCGTGGTCGTGATCGGCGGCGGCAATACGGCCATCGATGCGGCGGTACAGAGCCGCAAGCTCGGCGCCGAGCGCGTGACGATGGTGTACCGGCGCGGGGTGGATGCGATGAGCGCGACGTGGGCCGAGCGCGAGTTTGCGCAGAAAAGCGGCGTCACACTCGTCACGTACGCGAAACCGGTGCGCATGGCGGGTGCGGACGGGCAGGTGACGGGTGTCGAGTTCGAGGCGGTATCGGGCGAGCGTTTCATCGTGGACGCGGACATGGTGCTGAAGGCGATCGGCCAGACGTTGACGCCCGACGGCGTCGACGCCGCGTTGCTGACGGCGGACGGCGCGCGCATCGCGGTGGACGCGGACGGGCGCACCGCCTGGCCCGATGTGTGGGCCGGCGGCGACTGCGCGGCGACGGGCGGTGTCGACCTCACGGTGCAGGCCGTGCAGGACGGCAAGCGCGCGGCTGCGTCGATCGACGCGGCGCTCGCGGAACGCGACGCGAAGGCTGCGTGACCGCATCACGCACCACGAGCACTACGAGCACAACGAACACGACCCCACTCTCACGGAGCCGAACATGGCCGACCTTCGCTGCACCATCGCGGGCATCACTTCGCCGAATCCCTTCTGGCTTGCCTCCGCGCCGCCGACCGACAAGGCCTACAACGTGAACCGCGCGTTCGAGGCGGGCTGGGGCGGCGTCGTCTGGAAGACGCTCGGGCTCGATCCGCACGTCGTCAACGTCAGTTCGCGCTACGGTGCGGTGCAGTGGAACGGTCAGCGCATCGCGGGGCTGAACAACATCGAGCTGATTACCGACCGTCCGCTCGACGTGAACCTGAGAGAGATCGCGCAGGTGAAGCGCGACTGGCCGGACCGCGCGCTGATCGTGTCGCTGATGGTGCCGTGCAACGAACGCGACTGGAAATGGATCCTGCCGCTCGTCGAGGATACGGGTGCCGACGCGGTCGAACTGAACTTCGGCTGCCCGCACGGGATGAGCGAGCGTGGAATGGGCGCGGCGGTCGGGCAGGTACCCGAATATGTGGAGATGGTCACGCGCTGGGTGAAGGAGGGCACGAAGCTGCCTTGCCTCGTGAAGCTCACGCCGAACATCAGCGACATCCGGATGGGGTCGCGCGCCGCGTACAAGGGCGGCGCGGACGGCGTGTCGCTGATCAACACGATCAACTCGATCGTCGCGGTCGATCTCGACCACATGGCGCCGATGCCGACCGTGGACGGCAAGGGCACGCACGGCGGCTATTGCGGCCCGGCGGTCAAGCCGATCGCGTTGAACATGGTCGCGGAGATCGCGCGTGACCCGGAAACGCCGAACCTGCCGATCTCGGGCATCGGCGGCATCTCGAACTGGCGCGACGCGGCCGAGTTCATGGTGCTCGGCGCAGGCAGCGTGCAGGTGTGCACCGCGGCGATGCATTACGGCTTCCGGATCGTGTCGGATCTGGCCGACGGGCTATCGAACTGGATGGACGAGAAGGGCTACGCGACGCTCGACGACATCCGCGGCCGCGCGGTGCCGAACGTGACCGACTGGAAATACCTGAACCTGAAGTACGACATCAAGGCGCGCATCGATCAGGACCGCTGCATCCAGTGCGGGCTGTGCCATATCGCATGCGAGGACACGTCGCACCAGGCGATCACGGCGACGAAGGACGGTGTGCGCCACTTCGAAGTGGTCGATTCGGAATGCGTCGGGTGCAATCTTTGCATGCATGTGTGTCCGGTCGAGCAATGCATCACGATGGAGCGCGTCGATTCGGGCGACTATGCGAACTGGACCACGCATCCGAACAATCCGGCGAGCGCGGAGGCGGGTGCGAGTGCAGGCGCGGCGGCGGCACCCGAGAAGCACGCGAAGAAGGCTGCCTGACCGGCGTCCGGTGGCGCGGGACATCCTGCGCCGCCGTTTTTCGTTCCACCGGGGCCGGCATCGGATGATGCCGGCGCTGACGTTTCTCGTGGAGTGCGCTAGATGAATCACGCAGCGAATCCCGCCGATCCCGACAGCGCCGCGGCGCCGGGCGGCAGCCTGTACAACGACGACCTCGCGCCGACGACGCCGGCGCAACGCACGTGGAAGTGGTATCACTTCGCGGCGCTATGGGTCGGGATGGTGATGAACATCGCGTCGTACATGCTCGCGGCCGGGCTGATCCAGGAAGGCATGTCGCCGTGGCAGGCCGTGATGACCGTGTTGCTCGGCAACCTGATCGTGCTCGTGCCGATGCTGCTGATCGGCCATGCAGGCGCGAAGCACGGAATTCCGTACGCGGTGCTTGTGCGCGCGTCGTTCGGCACGCAGGGCGCGAAGCTGCCGGCGCTATTGCGGGCGATCGTCGCATGCGGCTGGTACGGGATCCAGACCTGGCTCGGCGGCAGTGCGATCTATACGCTGCTGAACATCCTGACCGGCAACGCGCTGCACGGCGCGGCGTTGCCGATCGTCGGCATCGGGGTCGGGCAGCTCGCGTGCTTCCTGGTGTTCTGGGCGCTGCAGCTCTACTTCATTTGGCACGGCACCGATTCGATCCGCTGGCTCGAAAGCTGGTCCGCGCCGATCAAGGTGGTGATGTGCGTGGCGCTGGTGTGGTGGGCAACGTCGAAGGCGGGCGGCTTCGGCACGATGCTTGCGGCGCCGTCGCAGTTCGCGGCGGGCGGCAAGAAGGCCGGGCTGTTCTGGGCGACCTTCTGGCCGGGCCTGACCGCGATGGTCGGCTTCTGGGCGACGCTCGCGCTGAACATTCCCGACTTCACGCGCTTCGCGCATTCGCAGCGCGACCAGGTGATCGGGCAGTCGATCGGGCTGCCGTTGCCGATGGCGTTGCTGTCGGTGGTATCGGTCGTCGTGACGTCGGCGACCGTCGTGATCTACGGCAACGCGATCTGGGACCCGATCGACCTGACGAGCCGGATGACGGGCATCGGCGTGGGCATCGCGCTCGTGATCCTCACGCTCGATACGATGTGCTGCAACCTCGCCGCGAATCTCGTCGGCCCGGCCTATGACTTCTCGAGCCTGTGGCCGAAGGCGATCTCGTATCGCACGGGCGGGATGATCACCGCGACGATCGCGATCGTGATGATGCCGTGGAAGATCCTCGCGACGACGGACGGCTACATCTTCACCTGGCTCGTCGGCTATTCGGCGCTGCTCGGGCCCGTGGCAGGGATCCTGATGGTCGATTACTTCCTGATTCGCGGCACGCGGCTCGACACGCGCGCGCTGTTCGACGAGCGCGGCGGCTTCAGCTACGCGCGCGGCTGGAATCCGGCTGCGCTGGCCGCGCTCGCGATCGGCGTGCTGCCGAACCTGCCTGGCTTCCTGCACACGGCCTTTCCGGCATCGTTTCCGAACGTGCCGGCGTTCTTCAACACGCTTTATACGTACGCGTGGTTCGTCGGCCTCGTGCTGGCGTCATGCGTGTACGGCACCTGGATGAAGTGGCGCGCCGGACAGCACGCGCAGATCGCGAGCGCATGACGCACGCGATGCGCTTGATGCGGCACCCGACAGTCAACGAGGAGGCAACCCAATGGCAATCCTGATTCGCGGCGGCACCGTGGTCGATGCGGACCGCTCCTATCGCGCGGACGTGCTCTGCGCAGCCCCGGAGGACGGCGGCACGATCCTGCAGATCGCCGAGCAGATCGACGCGCCGGCCGGCGCAACCGTCGTCGATGCGCACGACCAGTACGTGATGCCGGGCGGCATCGATCCGCATACGCACATGGAACTGCCGTTCATGGGCACGACCGCGAGCGACGATTTCTACTCGGGGACGGCCGCCGGGCTCGCGGGCGGCACGACGAGCATCATCGACTTCGTGATCCCGAGCCCGAAGCAGCCGCTGATGGACGCGTTCCACGCATGGCGCGGCTGGGCCGAGAAGGCGGCGGCCGACTACGGCTTCCACGTGGCCGTGACGTGGTGGGACGACAGCGTGCACCGCGACATGGGCACGCTCGTGCGCGAGCATGGCGTGTCGAGCTTCAAGCACTTCATGGCGTACAAGAACGCGATCATGGCCGACGACGAGGTGCTCGTGAACAGCTTCTCGCGTTCGCTCGAGCTCGGCGCGCTGCCGACCGTGCACGCGGAAAACGGCGAGCTCGTGTTCCAGCTGCAGAAGGCGCTGCTCGCGCGCGGGATGACGGGGCCGGAGGCACATCCACTGTCGCGGCCGCCGGAGGTCGAGGGCGAGGCGGCGAACCGCGCGATCCGCATCGCGCAGGTGCTCGGCGTGCCCGTGTATATCGTGCATGTCTCCGCGAAGGATGCGGTCGATGCGATCGCGCGTGCGCGCAGCGAAGGGCTGCGCGTGTTCGGCGAAGTGCTGCCGGGCCATCTGGTGATCGACGAGGCCGTCTATCGCGATCCGGACTGGACGCGCGCGGCCGCGCACGTGATGAGCCCGCCGTTCCGCTCGGCCGAGCATCGCGAGGCGCTGTGGCGGGGGCTGCAGGCGGGGCAATTGCATACGACGGCGACCGACCACTGCGTGTTCTGCGCATCGCAGAAGGCGATGGGGCGCGACGATTTCACAAAGATCCCGAACGGCTGCGGCGGGGTCGAGGATCGCATGTCGGTGCTGTGGCATCACGGCGTGAATCACGGCCGCATCACGCCGAACGAGTTCGTGCGGATCACGTCGACGAACGCCGCGCAGATCTTCAACCTGTATCCGCGCAAGGGCGCCGTGCAGGTGGGCGCCGATGCCGACCTCGTCGTGTGGGATCCGGCCGCGACGAAGACGATCTCGGTGAAGACCCATCACCAGCAGGTCGACTTCAACGTGTTCGAGGGCATGACGGTGCGGGGCGTCGCGACCCACACGCTGACGCGCGGCGCGCTCGCGTGGGCCGACGGCGATTTGCGCGCCGTGCGCGGCGCGGGCCGCTATCTGAAGCGCCCGCCCGCGGCCAGTTACTACGAGGCCGCGCGGATCGCGAACCGGCTGCGCGAACCGCATCCGGTCGAGCGCGCCGGCTGAACGGCGCATCTCGCGCGGGGCGTGTCGGTGCGAACGTCACGCCCTGCATTTGAATTTGAACCTGCTTTTCCATTCGGGCCGGCACCGCTCCGGCCCGAACCTGCTTCCTCTCCGCATCCCGTCAATTCTCTCAATATCTGGGACGAATCGAGCGTGATCTCGTCTTGCCGGTCTCCCGGTACATAGAAGAACTGAGCAAGTCGACACAACACGCGACGCCGCGCAAACGCGGCCATTTTGTTTGCGTTGTCGGCATGCATGCCGGCGAGTAATATCCACCGACGGCGTTGCGCAGGCGTGCCGGGCCGGGCCGCCCGCCGAACAGTCCAACAACATCGAGAGCAAGGAGTACGAGGTGGATATTCTGCGCAGTCTCCTGGGTATGCTGTTCCTGCTGCTGGTCGCCTATCTGCTGTCGAACAACCGGCGCGCGGTGAGCGGCCGGACCATGATCGCCGCGCTGTGCACCCAGCTTGCGATCGGCGCGCTGGTGCTGTTCGTGCCGTCGGGGCGCGCGGTGCTGGCGGCGGCCGCAAGCGGCGTCAATCGCGTGCTCGACATGGGCAATCACGGCATCGCGTTCGTGTTCGGCGGGCTGGTCGACAGCCGGATGTTCCAGCTGTTCGGCGACGGCGGGTTTGTCTTCGGCCTGCGCGTGCTGCCGATGATCATCTTCGTGACCGCGCTGATCGCGGTGTTGTACTACATCGGCGTAATGAAGTGGATCGTTGCGATTCTTGGTGCGGCGCTGTCGAAATTGCTCGGCGTGAGCCGCATCGAGGCGTGCTCGGCGGTGGCGACGATCTTTCTCGGGCAAAGCGAGATGCCCGCGCTCGTGAAGCCGTTCGTGCGGAACATGACGAGTGCCGAGATCTTCACGGTGATGGCAAGCGGCATGGCGTCGGTCGCAGGTTCGGTGCTGGTCGGCTACGCCGGCCTCGGCGTGAGGATGGAATACCTGCTCGCCGCGTCGTTCATGGCGGTACCCGGCGGGCTGCTGTTCGGCAAGCTGCTGTATCCGACGGTCGAGCCGAGCCGCGTCGTGGTCGACGGGCTCGACTTCGACGACAAGCGGGCCGCCAACGTGATCGAGGCGGCGGCGTCCGGTGCGTCGGTCGGGCTGCGGATCGCGATCAACGTCGGCGCGATGCTGATCGCGTTCGTGGGGCTCATCGCGCTGATGAACCTCATCGTCGGCGGCGTGGCCGCGTTCGCGGGCTTTCCGCAGATCACGCTGGTCGGTATCATCGGCCACCTGTTCGCGCCGCTCGCGTGGATCATCGGCGTGCCGTGGCACGACGCGACGCTGGCCGGCAACTTCATCGGCGAGAAACTGATCTTCAACGAGTTCGTCGCGTATGGCGACCTGTCGCCGTACCTGAAGGGCGGCGCGCACGTCGCGGCGGCCGGCCTGCAGGTGCTCGACCCGAAGACGCTCGCGATCGTGTCGTTCGCGCTGTG
The DNA here is from genome assembly GCF_030482905.1 of Burkholderia sp. AU45251. Lineage (NCBI taxonomy): Bacteria > Pseudomonadati > Pseudomonadota > Betaproteobacteria > Burkholderiales > Burkholderiaceae > Burkholderia > Burkholderia sp. AU45251. The sequence goes on along the minus strand of NZ_JAUJQH010000004.1, from coordinate 370,072 downwards.
CGGCTTCGCGAATTTCTCGTCGATCGCGATTCTCGCGGGCGGCTTCAGCGCGGTCGCGCCCGAGCGCCGCTCGGAAGTCGCGCGGCACGGCCTGCGCGCGCTGACGGCCGCGACGCTGTCGAACCTGATGAGCGCCGCGATCGCCGGCCTGTTCTTCTCGCTGCATTGAACCGCGCAGCAGACTCCGACCGACCGAGGAGAGGCAACGATGTTTTTACCGCAGGAATTCATTCGCCGGAAGCGCGACGGGCAGCCGCTCGATCGTGACGGGATTGCCGCGTTCGTCCGCGGCGTGACCGACGGCAGCGTGACCGAGGGCCAGGTGGCCGCGTTTGCGATGGCCGTGTTCTTCAACGACCTGAGCACCGACGAGCGCGTCGCGCTGACGCTCGCGCAGCGCGACTCGGGCGACGTGCTCGACTGGCGCGCGCTTGATCTCGACGGGCCGGTGATCGACAAGCATTCGACCGGCGGCGTCGGCGATGTCGTGTCGCTGATGCTCGGGCCGATGGTGGCCGCGTGCGGCGGCTACGTGCCGATGATCTCGGGGCGGGGGCTCGGCCATACCGGCGGCACGCTCGACAAGCTGAGCGCGATACCCGGCTACGACGTGACGCCCGATACGGACGCGTTTCGCCGCACGGTGCGCGACGTCGGCGTCGCGATCATCGGGCAGACCGCGCGGCTGGCGCCGGCCGACATGCGCATCTACGCGATTCGCGACGTGACGGCGACCGTCGAGTCGGTCGCGATGATCACCGCGTCGATCTTGTCGAAGAAACTCGCGGCCGGACTCGACGGGCTCGTGATGGACGTCAAGGTCGGCTCCGGCGCATTCATGCCGACTGCAGAGCAGTCGGCGGAACTGGCCCGCAGCATCGTCGACGTCGGCAACGGCGCCGGCATGAAGACGACCGCGATCCTCACCGACATGAACCAGTCGCTCGCACCGTGCGCCGGCAACGCGCTCGAAGTGGCGTGCGCGATCGACTACCTGACGGGCAAGTCGCGACCGGCGCGCCTGCATGATGTCACGATGGCGCTTTCCGCAGAGTTGCTCGTCACCGGCGGGCTGGCACGCGATGTCGCGGAAGCGCGCGCGAAGTTGCAGCACGTGCTCGATTCGGGCGCGGCGGCGGAACGCTTCGCGCGCATGGTCGCGGCGCTCGGCGGCCCCGCGGACCTGCTCGATGCGCCCGCGCGTCATCTTGCGCGGGCGGACGTGATCGTACCGGTTCCGTCGTGCGCGAGCGGCGTGGTGCAGCGGGTCGATTGCCGCGCGCTCGGGCTGGCGGTCGTCGCGCTCGGCGGTGGCCGCACGCGCGCGGCGGATGCGATCGACTACCGCGTCGGCCTGACGGCGCTCGCGGAGATCGGGCAACGTGTCGAAGCCGGCCAGCCGCTCGGTTACGTGCATGCCCGCGATGCCGCTGCCGCGGCACACGCGGTGGACGCTATCCAGCGCAGCTACGTGCTGGGCGAGACGGGTGACGCGCCGCCAACCCTCTATCAGCGGATCGGCTGACCGAGCGCCGGGGCAGACACAGGGATCGCTTCGCGTCACGGGCGTATCGTGACGGCCGGGATGCGGCTGCGCCGAACCATCCCGGCACACAATCGGAGACATGACGAGATGGAACGACACGAACTGATCGAAGCGGCGAAGGCGGCGCGCGAACGCGCGTATGCGCCGTATTCGCGCTTCAAGGTCGGCGCGGCGCTGCAGGCGCGCGACGGGACGATTTTTCATGGCTGCAATGTCGAGAACGCGTCCTACGGGCTCTGCAACTGCGCGGAGCGCACGGCGATGTTTTCGGCCATCGCCGCCGGTTATCGTCCGGGGGATTTCACGCGGCTCGCGGTCGTCGGCGACACGGATGGCCCGATCGCGCCGTGTGGCGCGTGCCGTCAGGTGATGATCGAGATCGGCACGCCCGACATCGAAGTGATCCTGGCCAACCTGAAAGGGGCCGTCGAGGTCACGACGGCCCACGCATTGCTGCCGGGCGCGTTCCGGTTGTAACGGCGCGCGTGCCTCACGTCACGCGCCGCACGCATCACGCGCCGTCGCGCGCGTCGCGGATCGGGATTACCGTGCGTGCGCCGCACTGGCGCAGCAGGTCGCGCAACTCGTTGATGACCGGAAACACCTCGTGGTTCCAGTCGGCACCCTGGCGATCGTGCGCTTCCTGCTCGCGCTCGACGATCCAGCGATCCTCGCGGAAGATGCGCTCGGTGAACCAGACGAGCAGCGGCCACGCGAGATCGAGTGCGAACGGGATGCCGGGCTTGTGGATCGACAGCACGCCGAACGTGCGGTTGGTGCGCTGTTCGGCGTCGAGCGGCACGTAGACGATCCACAGGTCCATGACGAGCGTGCCTTCGGTCGAGCGGATCTGCAGCGTCTGGTACGGATAGCCGGTGCGCACCGTCATCACGCTCTTGTCGGACTGCTCGGCCGTCTTCTTGCTGGCGCCGAACACGAGCGCCTCGCCGACCGGCTGCTTGCCTTCCAGCCGTGCGAATGTGTAGTCGACCTCGACCCAGTCGTCGCCGCGCCGGCGGCCGAGCGCGCGCGCGCGCATCTGCCCCATCTGCTTGCGGTGCAGGAACTGATGGTTCATGTCCATCAGGTTCTCGTGCATGAACGAGTAGTGGCACTTGACCTCGCGGCCGAAGCGGCGCGTCTTGTATGCGGGGTTGTCCGCCGAATCGAGCGCGGGGAACGGCTGCGAGTCGGCGAGCGTCGCGTCGCCCGGGAACACGAAGATCAGCCCGTGCGCTTCGCGGCACGGATAGGCGCGCACGCCGTTGGGCAGGCGCTCGCGGCCGAGGTACGGCACGTCGACGCAGCGGCCGCTGTCGCACGCGTAGGTCCAGCCGTGATAGCAGCAGCGCAGCGTCTCGCCGCTCACGACGCCCGCGTGCAGTGGCACCTGGCGGTGCGCGCAACGATCCTCGAGCGCGTACACGGCGCCGGATTCGGTGCGCACGAGCACGATCGGATCGCCGGCGAAGCGCACGCCGAGCGTCTTGCCGCGTTTCAGCTCGCGCGACCACGCGAGCGGGTACCAGTGATCGGGATGAATCGGCACGCGGCGCAGGTCGCGCACGGCCGCGCCGGAAGAGGGTTCTCCAAGGGTGCCGCTGTCGGGGAAGGGCACTGCACGCATGCGTGACGTCTCCAGGCTGGACTGGGATTCCGGGCGCCGCATGACGCGGCGGGGATCTGGAGAAGTCTACGCGAAGTTGCCTGTCGCGGCGGACGCGATGCGGGTTTGCCCCGGCACGGCAGCCGCGGGTTCGTTGATGCAGCGCAACCCGGGCCGAAGGCGGCGCTGGGTGGCCGTGCGTGGCCGTACGGGCCTCGGCCGCGCGGCGGGCGTCACCCCGTCACGCGGCCGCGTGACGGTCACGAGCGCGCATCGCGCCACAGTACCGCGTCGGTGCGGTACAGCGCCGGGAAGTATTGCTTCAGCCCGGCGATCTTCGGCATGTCGTTGTACGCGATGTACGGCGCGTCGGGATGCAGTTCGAGGTAGTTCTGGTGATAGGCCTCGGCCGGGTAGAACCCTTTGTAGTCCTCGACGCGCGTGACGACGGGCGCCGGAAACACGTGCGCGGTGCCGAGCTGCGCGATGTAGGCGGTCGCGACCGCGCGCTGCTGCGCGGTGGTCGGGAAGATCGCCGACCGGTATTGCGACCCTTCGTCGGGGCCCTGCCGGTTGAGCTCGGTCGGATCGTGCGCGACCGAGAAGAACACCTGCAGCAGCCGGCCGTACGTGATCCGGGTCGGGTCGTAGACGATGCGAACCGATTCCGCGTGCCCGGTCAGCCCCGAGCCGACGAGCGCGTAGTGCGCGGTTTCGGACGCGCCGCCCGCATAGCCGGCCGTGACCTGCTTCACACCCTTCACGTGCTCGAACACGCCTTGCACGCCCCAGAAGCAGCCGCCGGCGAGCACGGCCGTCTCGTCGTGCGATGCGCCGGGCGTTTCGTCGAGCGTCGGCGCGGGCACGGTGCGCATCGGCTCGGCGGAATGGACGATGCGCTGGTAGCCGAACACGGCAGCGGCCGCGACGGCGATGGCGCCGATGCGGCGCAGCATCGCCGTGCGCCGTTGCGGCGCGGAACCGCGTGGGGAGATCGGGATCATCTTTTGCTCCTGTTGAATGGGGCGGGGAACACGGCGGCCGGGTGGCGGCGCACGCGATCAACCGAAAGTGAATGCATACGCATCGACACCGGGATCGAGAAACTCGATCGCGAACGTGCGGTCGGCGATCGCGCCGGGTTGCCGGACCAACTGGTACAGGCGCTGCCCGGTGACGGTGCCGTAGCCCTGCGCGTCGACGTCGGCGCCGTGCGCGGCACCGGGCGCCGCGCCGTCGAGCGTCACGCGAAAGCGCACGGGCTGGCCGTTTGCGCCCGGGCCGAGCACGAGGTGCAGGTCGCGGGCGTGGAAGCGGTAGACGATCCGGCCGTCGGGGGCGGTGAGCGACGCACGCTCGGCGCCGACATTCCAGGTGCCCGCGAGGCCCCAGTCGTTGAGGTCCGGCCGGGCCGGCGCGTCGTAGCGGTGTGCCGCATCGCGCACGGCGCCGCCCGGCGACGTGAAGCTCTCGGCCCGCGCGTAGCCGACATAGGTTTCGGGCGAGCGCACGTCCGCGCTGTCGGCTGCCGCGAGCGCGCCCTTCGCGGGCGCCCCGGCCAGCCCGATCGGCACGTTCAGCGCTTCCGGATGACCGGCTTCCGCGAGCAGCGACTGGATCGCGCGTTCCGACTGTGCGTATTCGCCTTCGCCGAAGTGGTGATGGCGGATGCGCCCTTGCGCGTCGATGAAGTAGTGCGCGGGCCAGTATTCGTTGCCGAACGCGCGCCAGATCGAGTAACCGTTGTCGATCGCGACCGGGTAGTCGATGCCGAGGTCGTGCACGGCCTTCTTCACGTTGCCGATGTCGCGCTCGAACGCGAACTCCGGAGCGTGCACGCCGATTACGACGAGCCCGTAAGGCGCGTACTTGCGCGCCCATGCGGTCGTGTACGGCAGCGTGCGCAGGCAGTTGATGCACGAGTAGGTCCAGAAATCGACCAGCACGACCTTGCCACGCAGGCCGGCCGCCGTCAGCGGCGGCGAGTTCAGCCACTGCACCGCACCGTCGAGCGACGGCAGCTTGCCTTCGACGGGCAGCGCGGCCGGCGCATGCGTCGCGTCCACCGCGCGCATCATCGCGCCGCCGGCCTGCGCGGCATCGGCTGTCGCGGCCATCATCGCGCCACCTGAACCGTTCGCGGCGCCATTCGCCGAGTTGTTCGCCGGGTTGCCCGTCGCGGCCATCGCCGCCGGTGCGCCGTTCGACCGCCCGCCGAGCCGGTCGACGAGTTTCGTCTCGAGCCCGCCCGTCGTGACGGTGGACAGTTGGGCGAGCGCGCCCGTATCGAGGCCGAGCGCGATCGCGCCGACGCCGGCCAGCAGCGCTACGCCGATCCCGCGCTTGATCCATTCGCCGGCGCCGAGCGAGCGCTTCATCGCGGCGAACACCTTGCCGCCGATCACGAGCGCGACGCCGAGCGACGTCGCCGCGCCGGCCGCATACGCGACCAGCAGCAGCGTCGTGCCGACGCTGGCACCGCGCAATGCGGCGCCGGTCAGCACGAGCCCGAGAATCGGGCCCGCGCACGGTGCCCACAGCAGGCCGGTCGCCACGCCGAGCAGCAGCGACGACGCGGGGCCGGCGGGGCGGCCGTCGCGTTGCGCGAAGCCGGTGAGCCGGTTGCCGGCGGCGACGAGCGGGCGCGTCAGGTGTTCGGCGAGGCGCGGCATCAGCAGGGTCAGGCCGAATACCGCGAGCAGCACGATGGCGACCCAGCGGCCGGCCTGATTGGCCTGCGCGACCCAACCGCCGCCGACGGCGGCGAGCGTCGCGACGACGGCGAACGTGAGCGCCATGCCGGCGAGCAGCGGCAGGCCGGTGCGTACGAATGGCTGGTCGGCGCGCGCGAACACGAACGGCAGCACGGGCAGGATGCACGGGCTCAGGATCGTGAGCACGCCGCCGAGGTAGGCAAGGACGATGAGCAGCATGGTGCGGTCTCCAGTCGGTCGGGAGTGGGGGCCGGATCAGGCGGCCGCCGGGTGGAAGGCGAGTGCGAGGCCGTTCATGCAGTAGCGCAGGCCGGTCGGCTGCGGGCCGTCGTCGAACACGTGGCCGAGATGGCCGCCGCAGCGGCGGCAGTGCACTTCGGTGCGGATCATCCCGAACGACGCATCGGTGGTGGTGGCGACCGCGTGGTCGAGCGGCTTCCAGAAGCTCGGCCAGCCCGTATGGCTGTCGAACTTGGTGGCCGACGAGAACAGCGCGAGGTTGCAGCCGGCGCACGCGAACGTGCCTTGCCGGTGCTCGTCGTTCAGCGGGCTGGTGTAGGGCCGCTCGGTGCCGGCTTCGCGCAGGATCGTGTACTGGGCGGGCGTGAGCCGACGATGCCATTCGGCGTCGCTGAGGGTGACCTCAAACGGGGCGGCCGTCTGCGGGGTGGCCGGCGGCGCGGCGAACGCGCGGCCGACCAGCGCGCGGCGGCCGACGGACGACAGGGTCGCGAGCACGGCGAGGCCGGTGGCGCCGGCGAACAGCAGATGTCTGCGGGTGGGCATGATGGGCTCCTGGCGGCAGGTACCGAAAACATGCGCCCATCGTAGTCAGCGGCGGGTGTCGAAGTCCTCACGGAAAGTTAAATGATTTGTGATGTCTGCGGTGTTCCGTCGAGGTGCGCTGGAATCCGTCGAAGCTTCGGCTGGCAAGGGTCTTCGAGCGGGTGAGCCGCCGATGTTTACCGAGCACCTGTTCGCGCCGCGATTTTTAGTGTCTTTTTAGTGTTCGTCGAGAGGCGCGGCGAATCCGGACTTTGGCTTGCCGGTCGAATCGGACAGGGACACGAGCGTTGTTTGACTGCGGTCGCGCATCACGCCGAGCGTGTGATGCGCGTTGATTGACGGATGAGTTTGCAAGCTAGCGCGACCGACGTGTGGTGCGCGTGTGGACGCGGAAGTTTGACAGTTTTTTTCGTAGAAACTTCAGGGGGCGAGTTAGGACGTGCGCGGTTGGGTAGTGAAAGAGGGGCGCGATGCGCTCCGCCGAAGTGGTCCATTTCGAGGCAGGATCCGGCGGAATGAAGGGGAACATAGTAAGGGCTATGTTGCCCTTCATTTCGGGGCATAGGCGAAGACTCCGGGAGCGCGGCACTCACCCCAGGGAATTGCGCGCTCCCACCGTGGCGGGCGAAAAGCGGTGCCATCACCGTTTCGGCGCCCCTGTATTTCTGGCGCGGGCGACGACGTGCCGGTGGGCGGGTTCATTTGCCATTGCGTCACACGCGGGCCTGGAGGTTCTTCGATCCGGGCGGGGCTGTTGGCGAGGCGACTTCGTCTCAGGCGGTGCTGAAGCTCAATTGCGAGCGCCCATATTTTGCTTGGTGGCAGGGCAGGGCCTCGGCGGGCCGGGGGGCTGAATTCTCTCCGCGGTGCGGAGAGAATTGGGGAGCGCCCAGCAGGGTTCCGCCGTGGCTGAGATTCCGGTAACGTGGCCCCTATTGGCGCGCGCCGGCCCGCCGAGTCCTCCATTCAAGACCAGATGACCGAACTCGTCCCCGCATCCCTATTGACCGACATCCGCCGCATGATTGATTCGGCGCGCGCCCGAGCGGCGGCGGCCGTCAATGCTGAACTGACCCTACTTTATTGGCAGGTTGGTTGTCGCATTCGAGATGATGTGCTGGGCGGTGAGCGCGCGGGCTATGGACAACAGATCCTCCCTGCGCTCGCCCGGCAACTGAGAGCCGAATACGGCCGGGGATGGAGCGAGCAGCAATTGCGCCACTGCATCCGCGCGGCGGAGGTGTTTTCGGACGAGTCAATTCTCTCCGCACTGCGGAGAGAATTGAGCTGGACCCATCTGAAGATGTTGATGTACGTCGAAGACCCGCTCAAGCGCGACTTCTACATTGAACTCTGTCGCCTGGAGCGCTGGTCGTCGCGGCAGTTGCAGGAGCGGATGCAGTCGATGTTGTTCGAGCGCAGCGCGCTATCGCGCCAGCCCGACGAAGTGATCCGGCGCGAAGTGGCGCACCTGCGTGACGCGCAGCAGATGACGCCCGATCTCGTGCTGAAAGATCCGTACATCCTCGACTTTCTCGGCCTCAACGATCACTACCTCGAGCGCGATCTCGAAGATGCGATTCTGCGCGAGATGGAACAGTTTCTCTTGGAGCTCGGCGCCGGCTTTACATTCGTCGCGCGCCAGAAGCGGCTGCCGATCGACGACGACGACTTCTATCTTGATCTGCTGTTCTACAACCGCAAGCTCAAACGCCTTGTCGCGATCGAACTGAAGCTCGGTTCCTTCAAGGCTGAGTACAAGAGTCAGATGGAGTTGTACTTGCGCTGGCTCGCGAAGCACGAGCAGGAACCGGATGAAGCGCCGCCGATCGGCATCATCTTGTGTGCGGGAAAAAAGCAAGAGCAGATCGAATTGCTTGAACTTGGCAAAAGCGGGATCCACGTCGCAGAGTACCTCACGGTGCTCCCGCCACGCGAGACCCTGCAGGCGAAGCTGCACCAATCAATCGCGGCGGCACGGGCACGGCTCGACGAAAAGCAGGAGTCGTGATGACAGGCCGACATCATCAGAACGAATGTCTGGGCTCGTGAGATTGCACTATCGAGCGACTTTCCTGGGGATACCGTTTCGCCCAGTCCATGAAATTTTCCGGATCGCCTTCGATGGAAAAGAACGCCAAGCCGCGGAGTTCCGCGCTCTTCAGCGTGACATCGACTAAACCTGCCGCTGTCCTGACGACGGAGTGCGGCATAACCCAGACTACGGTCCATTCGTCGGGATGCAGCATGAGGAACCCGCGTACGACCTGACCTCCGTGCTGGATAACGTAGGCATCCGCGTTCGCGTGGCATTGGGCAGACTCCGCCTGCGTAAAGGCTTTTGCCGCGAGAGGTTCGCCTTTGCGATCGAGCAGCCAGCGGGCAACTGCGCCATCCACCGCAGTGAGGTATTCGGATTCTGTCATGTCAGTGCTTGCTGCAAATATGCGGCAGAGTGTGTGCGCATGGTCAGCGGCCGGCCCGGACATACCGCACTCCATGATAGGTAGCCAGGTAACGATCCTCCGGAAACACGACGAGATTTTTGCCACCTGCTTTGACGGCACTGGGGTAGATCAAGCCAGCCAACCTGGTGTCTTTGCCAGCGTCAAACACTTGGGCGAGGTACTCGCAGACCACCTGCGAGGGAACATAGTCGATGTGCTCGCGCCCGTCCTTGGTGACGGGGACACTGATGGTCTCGACAAATTCGTGTATGAACAAGGCCTTCTCGCGCGCATCCTTCCGTTCTAGGTCGAACACCGACGGCATAGAGGGTAACGCAGTCAGATCGATGACTGTGAGGTTTCTTGTCAAGGTAAATGCGGCCGTAAAGACGGTCCGGCTCGATCGCTCCGGGACACCGATCTCACGCCGGGCGGTGGCCTTGTCAAACGATATATAGAGATAGGGGATGCCGGCAGGATTCATGCGTCCTGCGGTCGTAAATGCCTTCGGTGGTGGGCCCATCTGTTCGGCGGTTGGCTCCCACGTCTGGCCACGATGACGTATGCGGGCGCGGTACGCTTCCGTCCCTGCCGTGAGCGTGCGAATGGCTGGGCGCAGATGCTCAGCAATCGCCGGGAGCACATCGGCGATGTCAATGTCATAAGGCGATTCCGCTTCAGGTGGGGTATTGGAAAAATGAAAGCGCGTCTCGTGCTTGACCGTGTAACAGAACAATTTCCAGGCACTGGAAAGCATTTCGTGCAGGTGACTGCCGGCCCAGTGACCGTCAGCAGCGGGGACAAAATAGTCACCGTTTGCCTCAGCCTCGATTACAGCATCCTCGAAATCAGGATGACCGCTGAAATCAAGCTGATCCAATACGTCATCGACACTGATCGATGGAATGATGAAACCGCCGTCGTACGGTACTCCTCCCGAGGCGGGTTCGCAGTAGTAAGTGTGTATCGTGTCGAATATCGCCTTCATCACCACCTCAGCCTCGGCAGCAATGTACTCAGTGCCGTGACGCTCGCAGTAATCGCAGGTTTTAGAACTGACGTTGTCTTGAATCAGCGCTTTGAGATAGGCGTCGTCCACGCAGTCAGCACACACGTAGGTATCGGGTGCCGACCAGCCGCGCTCCTGTGCCTCCATCCATGCAGTCTTGGCCAAACCCATATCGCCTCCTTTCATGATTATCGTCCGGTGGACGTGCCGCCGGGCGTCGCCAGCGTTGACTACCTGGGTTGCGTCGTCATAGTAGAACGCGGATGGTGAGATCTTCCATCATGCCGACATGCGTCAGCGGACGATTGCAAAAACGAAGACTTTATCGCGTTCCACTTTTATATTTTTCGATCAAGCCGAGCTGACCCTGACCTGAGCAGGTGCACGCAACATCACGTAGGATGACCGGTAGTGTCCCCGCGATGACGGGTCAGATGAACCGGGAGAGGGCGGTCTCCTTCTCGCTCTGGTACGGATGCGGTGCGGTCTTTTAAGAGACGGTGGAGAACGTGATGAGGGACTAGACCTGTACCTGCGCATCTGAGCAGCAATCAATGACAGTCCAACCTCGCCCCATGAGCATGTCGAGTTCCCCACGCCCAAACGCATCCTTCCGCATCGCCAAGCACAGCAGATGGGTCGGGCGAGTCATGGCGACGTAATGGAGCCTGAGCCGCCCGAGCATTCGCGTGCCTTCAGGGACCTGCCGGCCCCTGGCGTTTGTCGAAAAGCCGCCCGACTTCGTGCCCAGCAACCATGGCTTGAGTTCGCTTAGATGGTGCGCGTGGTAGAAACTGTCGAGGACGAGCGTCGCCGTGTGCGTTTCGCCCTTCACCGCATGGATCGAGCTCAGCCGAATGTGTACCTGTGGTGCGTCGGGCGGATAAGCAAACAAATTATCGGTGCGCGCGGCGATTGCGGCTTCGGCCTCAGCTACGGCCTGAGCCTGCGGCGGTGCTAAGAAGGTGGCAACATCCTCGCCAAGCACCTCTGCGCCGCTCAGTTGCCGGAGCACCGCCTCGATATGGGCTTGTGCTGCCGCTGCACAGAGCGCCGGGGTGATATCGCCTTGGTGCGTCAGGATGATCTCTTGCAATGCGAGATATTCGCCTCTTGCATCGCTGTCGCCAAGCATCTCGACCACCCGGCGATGAGGCGATTTCCGTGCGCTCGCCCCATATGGGGCGCCGGCAAGCTCGCTTGCAGCGAGGAGCGCCGCCGCCACGGCGTTGATAAGCCTGTCCGTGTTTCCGCTGCCAGCCATCTCAAAACGAGCCCGCGCAAGGTATTGTGCGAAGCTGTTCGGCGTGGACTCCTTCCGAACGCATGCCGGGTCGTAACTGGGCACATAGTGTCCCATCGCTCGCGGGATGCGATCGTCGTCCCCGGGCTCGTGAACCCCGGCCACTGCAGTGAACACTCCGCTTTTCAGCACGGTTGCGTCGAAGCTATCCAGCAGATGCTGGCCGTAGCGCTCCAGCACTTTCTGGACCGACCCGTCATCGAAAAGGAAGATTACCGACGCCTTAGGATCGGCGCTGAGGTGATCCGGTGGACCGGCGCCGATTAGCGCATGCGGCGTGACCCCCAGTCCCTTTACTTGATCTGCAAGATTCTGACCAAAACGATAGCTGCGTGGCATCGGATGTACAACGGCGCCTGGAAACTGGTCCGTCGTGGCGCCGCTCTGGCCGGCGCTTCCGTAGATGGCCTGGTTGGAGTCGCCGAAACGTTGACGGCGCGACGGCGCGTCGCCGCTGCAAAAGATGCGGTGCAGCAGCGCCGATTGTGCCTCACTGTTGTCCTGCGCCTCGTCGATGAATACCAGCGGAAAGCGCCGACGTAGCATTGGAATCGTCTCAGGATGCCGGTCAAGCAATTCGCAGGCCCATACGAACATTTCGTCGAAACAGAAATATCCCAGTTCGCTCGACCGGCGACGCGCATCGATGATCGCTTGATATGTAGGCGTCTGCGGTCCGAAACGGCCTGTCATTCCCCCGCCAAAATCAGTCTGGTCGTAAATCAGGCAGGTCTCGCTCAGATTTGCCTGCTGCAAAGCCCAACGCCGATTCGCGGGTAACAGGCTCCACCGCTTCGCGACCGCAATCCTCGTATCGATGCAGCGCACTTCGATTCCTTTCGACCGGAGCCAAGGCAGCGCAAGATACTCGTTCACAAACGCGTGGATCGTGCCGACGAAGTGCGGATAGCGTGTCAAAGAGACGCCCGCCGCGGAACTGCTGAGCTTCGCGCTGATCTCGTTGCGCGCCGCGTTAGTATGCGACAGCACGCAGATGCCCTGCTGTCGGCTTGGCCAGCGCATCGCCAGCACTGCGAGTTTTGCGACCAGCAAAGTCGTCTTGCCACTTCCCGGGCATGCCTCGAAGTCGATTGTGTCGAGTCGCAGCATTGCTCGGAGTCGGCTGTCATCACCCTCGACAGCCGCAAATCCCGCCGGGCCAAGCCCCATCAATACTGCTGCCCAGGTAACGTCTTCCTCGCGGATTAAATCGTCGTACATCACTCAGGCCCCCGGTGCCGGCGCCATTACCGGCGCGCCCGGCTCTCCGGCCGCGCCGCCTGCGAGCGGCGCTGCGAACGACCCGGTGACATGCTCGATAGCCGCAACGATGTAGGGCGGCAGCAATGCGCGCAAGCTATTGGCATTGAGGTTATTGTCCGCGACCTCCTTTTCCAACAGTTCGGCAAGATATTGCGCGCCGATCGCCTTTGATGCTCCATCAGCCTCAAACAGCGCATAGACGTGTGAAGCGAGCGTCGATGGATCATGGCCCGCGTCGATCAGCGCTTGATAGGCTCCATCAGCGGCGGCGAGGATGACGGCTTGCTCGGCAGTGCCGGCAGTGAGGCGGTCATTGGCTAGCGACAGCGTCCCTGCGCGGTAGACGTGCTTGCTGAGACCACGGAATGCGAGATCAAATTCAAGCGTCCATTCGTCAGCGACGAACGTCTCCACCTTTTGGCCTGAGGCCTTCTCCCGGCGTTCGGCTCGCCGCTGTTCGAGCTGTTCGCCCGGAAAATCGTCCCTAATCCGCCATTGCCGCTTTGAGGGAGGTCTTAGAGGGATCGGTTGTCCGATCTCCAGCTTGCCGACAATCCAAGGTGCATTGTTGGGCATCACGTCCATGTCGGTGATGCAGGCGACGGGAATGTTAACGACCCCATCCTTCTCGACGTCTTCGCGCATGAATACGCGTGCATATCGGCCGAGCCCAACACCGCCGACATTAACCACGGAGACACCGTGATGGTGGAAATCGCGGTCAAGTAACCTCGCTATGACGGGTAGGAGGATGTTTTCTGCATCCCCCTCGACGATCATCACTGCGCGCGCGAAGAACAAGTTTGCCTTGGTCACGTCGAGGAAGCGCTCGAGAAATCGATAGTCTGATGCGCTGAGCTTGGTTTTTCCCTCACACAGAGGGAAAGCCCGTCCGCCTTCAATCAATACGAGCCTGTCGAGTTGTAGGTCCGAAGCGAGATTGGCACTGTGCGTTGTAACGATGATTTGGATGCGCTGTCCGTCGGCACGCGTCTTCTTTGCCTGTGTCTGCAGGAACGACATAAGTTGCAACTGCCGCTGCGGATGGAGATGTGCCTCGGGCTCCTCGATCAGCAGCAACGGGAATCCGTCGCTTTCAGTAGCGAGAAGCAGAAGCTCGCATGCCATGAACAGCAGGTTGTTTGAGCCGAGTCCGCGACTGTGCCCGCTTTCGGCGTCAGGCGACGCGGTCAGTACGAGCTCAAGCTTCTCAAGTAACTGCCGCAATCTGAGGCTGTCCTCCTGCGCGCCTGCTACGCCGATCCGTGCATTCAGCATATCGTTGGCGAACGAGAGGGGCTTCAGGTACTCATCATTGAGCCGCTTTCGAGCCTGCCTAATGCCTTCGCTCTCTCCAAGCAGATGAGTCGCATAGTCACCGAGGCCCAAAACACTCAACGTCGTCGGGTCGGGTAGCGGATCGGCAAGCTTGTCGAAAGGGTTTCCTGTATCGCGGATTTCAGTGGTGTGCTGGAGGATCTGGGATAGTCGCGATCCTCGCCCAGAGCTCATTGCCCGCTCGGCGTCGCGCAACGGCCGCAGATACGTCGCCGTCAGCAGCGATCGTGCCCCCAGATCGAGCAATGGGCCGTCTCCCTTGGCACCTGTGCGCCACTCAGGCGGAAGCACCCGGCGGGAGCTGCCTTCCTTGGTGTTGCGTTTCGCAACCCAGGTCACGATCAGCGCGGTATTGGTTACCTCGGCTACCGTCTCATACGTGAGGAACTCGGCAAACGCGCCTCGATCAGCGGTGGTGAGGCCTCTGAAAGTCAGACGGATGATAATTTCGTCGGCACTTGGACCATCGGGGGTGGGCCGATGAAAATCAAGTGGATCCACTCGCAGCACGTCCTGGTCACGCGTGCCGACCACCAAACGTAGCGCGTCGATGACCGCTGTCTTGCCAGCATCGTTCTCGCCGACCAGTGCGGTAAGTCCCGGGGACAGTGGTAGCACGAGCGCGTTGTTATTGGCACCAAACAGCCGGAAGTTCTCGATTCGAATTTCTGCGATATACACAGTGGCGTCCCTGCCGCGTAGAGTCCTACCGATAGGCTAATCCAATGACACATCCGAGAGACTGAAAATTACCCGGAAATTCTAACCGATCATTGGGGCTGCAATAGGCCGAAATAGAATTTCAGGTGTGTCTAGCAAACGGGAATCCTTCGCTTTTGACGCGAGTCGAAAGTCGCGTTTCTGTTGCGGCCATGAGCCCCTGTTTCGGCGCCGTGGCGGCCAGACCCATGTTAGAGCGCTCGTGATTGTATTGCCACGTCCATTCGGTTGCGACGTGTTCAACATGCACGGTCGTCCGATTCGTATTGCGACACATATCCAACATGCTTGGAGAGTAGAGGGCGGGACGACGTTTTCGTCACACATGCTGATTTCATCGACTCAGATGACCAGAGAAATCATGCGACTGAAGAGATCAGCGCGCTGCTGGTCGTGTCTGGTCCCGTAACCGTGGACGATGTGCAGGCGAATGCGTCTGGCAATGCGTTGCTTACTTTTTCCAAGCGCTTGCGCATCGTCGTCAAGCCGGATGGCATTGCCCGCGAGGCGGTCACCAAACCCGCGTCCGAATGGCTGCTTTGTATGGGTGCCGACCGGTTGAATCCGCCGTCGTTCACTGTCGATCGCATCGCTGCGGAACCGCCATTCACTGTTGCGTGCAGCTTCTGGCATCGGTATCGACGCGCCAGCGAGATAGGGAGCCTTATCACTACGCTCCGATTGCTCGCTAAAACTCAGGTTTCGCAAAAATTTGCATTTATCTTTCTAAATTGATCTTGACGCCGTCGGGGTCTGTGCATCGAGTATGGTGGGGGTGAGCCATATCGACAGCTTGATCGATCCACCCTGTCAGGGTAAGACGGCTCGATCGATCGGTCAGTCAGTATGTTGAACGTCGTCATATTGCGCCGGCTGTAAGGTGCTAATGAAGCCGCCTCGTATTGGTGATCGCATATAGCGCGAACCACGACGCTACAGTCGAGACCGAAGCACCTGCCATTGCGAAATCCTTGCGACTCCTTGTTTCTAGCCACCGAGACCGTCTCGCATGAAAATGGAAATTTCGTAATCGCAAGCCGGGACCGCGACGACATCTGACATGATTAACCCGTTAAACTACCGTTACTTAGGGACAGTTGAGAGGCGGAAAAATTCGCCACTTTACAAGTCTCCATTTGGGGCACTGGACACGTACGTCGAAGATCATTCGAGGTAGCGGCACTCCGGCATGGAGCAATATATAAACGATACGTGGGTTGGATCGGGGTATGAAGTGACCGCGTTCAAGAGTGAGGAAGACCATGGTTGGTATCGAGAAGAACGATGAAAGGCTCGTGCAAGATCGCGCCGAGGCAGGCGACGCACAAGCGCAGTACGCGGTCGGCTGCGCGCTCCTCGATCGACCGGAGTCCGATGAGAGCAGAAGAGATGCGTATCAATGGTTCCAGCGGGCGGCCAGTCATGGCCATGCCGCGGCACTTGGGCAGCTCGCGCGTTGTTGCATGAATGGCTGGGGCGGGCCGGTGAATGAAATTGAGGGCGTGCGATTGGGGCACCTTGCAGCGGAAGCCGGAGATGCGCTCGGTGAGCGCGTCTTGGGGAATGCTTGCGAATACGGCAGAGGAGGAATCCCCCAATCCTTATACGACGCAGTTAACTGGTATACAAAAGCCGCCGATAGAGGAGATCCTGCCGCGCAGACCAAAATTGGTGAGCTTTATGCGGACGGAAAAGGGGTTCCTCAGTCAGACGACGAATCTGTGCGTTGGTATCGGAAAGCCGCCGACCAAGGATTCGCGCGCGCTGCGATGCTGTTGGGCGCGCGATATGAAAACGGGCGAGGCGTCGAGCAATCGTGGCCGGAAGCCGCAGCGTGGTACCACAAAGCAGCTGAGAAAGGTAACGTCGAGGCTCAGGAAAAGCTGGGATGGTGCTATGCGAGCGGCAAGGGTGTTTCGCCGTCGTGGGTTGAGGCTGCTGTTTGGTGGCGCAAAGCCGCAGAACGAGGGGCCGAGGTGTCCCAGTACAATCTGGGACTGATTTCGGAGCGAGGTGACGGTGTTCCTCAATCTTGGGATGACGCGATTCACTGGTATCGCTTGTCGGCCGAACAGGGGTATGCATCAGCTCAAGCGAGTCTCGGGCGATGCTATCAGTCGGGTGCCGGTGTCGCACCATCCTACGCGAATGCAATCCGATGGTTGACGATGGCAGCGGAACAGGGAAACGAGAATGCACAACACTACCTTCGGCTTGGTTTCGGAATCAAGGCGCAATTTGGGGATACCTTAGTAGATCTTATCGTTACGCCTATCAAATTTGAGGGAGCGCGCATGTCGGTCAGCGCTTCCACTGATACGAGGCAGGAAACCACGACCGAATTCAAGTCGGTCGGCGGAGGAGTCGCGACAACATCCGGTCAGTTCGTAGCGACGGGTTCGGGTGGGGCGGTGTATGTTCCAGGTCAGACCATTTTGCTTCCGACCGAAACGATTGCTATTCCTACGACACAGACACGTACGACAACGACGACGAGTTGCACGCTGGAATTCACCGCTGTTATTGGTAACGTGCGAACGCACTACGGATGGCGAGTTAACGCGCACGAGAGGGAGGAACTCGAGGGTCACCTTTCGGCGCTCGATGCGCTCGGCAGCAGTGCGACGTACCTTGTTGCGCTGGGTGGATCCGGATTCGCGGCAAGCGCGATCCTTGGCGTCGCAAAGAAAACCGAGGGCGGCCGTGTCGAACTTCTGGACGTCAGTGCCTGGTCGGGGGCAGCGTCACTTCTTTCGTTGTCGGCTGAGGACGCGTCGTTGCTCGAAGAAGCACGCGCTCGCGAGAAGACGATCAAGGTCCGTCTCGGGAAGGCCGTTGACGAAATGCATGCGCATGATCTCAGCTATGGGCGAAACAAGCGTGTCCTCGTTACTGAAGGTGTGCGAGGAGTGGGTATTTCTGTGCCTCCTCGTGACAAAACCGAACCCACCGAAACGAATCCTGAGAAGCGTGCTCTCGTCACGACTTTATGGATCTTGATTATGCTATCGATGTCCTTTTGGTTCCTGGGTAGGGGCGCAGTTTCCATCATTGGTTTCTTTGGGGTGGTTGCTTTTGCGGTCCTGACTATGTACTTGGGGCGGAAATTCAGACCAAGGAAGGAGTACTTCGAGGTACTGCCTCGTATTGGGCCAGTAGTTTCGGAATTTGTCGAAAGGGTGCGTCGAATTGTAGATGAGGATTTTGCCGGTTCGTCTACTTACTGGGTAGGTGTTCGCGGTGAAGCCGAGCAGGCGATCTTGAAAATGGAGAGACATTGCAACGAGATTGTCGGTTTGATTGGAAAGAGCGACAGAACAGATGCGAGGGTTAGTGAGATCAGAGCTCAACTACAGGGCATATCTTGGACGATGCTTCATTTCCCGCCTCGGGATTACGAAATTTCACGAATGATTCATCGAATCGAACGAGAGGGGTTCATGGACCGAATCAAGCAGGCTTTGTCCAAGCAACCCTTGTGAACTGAGATTGAGATATTGCGGTTCCTCGGATCGGAATTCAAGCTCGTTGCATACGGTGAAGCCTTCTTTTCATGACAGTGCGATTGCCCGCTCAAACTCGGGTGTCGCGCAACGCGTGACAAGGAGCTGCCGATGCTGCAGGGGAGTTGACAATGGTCTTCGCAAGGCCGCGGCCGGTGACAACTTTAATTCGCAATGCGCAACCTCAAGAATTGAGGCTAGCCCAATGGATCGCTGAGCAAGAAACGTTCAAGATCGCCAACAGTCCTCCGCGTACGGCAAATCTGACGTTCTCTGGGGCAGACCTGAATTACCTGGCCCGGGTGTTGTATGCGGAGTCGAGCGGAGCAGGGATACTGCCCGATGAAAGCGATCGCCGGATCGAGAAAGAGGCTCTGCTGAACGTTTTCTATTTCAGGTTGAATCGCAAGGGCTATCCAAGAAACGATTACATTGCCAAGACGTTTTCCATGGTTTGCAATGCTGCTGGTCAATTTGACTCGTTGCAGCCGAAGCCGAGGCCGAAATTCATTAATTCTGGAAATCCGAAGTACAAGGCGTTGGGAAAGAGCGAATGTTCTGATTTGCAGGAATCAATCGATGCAGTGAAGGCTTTCATTGCGGGTGGACCGAACTCGAAATATATATACGATAACTTCAGATCCCGCTCGGCGCGTCATAGTGGCACGATTGTCGGAAACTCAAAGTTTTGGCTTTCGGCATTTGGCAAGGAAGAATCCGATGCAGTGCGCTAAATGGATCAAGACTACGCTTGCTGCAGCCTTGATTGCATTCGGGGGCGCGGCAAGCGTCGCTGATGCGGCGAACTCAGGCGCAGACAATCCGGTACACAAGCTGGAGATCGGTCGGCTGACGATTTTCCAGAAGTACTCGGAGTACCTGCGGTTCGTCTTGGCTGATGAGCGGCAAATCGCCGTGACCGATACGGCGGGTTTCTATTGGCCATTGGTGAGCGCCGACACGCAGGGGCGCTTCTACATCGGCAACAGGACCATCGATAGCGCCAACGGTCGTGTGGTAAAAACCGACGCAGATCGACGAGCCATCGTCCTCGGCGCTCATTACACAGTGTCTGCTGACGATGTTCGCCATTCGGTGAAGGTCCGGCGTGGTGGGCACGTGTGCGAAGTCAATGTCAGGAAACTGGGCCTTGATCCGGCAGACGGAAGTGCCAGCGAGTTCCTGCGCGGTGTCATCCGCTTCGTCGATGCGGACGGGCCGCTGGTCGGCCTGGTGACGTTGGGCGGCAATCAGGCCAGCGATACCCGTTATCTTGCCGTTAGTATTTCGCCCGAGACATGCACCGTAAAGTCGACCGATCTCGGCAACCCGGATTATCTGTTTGAACTGGGTTGGACACCGAACGGACATTGGTGGATAACGGGCACGACCGAGGGAACGCTGATCCGCTCCGACGATGGCATGACGTGGGTCACGACCCAATTGCCCGATACGATTTCCCAGGCTGTCAGTGCGTACGTTGCCGATCCGAACCATATCTGGCTCGCAGCCAATTATGCGCATATGGCAGACAAGGACAATCCCGAGATCGTGTATTCGGAGGATGGTGGCAAGACATGGACGCCGCTCACGTGGCAGAGCAGCTTGATGTCCCGTATCCCGCCATACTGGCTGGAAGGGCAAATGCGTTCTAGAAGCAAGCCTGTCATGAACGAGTCCAAGACTCGCTGACACAAGTCATCGAGCGACGATGCGGGCGGACGGTCGACGTGCTCGCCGCGGTCTGCGAGTGCCCGCACCGCTCCGGCGCCTGAGCCCCCGAGCCGGCGGCGGGCAGCGGGCGTTCAGAACGCGAGCTGAATCGCGAGGTCGATCGCGAGCAGCGCGATCGAACAGCCGATGCCGAGGACCACGTTCGGTAGCCGGTGCTCGAAATCGCGGTCCTTGCGCATCGCCGCGCCGAGCAGGTACATCGCTTCGATGACGATCTGCAGGCCGACGAACAGCAGCATCAGCAGGTATTCGTAGCCCATCCTCTTGAAGCCGGCGAAGTCCATCCCGTGATCGCGGGCCTGTCGGACAAAAGCTGGCTCTCCGCCCGCTCGACTCAGTTTCCTGCCATTGGGAGCCTAAACCCACGAACGTCCGGATTGGTCGTTCAGAGTCGTTCGCGTCGACCCAGAACCGCCATTCGCTGTCGTGTGCCGATCCCATCGTCGGGATGAACGCGCCAGCAAGATATGGAACGTTTCGTTTGAGGGGCCGCAGCGGAAAGCTTTACGGGCATTGGCTGACAGCACAGCCACGATCCAAAGTTAAATGAATCGTGATTGTTTTTTGGGGAATCCGGCCAGGTCCGTCGAAATCCGTCAAAGCCCCGTCTGACAAGGGTTTGCGGGGAGGTTTTGGTCCGCCAAGTTCCGCGGAAATCCTCCACGAGCCGCAACTTTTTAGTGTTTTTTTAGTGTTCGCGATGTGGGGTAGGCTCTGCTTAGAGATGCACGAGCCGACCTGGTTGCGATATCAAAGGAGGGCGATCATGGGTGCTCTGACGGTTAGGCAAATCGACGCCGCAAAGGCGATCGGGAAACTGTATTTCCTCTCTGATGGGCGCGGGCTGTTCCTGCGCATCGGCCCGGATGGCTCGAAAACCTGGCTTGTTCGCGTCAGCATCAATGGCAAGCAACGGAACAAGCCGCTCGGCAAGGCGTGGGGGCGCACGATGACTGAAGGGCAGTTGTCGCTGGAGGATGCACGCGCAGCCGCGGCGACGATTCGTTCACAAGCGCGCGACGGTGTGGACTATCTCGATGCGAAGAAGCGTGAACGCCAGGCCAAGGTTGAAAAGGCGGCGACAGCGGAACTCACGTTCGGCGATTTGTTCGATGCGTGGTTCGCGACCGTCAACAAGAAGCGCGGCAAGAAAGGACGCAAGGATGGCGGTAGGATGCTTCGAGGTGCGATGGAAAAACATGTGCTGCCGGCCCTCCGTACACACAGGATTACAGGCGTGTTTGCCTCGAACGTTCTGCCGCTGCTTACCGCGATTTCCGACGCGGGATACAACCGGCGCGCAGTCGAGGTGTTGGGGGCCGTCCAGCAAATGATTCGATGGGGCGAGCGCAACCAGCCGTGGAAACGCTTGCTGATCGATTGTGATGTGCTCGCGCTCGCAAAAGAGGATGTCGTTGCAGGTGATTACGACCCGGTACGTGACAACGAACGCCATCGCACGCTGTCGGACGACGAAATTTGCGCGCTGGGTGAACTTATGCCGGCTGCACGGCTTCCGCGTTCCATTGAGTCAGCGGTATGGGTGATGCTTGCTTGCGGAACGCGTGTTGGTGAAACACTTGTGACTCGATGGGCTGATCTTGATTTCAAGGCGCGGACGTGGACGATTCCAAAGGAACGCACGAAGTCGAGCACGGCGATTACGATTCATCTCTCCGATTTCGTCCTTGCACAGTTTGCCGCACAGCAGATTGTGCGCGCTGGATTGCCTGAGGACGACGTGCGTCGCGAATACGTATTTCCGTCGCAACAGGGTAAGATTCCGCACGTCACTATCCATACAACGTGCAAGGCAATCCGTGACCGGCAACGCGGGAAGGGTGCATCGACCGAAGGTCGCACGACAGCAACGGATACGCTTATTGTCTCGGGTGGTCAATGGAAATGCCATGACCTGCGTCGTACCTGCGGAACGATGATGCAGTCGCTTGGTATTGCTGAGAGCATCGTGCATCGATGTCTGAACCACGCGCGTAACGATCCGCTTGATCGAATCTATCTGCAGTTCAACTACGACGAGCAGATGCGCGACGCATGGCGGCTATGGGGCGACCGCCTGGCCGGATTGCTCGGCGAGGATACGGGAAACGTGCGCTTCCTGTTCAAGTCGTGATCCGTCGCAGCAAACGATCAGGTACTGTTATGTTGCCGGTGACTGTCCTACCATCCAACGGTTGCACACCGGACATCGACAAGTGCATAACCGGAATGCGTTTGTACGGTAAATCGCTTACTGATATCGCAGTGTGCCTGACGGGCGGGTGACTCGGCAAGACAGGTATGAGTCGCATCCACCTCATCTTCACGGATTCGTAAGGAAGCGGTAACTTGGGTCGCTCAATGCAGTAGAGCGGATATCCGATATATCGAACGAGGCCGACTCATGAACAAGCAGGAACTCATTGATGCTGTCGCAGCCGATACCGGTCTTAGCAAAACTGCCGCCGGCGAGGCAATTCAGGCCGTAATGGATGTGATTGCGCGTGCCGTCAGCGAAGGGGACAGCGTGCAACTCGTAGGCTTTGGCTCGTTCTCGCAAGGGCAGCGTGCCGCTCGGACCGGTAGAAATCCGACGACGGGCGCAGAGATAGTAATCGCAGCTGCGAAGACGGTGAAGTTTAGTGCCGGCAAGGCGTTCAAAGATGCAGTGAACGCACCTTGAGTTGTAGCCGCGTCGGCGAGCCAGACGGGTAGAGCGAATTGCACGGAAGAAAGTGCAGGCGTCTGCACAATCGACCGGTCGCTCGGCTATTAGTTGGATGCTTTGGCCTCGTGCATGGGCCAATCAACTCGGAGCGGTGACAGGTCTGCTGGAGCGTATAACACCTTGTCGGCGTCGCGGCACTCAATCGCGAGAGCTGAAGGGGAACATAGTAAGGGCTATGTTACCCTTCATTTCAGGACATATTGAACATCTACGCGAGGCGATATTCTGAGCGCCCGTGTGTACTTCGCCCGCCATGCGAGAATCGATGGGTTAGCCGTTGCGTGCCGCGACGGCCATCTTGCGTGGAGAGCCAGCCCTCATGCGGCCGAACGACTACTACAACCTGATCGTGTCCGGAGAGGACGGCCACTGGGACCGGGGCGAGGGCACGACGCCGAAGGGCCGCTTCCACTACCGATCGGTCGAGATGATCGCGGCGCGATTCCCAATGAACGATGCAGTTGAAATGAGCCTCAAGCAGTTCCCAGCGGTGTTCGCCTGCGAAGGGAAGGGGGACTCACAGATTCCTGCCATCGTTGGTCGTATCTCGAAGGTCGAGCATCGGAGTGATGCCTACTACATGCACTTCGAACGGGATCCCAACGTGCCGCCGATTCCGCAGGGGACGTTGCTTGAGCTTGCCGACGCACTGGATATCAGTACACGCGGCTTCGGTGACCTCGGCTGCACCCATTGGTCCGTCAAGCAGGTCGATCTGTACAGTGTGCTGGAGCGTCACAACTTGATCGTGAGGACGCCGGATGCGGCCGGACCGCGGGTCGGCAGCGGACAGCATTCACCTAGTCCGCGGAGCGCCTATCTCGATCGACTCAACGCTGAGGTGCAGCGGGAGAATCAGCCCGCAGCCGCCCGAGTGTTCATCGTCCATGGTCACGATGAAGCTGCGAAGTTTGCGGTGCAGGCGCTGCTTGGGCAGCTTGGCCTGGTCGGTGTGATTCTAGATGAACAAACAGGGCGAGGTGCCACGATCATCGAGAAGTTTGAGCGAGAGGCAGACACGGCCTCGTACGCCGTGGTGCTGCTCACCCCAGATGACAAGGGCGGAGTGGCGGCGGCTACTGTCGATCAGCTCAAGCCGCGTGCGCGCCAGAACGTGATCCTCGAACTCGGCTATTTCGCGGCAAAGCTCGGGCGCGGGCACGTCTGTGCATTGCGTCGAGGGAACGTTGAAATCCCGTCTGATTTCAATGGCGTGCAGTATCTCGACTTCGACGCGGGGGGCGCCTGGAAAGTCGTCCTCGCCAAGGAGATGCGGGCAGCAGGCTTGCCGATTGACCTGAATCGCCTCTGACGGGATGCGATAAGCCGTATGTATGACCGCTAACTTGCACCAGTAGTTGAATCAGCAGAACCCGGCTTCGGCCGGGTTATTTTTTCGGCGCCGACGCGGGTTGCTTCCATTATAGATTGCTATTTTGACATCGTATTAGATATCAAATATGATGCAATCTCTTTTGCAACCTCCTCCGGAGAAAACCCATGATGACTCTGCGCCTCCCCGACGAGGTTGAAGCGGAGCTCGAGATTTACTGCAAGCGGAATGGAACGACCAAGAATGCGGCAGTGACCGAGGCAACCAAGCGCCTTCTGGCTACGCCGGACATCGCCAAGTTGGAGTTGGCGGAGCCGCTGAACGAGCCGGAGGGTGCCGAAGCACGATACGAACGCCGTCGCGCCCGGCTCGAGCGGCAGTACGAAATTGAGGTTGTGATCGCCGGTTGGATCGCCGAAAAGGTAGTCTGGACCAAGAAGCATGATCCGTCCGGCTCGGTCCGACCCGGTGTCCACGGCCGCAATACCGTGGTCGGTTTCTGCGACACCATGTGGCGCGAGGACGGCACGATCGAAGAGGGGGTCTTCGTGATCGCGGAGCACCACGCGGGGCGCCCGTCCGGGATCCAAGCCTACCATCGGTACATCATGCCTTACGAGACTTGGTGCGAATACATGCGCATCGTGCCGAGGGCATGAGGCCTCGCGGCGGCAGCGCAACCCAGCTTAGGCTTTTTTTCGTCTAGAGGCCGGCGACTTGATTCAGGCCAGCGATGACGGCGATAGGAAGCCGCTAGATGAGCAGGCCAACATTTGAACCAGAAAAGGGGAAACACGTGTCTCAGTCCAACATCGCCCTGCGCAGTGTCCTGGAAATTGAAGCGCTAACTGATCTATCCGTCCAGAAGGACGACAACAAGGTTGTGCGGGTTTTTACCCGCGGCAAGAAATACAAGGTCTTGCAATCGCTGGATGACCTTCACGTGATCGACGATACGGGAACGGATAATCTCGTCGGTGGCGAGTACTTGCATACAAATTTCATTCTTCATCAAATTGTTGGCCGGTAACTCGGAAAACGTCGGCGTGGCTGGCGCAGGAGGAAAGACCTGATGGATGCCCGTCAAGAACAAATACGCGCGGCGGTGGCTCGGGCGCATTTGCGCCGCTTGTGGAGAGGAGCGGGAGCATCCCGGTAACACTCGCCGCAACGCGTTTCGCTAGCAAGATTACGAGCATTCGGCTGAGGCAGTCTTGGTCGAACTGTGGGCCGCCGAAATGGGTGAGCCAGGGCGTAGCGCGGTATCACACCTGGCGAATGTCATCGCGCGATCGGGCGATGGCGGCCCTGAACTGGCGTGGAGGCACGAACGTGCGGCCGGCGACGCGCTGCGTGCCTACCCGGTCGAGAGCATAGCTGTGATCCGCGCGGTTCAGATACGCACGGAAGAGACCTAAACAACCGCGGTCACGATGCCCACTGGAGGTGACGGCCGCAAACGGCGGGGCACGTGGAGCGGGTCATGATCCACGACAGAAGTGTGGGCAAGCGCCGACCTCGCCGGCACTGGAAAACGCCGGCGTTGCCGGAACAGCTCAATCTTTCAAGGAAACAAAGCATGCCAACGTCTTTCAGCCTGACCTACGAACAGATCACCGCCTGCGCCGAACGACAGATGGCCCTCTACTCGGAGACGGCAGCGGTGCTCACGGCGGCCGTGCCGCAGGCCGCTGGCGTCGACATCGCGATTGCCAAGACCGAGCGGGCAACCGTGTACTTGGTGTGGGAGCAGCTGGTCCTTGAGATGGGAGCCGCTACCCATCCTGCCTATGAGGCCGACAAGGTGCGATTTCTTGCCCTGTTCCGATAGCCAAGCTGGCGAGTAGACACAACGGAAAAATTCGCTGGCCTGACCGGCACTGGAAAACGGGAAAAGCGACCAATGGATCACGCAGCGGCTGAGGGGGCAACGGCCTGGGCTACGATCGCGACGGCGATCGCCAGTTGGTTATTGGCCGGCGTTACCATGTGGATGGTCCGAGTTCAGATTGGTGAAGCCAAGCGCGCCACGGGGCTTCAGCTTTTCTCGCAAATTGTGCGCGATTTTCAGGAGCCCGGCATGCGCAGTCTACGGCGTGCCTTTGCTACTGAGCTCTTAGCGGCGCGCTTGCACGAACCGACGCGCAACCCGCTGACCGATGAATCTGTATTAGAGTTCTTCGAGAATCTTGCGTACCTGACGCGGGATCGAGTGCTGGATAGAAGAATCGTCTGGAACTACTTTTCGATTGCCGTTGAAGGATACTGGCATGCATGCAGAGATTTCGTCTTCGCGCTTCGAACAGCCGAGCTCGACGAGGATCTCTACAGTGACCTCGAATGGCTCGCCACAGAGATGGCGTCCATCACTTTGGAGCACGCTCGGAGACAGGCCCTCCAGTCTCACACGCCGGAGCGGGTGAACGAATACCTGCGCTCCGAACAGGCGTTAACAACATAGGGCGTGAAAGCGAGTTGCTAGAAATGAGCGCGGAGCTTACGGAAGGAATTGACCAGAACATCGCAGCGGACGTACGCGCGGTGCTTGTGTCGATCTACGAGGAAATCATGTGGCTCGCCTCACGCCCGAATGTCACGGCCGGTCGGGCTTGAGCGTGGTATACGCACATTATGGCGGAGAGCGTGAAGCGCCGCATTCGGCAATTCACGGGATTGGTGTCCATCGCGGCCATTGCGGGAGACGGCACGGGCTTGCGTCTCGAACACTACAAACGCATTCAGACGACGCTAACAGAATTGGTCTCCCGTCATCTTAGAGAACGACTCGACGATGCTGGCGATTTTGTTCGCACGCTTGTTGAGTTCGAGTCCGTCCATATCGTCACGGTCGAGGAGAATTATGCGGCGATGAGGGCGAAAGAGGATTACGAAAAAGCAGGCATTGTTCTCCTCTCTTGGGATCAGATTCCTGCTGAGCGCCGCGCAGTGTTGTGGGCCTCGATGCTGCGCGGAAAAGTGGCGAATGCCAATCGCTTTCGCGAAGCCTTTCTTTGACCACGGAAAACAGCGGTGCGATTTTTGCGTCCGCGAAACGGGAGGTAGTAGATGGGCCAAGCAAAGCAGCGCGGTACGAAAGAGCAACGGATTGCGCAAGCACAAGCGAAGATTGAAGCGCTGCGGCCAGAGAAACTGGTGTGTGGCGCGTGCGAGACGGCATTCAACGATTTCAATGCACTGGACACGCGGAACATGGCGGGTATTCATGTAGCCTTCGGGGGAATCTGTCCGTCGTGTGGGGAAACTGTTCTCGCGTTCAGCGGCGATCAAGGTGCCGTTGCAGCCGCGATGATCGCGTGGCAGGACGCAACGGGGAGTGACGGCAAGCTCGGGATGCAGTCGCGCGTCGGTGAGCATATCCCCTTCAAAGACTAGGAAAGCTCAAATGGAAACTAACCAACTGTCATTCATCAGCGAACCCGGGGTCATTCTGGATCGAATCCTCACGGTTTTTGCTCACCAAGGCCGTGATGTGGCTATGGACGCGTTGGCAAAGGCGGTGCGCCAAGACGTTCAAGAGAACGGTCGCGGCAGCGGCTATACACCCCGGACGCTCCTTTGGTATGTGGTAGGTGCACGCGTGAGCGGTGATCCGTCGTTCTACGTCCAACCCGCGTTTGTAAAAGCGCTTGCGCTCAGCGAGCACGAGGCCGCGATCTTTCGAGTCCACATTTCGGGTATCGAACTGTTTCGGTCTCAAGTCGGTGAATTTTGAATCGGAAAGCCGTATGGAAGCCACTCAGGACATGGACGCCCTAGCTCGTGAATTGTTCAACGAGGCGCTGGGCACCTGTGACCCGCGGACGTTCGGCGAGGCGCGGCCACAAGACGCGATCGTCCTTGCGACCCGGGGTACGCGAACGATCTACATCGAGGAAAGCTGGGGCCCGGCGATTCCCTATCACGCCATTCAGCATGAAGACGGTACCCGAAATCACGGCTAGGGTAACAAGGGCAAGCGGCTATGCGATACGAGGTGCTTAGCGGTGGGCCAGCTAAGACCGCTATCGAAACTGTGAAAGTGCTCCACGAGAGTTCAATGAAGCTCTAAAGGCAGCGGCCACCGTCGCCGGTGGCGTTAGAGTCGTTCACGGACGGGCTCCGGGTTTCTTGGGCAGGTTGGCGTATGAAGCCTTCCAAGCATTGCGGCACCAGAGCTAAAATTAACCAATCGGCACAGAAAATATCTATGGCGCGGCTATGAGCACGCCGTCCACCATCCATCTCGAAGGAGTGACGGGCGCATGGGGGGGCTCGCCGCAGAGGCGCGCCCTCAGCACCTTGTGACGACGCCCAATCTGCTGGCCTTGAAAGTGGGCAATCGCGGACTGTGTGTCCGGGATCGATATCTTGATTCGCTCGAGCACGGCCTGATTCAGCCAATAATTAAGCTAAACCGGGACGCCGATCCGTGGACGGCTACTGCGCGCTCCCCGAATCATATACGGCGTTGAGTCGCAGCACGGCTGCTGCAGAGTGTGACCTCGACCAATCTGGATAACGTCATCCTGGCCGTTTCAACGCCCTCGAGGAAGCAACAATGTTTGACGCACTATGAGCGCTAGTCGGTAGTGGTATTGCCCGGCGAATCTCATCGAAGCGATGTCCCTTAGAGGCCTAGATGCTTGCGCACCGCGCGCAAGCATCCTGAGAGTTCAGATTGCACGGGGGACCCTGAGGTATCGCGCCGCGGCCTTCGAAAGAGTCCCCGATTGATTTGACTACTGGTAAAATGGTGAAGTCAGGATGGTTTGAGGCGAGTCAGGTGGTCGCCGTCGGGGATCAATATGAACGTAGGACGAGCGATTCGCTGGTTTCGCCAGCATAGAGGCATCTCTCAGGGCGATGTGGCCCGCCGTGCCGCATGTTCCGTCTCTTACTTGTCGCTTCTAGAGAACAACAAGCGCGACCCTACGCTTTCTACGGTCGCGAAAATTGCAGACGCCTTGCATGTGCCCGTCGGGACATTGTTTCTGGTGGCTGCCGAGCCTTCTGACCTGGGGCGCATCGACGAACGTCTGGTTGATGAATTGCGGCGCGCGGTGGTGTCATCGGCGCCCGCTGATGAGAATGAGGTTGCGCATGGCTGATTCGTGGCTTGCAACGATTCGTAGGGAGGTAGCCCATCATGGCCAGCGCTGATCAACTCAGAGCGCTCGTTAAGTCACATATCAACCGTGACGATGGTCAGTTCTACTCTGTGGCGATGCAGGTGGCAGCGCATGAGGCCAAGGTCGGCCACGGCAAGTTGGCTGAAGACCTGCGTGACATGATCGACGTCGCGAGGTCCCGCGGGCTCAACGCAGAGCCAGGCAAGCTCGTGCCGCTTGCCAAACCACGCGGCGAACTTGCCAACCTGCTGCATGTGACCTATCCCAAGAGTCGGCTGATCGACATGGTCCTAGATGCAGGCGTCGTCGAACAGATCCAGCGTATCCTGAAGGAGCAGCGCTTGAACGCGCGCATACGCGAGCACGGGCTATCGCCGAGACGCAAGCTGCTGCTCGTAGGACCTCCCGGCACGGGAAAGACGATGACCGCCTCGGTGCTGGCCGGCGAACTAGGCGTGCCGCTCTTTCTGGTGCGCCTCGATGCGCTGATCACCAAATTCATGGGCGAAACTGCGGCAAAGCTACGCCAGGTGTTCGACGCCATCGGCGAAGTGCGCGGAGTGTACTTTTTCGACGAGTTCGATGCCATTGGATCTCAGCGTGGGCTGGCCCACGATGTGGGAGAAATACGGCGCGTGCTCAACAGCTTCCTGCAGATGATCGAGCACGACCAGTCGCATAGCCTGATCGTCGCCGCGACCAACCATCCCGAGATCCTCGACTACGCGCTCTTTCGACGATTTGATGATGTCCTGGAGTACCACCTACCCAGCGCTCAGCAAGCGGGAGAGCTGATCCGCAGTCGACTCGCGCGATTTGCGCCGAAGCCGCTCGCATTGAAACCCCTGGCGGCCAAAGCGGAAGGTCTTAGCTATGCAGAGATCCGGCGTGCGGTGGACGAAGCCATCAAGGAAACTGTGATGCACGAAGGCGAACAGGTTTCAGCGCAGATGCTTGTTCGGGCATTGGAGGAGCGACGCCGCCTGAGTGCACGACTCGAAAATAACAACAAACCATCTAGAGATGCCACCAGAGGCCGATAAGCGTCCCCACCTCGTACTTCCCAACACGTCTGAGGCCGTTGCCTTTACAGCACACAGCCCGGGTGGCGGTTCGTCACCGCCACTACCAGTGAGGGATCGACAGACACATGGCCAGGTGCTTCAGGCACAGCTGCAAGCTCTCAGACCATTGATGGCGCAGGCAACACAGGCCCAGCGAGAAAGCGGCATGGAAAGCGGCGTCGGCCTTCAGGTCGAATTCGAGGGCCAGCCCGACGTTGAACTGGCTTTCCAGAGCCTCGGAAACGAGACGAAGCGCATCGAGCTGCTCAGCGTCCGCAAGGCGGGCGACGTGACCTTTGCGAACGTGTTCGTTCCCGATGGCAAGCTGGAGCACTTCGAGACCTACGTCGCGGAGTACCTGGCTGACCGCAAGGGTGCATCTGGTCAATCGCTCGACCACAAGCCACTGTTGAACACCATCGCGTCTATCCGTCGGGCGGAGCTACGCGCACTGTGGACCGACGACCCGGCGCTCCTACCCGACGACGCTGGCACAGCGTTCTGGTGGGAAGTGTGGCTGCCGGTACGAGAAGATCGGCAGGTGGTTGTTGAAGATTTTCGGAAACTTGCGCAATCTGCGGGTTGCGCAGTCAACGAGCACCAGGCGAATTTTCCCGAGCGAACGGTCATCACGATGTTCGGATCTGAAGCGCAGTTGAGCCGGTCGGTGCTGCTACTCAACTGCGTTGCCGAACTTCGCAAGGCAAAGGACACGGCTGAGTTCTTCGATGGGATGGGGGTTGAAGAGCAAGGCCCGTGGATGGATGACATGCTGGAGCATGCCGTTTGGCCTGCTGCCGGCGCGCCGCATATCTGCCTCATCGACTCCGGGGCCAATCGTGGTCATCCGATGCTGGCGCCGCTGCTGGACGGGCCCGATCAGCACACTGTCAACCCCGCCTGGGGAGTCGATGACACCGCCAATCACGGGACGGGCCTAGCTGGTCTAGCTGCCTACGGCGAACTCACCGCGGCCGTTGGAGAGGCCGCGCCTGTCACCGTGACGCATCGGCTCGAGTCCGTGAAGCTCGTTTCTGAAGAGGGTGACAACGCGGGTGACGCCAGGCATCATGCCTTTCTGTTCGCCGAGGCGGTCAGTCGACCCGAGATTACCCAGCCCGACCGTGCGCGGGTTTTCGCGACGGCGGTTACCGCATCCGACTACCGTGATCGCGGTCGCCCCTCCTCGTGGTCGGCGATGCTCGACCGCCTTGCATCAGATGTCGACGGCGGCGGCGAAACCCCGCGACTGTTCGTTCTGGCAGCCGGCAACACCCGCAGTCACGACGCCTGGATGACGTATCCCGATAGCTTGGCGACGAATCTCGTGCACGACCCGGGGCAGACCTGGAATGCACTGACCGTCGGCGCCTGTACCCACAAGATCGACACTGAGATCGCGGGCCTGGCGGCGATTGCTGCAGAAGGCGGCCTCAGCCCCTACACCACGACATCGCGTACTTGGGACAGCGCGTGGCCCTTAAAACCCGACGTGGTTTTCGAAGGGGGCAATGTCGGCAAGGACGAGCTGGGTGCTTCTGGAGTTCCCGCCCTCAATCTGCTCACTACGCACAATGTACCGAATGAGCGTCTGTTCACGACCACCAATGCGACGAGTGCGGCATCGGCGCTCTGCGCGAGGATGGCAGCGCAGATCATGGCGGCGTACCCTCAATTCCGGCCGGAAACCGTACGGGCCCTGATCGTTCACGCCGCTGAGTGGACGCCAGCGATGCGACAAATGTTCCTGCCTGCAGCTGGACAACCCAGTAAGCAAGACTACGTGAACCTGATTCGCCATTGCGGCTGGGGGATGCCGGACCTCGAGCTCGCCCTGTGGAGCGCGGGCAACTCTTTGTCTTTGGTCATCGAGGATGCAGTCCACCCTTACACCAAGGAGAGGGGGCGCGGCGTGGTCAGCCGCGACATGAATCTGCATGCGCTGCCATGGCCGAAGGAGGAGCTTGAGGCCCTGCAGGACGTCCGGGTGGAGATGCGGGTGACGCTGTCTTACTTTGTGGAGCCCAATCCTTCTGCCCGCGGTGCAGCCTCGAAATTCCACTATCCGTCGCATCGCCTGCGGTTTGACCTCAAGCGGCCCCTTGAGGCATCAGTCGAGGATTTCGTCGCTCGGATCAACGCGGCCGCGCAGCAGGAAGGCGATGGCTCTGCGCCCAACCCTAGCGACACCGGGTGGCACTTAGGCGATCGACAGCGGCACCGAGGCTCGCTTCATCAGGATGTCTGGGAAGGCACCGCCGCGGAGTTGGCCAGCCGCGGTTTTCTCGCGGTCTATCCGGCCGCAGGCTGGTGGCGTACGCGCCCTGGTCTCGAGCGCTACGCCTTGCCGGCTCGCTATAGCCTCATCGTTTCGTTGCGGACGGAGCAGACGGACATAGACCTGTACAGCGTGATCGCGAACAAGATTGCGATCGAGGTCTGATAGTCGGCTCGAACGCCGCAAAGCGCTCACCTCCGTATGCGCAAATGACGCCGCAAGCAATCTGGACAAGGTCATCATTGCCGTTTCCAATTCAGTCAGAGATCAGAGCGTTCGGAAGCCCCGCTTGAGGATGCTTTGAACGGGGCGAGCGGCCCAATTACTCGCCCAACTGGAGGTGGCTACGACCGCGGCCGACGCCGCGCGGCGGGGATCTGCGTACTGTTCCGTCTGATTTCGACGCTAGCGGCAGGTTAGCGCTGAGGCCGACGGCCGCAGCCGGCGCCGATGCCCGGCAAGCGGAGCGCGTAGGCCACGGATCGTGGAGCCGGGCCGAAGGGGGCAGAGATGGAAGCCGGCCGGTCGAGATGCCCTAGGCGGCTCGATGCGCAGCACGAGAGCCCCATCCTTCCTCACCTCGTGAGGCAGAGGAGAGGGACCCCGGAACCAGCTGGGGTCCCCCTGCGTGGGAAGGCGTGCAATTCACCGGCCTGGATGTGCGTGCCACCCGTCGATCGATTACCGACGTCGCGAATGGCAGGGCGCACAGGTCGGTCGTGCATCGGTTGTTTCCGATGCAACCGATAGTGGTGCATGGGGCCAAGCGGGTCAGGCTTGCGCGGGCAGCTATTCCGTTACACTTTTGGAAAACGCCACCCGCTGTCTGATTGATTCGATACACGGGGTTCAGGGGGGCATTCTTTTCACACGCATACCGATATCCACCAAGGGGACCGACGGATGATTCCGCGTATACGGCTCGAAGAAGTCACCGAGGCTGACATCCAGCAGTTGATCGACCACGGCGTACGCGAGGGGCGTACGCTCGACTTCAAACGTGCGTGGGTGCTCACGCCGGACGGAAAGCTCACCCCTGAGGAAAAAAGCAGGCTTGCCGAGGACGTTTGCGCCTTTGCCAATGCATTTGGTGGCGACCTCATCATCGGCCTGGAGCCGTTCCAGAAGACGGAGGGCGATTCAGCCGTCGCCAAGGCGATCGTCCCTGTGCAAGTGTCGAATCTCGATGCCATTTTGCTCGATATCGTCGGTAGCCTGCGGGATACACTCGAGCCGAAACTCGCGACACTACATGCGCGGCCGGTGCCCGTCGCCGCAGGGGGCCATGTGATCGTGATGCGAGTGGGGCCTAGCCCGAGCGCGCCGCACCGCGTGACCCGGAAAGGGGGCGGACACTTCTTTCTGCGTAATTCGGTCGGTAAGGAGCCCATGGATATTCACGCGATTCGTACCGCTTTCGCCCATGCCGAGGGGTTGCCCAAGCGCGCGCTGGCTTTTCGGGAGGCACGCCTGGCCGCGTTGCGGGAGCAGCGTGGTCCCGTACCTGTTCGGTCCGGCCCGTTACTGGTCGTCCACCTCGTCCCCGTGCTGTCACTGACCCGCGCGGATGAGCATGCCATCCCGGAGTTAAAGGTCGCGGCCCAGCACCTGGCCCGCGCGCAGCCGGGCAACAATTTTCTCGGGGGGATCACGACCAACTTCGAAGGCGTGATCTGCACAAGTAATCGGGACCGCGAGGGGCAGTATTACGCCTTTGCCCAGGTGTTTCGGGGCGGGTGTATCGAACTGGTTGGCACGGTATTGAGTGTCGAGCAAGGGGAGCCTGCGAAACCGACGGTCTTTCCCCAGCAATATGAGCTCTCGCTGGTGCAGCACGATTTACCGGTCGCCCTGCAGGTGCTGGAGACACTGGGTATTCCGGCACCGGCTTACTTGTGCGTGAGTTTGTTGAACATCCATCAGCAACAGATCGGGGTCAAAACGGCATACGGAATGGGCTACCGGACCCTGCCGCCGCACCTACCGGACATCGTCGCGGCGCCGGTCTACCTTGAAACCTTTGAGGCCGCGCCAGCGAACATGGCGGGCCCAGCCCTTGATGCGGTGTGGAATGCAGTCGGTATCGATCAGAGCGAGACACCATTGCCCGGACGCACACGATAACGCCTGACCCGGACAATGGAGATTGATCCGGGTGCTCAAGAATGGAAGCGGCGGATAATAAAAATGACACAGCGCAGATTCATGTTCAAGCGACGCCTCGTGCGGTGGTTCGTTGACTGGACCGATAGCTGGAATCGGGAATTCCACGAAGCGATCGAGGTGAAGGTCCATGCCGAATTTCGTCGGCAATTCCACGATGGCGCGAAAGATACGGAAGCGATGATCGAGAAGATGCGCAATTTCTACTATGCGCGCATGACCAACACATCGACATTGCTGGTGGCGATCACGGCCGTGGTCATTGCGGTATTGGGTGTGACGGTGTCGTTGGTCGTGGCACTGTGAGGTGAGACCGATCGATGGACGAGCTGCCGATGTCATCTCTGCCGTTTCGAGCGGCACCTTGGGTCGGGCAATTGATCTATGCCCAGCGGACCAAGCTCGCCCATGCCTGGCGCATGGAAGCCGATGATCATTACGATGATCTCTACCGCCCCGTTATCGATGCGTTCGATGTGCTGTTGGCACACGTCGCGAATGAAGCCGATGACAATGCGTGGCAACGGGGCGTGGCGCATTTCTGGGCGCAGTGGACGGCAGCGATACTTGGCGATTGCGATCGATGTGATCTGTTCATCGAGATGGGGCACGCGTTGAGAATGGATCGATAAACAAGCAACTGACAGGGGCACCTATGGCTGCGACCATCTTCTTCTCGTGGCAACTCGATCGTGCGACCCGGACGGGGCGCAACTTGCTGGAGCGTGCACTCGAGGCGGCGCTCGGTCGCTTGGGGGGAGACACCGATCTGCAGGAAGCCGATCGCAACGAACTCGTGCTCGATCGTGATACCAAGAACACGCCTGGCTTTCCGCCTATTGCGCAGACCATCTTCCAGAAAATCGACGCTGCTGCGGTATTCGTGCCGGATTTTACTTTCGTGGGCGAGCGGGCTGACGGCCGACCGACACCGAATCCGAATGTCCTGATTGAGTATGGATGGGCGCTGAAGGCGCTGGGGCACGGCCGGATTGTGCCCGTGATGAACACCGCTTTTGGCGAGCCGTCGGATGCGACTTTGCCGTTCGATTTGCGCCATCAGCGGCATCCCATCACGTATCACTGCCCGGAAGATGCGGACGAGGCGACACGCAAAGCCGTTCGTGAAAAGCTGACGAAGGACCTGGAAAAGGCTATTCGCCTGGTGATCACGAGCGAGGACTACATCAGCGCGTTACCGCAACCACCTGTACCCGAGCCGTTTGAGCAGCTGCCGGAAGTGGCGCCTGGCCGGCTTCGGCCGCTGACGGATCCAGTGGGGATAAGTGCACATATTCTCGAACAGGACAAAGAGGTTCTGCTCGCGGACCGTTCGCTCATGTGGCTGCGCGTGATGCCCGAGCACGCTACCCATCGGTTGTGGACAACGGATGAGATTCGTGCCGCGCTCAGAGCGTCTCCCGATCCCGTGCGGCTGCTTTGGGACGGATATGGCGGACATGGTGAACTACGGCATGCCGATGGATTCGGGATATTTGCGCGTCGTCCGGGTGAAGAAGAAGCTTCAGGACTGGCGTTTGCGTTCAAGGCCGGGGAGGTTTGGACGGTCGACGCACTTTATCTTGACTGTGTCGCGCACAAAGGCGTGACCTCGATTCCCGATGCTGAGATGATGTATGCGCTTGCGCTGAAAACCCTCGGTACATTTGAAGCGCGCTTGGGTATCCCACCGCCATACCGATGGATCGCGGGCATGAGTGGTCTTCGTGGCCGCGGGATGGAGGTACCTCACGCACCCGGTCGCGCATCACTGCCGGGTCCGCGGGGAAGTTGTCTACAAGACGTCGTGATAGTCACGGGAACGTACGCGGCGCAGACGAGCCCGGTACTTGCGTTGAAACCATTTTGGGAGGCGATTTACGAGAGCTGTGGACTGTCGCGCCCCCAGTGGCTCGACAGTCGAACGCTCTGATGCGGGGGCCGGTCTCGCTTGTAAGCGCAATGGCCTGGACTGTGCGGCTAGCGACTTGAGCGGGGCGGCCTCTCTCGCGCGTCGAAATCCACGACTGTTAGGGGCGCACGCCGGTGGCGTTATTGCTCGATCGGATTCGCAGTGACGGACGGCGGCGTGCCTTGGCCTTGTGCATCATGCTTGGCTTGTAGTTCTTGTCCCGTGGCTGCGCGTCCTGTCAGCGGAAAGCTTCATCGATCGATCGCGTGTCCGCGGCGGCCTACCAGTTGCCGCATGGCCCGTCGGGGCACCACGCCGTGTCATGCCGCGCAAACGGATGAAGCAGCGTGTGCGCGTGAATCCGAGTGCGTGGGGCGACCACAAGGCACGGCGTGACGAGAACGCGAAGTTGGTCGAGCAGCGTGCGCCCGCGCAGCTCAACGCGGCTCGATTCTCGAAGCGTTCGCAAAACAGGCCGTTGGCTATGCCGATGCGCGCGCCGCACTGACCACGGAATTGGTACGGGTCCATGACCCGGACCAAGACGACGAGCCAGCGAGCCAGTCGGTTGAGTGGAGACCGTTGTCCTTCGACGGGGCGCTCGCGAAGGAGTGGACTGCGCTCCCGATCGAAATCTACACGCAGTGTCGTGAACTGCCCTTATCGCTCGCGGAGAGCGACAAGCGGACCTATGACATGGCCGCGCAGGAATGGGTCGGCCCCGCCGATGCGTATGAGCTGGACCGTCAACGCGCAATCCTCTACGGGCTGTTTGCCGGAGAACTGGCCACACAGATTCGATCCGCGATCGCAGTACCGGCGTCAGCACTGGCGACCGATTGCTTCGAGCGCCTGCAGCGCGAGTTCGACGAGTTGAAGCAAGCCTACGTTCGATCGACAGGGGCGATCGACCTGATTCCCGACCTCCGGACCCGGATGCAGCGCGAATGTCCGGATGTCCCTGAGCCGTTTCCGCCTATCCCCCCGACGGCGCAGGCGGTCGATGATGTCGCGTGAGCGCGCGCGTGCCGCCGGACTATCGCTCGCCGAGCCCCGCGCTTGCGCCACTGCGTGCAGCGGTACCGCGGCACGCTGCCGGCCGACGTCGAGAAGGCACTGCTCGACGCTGCGTGCGAGCTCGAGGCGAGCGAGGAGGCGTTCGCGGTCGACCGGAAGGACGCGCTGCAGTGCCGGCTGGCGCAGACCGAATCGAACCTGTGCGCGGCGCGCGCGTTCCCCTCCGCGTAGAGCAAAGCAAAGATGTCACATCCGAGATGTCCGTCGCAGGTGGCGCCTCGCGCCCGCATTGACGACTTTATGGACAATCTCACCGAAAGAATTTCGTCACTTCGTGTATGCCCGAAGCTAAGTCGCCAATTCGCCTCGGGCAATTGGCCCGAAGGACCGGAAAGTCACGATTTCTATGTGATTCCGGTATACCCATCGTTCAGGTGCGACGCTGGGTACCGGGCGTCGTGGAGAACTGTCTGGGCGATGGCGGCCCGGTTGACGGTCTCCGGCCCAAGACGGGACCTTCATCCGGTCCGCTGCCGTGACATTGGGGGCATTTCCACCGCACACGCTGTAAGTCAGTTGGTGCTGGCGGCTGCGAGCGACGACACTCTGTCGAGATGTCCTATTATCATGGTTCATATCCGGCGCGTAGAAGCCGGTTGTGCTGCCATATAACTACCTCAACGGGGGCAGGATGAAGTTGATCAAGTATCGGGTAACGAATTTCCGCTCGGTGAAGGATAGCGGCGATATTGAAGCCGGCGACGTTGCCGCGCTGATCGGTGTCAACGAATCGGGAAAGACAAATTTGCTGCTTCCGCTTTGGAAGCTCAATCCTGCTCGCGAAGGCGAGATTCAACCGACATCGGATTACCCGAAGACGATGTTCGCGGATGTGCGTGCCAACCCGGGGGGATTTCGATTCATCAGTGCCGATTTTGATGCCAGCTCTCTCAGAGACAAGCTGGTTACTCTCACGAAGCTGGATGCTGCGCAACTGGAGGTTGTGCGTGTTGACCGGTACTTCGATGGGAAACATGCAGTCTCGTTTCCACAGTTTGCACCCAAGACAACGGTCGCTGCCTCGGACATCAAGGGCGAGTTGACGACCTTAGCCACGGCAGTTGAGCGAACAGATCCGCTTAAGAGCGAAGAGCCTCTTAAGGCTGCGATCGTTGACGCTGTTCACGCACTGGCCGAACCCATCATGCAAGACTGGACTGCGGATGACCTCGATGCCGCCATTGAAGCGCTGAAGAAGTTGTTACCAGACCAGCCAGCCAAGACGTCGACAATCGTTCCTCGTGTGCAGCAGTCAATCGATGTCCTGACCGAATGGACGTCCCATATCAGGTCGCCTGCCCCCGAAGACATCGAAGGTGTTCGAGAGATTGTCTTGAAAGCGCTCCCCACGTTCGTGTATTACTCGAACTATGGAAATCTGGACTCGGAAATTTATCTCCCTCATGTGGTCCAGAATCTTGAGAGAAAAGATCTGGGAGCCAAGGAGGCGGCGAAAGCCCGGACCCTCCGCGTGTTGTTCAGCTTTGTTCGCCTCCAACCGACGGAGATCCTTGAACTTGGTCGCGACTTCAAAGATCCGAATAATCAGAATCGGCAACCCACCGAAGACGAGATCGCAAGGATCGCTGAGCGCAAGCGAGAGCGCTCCATCCTGCTACAGTCTGCGGGCACCACCTTGACCAAGGAGTTCAAGTCTTGGTGGAAACAAGGCGACTACCGTTTCCGATTCGAAGCGGATGGCGATCACTTTCGCATCTGGGTATCAGATGATCGGCGTCCTGAAGAAGTCGAGCTTGAAAATCGCAGTACGGGGCTGCAATGGTTTCTGAGCTTCTACCTCGTGTTCTTGGTCGAAAGCCAGGGTGACCACGAAGACGCCATTCTTCTGCTCGATGAGCCAGGCCTATCGCTTCATCCACTCGCCCAGCGCGATCTATCGGCCTTCTTCGATGGATTGACCAAGACCAACCAGATCCTCTATACGACGCATTCGCCTTTCCTTGTCGATCCCGACCGGCTGGATCGAGTGCGAAAAGTCTATGTCGCTACGGATGGCTCGACCGAGTCTTCGCCGAATCTGCGTCAGTCGGGTGCGGACCCGGCGCATGCCGGCGCAGCGTACGCCGTATACTCGGCATTGAACCTGAACGTCGCTGAAAGCCTGCTACTGGGCTGCCGCCCGATAGTTGTTGAGGGAGCTTCCGATCAGCACTATCTGACGATGATTAAGGCGCTTCTTATCGGTGCGGGGAAGATCACACCTCGCCGAGAGCTGGTATTCCCGCCTGCAGGTGGAACCAAAACGCTAAGGATCACCGCTGGAATTTTGACTGGCCGAGACGAGACGCTGCCGGTTGTTTTGCTGGATGGCGATCAAATGGGCAGCAGGATGGCGGCAGAGCTGAGCAGCGGCCTCTATAACGGTGAGGAGGGGAAGGTCCTATCAACAGACGAATTCGTTGGCTTCAAAGGTTCAGAGTTAGAGGAT
Organism: Burkholderia sp. AU45251; assembly: GCF_030482905.1. NCBI lineage: Bacteria > Pseudomonadati > Pseudomonadota > Betaproteobacteria > Burkholderiales > Burkholderiaceae > Burkholderia > Burkholderia sp. AU45251. The sequence goes on along the minus strand of NZ_JAUJQH010000004.1, from coordinate 329,970 downwards.
TTGGTTCCCCATCAACGTTTCGTAGAGGCTGTAGACCGAATTTTTCGCGCTCCAGAGCAGCAGTTTTCGGAAGTCGCGTCGATGGGCAAGCCCATCGTGCCGCAGGTGGAGGCGTGGGCTAAGTGTGAAGGCATCGAACTCACGCCTGGCTGGAAGGTGGAAGTTGCGAAGCGCGTGAAGGCCACCTTGCTGGCCAAGAGGATCAACGATGTTGACAATGATCTCGTTGGGCGATGGGTACGGCTCTTCGCTCGATTTGAACCATCTGACAATTGAAGTTCGATTCGCTCACAGCGGCCGGCATTCGAACGCTGACGCGTCGCACAATGGCCGCAGAACGGCGGTTGAATCCGCACTAGAAAGCCGCCTTTGGGCTAGGCGAACGTTTCGGATTGCGAAGTGATTTTTGAACGGCTCCGTAACGTCTAATCAATGTTGTGCGGAGTTGTTTTCAGACGCCGGCGAACGGCATGAAAGGGAACCTTACCACTACGGCACGGTCGCCCGTTCAAACTCAGGTTTCGCACAACGCGTGGCGTCGATGCCACCTGCATGCCGACGATGCGGCTCGTGCGTACTACGCGTGGACGGCCACCCGATACCGGGTAGTCTGTCGATAGGCAGCGCCCGGATACAGGAGCACGTCGTCGCGCAGGCCAGCCATGTTGACCTGATTCGGAAAGCTGCCGGCTTCGACGCACAGCGCCGCATGTCGCGTGCACGGAGTGCCGCCACTCACGCGTACGCCGTCGAGATAGTTTCCCGTATAGAGCTGCAGGCCCCGCTGATCGGTCGACACGAGCAACTCGCGTCCGCTTTCCGGATCGTAGACCCGCGCGACAGGCCGAACCGCGTGGCCGCCGTCGCCTAGTACGAAGCAATGGTCGAAGCCGCGCGCCCGCGCCAGTTGCGAGTGAGGCCAGTCGAGGCGCGCGCCGATCGGGGCGCTCTGGCGGAAATCGAACGCCGTGCCAGTCACGTCGGCCATGCCGATCGGGATCAGCGCGTCGTCCACTTCGAGGAACGCATCGGCGTCGATGCGCAGCAGATGTCCGCGTACGTCGCTGCCGGGGCGCCCGTTCAGGTTGAAGTAGCTGTGATTCGTCAGGTTCAGCGGCGTCGGCGCGTCGGTCCACGCCGCATAGTCGATCGTGAATGTGCCGTCGTCGTCGAGCGTGTAGCGAACCTGCACGCTCACGTTGCCGGGGAATCCGGCGTCGCCTTCCGGTGAGTCGAGCCGCAACGTCAGTCCGCCGCAATCGTCGATCACGTCCCAGCACGCGCGATGAAAGCCGTTCACCCCGCCATGCAGCAGGTTGCCGTTGTCGTTGCGGTCGAGCAGGTAGTCGACGCCGTCGAGCGCGAAGCGCGCGCCGGCGATCCGGTTCGCCCATCGGCCGATCGTCGCGCCGAGGTAGACACCGGATTCGAGGTACTCACCCGGCGTGTCGTGGGCGAGCACGATATCGGCAAAGCGCCCCGCGCGGTCGGGGGCTAGCCACGACACGACGGTCGCGCCGAAGTCGCTGACTCCGACGCGTATCCCGTGCGCGTTGCGCAGCGTGTAGCGCCGCACGGGCTCGCCGTCGGGCAACGTGCCCCACGGCTCGGATTGCACGCGTGCCACGCCGGGTGTCAGGTGTGAGGAGTCGGTATCGAGGTGCATGGATGGATGTCAGATGGGCGGGGCGTCAGTTCGTGGCAGCCGCGCGTTCCTGATATTCGCGCGGAGTGCAGCCTAGTTCGCGGCGGAACACTGCGTACATGTATTGCAACGACGTGAAGCCGCAGCGGATCGCGACTTCTGCGCTCGACACATGGCGGCCCGCGAGCAGCGCCTGTGCGGCTTCGAGCTTGTGGCGCAGGATTTCCTGGTGCACGGTGTGCTGCAGTTCGCGACGGAAGTGCTCCTCGAGCAGCGAGCGCGATACGCCGACATAGTCGGCAACCTGTTCGGTCTTGATCCCCTGGCACGCGTACTGGCGGATGAAATGCCGCGCGCGCATCACGTGCTGGCTCGCAAGCGGCTGGTGGCGCGTCGATTCGAGTACGTTGATGCCGACCGGCGGCACGAGAATGCGCTGCCCGGGAAAACGCGCGCCGCGCAGCATCCGGTGCAGCAGGTGCGCAGCGGTGCGGCCCATTTCCTCGGTGCCCTGGATCACCGACGACAGCGGAATGCGCGTCAGCGTGCGCGTGAGCGGATCGTTGTCGATGCCGATGATCGCGACCTGTTCCGGCACCGCGATGCCGGCGATCAGGCAGGCCTGCAGCAGATGCCGCGCACGCGCATCGGTCACGGCAATCACCCCGATGGGTTTCGGCAGTGCATGCAGCCAGGTGATCAACTGCTCGATCGCGTGATTCCACCCCGATGCGCTCGTCGACAGCCCGCGGTAGATCGGCGCGTCGAGCCCGTCCGCGCGCGCCAACCGGTCGAACGCGAGCTCGCGCTGCTGCGCCCAGCGGTTTTCCTGGGCGATCGGCAGGCTGTACATCGCGAAACGGGCGAGTCCGGCGCCGATCAGGTGCGAATAGGCGAGCGACACGAGCTTCGAGTTGTCGGTCGCAATATATGGGACACCGTTCGGGTACTGCGCCAGATCCTCGTACGACGAGCCGACCGCGACGATCGGCAGCGGCGAGCAGGCGAGTGCGTTGGCGACGGCAGGATCGTCGAAGTCCGCGATTATGCCATCGCCGTCGAAACGCTCGATGCCGGTGAGCCGGCAGCGGAAGTCGTCTTCGAGGAACAGGTCCCACACCACCCGGGTAGTGTGCAGGTACTGGCCGATGCCGCTGATGATCTCGCGGTCGTAGACCTTATTCGCATTGAACAGCAGCGCGATGCGATGCGGTGTCTGGGCGGAAGGGGCGCGTGTCATCTCGGTTTCGGGGCAAACGCATCGGGGGCGTAGTGCCGTTGTCTCCGGGGCGCGCTCGCGGAGGCGGCGCGCGGTGGGTTGGTGTACGGCGATTGTAGGACGGAATGCGCGCCGCACGAGGGCGGCTGGCAAGAAACATCAAGCGTGCTGTGCAATTTCGCAATTGCCGGGCAGCAGGCACGCGGGCACGATCCAGCCAACCGAATTCGGCCATGTGTGTCGTCGAGACGCGCGTTGCGCCGCAACAAGAACCTGCACGGAGACACCATGTCGTATTTCGAACACATTCCTGCAATTCGCTATGAAGGCCCGCAGTCGGACAACCCGCTCGCCTATCACCATTACGACCCCGAGAAGCGTGTGCTCGGCAAGACGCTCGCCGAGCATCTGCGGATCGCGGTCTGCTACTGGCACACGTTCGTGTGGCCGGGGCACGACATCTTCGGGCAGGGCGCGTTCCGGCGGCCCTGGCAGCAGCCGGGCGACGCACTCGAGCGCGCGCGGCAGAAGGCGGATGCGGCGTTCGAGTTCTTCACGAAACTCGGCACACCTTTCTATACGTTCCACGACACGGACGTCGCGCCGGAAGGCGACAGCCTGCGCGAATACGCGGCCAATTTCGCGCGGATGGTCGACTATCTCGGCGAGCGCCAGCAGGCGAGCGGCGTGCGGCTCCTGTGGGGCACTGCCAACCTGTTCTCGCACCCGCGCTTCGCGGCCGGCGCCGCGACGAACCCGAACCCCGACGTGTTCGCGTGGGCCGCGACCCAGGTGTGCCATGCGCTCGATGCGACCCACCGGCTCGGCGGCGAGAACTATGTGCTGTGGGGCGGGCGGGAAGGGTACGAGACGCTGCTCAATACCGACCTGAAGCGCGAACGCGAGCAGTTCGCCCGCTTCCTGTCGATGGTCGTCGAACACAAGCACAGGATCGGCTTCAAGGGCGCGCTGCTGATCGAACCGAAGCCGCAGGAGCCGACCAAGCACCAGTACGACTACGACGTCGCGACGGTGCACGGCTTCCTCGTGCAGTATGGATTGCAGAACGAGATTCGCGTGAACATCGAGGCGAATCATGCAACGCTCGCGGGCCATTCGTTCCATCACGAGATCGCGAACGCCTTCGCGCTCGGCGTGTTCGGCAGCGTCGACGCGAACCGCGGCGATCCGCAGAACGGCTGGGACACCGACCAGTTTCCGAACAGCGTCGAGGAACTGACGCTCGCGTTCTACGAGATCCTGCGCCACGGCGGCTTCACGACCGGCGGGATGAATTTCGACGCGAAGGTGCGGCGCCAGAGCGTCGACCCGGAAGACCTGTTCTACGGCCACGTCGGCGCGATCGACGTGCTCGCGCTTGCGATCGAACGCGCGGCGGTGCTGGTCGAGAACGACCGGCTCGACGCGCTGCGCCGGCAGCGCTACGCGCAGTGGGACGATGCGTTCGGTCGCCAGATCCTGTCGGGCGGCTACACGCTGGAATCGCTCGCGGCCGATGCGCTCGCGCGGGGTGTCAACCCTCGTCACGCGAGCGGCGCGCAGGAGCGGCTCGAGAACATCGTGAACCAGGCGATCTACGGGCTGCGCTGAAGATGTACATCGGACTCGACCTCGGCACGTCGGGCGTGAAGGCGGTGCTGCTCGACCGCGCTGGCGCGGTGCGCGCGAGCGCGAGCCGCCCGCTGACGGTGAGCCGGCCGCAACCGCGCTGGTCCGAGCAGGCGCCGCGCGACTGGTGGGACGCCGCATGCGGCGCGCTCGCGGCACTCGTGTCGGATGGGCGCGCGGCCGGCATCGATTCGCGCGACATCGACGCACTCGGGCTGACCGGGCAGATGCACGGCGCGACGCTGCTCGATGCCCGCGGCGACGTGCTGCGCCCCGCGATCTTGTGGAACGACGGCCGGGCGGATGCGGAGTGCGAAGAACTCGAACGGCTCGCGCCCGCGCTGCGGACGGTTGCCGGCAACGTCGCGATGCCGGGCTTCACCGCGCCCAAGGTGCTGTGGGTGCGTCGGCACGAACCCGACGTGTTCGCCCGCATCGCGCACGTGCTGCTGCCGAAGGATTATCTGCGCTATCGGTTGACCGGTGCGTTCGCGACCGATCCGTCGGATGCCGCCGGCACGCTGTGGCTCGACGTTGCGAAGCGCGATTACGACAACACGCTGCTCGCGGCCTGCGGGCTGTCGCGCACGCAGATGCCGACCGTATTCGAAGGCAACCGCATTACCGGCACGCTGCTGCCGGCCGTCGCACGAGCGCTCGGCCTGCGCGAGATCCCGGTGGTGGCCGGCGGCGGCGACAACGCGGCCGGTGCGGTGGGTGTCGGGATCGTGCGGCCCGGCGATGCGCTGCTGTCGCTCGGCACGTCGGGCGTGTACTTCGCGGTGTCGGACGGGTTTCGCGCGAATCCCGAATCGGCGGTGCACAGCTTCTGCCATGCGCTGCCGGATACGTGGCACCTGATGTCGGTGATGCTGAACGCGGCCGGCTGCATCGACTTCACCGCGCAACTCGCCGGCTACGACGGTGTCGCGGCGCTGCTCGACGATGCCGAGACGAATGCACGCGCGAGCCGACCGTGGTTCCTGCCGTACCTGAGCGGCGAGCGCACGCCGCACAACGACGTGAACGCGAAGGGCGTGTTCTACGGGCTCACGCCCGACACGCGGCGCGCGGATCTCGCGAACGCGACGCTCGAAGGTGTCGGCTTCGCGCTGCTCGACGGCATCGATGCGCTGCATGCGGCCGGGCTCGCACCCGGCAGCATCACGGTGATCGGCGGCGGCTCGCGCAGCGCGTACTGGACGCAGATGCTCGCCGACCTGAGCGGCCGCGCACTGACGCTGCGCGAGGGCGGAGAAGTGGGGCCGGCGCTCGGCGCCGCGCGCCTCGCGCATCTCGCACTCGAACCGGATGCGCGGCTCGGCGACGTGTGCCCGCAGCCGCCCGTCGTCGCGGTGCGCGAGCCCGATCCGGCGCGGCACGCGTGGTACCGCGACGTGCGGCGGCCGACATTTCGCGCGCTGTACCGTGCGCTCGAACCGGTGTTTGCAACAGGCGCGTGACGCATGTTGCAGTGACTCGATGCGGGCGGTGCCATCCGGCGGCCGCCCGCGGTTCGTGAGGTGTTCCATAACAAGGAGTTTGGAGACATGAAATCCGTGACGCGTCGTACCGTATTGAGTTCGCTTGCCGGCGCCGCCGCGCTGGCGATCCTCGCGCTGGGCTCGCCGCTCGCGCATGCGAGCAAGGACAAGCCCGAAATCGGCTTCTGCATCGACGATTTGCGCGTCGAGCGCTGGTCGCGCGATCGCGACTATTTCGTCGCGGCGGCGACGAAGCTCGGCGCGAAGGTGTCGGTGCAGTCGGCCGATGCGAGCGAGGAACGGCAGATTTCCCAGATCGAGAACCTGATCTCGCGCGGCGTAGACGTGATCGTGATCGTGCCGTTCAACTCGAAGACGCTCGGCAACGTCGTCGCCGAGGCGAAGAAGGCCGGTATCAAGGTCGTGTCGTACGACCGCCTGATCCTCGACGCGGACGTCGACGCGTACATCTCGTTCGACAACGAGAAGGTCGGCGAACTGCAGGCGCAGGGCGTGTTCGACGCGAAGCCGAAGGGCAACTACTTCCTGCTGGGCGGCGCGCCGACCGACAACAACGCGAAGATGCTGCGCGAAGGACAACTGAAGGTGCTGAAGCCGGCGATCGACCGCGGCGACGTCAAGGTCGTCGGCCAGCAGTGGGTGCCCGAATGGAGCGCGTCGACCGCGCTGCGGATCGTCGAGGATGCGCTGACCGCGAACAACAACAAGATCGACGCGATCGTCGCGTCGAACGACGGCACGGCCGGCGGCGCGATCCAGGCGCTCGCCGCGCAGCATCTGGCCGGCAAGGTACCGGTGTCCGGACAGGATGCGGATCTGGCCGCGGTCAAGCGCGTGATCGCCGGCACGCAGACGATGACCGTCTACAAGCCGCTGAAGCTGATCGCGAGCGAAGCCGCGAAGCTGGCCGTGGATCTTGCGAAGGGCACGAAGCCCGCATTCAACGCGCAATACGACAACGGCAGGAAGAAGGTCGACACGGTGCTGCTGCAGCCGACACTGCTCACGAAGCGCAACGTCGACGTCGTCGTGAAGGACGGCTTCTATACCCAGGCCCAGCTGGCGAGCCAGTAACGGCGCGAAGCGCGGGCCTCAACGGCAGGCCCGCGCGCATCCTGCGAGGCATGAACGAATGACGGAACCCTTGCTGACGATGCGCGGCATCGTCAAGGCATTCGACGGCGTGAAGGCGCTCGACGGCATCGACCTGACCGTGCGCCCCGGCGAATGCGTCGGGCTGTGCGGCGAGAACGGCGCCGGCAAGTCGACGCTGATGAAGGTGCTGTCGAGCGTGTACCCGCACGGCACGTGGGACGGCGAGATCCGCTGGGAAGGCGCGCCGCTCGTCGCGTCCGGCGTGCGCGACACCGAGCGCGCGGGCATCGTGATCATCCACCAGGAGCTGATGCTCGTGCCCGAGTTGTCGGTCGCCGAGAACATCTTCCTCGGCAACGAAATCACGCTGCCCGGCGGGCGCATGCACTATGCGGAGATGGCGCGGCGCTCGGAAGCGCTGCTGCGCGAACTGCGGATCGACGCGATCAATGTCGCGCAGCCGGTGATGAACTACGGCGGCGGCCACCAGCAGCTGATCGAGATCGCGAAGGCGCTGAACAAGCGCGCGAAGCTGCTGATTCTCGACGAGCCGTCGTCGTCGTTGAGCGCGTCGGAGACGCGGATCCTGCTCGACATCGTGCGCGACCTGAAGCGCCGCGGCGTCGCGTGCGTGTATATCTCGCACAAGCTCGACGAGATCGACGCGGTGTGCGACACCGTGACCGTGATCCGCGACGGCCGCCACGTCGCGACCGAGCCGATGCGCACGCTCACCACCGACCGCATCATCGCGACGATGGTCGGGCGCGAGATCGGCAATCTCTATCCGCGCGAGCCTCACGAGATCGGCGACGTCGTGCTCGAGGCGCATCACGTGACCTGCCGCGACGTGACGAACCCGCGCCGCAAGCGCGTCGACGACGTGTCGTTCGGCGTGCGGCGCGGCGAGATTCTCGGCGTCGCCGGGCTGGTCGGCGCGGGCCGCACCGAGTTGATGCAGGCGATTTTCGGTGCGTATCCGGGCGAGAGCACGGCGACGGTTCGGATGAATGGCCGCCCGCTCGCGATCCGCTCGCCGGCCGATGCGATCCGTGCGGGTATCGCGATGGTGCCGGAGGACCGCAAGCGCCACGGGATCGTGCCGCAGCTCGGCGTCGGCTACAACATCACGCTGACGGTACTGCGCCGTTTCGCCGCGCGCGGCCGAATCGACGCGGCCGCCGAACTCGACGCGATCCGCACCGAGATGCAGCGGCTGTCGGTGCGCGCCGCGCATCCGTTCCTGCCGATCGCGAGCCTGTCCGGCGGCAACCAGCAGAAGGCGGTGCTGGCCAGGATGCTGCTGGCGGACCCGCAGGTGCTGATCCTCGACGAACCGACCCGCGGCGTCGACGTCGGTGCGAAGGCGGAGATCTATCGGCTGATCTTCGCGCTCGCGAAGCGCGGCGTCGCGCTGATCGTCGTGTCGTCGGAGCTGCCGGAAGTGCTCGGGCTGGCCGATCGCGTGCTCGTGATCGGCGAGGGCGAGCTGCGCGGCGATTTCGTCAACGACGGTCTCACGCAGGAACGGATTCTCGGCGCCGCGCTGAAGCCCGCGCGGCGTCCGGCCGACCCCATTGCAGCGAGTGTGACATGAACACCGAACTTTCGTCTTCCCGGCCCGTATCGGCGGATCCCGACACGCGCACCGCGCACGGCCATCCGCTGCGCCGCATCTTCGTGCGCTACAAGGTGCTCGCGCTGCTGTTCGCGGTGGTCGCGATCTGGGCGTTCTTCTCGGTGCTGACGGACGGCGCGTTCGTCACGCCGCGCAACGTATCGAACCTGCTGCGGCAGATGTCGATCACCGGCATGCTCGCGTGCGGCATGGTGTTCGTCATCATCGCGGGCGAGATCGACCTGTCGGTCGGCTCGCTGCTCGGGCTGCTCGGCGGCGTCGCCGCGACCCTCGACGTCAACCGCCACTGGCCGGTCGCGGCAACGGTCCCGGCCGTGCTGGCGCTCGGCGTGCTGATCGGGCTGTTCAACGGCTGGTGGTCGACCTATCGGCGCGTGCCGTCGTTCATCGTCGGTCTGGGCGGGATGCTCGCCTTCCGCGGCATCCTGCTCGGCGTGACGGGTGGCTCGACGATCGCGCCGGTGTCCGACGGCTTCGTGTTCATCGGGCAGGGCTACCTGCCGCGCATGGCGGGCGATGGCCTCGCGATCCTGCTATTTGCGCTCGTGACTCTGCTGGTGGTACGGCAGCGCGGCACGCGCCGGCGCTACCGGCTGGCGGTTGCCTCGCCGTGGCAGGACGTCGCGAAAATCGTCGGCGCCGGTGCGGTGCTGTTCGCCTTCGTCGCGACGCTGGACCGTTACGGCGGCATCCCGGTGCCTGTACTGTTGCTGCTCGCGTTGCTCGGCGTGTTCTCGTGGATCGCGACGCAGACCGTGTTCGGACGGCGCATCTATGCGGTGGGTTCCAACCTGGAGGCGACGCGGTTGTCGGGCGTAGACACCGATCGCGTGAAGCTCGCGATCTTCGCGCTGATGGGTCTGATGTGCGCGTTTGCCGGCCTCGTGAACACGGCGCGGCTGGCGGCTGGGTCGCCGTCCGCCGGCACGATGGGCGAGCTCGATGCGATCGCCGCGTGCTTCATCGGCGGCACGTCGATGCGCGGCGGGTCGGGCACGGTCTACGGCGCGCTGATCGGCGCGCTCGTGATGGCGAGCCTCGACAACGGGATGTCGATGCTCGACGTCGATGCGTACTGGCAGATGATCGTCAAGGGCACGGTGCTGGTGCTGGCCGTGTGGATCGACGTGGTGTCGCGATCGAACCGGCGGTGACGGGCCGTCGCTCGCAAGTCGGCGGGAGGACTTCCATGGATATGAACACGATGCACGTGCCGAACGTCTCCGCACTGGAGGCGGGCCCGCTCATGACGCCGGATGTCGGCTCGGCGCTCGGCCTCCGTGACCCGCGCGACCGCCGGGTCGTCGCGGATGCGCTCAGGGCGTTGCTGCGGGAGCGTTCCGAAGCGCTCGCGTTCGCGATGCGCGTCGCCGACGAACGCGGCCGGCCGCGGCCCGATGCAGCCGATTTCGCGCTGACCGACATCATTCGGCTTGCGCGTATCGTCGAGCGGATCGAGCGGGACGGCGCGCCGACCAGGGTGCGCTGACGGCGGCGCAAGTCGCCGCGCTGGCTCGATAGACGCACCGTACGCCGTGATCGATGGAGACGCCCGACACCGGATTTCCGGCGTCGGGCTTTTTTGCGTGCGGGTGCGCGGCAGCGTGTTTCTAATGTAAGGGTTAACCCATATTCGACATTATTTATGGCGACGTATAGTGCGTTCGTAGATACAAATATCCACTATTACTAATACATTTCATTTGCGACAAGACAAGTGTCCGCGAGCCTGTTCCGCGCCTTCGGCGTGCGAGGACTGCGTGGCCACGCCGAGGGTCCGCGAAAGAGGTCATTGCATGAACATGGACACACGTACGCCATCGCTGCATCCGCAATTTCCCGCCACGGCCGAGGAAGAGGCCTATGCGTATGTGCTCTATCGCATCCGGATGGGGACGTACAAGGCAGGCGATCGCCTGATTCCCGAGGACATCGCCGCCGAGATCAATACGAGCCGCATGCCGGTGAGGGAAGCGTTCCGTCGGCTCGCGAGCGAAGGGCTGGTTGTGATCCGTCCAAATCGCGGCGCGGTCGTGCGGGGGCTCGACGTCGACGAGATGGAGGTGGTGTTCGGCATGCGCGGCGTGCTGGAAGGGCTGGCGGCGCGCATGGCGCTGCCGAACATCACGCCGCAGCATATCGACGAACTGACGCGCCTGATCGATGCGATGGAGCGCGCCGAAACCGACGGCCAGCAATGGGTCACCGCGCATCGCAGCTTTCACGAATATCTGTGCCGGCTGAGCGGGCGCCAGCGCCTGATCACCCAGATCGCCGGGTTGCACACGGTGGTGGAACCGCACATGCGTCTGTGGCTCGAGCGCGCCTACAAGCCGAAGACATCGCGCGACGACCACATGGGGCTGATCGACGCGATCCGGTGTGGCGATCCTGCCGCGCTCGAGGCAGCGGTGCGTGAGCATATCGAAGCGACCGTCCCGGCAGTGCGCGACTGGATGACGGGCGGCCACTGACGGAAACAGGGCGAGGCGGTTGTTGGCGCCTCGTCCATGTCAATAAGTTATCCGAATCAATCATCGTACAAAAGCCCTGTAACACGACCACGCAGTCATTTCCACCGAAACCAGTCACGGAGTATCGACATGAAACGACACATGATGAGATTCCTGGTGCTCGCCACCGTCATGCTGGCGGCCGCGCAGGCCCAGGCGAAAGAGTGGAAGGACATCCGGATCGGCTACGAAGGCGCGTATCCGCCGTTTTCGGCGATGCAGCCGGACGGCACGCCGGTGGGCTTCGACATCGACGTCATCCATGCACTGTGCGCGCAGATGCACGCCAGCTGCACGCTGGTGCAGATCGGCTGGGACGGCCTGCTTCCCGCGCTGATGGCCGACAAGGTCGACGCGATCGTCGCGTCGGTCGCGATCACCGCCGAGCGCAAGCAGAAGGTCGCGTTCACCGACAAGTACTACAACACGCCGCGCCGGCTGGTCGTCGCGAAAAACAGCCCCATCAAGGACGCGACGCCGGCGGACCTCAAGGGCAAGCGCGTCGGCGTTCAGCGCGGCACGCTAGCCGACAAGTACGCGAGCGCGTACTGGGTGCAGAACGGCGTGCAACTGGTGCGCTACCCGACCCAGGACGAGGTCTACCTCGACCTGCGCTCGGGCCGCATCGACGCCGCGCTGCAGGACGCGACCGCCGCGTATTCGGCGTTCCTGACGAAACCGGAAGGCGCGAACTTCAAGTTCGTCGGCACGCCGATCGTCGGTACGACGCCCGAGCAGAAGGCGCTGCTGGGCGAGGGCTACGGCATTCCGGTGCGCAAGACCGACGACGATCTCCGGCAGCAACTGAACCAGGCGATCACGGCCATTCGCGCCAACGGCGTGTATCAGTCCATCGAGAAGAAGTACTTCGATTTCGACATCTACTGACCGAGGCCACGCCGGCGCGCGAGCATGCGCCGGCGCAGCCTGAACGCATCCCGAGAGCGCGGGAAAGGAGCGTCATGTCCGAATTGCAGCAATACCTGCCGGCCCTGTTGCGCGGCGCCGAGGTGACGATCGTGCTCGCCGTGCTGTCCGTCGCGCTCGCCGTATGCATCGGCATGGCGGGCGCGATGGCCAAGCTGTCGGGCTCGCGTGTGCTGGTGTCCGTCGCCACCGCGTATACCACGCTGATTCGCGGCGTGCCGGAGTTCGTGATGATGCTGCTGGTGTTCTACGGCGGCCAGATCCTGCTGAACCGGCTGTCGGCCACGTTCGGCCTGCATGCGCCCGACGTAGACGCATTCGCCACCGCGGTGCTGACGATCGGCTTCATTTTCGGTGCGTACTACACGGAGACGTTCCGCGGCGCGATGCTCGGCGTGCCGCGCGGCCAGATGGAGGCGGCGCGCGCATACGGATTCTCGGGATGGCTCGCCTTTCGCCGCATCCTGTTTCCGCAGATGGCGCGGCTCGCATTGCCCGCCGCCGTGAACAACTGGCTGGTGCTGCTCAAGACCACGGCGATCGCGTCGCTGATCGGCCTGCACGACGTGATGTTCATCTCCGACCAGGCCGGCCGCACGACCCAAGCGCCGATGACGTTCTACCTGGCCGCCTGCGCGGTCTATCTGCTGGTGACGTCGGGATCGACGGCGTGCCTGGCACGTGCCCGCGTGCGCCTGAATCGCGGCATGCGCGAGGGGAGGCTGCACGGATGAGCCATGAACAATGGATCTCGCTGCTCGGCGAGTATGCCGGCGGGCTGCGGGTCACGGTGGAGTTGACCGTGGGCTCGCTGGCCCTCGGGTTGCTGCTCGCGATTCCGCTGGCCGTGTTGCGCGTGTCGCCGAACCGCTTCGTGCATGGTCCGGTGGCGGTCTACACGTGGTTCATGCGCGGTACACCCCTGCTCGCGCAACTGATGATCGTCTATTACGGATTCGGCCAGTTCCAGTGGGTTCAGGACGCGTGGCAGCGCGGCAATCCGTTGTTGCTGCTGCGCGATCCGTTCGGCTGCGCGATGATCGCGCTGACGGCGAACACCTGTGCATATACCGTCGAAATCCTGGCCGGGGCGATCCGCGCCACCGCGTACGGCGAAGTCGAAGCGGCGCAGGCCTACGGGATGTCGCGTGCGACCGCATGGCGCCGCATCGTGCTGCCGTCGGCGCTGCGCCGGTTCCTGCCTGCCTACAGCAACGAAATCATCCTGATGCTGCACGGTACGTCGCTCGTCAGCGCGATCACGCTGATCGACCTGACGGGCGCCGCGCGGGATGTCTACGCGAACTACTACGCGCCGTTCGAGGCGTTCATTTCCGTCGGCACCGTCTATTTCGCGTTGACCGGGCTCGTCGCGCTGCTGATCCGGGCAACCGAGCGACGCTGGCTCGTCCACCTGCGGCCGCTGCCGCCTTCCACGCTTGCGCAATCGCGGAGCAACCCCACATGAATGCACTGTCTGTCGAAAATCTCCACAAGCGCTACGGTGACAACGAAGTCCTGAAAGGTGTCTCGCTGGCAGCCAACCCGGGCGACGTGATCAGCGTGATCGGTTCGTCGGGATCGGGCAAGAGCACGCTGCTTCGATGCATCAATTTTCTGGAGTCGCCTTCGTCGGGCCGCGTATCGCTCGGCGGCGGCGAGGTGCGGACCTCGGTCGACCGCAGCGGCCGGATCCGCATTTCGGACCCCGCCCAGTTGCGCAGGATGCGCACGCGGCTCGCGATGGTGTTCCAGCATTTCAATCTGTGGGCGCACATGACGGTGCTGCAGAACGTCGTCGAGGCGCCGCTGCATGTGTTGAAGCTCGGCCGCGCGGAGGCGCGCGAGCGGGCGGCGCGCTATCTCGAGCAGGTGGGCATGACGCGATTCGCCGATGCGTATCCGGCCCATCTGTCCGGCGGCCAGCAGCAGCGTGTCGCGATCGCGCGGGCGCTCGCGATGGAGCCCGATGCGCTGCTGTTCGACGAACCGACGTCGGCGCTCGATCCGGAGCTGGTCGGCGACGTGCTCAAGGTGATGCGCGATCTCGCGCGCGAAGGCCGCACGATGATCGTCGTCACGCACGAGATGGGCTTCGCGCGCGAGGTGTCGAACCACGTGATGTTCCTGCACCAGGGCGTGGTGGAGGAGGAAGGCCATCCGCGCAACATATTGAAGACGCCGAGAAGCAGCCGGTTGCAGAAGTTCCTGTCCGGCGGGCTCAAGTAGTGCGATGCGGCGGCCGGTTCGGGCCGATCCGGGCCGGTTCCGCACACGGAAGACACGACCATGGAAGAGACTCAACCAGGAAGGTACTCATGCACACGCTGAAGCAGAACGACATCGACCACGTCCTTCATCCGTATACGAACCTGAGTCGCCACCGAGACGTCGGGCCGATGGTGATCGAGCGCGGCGAGGGCGTCTACGTGTACGACACGGAAGGCAACCGCTACATCGAAGCGCTGAGCGGCCTGTTCTGCGCGTCGCTGGGGTTCAGCGAACCGCGGCTGGCCGACGCCGCCGACCGCCAGATGCGCAAGCTGCCGTTTTATCACGCGTTCGGTCATAAGTCATCCGAACCGTCGATCCTGCTGGCCGAGAAACTGATCGCGCTGGCGCCCGTGCCGATGTCGAAGGTGTTCTTCGCGAACTCCGGTTCGGAAGCCAACGACACGGCGGTGAAACTGATCTGGTATTACAACAACGCGCTCGGCCGGCCGCTGAAGAAGAAGATCATCGCGCGCACACGGGCATACCACGGCGTGACGATTGCCTCCGCGAGCCTGACCGGCCTGCCGAACAACCATCGCGACTTCGACCTGCCGATCGATCGCATCCTGCATACGGACTGCCCGCACTACTATCGTCACGGGCTGCCCGGCGAATCGGAGGAGCAGTTCGCGACGCGCTGCGCCGATTCGCTCGAGCAACTGATCCTGCGCGAAGGGCCCGAGACGATCGCCGCGTTCTTTGCCGAGCCGGTCATGGCATCGGGCGGCGTGATCGTCCCGCCGGCCACCTATATGGACAAGATCCAGCGCGTGCTGAAGCGGTACGACGTCCTGCTCGTGGCCGACGAGGTCATCTGCGGTTTCGGTCGAACCGGCAACATGTTCGGCTCGGAAACCTTCGGCATGCAACCCGACATGATCGTCGTCGCCAAGCAGCTGTCGGCCGGCTATCTCCCGATCTCGGCGCTGATGGTCAGCGATGCGATCTATCGCGGGCTCGTGGCCGAAAGCGAGAAGATCGGCACCTTCGGCCACGGCTTCACGTACAGCGGCCATCCCGTTTGCGCGGCCGTCGCGCTCGAGACGCTGCGGATCTACGACGAAGACCGCGTGCTCGACCACGTGCGCGACGTGATCCCGCATTTCCGGCAGCGCGTGGCCGATCTCGCCGCGCATCCGCTCGTGGGCGAGGCACGCGGCGCCGGGCTGCTGGCGGCCGTCGAACTGGTCGCCGACAAGGCGACCAAAGAGCCGTTCGCGCTCTCCGAGGGCGTGGCGATCCACGCCGGAGAGCGGGCGCTGACGCACGGTGTGATCACGCGGGCGTTGGGCGATACGTTCAATTTCTGTCCGCCGTTGATCATCACGCACGATGAAATCGATCAGTTGTTCGATGCGTCGAAACGAGCGCTCGACGACACGCTCGCGTGGCGCCGGTCGTTGGCCGCACGCTGAGTCGGGAGAACACCATGAGGAATTTCGAACAACCCGGCCGCTCGCTCGTGATGTCGACCGAAGCGATGGCCGCGACGTCGCATCCCGCATCGACGCTGGCTGCCGTCCGGATCCTGGAATTGGGCGGCAACGCGATGGACGCCGCGATTGCCGCGTGCGCCGTGCAATGCGTTGTCGAGCCCGGCTCGACCGGCATCGGCGGCGACTGCTTCGCGCTCTATTCGCGCGGCGGCGGCGACGACATCGTCGGCTTCAACGGGTCGGGCTGGGCGCCGGCCGCCGCCAGCGTCGAGCGGCTGAGCGCGCTCGGCGTTGCGTCGATCGAGCGCCACTCGCCGCACGCGGTGACGGTGCCCGGCGCGGTCGATGCATGGGCGACGCTCGCGCGCGACCACGGCTCGCTGCCGCTTTCCGCGTTGCTTGCGCCGGCGATCCGGCTGGCGCGCGACGGCTATGCGGTCGCACCGCGTGCGGCGGCGGACTGGGCGCATCAGGCGCAGTTGCTGTCGCTGGACGATACGAGCCGCGCGCAGATGCTGGTTGCCGGCCACGCGCCCCGCGCGGGCAGCGTGCATCGGCAGCCGCTGCTCGCGCGCACCCTCGAGACGATCGCGCAAGCGGGCCCGCGCGTGTTCTACGAAGGGATGATCGCGGAGGATATCGTGGCCCGCCTGCGGGGCATGGGTGGCCTGCACACGATGGACGACTTCGCGGCGTTCCGTGGCGAATACGTGACGCCGATCACCGCGCGCTTTCGCGGATATGACGTGCACGAATGCCCGCCGAACGGGCAGGGCGTCATCGCGCTGCTGCTGCTGAAGCTGCTCGAGGGATTCGACGCGAACGACGATCCGCTCGGCGCCGAGCGCCTGCACCGGGAGATCGACGCCGCGCGCGTCGCGTATGCGCTGCGCGACGTGCTGCTGGCGGATCCGCGCAATCGGCCGATGGACGTCGAGACGCTGTTGTCGGATGCGTCCGTCGAGTCGCTGCGTACGCGCATCGCGGCGCTGTATACCCTCGGCGCGCCGGTCGCGGCGCCGGCGGAGCACAAGGATACGGTCTACATCTGCGTGGTCGACAAGGATCGCAATTGCGCGAGCTTCATCAATTCGCTGTTTCATCCGTTCGGCAGCGGCATCATGTCCGCGCAAACGGGCGTGATGCTGCACAACCGCGGCCAGAGCTTCACGCTCGAAGCGGGCCACCCGAATGCGATCGCACCGCACGCGAGGCCGATGCATTCGATCATTCCGGGCATGGTGACCCGCGATGGCAAGGTGCAGATCACGTTCGGCGTGATGGGCGGTCACTATCAGGCGATGGGGCATGCGCACTTCCTGTCGAAGGTGCTCGACTACGACCTGGATCTGCAAACGGCGATCGACCTGCCGCGCATCTTTCCGCGGCCGGGCACCGATCAGGTGGAGGTCGAATGCACGATGCCCGCGCCGGCGCGCGAAGCGCTCGCGCGGCGCGGCTTCAATCTCGTGGCGCCGAACTGGGCGATCGGCGGCGCGCAGGCGATCCGGATCGACTGGGAGGCCGGCACGCTGATCGGGGCGTCCGACCATCGCAAGGACGGCTGCGCGCTCGGTATCTGACTCGGGCGTCCGCATTGCAGGCACACGAAAACAGGGGGGACGCATCATGCAGAAGCAGTTGGTTGTACGCGGCGACGGTGCGATCCGCCGCGAATCGCCATACGGATCGTCGAAGGAGAATACCTACGCGGGCGTGATCTCGTTCATGCGGCGGCTGTATACGAAGGAGCTGGCCGGTGTCGATCTCGCGGTGACCGGCGTGCCGCTCGATATCGCGACGACCAATCGTCCTGGCGCGCGGCTCGGCCCGCGCGCGATCCGCGCGGCGAGCAGCCAGCTCGGCGTGCTGCTGCCGTATCCGTGGGGGATCAATCCGTTCGACGACTATGCGGTGATCGACTACGGCGACTGCTGGCTCGACGTGCACAACCCGTCGACCGTCAAGGAGGCGATCGTCGCGCATGCGCGCACGATACTCGATGCCGGTGCGAGGATGCTGACGCTCGGCGGCGATCACTACATCAGCTATCCGCTGCTCGTGGCCCATGCGGAAAAATACAGCAGGCCGCTTTCGCTGATCCATTTCGATGCGCACTGCGACACCTGGCCCGACGATCAGCCGGACAGCCTCAATCACGGGTCGATGTTCTACAAGGCGATCAAGGACGGGCTGATCGACCCTGCCCACTCGGTGCAGATCGGCATTCGGACCTGGAACGACGATTTCATGGGCGTGTCGGTGCTCGATGCGACGTGGGTGCATGAGCACGGCGTGAACGCGGCCATAGCACGCATCGTCGAGATCGTCGCCGCGCGGCCGACCTATTTCACCTTCGACGTCGACGGGCTGGATCCGGCGTTCGCACCTGGCACCGGTACGCCCGTGCCGGGCGGCTTGTCGAGTGCGCAGGCGCTGTCGATCATCCGCGGGCTCACGTCGGTCGACCTGGTCGGCGCGGACGTGGTCGAGGTCGCGCCGGCCTACGATCACGCGGACATTACCGCGCTTGCCGCCGCGCACGTGGCGAGCGAGCTGGTCTGCTTGTTCAGGCATCGCGCTCGCATGGCGCGGTAGGGCCCCGGTAAAAAAGGTGGCATCGATATCGCACATATCAATTCGGTATCCGAATCGAATGACGAATGAAGAAAGACGCAGGAAAGCACGTCACCCAGACGAATCAACCACGCAACGACAGGAGAGCACGGCAATGAAATGGATCGCACCGACCACACTCGCATGCGCGGCCGGCATGTGCGGCAATGCATGTGCGCAAAGCTCGGTCACGCTTTACGGCGTCATCGACGAATCGATTCAGTACACGCACAACACCGGCGGCGCCAGCAACCAGGTCAAGCTGCAATCGGGGCAGATGTCCGTCAGCCAGTGGGGGCTGAAGGGCACGGAGGATCTCGGCGGCGGCCTGAGCGCGCTGTTCAACCTGCAGAACGGCTTCAACGTGAACAGCGGCAAGATGAGCGGGGGCCTGCTGTTCGGACGCAAGGCGTTCGTCGGTCTGTCGGGCGGATTCGGCACGGTGACGGCCGGGCGTCAGCAGGATACGTTGCAGGATCTGGTGTTGCCGGTACAGGGGAACAATTTTCTCGAGTACTTCACGGCGCCCGGGGACGTCGACAACGCCGACGGCTCGGTCCGCAACAGCAATGCGGTCAAATGGGTGAGCCCGTCGTGGGGCGGGCTGCAGGTGGCCGCGATGTACGGATTCGGCGGCGTGGCGGGCTCGGTCGGCTCGGGCCAGGCGTACAACGCGGCGATGTCGTACACGGCCGGGCCCTTGACCGTCGCGGCCGGCTACGCTCATCTGGACAACGGCAACGCAGTGCTGTCGACGCGTGGCGCAAGCAGCGCCGATACGATCTTCCTGTCGCCGGTCAATGACGCCTACGCGACGGCGAGTGCGGTGAATATCGCGCGCGCCGGCGTGAGCTACGTGCTCGGTGCGTTCACGCTCGGTGGCCATTACAGCTATGCGGAGTATTTGCGCGACGGCAATTCGACGTTCGGGGCGGCGGAGCGCTTCAACAACGGATCGATGTTCGTCGCGTGGCAGGCGTCGCCGGCGCTGTTGTTCGAGACGGGTTACAACTACCTGAAATCGCACGGCGATTCGTCGGCCACGTACCAGCAGGTCACGCTCGCGGCCGACTACGCGCTCAGCAAGCGCACCGATCTCTACGCGACGGCGAGCTACGGGCACGCATCGGGCAGCAACGGCGCGCGCTCGGCTCAGGCGGTGATTGCGGACGCGTATGTCGATGGCGGCAAGGCGACCCAGGAGCTGGCGATCGTCGGGATTCGCCACCGCTTCTGATCGCACGCGGCGCGCGTCACGGCAGCGGCGCGCCCCACGCCGCCGTCACGTCGCCGCCGAGCCGCCATTCGCTGAACGGGCGGCGCGGCGCGATGATCGCCGGCAGGCGGCGATCGTGAAAGCGCGCGTAGTACGGTTCGACCCAGCTCAGCTCGTCGCGAAACGTCCACGGAAACAGGTCCTGCTTGATCGGCGTGATCTTCTTGAAGCTCGCAGGATCCTCCACCGTGTCGATCACGAGGTTCGCGAGGCGGCCGATCGCACCGTCGTTTTCGCGGTAGAGATCGATGTTGCGCCGCTGCACGAGCTCGGCCGCGAATACGAGCGGCAGCAGCGCAAAGGTGTGATAGTGGAGTGCGCGGTCGCCGCGCTTCACCTCGCGCTCGAGCGACCCGTCCGGGCGGATGTCGCGAATGCCTTCGCGTACCCGCAGCAAGCCGGAATCGATCAGGCTTGCATTGTCGGTGACGGTGCCGATCGCGATCAGGTTGAGCCCGGCCCAATAGACGAGATTGTTGTGCAGGTGGTTGATCGCTTCGGCATTGCGCGTCGCGATCGCGATACGTTCGAGCCATGGGTCGATCGCGTTGAACGGCGCGCGGTTCGCTTCACGCATCCCGTGCGGCATGCGCAGGATCACCATCGCGAAATCGGTGCCGGCCCACGAGCGTTCGTAGTAGCCCTGATAACCGGAGATATGACCCATCAACGCATCCGATTGCGCCCAAGTGTCGAGCAGCGTCAATGCGCACGACCAGTCGCCGTGATCCGCCGCGGTGTTCAGCTTCGCGACGAAGTCACGCATCGGCTTCACGTCGCGCGCATAACCGGTGGGGTCGTCGTAGTAGCCGGGCGGATCGATCGTCCGCACGGGGGCGGGCACTTCGCACGCGCGGCTGGCGGAGGCCGTGCCGACGAGTGTGCCGACGGCGAACAGGACAGCGAACAAGGCTCGAACGGAAACGGTGCGCATAGGGTGCTCGACGAGGACGTTTCGGGTTGGACGCGGGACCGGGTGCAGTCTAGCGTCCGAGGCTTTCGCCCGGCTTTCCGGTATGAACTGCTGCCGTTCCGGTCCGGCGGGCCGCCGGTGCGACGCATGGCGGTCGCAGCGGCTTCACATGAGATGCAATACGTTATTCTGTCGTCCTCAACCGCCAGCCCGATTCGATGAAGCGTCCGTCGTTTTCCACCCAACTCGTCATGCTCTGGGCACTCGTCGCGGCGCTGTGCGCGACGCTGGTCGCGGTCGTCTGGGTCACGGCGAGCTCCGCCGAGAGTCAGCAGGTGGCCAGCGCCAAGGCCGCCGGCTCGTCGGCGTGCGAAGCGGTCGCGTCGCGTTACGGCGCCTCTACCGCGTCGGCGGGCGCCGGGCCCGCCCCGGAGCTGATGCACGCGATCCTCGACATCGTGCTCTCGCGTGCCCCGGACATGGAGGGCGGGTTCTGGATGTCCGGCGCCGCCGCCGCGAACGGCTTTCTCGCGTATTCCTTTCCCACTTATCAGGGCAGTGGCGTCAAACGCGACGTTCCGGAAGCGGAAACCCCGCTGATCCTGCGCACGCTGCGTGCCGCGGCCGCGACGCATGTCGCGACGGCGAACGTCGTCGAAGGCGCGCAGGACGCCGTGATCGCGGCGTCCTGTCCAGTACGCGGGGGATCGGGCCTGTACGTCTGGATGCTGACCCGTGCGCGCCCGCCGCTGGGCCGGCACGGGGAAATGCTGGCCACGGGCCTCGCTGCCGTGCTCGCCGGGATTCTGGCGATCGCGGCGGCGCTGGCCGTGGCGCTGCGCCGCTGGAAACGCAATCTCGCCCGGATCGAGAGCGGGCTGGGGCCCGACGGTCGCGCGCATCTTCTGCCGTACGTCGGCGAACCCGATCTCGACCGCGTCATCGATGCGTTCAACGAGCGGGCGCGACGGGCCGACCGGCTGCAACAGCAGGCCGACGAACTGCGCACGCGCCTGGCGCAGGCCGAGCGCTTCGGCATGCTGGGCAAGCTGGCCGCGCAGGTCGCGCACGAGATTCGCAATCCGATGGGGGCGATGCGGCTGAAGGCGGAAAACGCGCTGGCCGGCGATGGCCGGCGGCAGCAGGACGCACTGCGCGTGATCCTCGCGCAGATCGAGCGCATCGATGCGCAGTTGTCGAGCCTGCTCGCGCTGACGCAGCCGGTGCGCCCGCACGCGACACGCGTCGACGTCGACGCATGGCTCGCGCAGGTCGTCGACGCGCATCGCGAACTGGCGCAGCGGCAGGCGATCGACTTGACGGTGTCGCTCGCGGGGCAGGGCGAACGGCTCGCGTGGCCGTCGGATTTTCCCGCCTTCGATCCCGACCAGATGCGGCGGGCGCTCGACAATCTGCTGCTCAACGCGCTGCACCACGCGGGCGACGGCGGAGCGGTCACGCTGGCCGCCGAGCGGCGCGCGTTCGCCGGGCGCGACTGGCTGCGCATCACCGTGTCGGACAGCGGCCCCGGTGTGCCGGCCGCGCAGCGCGAGCGGATTTTCGAACCTTTCGTGACCGGGCGCGCGGACGGCACGGGTCTCGGTCTTGCGGTCGTCCGCGAAGTGGCGGCGGCGCACGGCGGGCAGGCGCGCCTCGACGAGGGCGCCGCATTCGTGATTGAAATTCCATGGCAAACATCCTCGTAGTCGACGACGACGCGGCATTTCGCGACGGCCTGGCGGAAACGCTCGCCGATCTCGGTCATCGGGCCGTCGAGGCCGCATCCGGGGGGGCCGCGCTGAGCGCGTTGCGCGACGGCGGCGGCATCGCATGCATCTTCCTGGATTTCCGCCTGCCGGATCTGGACGGGCTGGCCGTGCTCGCGCAACTGCGCGACGATCCGGCACTGGCCGCGGTTCCGGTCGTGATGCTGACGGCCCACGCGACCAGCGACAACACGATCGAGGCGATGCGGCTCGGCGCATTCGATCACCTGACGAAGCCGATCGGGCGGCGGGACATCGCGCAACTGCTCGAACGCATCGTATCGGCGAATCAGCCGCCCGCGCGCGCGCCGGACGACGGCGGTTTCGCGGGCGAGCCGTCGGCGGACCGACCGCGACTGCTGGGCGTGAGCGCCGCGATGCGCGACGTGCAGAAGCAGGTCGGCCGCGCCGCGATGACCGATGCGACTGTGCTCGTGACCGGCGAGACGGGCACGGGCAAGGAGGTGGCGGCCCGCGTGCTGCATGCGGCATCGGCCCGGCATGCGGGGCCGTTCGTCGCCGTCAACTGCGCGGCCATCCCGGCCGATCTGCTCGAGAGCGAGTTGTTCGGGCATCGCCGCGGCGCGTTCACCGGCGCGCATGCCGATCGCGCGGGGCGCCTCGTCGAGGCCGACGGCGGGACGCTCTTTCTCGACGAGATCGGCGACATGCCGGCCGCGATGCAGGCCAAGCTGCTGCGAGCGCTGCAGGAGCGCGAGGTGACGCCGCTCGGCGCGGATCGCGCCACGGCCATCGACATTCGCGTCGTGGCCGCGACGCACC
Source organism: Burkholderia sp. AU45251 (assembly GCF_030482905.1). Taxonomy (NCBI): domain Bacteria; kingdom Pseudomonadati; phylum Pseudomonadota; class Betaproteobacteria; order Burkholderiales; family Burkholderiaceae; genus Burkholderia; species Burkholderia sp. AU45251. The sequence continues at coordinate 306,734 of NZ_JAUJQH010000004.1, read as the reverse complement.
GCGACCTCGCCGCCGCCGTCGCGAACGGCACGTTCCGCGAGGATCTGTTCTATCGCCTGAACGTCATTCCGCTGCACCTGCCGCCGCTCGCGGATCGCGTGGCCGACATCCTGCCGCTGGCCGCGCATTTCCTGGGCAGCGCGGCGGGTACGCGGCCGTTGCATCTGACCAACGACGCTCAGCGGGCGCTGCTCGATCATCGCTGGCCGGGCAACGTGCGGGAACTGCGCAACGTGATGGAGCGCGCGGCCGCGCTCGCCCCCGGGCCGGCCGTCGGCGCGGCCGATCTCGGCCTGGCCGTCGCGCCGGCGCGCCAGTCGGGCGCCGACACGGTTCCGGCACACCTGCTCGACATGCCGCTGCCCGACGCGCTGGCGACGGTCGAACGCGCGGCGATCCTGCATGCGCTCGAACGCGCGAACGGCAATCGCGCGGAGGCGGCGAGGCAGCTCGGCATCGGCCGCCAGTCGCTCTATGCGCGGATGGCGAATCTCGGGATCGAGCGCGACGACTAGTCGCGCCGTTTCGGCTGTCGGGATGGCCGACAGCCCGTGAAGCAACGTGTCGGGAAATCCGACATGTTTGGCACGCATCATCGTTCGGCCCCTGATCACACGGGGCGTCGCGGCTTGGCACGGGTATTGCAGATATCGATGCATCGCAACCCGTCGCCGGAGCCCGTCATGAAGCGCTACCTGCCTGTCGTTCGATCGCGGCCGCGTTGCCGCGCCGCCGTTCGCCGGTCGTATCGCACGCTCTGCGCCGCCGCGCTCGTTGCCATCGCAACGGTCAGCGTGGCGCAGGTGCCGCCGGCGCCGCGCGCGGAAGACCCGGCCGGTGCCATGCCGCCCCCTCCGCCCCCTCGGCCGCGCGCGCGTTTGCCTGCCGGTGCCGGCAACGACACCGCATCGGATGCGCTGGTTTCCGGCACGCTGTCGCGCCTGACGATTAATCCGGAAGGGACCGTCGACGGCTTCGTGCTGACCGACGGCACGCTTGTCCGTCTGCCGCCGCATCTCGGTTCGCAACTGGCTGCGCTCGTGCGGTCGGGCGAGCGTGTCACGGTAGCCGGCGAACGGCGCGGCGACGATGAAATCCAGGCACGCGTGGTGCGCAACGACAGCACCGGGGCATCGCTGTCCGACCAGCCGCCCGCGCCGGTGGCGCCCGTTCCTCCCGTGCTGCGCGGCGTCAACCTCGCCCGCCTGAGCGTGTCCGGCGTCGTGCGCCGCGTGACGCGCGCGCCGCGCGGCGAGCCGGACGGCGTGATGCTCGACAGTGGTGCGATCGTCAAGCTGACCGTACCGGCCGCCCAGCAATTCGGCGCGCTGCTCGCACCCGGCGAGCGCGTGGCCGCGGTTGGCTACGGCACGCGCAACGCCTACGGCGAAGCGCTGCAGGCGACGGCGTTCGGCGCACCGGGCCATGTCGTGAATCTCTATGACGATGTCGCGCGCTGATCGCGCGGTGCCGTTCCGCAATCCATCGAAGCATCAATCCATCGAAAGGAGTCCTGTCATGCATTGGATCGATCCCGCCTGCCTGCCCGAAACGCGCGGCCGCGTCACGCAGTTCCTGCTCAATCCGCGCGGAGACGTCGACGGCCTGATCCTGAACGGCGACCTGCAGGTTCACGTGCCGCCGCACCTGGGCCGCGAACTGGTGCGCCATGTCGCGGTCGGCGACCGCATCCGCGTGCGGGGCGTCAAGCCGCGTGGCGCGGAGATGGTCGCGGCCGTGCAACTGACCGTGCGCGACGGCGTCGACATCGTCGACGACGGTCCCCCGCCGCCGCACGCGGCCCCGAAGCCGCCGCAACCGGATCGGGAGCCGATGGACCTGAGCGGCGAAATCGCGTTTGCGCTGCACGGCCCGAAGGGCGAGCTGAACGGCGCGCTGCTGACGAGCGGCGTCGCGCTGCGGCTACCGCCGCACGCGGCGGAAGCCTTGCACGACTACCTGCAGCCTGGTGTCCATGTGCAGGCGTGGGGGCACGGCGTCGTCACGCCGCACGGCACGACGCTCGACGTGAGCGAGATCGCCGAGCTCGTCGATGCGGATGCCGACTGAGCGTGCGGCGACCATGAGGCCCGCACGCGCGCTCGAAGCGCTCAACTTCTTCCTGGCCGACGTGCAGGCCGGCATCGGCCCGTTCGTCGGCGTCATCCTGCTGTCGCGCGGCTGGGGCGCCGATGCGATCGGCACGGTCATGACGCTGGCCGGGCTCGCCGCGATGGCCGCGACGCCGCTGGCCGGCGCGCTCGTCGATGCGGTGCGCGCGAAGCGGGCGCTGATCGTCGTCGCGGCCGCCGCGACGGCGCTGGCCTCGCTGGCGCTGATGTTCGTCCACAGCTATCCGGCGGTGGCGGCGACGCAGATCCTGGCGGCCGTCAGCGGCGCGGCGCTCGCACCGGCCGTCGCGGGCGTGACGCTCGGCATCGTGCGCCGGCAGGGCTTCGATCGGCAGTTCGGACGCAACCAGGTGGCGAACCACGCCGGCAACGTCGCCGGCGCGGCGCTCGCGGGATGGCTCGGCTGGCATGCCGGATTCGATGCGGTGTTCGCGCTCGTCGGCGCGTTCACGGTCCTGGCCATCGTCAGCGCGTTGGCGATTCCCGGGCAGGCGATCGATCATGCGTGCGCGCGTGGTCTCGATCATGACGGTGCCGCGCCGGGAACGGAGGCTGCGCCTCCCGATGCGTTCGATACGGCGTCGGCGTCGGCGGTGGCGACGTCGCACGTCGGCGGCCTGCGCACGCTGGCCGGAAACCGGCCGCTGGTGCTGCTCGGCGCGTCGCTCGCGCTGTTTCATCTCGGCAACGCCGCGATGCTGCCGCTCTACGGAATGGGCGTCGTCGTCACGCATCGCAGCAACGCGAGCGCGTTTACCGCGCAGACCATCGTCATCGCGCAGTTCGTGATGATCGCGGCGGCCTGGCTCGCGCCGCGGCTGATTCGCGCGCACGGTTACTGGCGGGTGTTGCTGTTCTCGTACCTCGTGCTGCCGGTACGCGGAGCGGTTGCCGCGGCGTGGATGAGCGAAGCGGGCGTCTGGCCGGTGCAGGTGCTCGACGGCATCGGCGCTGGCCTGCAAAGCGTGGTCGTGCCCGCGCTCGTCGTTCGCCTGCTGCACGGCTCCGGCCGCGTGAATGCCGGGCAGGGCGCCGTCGCGACCGCGCAGGGTATCGGCGCGGCGCTCAGTCCCGTGCTGGGCGGCATGCTTGCCCAGCACTTCGGCTATCCGGCCGCGTTCGTCGTACTCGGTGCCGTGTCGACCGGCTCGCTCGCGCTGTGGCTCGGTCATGCGCGCGCGTTGAGCAGCGTGTGCGGCAAGCCGGCCGACCTGTCGGCGACCTCGTCGTGAAAGCGATTTCGATTCTCTTGTCTCTGTCGACCTGCCCATGAATCCTGTTTCGTTCGCATGGCTGATTTCCGCGCTTGCCACCGCCGGCGTCATCGCGCGCCCCTTCGGCTGGCCCGAGGCCACCTGGGCCGTGGGCGGCGCGCTGCTGCTCGTCGTGTTCGGCCTGCTGCCCGTCGCACAGGCGCTGGACGCCGTCGCGAAAGGCGGCGACGTGTACCTGTTTCTGACGGGGATGATGCTGCTGTCCGAGGTGGCCCGTCGCGAGGGGCTGTTCGACTGGCTCGCGACGCACGTCGTCAATCTCGCGCAGGGTTCGCCCCGCCGGTTGTTCGCGTGGGTCTATCTGGTCGGGGTCGCGACCACGGTCTTCCTGTCGAACGATGCGACCGCCGTCGTGCTGACGCCTGCCGTCTTCGCGGCCGCGCGCCGCGCGAAGGCCGATCCGATGCCGCTGCTGTACAGCTGTGCATTCGTCGCCAATGCCGCGAGTTTCGTGCTGCCGATCTCGAATCCGGCGAACCTGGTGCTGTACGGCGCGCACATGCCGTCGCTCGGCGCATGGCTCGCGCACTTCGCGGCGCCGTCCGTCGCGTCGGTCGCGTGCACGTTCGTCATGCTGCGGATCGTGCAGCGACGTGCGCTTGCCGGCCGTTGCGAATCCGGGCTGCCGGTGCAGCCGCTGACGCGCGGCGGGCGCATCGCGCTGGCGGGCATCGCCACAACGGCTGTCGTACTGATGGTGGTGTCGGTTCTGGATCGCCCGCTCGGGTTGCCCACCGCGCTGGCGGGTGGCGTCACGCTCGCGTGCGTGCTGATGCGGGATCGCGTGGCGGGCGTGTCGATCGTCCGCTCGATTTCATGGAGCGTGCTGCCGCTCGTCGCGGGCCTGTTCGTCGTCGTCGAGACGCTCGACCGGACCGGCGCGGTGCGCGTGCTGGCGGGGCTGCTGCACGCGCTGATGCAAAGCGGCGAGCACGTCGCCGCGGCCGTGGCCGGCGTCGCGGTCGCGCTGGTGTCGAACGGGGTCAACAACCTGCCTGCCGGGCTGATCGCGAACTCGACGATCCAAGCCGCGCACAGCCCGCAAACGATGGTCGATGCGATTCTGATCGGCGTCGATCTCGGCCCGAACCTGTCGATCACCGGATCGCTCGCGACGATTCTGTGGCTTGCGGCGATCCGGCGCGAAGGGCTGCAGGTCGGTTTCCGCGAATTTCTCGCGGTCGGCGCGTGCGTGATGCCGCCGGCGCTGCTGCTCGCACTGGCCGCGCGGTTCGTGTTCGGCGGCTGACGCGCGAAGCCGGTCTGTCGTCCCGGCCATCCTAGAACGAGTAGGCGAGCGAAGCGAACAGGCTGCGCGGCGCGCCCGGCGTGATCCACAGGCTGTTGTACGAGCTGACGTAGGTGGTGCGATTGAACAGGTTGTTCAGGACAACCGACGCACGCAGGTGTTTGTTGACCTGCAGGTAGCCGTTGAGCTGCACGGTCGCGTAGGCCGGTAGCTCGAAGCCGTCCTGCGTGTTGGCCGTGTTGCCGGCCCGGCGCCCGACGTAGATCACGCCCGCACCGGCGCCGGCCTTGTCCGCGAACGGCAGGGTCGTCTCGTACATCAGCAGCGCGCTGCCGCTCAGCCGCGGGATGTCGACGAGGCGTGAGCCGGGTGCCAGCACGGTATCGCGCGTGACCTCGGCGTCGACGTACGCGAAGTTGGCGATGCCGCGCAGGCCGTGGCCGAGGTCGCCGCTCCATTCGAATTCGACGCCGCGGCTGCGTACTTCGCCGGCCGCGCGCGAGAAGCCGGCATTCGCCGGATCGGCGGTGAGGACGTTGCGCTTGGTCACGTAGAACGCCGACACGGTCGTGAGCCAGCGCGCGCCGGCCCACTTCGCGCCGGCTTCGTAGCCGTGGCCCTTTTCGGGATCGAACGCGTTGCCGCCGACGTCGGCGCCGTTGTTCGGCCGGAACGAATACGCGGTGTTCGCATACAGCGACAACGCGGGGCTCATTTCATACACGACGCCGATACGCGGGCTCACGGCGGTTTGCGACTGGCTGGTCGTCACGCCCTTCAGGCGGTTGTCGATCGACTGGTGGAAGCGATCCCAGCGCAGCCCGGCCAGGATTTTCCAGTGCGGCCCGAACGCGAGCGTGTCCTGCGCGTAGACGCCTTGACCGTTGTCGCGTTCGAGCAGGTTGGTCGCCGTGCGCGGCGTCGGCGCGGGCTGGCCGTAGACCGGATCGAAGATGTCGATCGCATACGGCGCCGCGGCGGTCGGCGTGGAGCGCGTGACGAACTGGTCGTAGTTGAAGCGATACGCATCGACGCCCATCACGAGCGTATGGCCGATGCCGCCCGTGCGGAACGTGCCGGTCGTCTCGACGCGGCCTTGCAGGTCGTTCGAGTGAAACGCGACTTGCCGGTAGCGGCGCCACAGCGTGCGGCCGTCCGGCTGCAATGCGAAGGCCTCGGACGAGCGCCCCGACAGGTCGGTGTTGCGCTGCGCGACGCCGGCGTTGATCGACCAGCTTGAATCGATGCGATGCTCGAGCGTGAACTGGTGGCCCGTGTTGCGCACGTCGTAGTCGCCGTCGCGCGGCTCGCCGAGGAAGCGCGACGCGGGGATCACGCCGAGCTGCCCGTTGACCGCCAGCACGCCGCGATCGAGCGGCGCACGTTGACGCGCGCTCTCGAACTCGTAGTGGAGCGTCGTGTCCGCGCCGATGTCCCACGTGAACGACGGCGAGAACAGGTAGCGCTTGCTCGATACCGTGTCGCGAAAGCTGCCGTTGTTCTCGTTCATCGCGACGAAGCGGTACGCCAGCGATTTCGTGACGGGGCCGGTCGAATCGAGTGTCTGGCGCAATGCGCCGTAGCTGCCGGCCGACACGCCGATGGTGTTCGCGCGGGCGAATTGCGGCTGCTTCGTCGTGTAGCTGATGATTCCGCCCGGATCGCCGCGGCCGTACAGCGCGGACGCCGGCCCCTTGAGCACTTCCATGCGCTCGAGGTTGACGGTGTCGCGCGGTACGCTCATGCCGCGATTCCACGAAAAGCCGTTGACCAGGTAGTCGGTGCCGGACGTGTTGCCGTCGCCGGCGAAGCCGCGCACCGCGTAGTTGTCCCACAGGCCGCCGAAGTTGTTCTGGCGCGAGACGCCCGCGACCCAGTCGTAAAGATCGTCGCCGCGCGTCGCGGCCACGGTCTGGATCAGCTTCGTATCGACGCTGCTGACCGCGAACGGAATCTCCATCACGTCCGCCTCGCTGCGCGTCGCACTCGTCGATTCGCGCGTGCGAAACGGCGCCGTCGCGCGTTGCGCGGAGACCTCGATGGCGGGCAGCGCCGTTTCCTGCGCGTCGGCGGCGCCCATGCCGGCCGTGCCGACGACGATGGCCATCGGTGCGGCCGCCCAGTTCCTCCTGCTCATACCCCTCCCTTTTTGTGTGGTTTGCGTTCGGGCACGGCGGGCGGCCTGGCGCCGGCATCTGTGTTCCAAACAGTACATTTGCGCGGCAATTTAATGCAAATGAGAGGCATTTGCAATCGTAATTTTGAGAATTGATGCGGGAAGTGAAACGGTGGGGCGCGTGGATGCGATCGAGGGGAAGGGCGGGTTTCTTGAAATGCCGAATGGCGGGAAACAGGTCGTGTCGGGGAGATGACCGGATAGACCCTTCGCCACGCTCACGCGAGAATCATTCGAGAAATTGCGAATGTGCGGTGCCGCGCGATGCATGGCACCGCGTTCGCCAATGCGTACCGGCGCCTGCGCGCGGTCTATCCGGGTCGGCTTTCAGCCCGCCGTCGATCCGGCGAGCTTCGGACGCGCGAAGACGCGCGCGAGGGCTGGAACGCTGTGTCGAGGTCAGCCTGCGTTTCAACCTGCCCACGATCATCGAGCTGCAACGGCGCTTTGGTACGCGGTCCCGCCCGTGGGCGCCGCTGCAGGATCGATCTTCGGTGCCGGTTACGCTGCCGACAGCGTGATCGACACGCCCGTCGCGGTATAGACGGGCGTGGCCTTGAACCCGTCGACCGTCACCGTCGCGAACTTCGCGACACCCGCTGCGCCGTCGATCAGCGCGAGGGTGTCGCCGGCCTTCGGCGCGTAGCCGTTCACGAACTTCACGTGCAGCGTGCCGCCCGCGACGGTGAGCGGGCCGCCCACGCGCAGGCGTCCGCCGCCGTTGCCGTCGATGTCGAGTTCCAGCGTCGTGTTGTCGAGCTGCGTGTAGCGGGCCGCGATCGTCACGGGCGCGCCGGCCGCGATTCGCACGCTGCCGCCCGAGCCGACGTACACGTCGCCTGTGCCGAACGCCGTCGTCGACGCGGCCGCCAGCGTGCCGCCGCTTACCTGCGTGCCGCCCGTGTAGCCGTTGTTGCCTGCCAGCGTCAGCGTGCCGGTGCCCTGCAGCGTCAGCTTGCCGGCGCCCGCGACATCGTTGCGCCACAGGTCGGCCGCATTGAGGCCGCCCTGCGATGCATCCATCGACACGATCACGTTGCCGTTGAATGCGCCGTAGCCGTCGGCCGCCGCGAACAGGTTCAGGCGCCCCCAGCCTTCGGCGTCGTCCATGACCGGATAGCCGGACGGCAGTTCGGTCGTCTTCAGCACGACGCGCCGCTGGTCGGCGCTCAGGTACGGGAAACGCGTCTGCAGCAGGATTTCCGCGCCCTTCGGCACGACCGGCGGCGCGTTCGTCGATTCGATCGCGCCGAAGCCGAACGTCATGCGGCGCAGGAACGCCGCCTTGTTCGTCGGATAGTCGGCGAACCGGTCGGTTGCCGTCGTGCCGGTGTGCGCGAACGCGGCGAACGTCGTGGCGCTCGTGCCCGTCAGTTGCTGCAGCGTCTGATGGGCTTGGGCGTAGGCAGCCTGTGCGTCGCCGGCGTAGGCGGTCAGGTTCGCCGCGCTGACGGCCAGCGCAAGCATGCGGCCGCCGATCACGTCGAGCGGCGCGTGCATGCTGGCGAGGATCCGGTTCTCGCCGAGTTCGAGGCCGCGGCTGATCATTTCCTGGAAGCGTTCCGGCACGAGCCAGGCCATCGTCGTCGCATCGCGCACCGCTTCGGCCGTGTGGCCGCTGATGAAGCCGCCGTCGGTCGCGGGCGTCGTGCTTTCGGCCGGCACGAGCGTCGGCGCGACCACCACGCCCGTGCTCCAGCGGTACGGGCGCGCGTATTTGTAGAATCGTTTGGACGGCTCGGTCGACGCGTTGTTGCCCATTTCGTTGAGCAGGTCGACGACTTTCCCGAAGCTGGCGTTGCCGCTGCTGCTGCCGACGCCGACGTTGTTGCCGGAGTCGTTGTACAGCACGGTCGTGGCGTCGGCGGGCACGCTGGTGATGCTGGTCGTCTGCTGGGCCGCGGTGCGCCAGGCGGCGGTGAGCGGGCCCATGCCGTCGGTCACGCTGTATCCCTTGCCGCGGCGGTCGTCGTAGTACGCGGCATCGGCCTGCTGCGGCGTACGGGCCGTCGTCGCGTCGATCACGTACTGCACGTTGGCCGACAGCACCGTATCGTTCAGGATCGTGCCGCACGACACGCCGCTGTTCGGCAGTCCGGAGCAGGGCGACGGCGAGATGGCCGGGAACGCGCCATTGGCCGGCGCGCTCACGCCCGCGTCGACCAGCATCGTCGCCGGCTGCCAGAGATCGAGGAAGCGGCTCGTCACGCGCACCGCGGCGTTGGTCGACAGCGTCGCATAGCGCGCGTCGCCGCGCTGGTTGGTCGCGACGTTGTCGACGAACGCGGGCACGCTCGGGAGCGGTGCGCTGTCGACGAAGCCGGGGTCGGCGGGCGGCGCCGGCACGGCGGCCGCCGTGGTGCCGGTCGACGCGACGTCGTCGCCGCCGCCGCAGGCAGCCAGTACGATCGCACTCGTCAATGCCGCGACATGCAGCGGGAAACGGCTTCGTGACGCAAACATGCAAGACTCCATCCTGAGGGGCGAAGAGGGAGGATTGTGATGAGCGATCGTTACGCGGCCGTTACGGAATTGTTGCGCGTCGCATCCGGCACGCGCGAATTCCCACTATCTGGTTAATTTCCGGTACTGAACATGACGGGCGCCGGTTCGATGCGCCCGTCGCGGAGATCCGGCTGCGCGTCGAATCGCTACGCGCCGGCCGTGCGCGTGTCGAGCCGGAACTGCGATACGGCCTCGGCAAGCCGGTTTCCCTGTTCTTCGAGCGATTTCGACGCGGCGGCAGCCTGTTCGACGAGCGCCGCGTTCTGCTGGGTGACTTCGTCCATCTGCGTGATGGCGAGATTGACCTGCTCGATGCCGCGGCTCTGTTCGTTCGACGCGGCGGCGATCTCTCCCATGATGTCGGTCACGCGCGAGATCGCGTGCGTGACCTGGTTCATCGTATCGCCTGCGTTGCTCGCGATATGCGAGCCATCCTGGATTTTCCGGACCGATTGCGAGATCAGCTCGCGAATGTCCTTCGCGGCGCTCGACGAACGCTGCGCGAGACTTCTGACTTCGCTGGCGACCACCGCGAAGCCGCGCCCCTGTTCGCCGGCGCGGGCGGCCTCCACGGCCGCGTTGAGCGCGAGGATGTTGGTCTGGAACGCGATCCCTTCGATGATCGCGGTGATCTCGGCGATCTTGGCGGAGCTGGTGCTGATGTCGGTCATCGTGTCGACCATCAGCCCGACCGCCACGCTGCCGCGCTGGGCGACCTCCGATGCGTTGTCGGCCAGCCCGCTTGCCTGCTGCGCATTGTCGGCGTTCAGGCGCACGGTGGAGGTCAACTGCTCCATGCTCGACGCAGTCTCCTGCAGCGATGCGGCCTGCTCCTCCGTGCGGGACGACAGATCCTGGTTGCCGGCCGCGATCTCGGCGGCCCCAGTCGCGACGTTGCCCGATGCGGTGCGCATTGCCGAGATCAGGCGGACCAGGTTGGCCTGCATCTCCCGCATGGAAGCCAGTACGCTGCCGGCCGGCGCGGCACCGGTCGCGGCTTCGGTGCCGAGATCGCCGGCGGCGATGCGGCCTGCGATGTCGCTGAGCGCGGCGGGCTCCGTACCCAGCGAGCGCAGCAGGCCGCGGGTGATGAAGAGGCCCGAGATCGCGGCCGCGGCGACGGCGGCGATGCAGATGGCGATCAGCATCAGTCGCCGCGACGTATATCGGTCGTTCGATTCCTGCACCAGTTGGGCGGCCTGCGAGCGCGAGTACGTTGCATACGCATCGGTGGCCGCGACAAGCTGGGCCAGCAGCGGCCGGCACTGTTCGTTGATCATCGTGACGGCCTGATCGCGCCGGTTGTTCGCCGCCGCTTCGACGATGGCCCGCGCCACGGGGCCGTACTGCGCTTCGATCGCCCCGATTTGCCGAACCAGTTCGCGCGCTTTGTCGGTCGCGCCGCTCCCCTCGCGGACCGCATTCGTCAGTTCGCCCAGCAGCGCGCCGACTTCGCGGTCGGCCTGCAGTGCCGCTTCCTTCTCGTTGTCCGCATCGCGTGGACCGGTCGCCAGAACCTGGTTGCGGGCGGCGATCGCGCGCCGGTCGACCGCGACGCGAACCCGGTCTACCAGGTTCGCGCGGGCGTTGGTGCCGTTGACGTAATTCTCGAATGCCGCGTTAGCGTTGCCGAGCGATACGATGCCGAGCAGGGAGACGAGCACAACCATGCACGTAAGAAGTCCGAAAGCCATGATCAGCCTCGTGCGAACCGTTAGCCGTCGATCATTCATGGGGACAGTCCAGTCGTAGTTATCAAATAGCACTCCTTATTATCGGAACGGTGAATGATCGATTTAGGACAGCGGCCCCGGGCAATCGTTTGCGTGCGGCCCGCCGTCAAAAAAATCCGGGCCGCGCGCCGTGCTCGTCATGCCGAGCGGGCGAACGGCTCCGTTTCCGCGCAACACACGCGGTTTCTGCCTTCGCGCTTCGCGCGATAAAGCGCCATGTCCGCCTGATGCGACAGCGCGTGTACGGAGGCGGGGCGTGCACGATGGCCGGTCGCGCAGCCGATGCTGACGGTGAAGGGCGGCACGGTTTCCGCGAACCCGTCGAACCGGTTGCGCTCGACTTCGCGACGGATCGCCTCCGCAACCTGCGCGGCGCCGCCTTCGTCCGTATCGGGCAACACCGCGACGAACTCCTCGCCGCCGTAGCGCGCGGCGAGGTCGCCGCGCCGCCGCGTGTGTGCGCGGATGCATTCGGCGAGCAAGCGCAGCGCCGTGTCGCCCTTGGCGTGGCCGTGCAGGTCGTTGTACTGCTTGAAGTGGTCGGCATCGACGAACAGGATCGACAGGCTGCCGTGGCTGCCCCGTTGCAGCCGCTCCCATTCGTCGGCCAGCGCGATATCGAGCGCGCGGCGGTTGCACAGGCCCGTCAGCGGATCGGTCCGCGTGAGGTCCGTGAGCAGCGTCTGCTTGCGCTGGTTGTCCCGCAGCGCAAACGCAAGCAGCCAGACCACCGCGCAGAACAGCGTGCTGATCACGGTCGCCGAGACGCCGACCGTCCACGACAGGCGTGTAATGCCCGCCAGCACGTCGCGCTCGGCGGGCGCGACGACGGCGATCAGCGGCGTGCCCGGTATCCGCTGGTAGGTATACAGCCGCATGATCCCGTCGATGCTCGAACGCGCGGGATAGAAGCCCGATTCGCTGTTCACCATCCGTTCGAACGATTTCGAGCGACGCAAGCGGTTCATCTGGCCGTCGTTCAACGACGGGTTTCTCGCGAGGATCCTGCCGTCCGCGCGCAGGATCGCGCTGACGCCGTTCGGGCCGACATCGAGGCGGGACAGGAGCTGCTCGAAGTAGGCGAGATCGATGGCGACCACCGCGATCCCGTTGAACGTATGATCCGGCCGGTCGATGCGCCGCGACAGCGCGATGGATTCCTTGTCGCCGCGCGAACGCGCGCGATACGCCTCGGACACGTAGAGGCCGACATTGTCCGCGTCGCGATGGACCTTGAAGTAGTCGCGATCGCTGAAGTCCCAGCGATGGGTCGTGCCGCAGCATCCGTCGATCAATCGGCCGCGCTTGTCGGTCACGCCCATGCCGGTGAGATACTGGGCTGCGGTGCGCTCGAACAGCAGATCGTGCCGCAACCCGGCCTCCATGCGCTGTACGGCCGGCTTGCCGAGATCGGCAGCCAGCGCCACCAGCGCGTTGTTCGACGTTTCGACCGTCCTCGCGATCTGGCTTGCGAGCACGGCTGCGACGTTGCGCGACGTCTCATGCGCATGCTCGACGACTTCGCTCCGTGCGGCCCACAGTGTCGCCGCGCTGATCCCGAGCGCGGCAAGCGACATCAGTGTGCCCAACGCGCCGACGGCAAGAGGGTTGCGTCCGGCCCAGTCGGCAATTTTCTCGATCGAAGTGAATGCGGGCATGCTGCGTGCTCGTTGGGGAAGCCGGCTGCCATCGCATCGGCTCGGGTCAAACCCGGGTTAACGGCACGGTTAACCGAAAATCGAGGCCGGCTCGCGAAACCGACGACATACGCGAGCGCGCTCCGCGACGCAAACGTGTGCGACCGATGCGGCTTGCGGCCTTGAAATGCACTCTGATGGCGCGCGCGACCCGTCTCCGCTGTTCACGTACCGAGCAGCCCGCGCGCGGCCAGGTTCGCATACAGCGCGCGCACGCCGAAGGTCCACGGTGCAATCTCCGTGCACAGCCGCACGGTGTTGACGAGTGCGCCGAGCGCGGGCGTGGAGATCGTGACGCGGTCGCCCAGGTGATGCGTGAATCCGCCGCCGGGCGCGTCGCGATCCTGGATCGGCGAGAACATCGTGCCGAGGAACAGCATGAAGCCGTCCGGATACTGGTGATGCGCGCCGCAGGTCTGCGCGACGAGATCGGCCGGGTCGCGGCTGATCTCGCGCATGTGGCTGATGCCGTCGAGGACGAAGTCGTCGTCCGCGCCTTCGACGCGCAGCGACACGCTGCATTCCCGCACACTGTCCAGCGTGAAGCCGTCGTCGAACAGCCGCACGAACGGGCCGATCGCGCACGAACCGTTGTTGTCCTTGCATTTGCCGAGCAGCAGCGCCGAGCGGCCTTCGATGTCGCGCAGGTTCACGTCATTGCCGAGCGTGGCGCCGACCGGCCTGCCGTCGCCGGCAACGGCCAGCACGATTTCCGGTTCCGGGTTGTTCCATACCGACACGGGCAACAGCCCCACGTCCGCGCCGAAGCCGACCGCGGACATCGGCTGCGCCTTGGAGAACACCTCGGCATCGGGGCCGATGCCGACTTCCATGTATTGCGACCACGCGCCGCGGCGCTCGAGTTCCGCCTTCAGGCGTAGCGCGGCTTCCGAACCGGGCACGATCTTCGACAGATTGGTGCCGATGGTCGCGGCGATGGTATCGCGTACCTCCATCGCCTTGGCCGGATCACCGCCTGCCTGTTCCTCGATCACGCGCTCGATGAGGCTGACCGCAAACGTGACGCCGCACGCCTTGACGGCCTGCACGTCGCACGGCGCGAGTAGGCGCGTGGCGCCGGGCGCGCCGTCCAGTGTCGCCTGCAGCAGCGGCTCGACACGGCCGAGCGATTCGCCGGAAGCGGTGCGCGCGACGGCGACCGCATCGGGGCGGTCGAACAGGTCGGCGGTGGTCGGCACGGTGCGCGTGATATCGAACACTTCGCCGCCGCGCACGGCGACGACGCTCGGGCCCGCGTGGGCACCGTCGTGCCGCCAGACGCGGCCGATCAGCAGCGCGTGGGCGAGGTCGTGCGGCAGGCAGTCGGAAACGGAAGGTGTACGCATGGTCAGCTCGGCAAGAGTCGGAGAGGCGGTCGGATCAGTGCGAATGGCGCGGGTTGCCGCGCTGCTCGATGACCTTCAGGTACAGCGTGGCCGGTTCGAGACAGCCGCCGGTGGACAACTGGCCGACGAACCGTCGATACAGTTCCTGCCAGGGCGTTTGCGTCTGCGGCACGGTGAAGCTTGCGGTCTCGCGGCGGCGCGCGAGTTCGTCTTCGTCGACGAGCACGTCGACGCTGCGGCGATTCAGGTCCACGCGGATGCGGTCGTTCGTGCGCAGCAGGGCCAGGCCGCCGCCGACCGCCGCCTCCGGCGACACGTTTAGGATCGACGGGCTGGCCGAGGTACCGCTCTGGCGGCCGTCTCCCAGGCACGGCAGCGACGTCACGCCGCGCTTCACCAGATCGGCGGGCGGCGCCATGTTGACGACTTCCGAGCTGCCCGGATAGCCGACCGTGCCGCAGCCGCGGATCACCAGGATGCAGCGTTCGTCGATGTTCAGCGCGGGATCGTTGATGCGGGCGTGGTAGTCCTCGGGGCCGTCGAACACGATCGCGCGCGCCTCGAACGTATTCTCCGCGCCCGGCTCGGCCAGGTAGGTCCGGCGGAAGGCGTCGCCCACCACCGACATCTTCATGATGGCGCTGTCGAAGAAGTTGCCCGACAGCACCACGAAGCCGGCGCCGTGCTTGAGCGGCGCGTCGGGCGTCCGGATCACGTCGCGGTCGGCGTCCTGCGCGGTGTCGGCGATCTCGCCGGTCGCGCGGCCCGACACGGTCAGGCAGTCGCGCCGCAGCAGGCCGGCCGTATCGAGCTGGCGCAGCACGGCGGGCACGCCGCCGGCGCGGTGGAAGCTCTCCCCGAGGTATGCGCCGGCCGGCATGCAGTTGACGAGCAGCGGCACGGCTTCACCGAAGCGCTGCCAGTCGTCCAGGCTCAGCTCGACGCCCATGTGGCGCGCAATCGCGATCAGGTGCGGCGGGCAGTTGGTCGACGCGCCCAGCGCGGCGGCGACGACGATCGCATTCTCGAACGCCGCGCGCGTCATGATCTTCGACGGGCGCAGGTCTTCGCGCACCAGCTCGACCGCGCGCTTGCCGGTCGCGTAAGCCATCTGGCCGCGCTCGCGGTAGGCCGCGGGAATGCTCGCGCATCCCGGCAGCGACATGCCCAGCGCTTCCGCCAGACTGTTCATCGACAGCGCGGTGCCCATCGTATTGCAATGGCCGATCGACGGAGACGAAGCGGTGGTCAGCTGCATGAAGCCTTCGTAGTCGATCTCGCCGGCCGCGAGCAGGTTGCGGGCATGCCAGATCACAGTGCCCGAGCCGACCCGCTTGCCTTCGTGCCAGCCGTCGAGCATTGGCCCGCCCGACAGCACGATGGCGGGCAGGTCGACGGTAGCGGCCGCCATCAGGCAGGCCGGTGTGGTCTTGTCGCAGCCGGTCGTCAGCACCACCCCGTCGAGCGGAAAGCCGTGCAGCACTTCCACCAGTCCGAGATAGGCCAGATTGCGGTCGAGCGCAGCCGTGGGACGGCGGCTCTGCTCGGCCAGCGGATGCACGGGGAACTCCATCGGAATGCCGCCCGCGTCGCGAATGCCCGCCCTGGTGCGCTCGGCCAGCTCGATGTGATGGCGGTTGCACGGCGCGAGGTCGCTGCCCGTCTGCGCGATACCGATGACGGGGCGGCCCGACTGCAGTTCCTCGCGCGTCAACCCGTAGTTCATGAAGCGCTCGACATAAAGCGCGGTCATGTCGGCGTGCGCTGGGTCGTCGAACCATTCCTGGCTGCGCAGACGACGAGGGGTCTGTGACATGGCGGGCTGTCTCCGAAGGGGGCTCTGTGATCTTTTTCGTGCTGGATAGTTACCGGTAACATCGATTGGATGTTAGCACGGTGTATTTGCGATGCGGAAGGGATTTTGTGCGCGCGTGGCGGAGGCGAGCGCGCGGGAGCGGTACCAGGCCGCACACGTCGCGCCTGGGGACATGCGCGGCCGTCGCCTCGTCAGGCGCTTTCCCGCGCGATGATCGCGTAGTCGATACGGATGCTGCGCGACTCGGCCGGCGCGCCGTCGTCACGCGCTTGCAGCGCCGCCAGCAATGCTTCGCCCGTGCGTAGCCCGATACCGTACGCGTCGACCGACACCGTCGTGATGGTCGGATGGCAGCAAGTCGCCACTTCGAAGTTGCCGAAGCCGGCCACGGCGATGTCGGCGGGCACGGCGAGCCCGCGCCGGTGGCATTCCATGATCGCGCCGAATGCCGACATGTCGCTCACGCACATCACCGCATCGGTATCCGGCCATCGCTCCAGCAGCGCGGCCATTGCAGGGCCGCCGTGGCTCATCGTGATCGGCGATTCGCCCAGCCGCACGACGCGCGGTTCGCCCAGATTCAGCGCCTTGATCTCCGCCTGGTATCCCTTGAGCCGGTCCAGGCCGCGGCGGTCCAGTTCGCTGGCGCCGACGAGAAAGCCGATGCGCCGGTAACCGCGCTCGGCCAGGTGGCACACCATCGCACGGGCGGCACGCACGTTCGAGAAGCCGACGGCGGTATCGATGGGGCGCGTGGGCAGATCCCACATCTCTACCACGGGAATCGCCGAACGCTCGAGCACCTTGCGCGTCGCATCGGTGTGCTGCGCACCCGTCAGCGCAATGCAGCGCGGTTGGTGTCGCAGCATCGAGCGTACCAGCCGTTCTTCACGTTCCAGGTCGTAGTCGGTATCGCCGAGCAGCAGCTGGAGGCCATGCGGCTCGACCGCATCGGTCAGGCCGCGTACGGTGTCCGAGAAGTTGGAACTCGACAGCGACGGCACCAGCACCGCGACGAATTCCGACCGCCCCGACGACAGCGCTCCGGCAGCAGCGTCGGCCACGTAGCCGAGCCGATCGATGGCCTCGCAGACCCGCGCGCGCGTCTCCGCGGCCACGCTATGGCCGGCGAGCACACGCGACACCGTCATCTTCGATACGCCGGCGAGGCGCGCTACGTCGGACATGCGGGGCGGCCCGGCAGGCCGGGCGGCGGTGGGACTGGGCATCGGAAGGGCGATCGGGAGAAAGCTGGAAAGGCTACATCATACCGGTGCGGCATACCGTGCAGGCCGGTTGATGCGCGCCCGTCGCAGCGTAGGGAAACCACGCGTTTGGCGAGGCTTGTACACGCCTGTCGCTGCATGCTACCTTCGATTTTGTTACCGGTATCAGCGCGCCGTTCGCTCCCGTCGCCTCGACGACTTTTTTTGCCACGAAATGTTATCGGCAACATAAATACATCAACGGACTCGCCGGTACGAAGAAGACCTACACAAACAGGAGACAGACCGATGCCATCCATCACGCAGGCCGAAGCCGCACCGGCCGCAGCCGATTCGTCCGAAGACGCCCTCTATCGCAAGGTCATGCGGCGCATCCTGCCATTGCTGCTGCTCTTCTACGTCGTGGCGTACCTGGACCGCGTCAACGTCGGCTTCGCGAAGCTGCAGATGTTCGACGACCTAAGCCTGAGCGACGGCGTCTATGCGCTCGGCGCCAGCATCTTCTTCTGGGGCTACTTCCTGTTCGAGATGCCCAGCAACCTGCTGCTGCACCGCTACGGCGCACGCTTCTGGATCGCGCGGATCATGATCACCTGGGGCATCGTGTCGTCGTCGATGGCGTTCATCGTGCCGCTCGCGCAGTTCTTCCACGTGCAGACGTCCACCATGTTCTACACGCTGCGCTTCCTGCTGGGGGTGTGCGAGGCCGGTTTTTTCCCGGGCGTCATCCTGTACATGAACTACCGGTTCCCGGCGCCACGCCAGAGCGTGGCCATGTCGGGCTTCTTGGTGGCGATTCCGCTGAGCCTCACGCTGGGCAGCGTGGTTTCGGGCTGGCTGATGGAGCAGACGCACGGCCTGTCTGGCATGAGCGGCTGGCAATGGATGCTGTTGCTCGAAGGGCTGCCGTCGATCGTGGTGGCGTTCATCGTGCTGGCCTGCATGGGCGACGGCCCGCAGTCGGCGAAGTGGCTGTCCGCCGACGAAAAGGCAGTGCTGTCGCGCAACCTCGAATCCGAGTCTGCGCACAAGTCGCACAGCGTCGGCGCCGCGTTGCGCAGCCCGCGCGTCTGGCTGCTCACCTTCATCCTGCTCACGTTCAACACAGGCTTCTACGGGCTGGCCTTCTGGCTGCCGTCGATCATCCGCGCGTCGGGCGTGCAAAGTCCGGTGCATATCGGTTTGCTGACGGCCATTCCGTACCTGACCGCGATCTTCGCGATGGTGTGGAACGCATCGCACTCGCGCAAGACCGGCGAACGCCGCCTGCATGCGGCGATTCCGGCACTGATCGGCGGCGTCTGCCTGATCGCGAGCGCGGCGTGCGCGCAGAACGTGACGCTGTCGATCGTATTCCTGACCCTCGCCACCTGCGGCATCCTCGCGCTGATGCCGATCTACTGGACCTTTCCGGGGCAGATCCTGTCCGGCACGGCTGCGGCTGCCGGCATTGCGCTGATCAACTCGGTGGGCAACCTGTCCGGGTTCACGGGCTCGATGATCACCGGGATGGCCAAGCAAATGACCGGCAACATCAACAACGGTACCTATGCACTGGGCGCCTGCCTGCTGGTCAGCTGCGTGCTGATCGCGTCGATTCCGCGCGATATCCTGCGGCCGCCCGCAGGGCGGTAGGGTCTTCACAGTCCGTCGTGTCGCGGGGCCTGCGCATCGTGTCGCCGGCCCGGACTCGCCGAATCAATCAAGCCCGCCCTGGCACAGGTACTTGATCGACAGGTAGTCGTCGAGGCCGTAGCGCGAGCCTTCACGGCCGTAGCCCGATTCCTTCACGCCGCCGAACGGCGCGGCCTCGCTCGCGAGTGCACCTTCGTTGATGCCGACGATGCCCGTTTCGAGCTGCGCCGACACGCGCGCGATGCGCCGCACGTCCTGCGTATAGAAATACGCGGCGAGCCCGAACGGCGTGTCGTTTGCGGCGTCGACGGCTTCTTGCTCGGTATCGAACCGGAACAGCGCGGCGACCGGGCCGAAGGTTTCCTCGCAGGTGAGCTGCATGTCGGCGGTGGCGTCGCCGAGTACCGTCGGCGCGTAGAAGTTCGCGCCGAGCTCCGTCAGGCGCTTGCCGCCCGTAAGCACGCGCGCGCCGCGTTCGACGGCATCGCCGACGTGACGCGCGATTTTGTCCACCGCACGCGCGTTGATCATCGGGCCGATCTGCGCGGCGGGGTCGGTGGCCGGCGCGACCTTCAGCGCGGCGACACGCGCCGCGAGCTTCGCGGCGAAGGCGTCGTAGACGCCGGCCTGCACGTACACGCGATTCGGCGACACGCAGGTCTGTCCACCGTTGCGGAACTTCGCGGCCATCAGTCCGTCGACCGCGGCGTCGAGTTCGGCATCGTCGAACACGATGAACGGCGCGTTGCCGCCCAGCTCCAGCGACAGCTTCTTCAACGTCGCCGCGGACTCGCGTGCGAGCAGCTTGCCGACGGGCGTCGATCCCGTGAACGTGATCTTGCGCACGCGGCGGTCGGCGAGCCAGTCGCCCACCGCCTCGATGCCGCGCTCGCGCGACGCGGCAATCAGGTTCAGCACGCCGGGCGGCACGCCGGCTTCCTGCGCGAGGAAGGCGAGCGCGAGTGCGGTCAGCGGCGTGTCCTCCGCAGGCTTCGCGACGACCGTGCAGCCGGCCGCGAGTGCGGGTGCGATCTTGCGCGCGATCATCGCGAGCGGGAAATTCCACGGCGTGATCGCGGCGACGATGCCGATCGGTTCCTTCACCGCACTGAGCCGCTTGCCGCGCTGCTGCTGCGGAATCAGGTCGCCGTAGGTCCGCGTCGCTTCTTCGGCGAACCACAGCACGTATGACGCGCCGTACGCGACTTCGCCGCGCGCTTCGGCGAGCGGCTTGCCCTGTTCGCGCGACATCAGTTTCGCCAGATCGTCGGTGTGCGCGACGATCGCCGCGTGCCATGCACGCAGGATGGCGGCGCGTTCGCGCGCCGGCGTCGCGCGCCATGCGGGCAGCGCGCGTGCCGCGGCGTCGGTCGCGGCGCGTGCGTCGGCGGCACCGCTGTCGGGTGCGTGGGCAACGGTCTCGGGCGTTGCCGGATCGGTGACGTCGAAGCGGCGGCCGTCGAGCGCGTCGCGCCAGGTGCCGTCGATCAGGTTGGCGGTGCGAACGAGTTCGGGTCGGGACAGCGTAAGCGGCATGACAGGTCCTTGGAGGATGGAGCGGTTCGATTGCGGCGGCGCGGCGCGAGCGCGCGGCTACCCCGCGCGGACAGCGGGCTGCCGCGTTCCAGGGTGCCGCACGGCGCGCGTCAGTGGCGTTCGCCGAACAGCGATTCGAGCGGGTAGTGCCGTTTGACGAACGGCGACTTGATGATCACGTAACTGAAATACTTCTCGATGCCGATGTTCTGCTCGAGCAGCCCCTCGACGATCGT
The DNA here is from genome assembly GCF_030482905.1 of Burkholderia sp. AU45251. Lineage (NCBI taxonomy): Bacteria > Pseudomonadati > Pseudomonadota > Betaproteobacteria > Burkholderiales > Burkholderiaceae > Burkholderia > Burkholderia sp. AU45251. The sequence goes on along the minus strand of NZ_JAUJQH010000004.1, from coordinate 286,173 downwards.
CTGGTAGTGGCTCACGCTGCGCGTGATGAACTTCAGCAGATAGTCGTAGCCGCCGCTCGCGAGGTGGCATTCGACAATCTCGTCGACATTGCGGATCGCCGCGACGAAGCGGTCGAAGTCCTCGCGGCGGTGGTCGGCCAGTGTGACCTCGGTGAACACGACCTGCACGTCGCCGAGCTTCTCGAGCTGAATGTGTGCGCCGTAGCCGCCGATGTAGCCGGCCTTCTCGAGCCGCTTCACGCGGATCAGGCATGGACTGGGCGACAGCCCGACCGCATCGGCCAGCTCGACGTTGGTCATGCGGCCGCGCTTCTGCAACTGGGAGAGGATGCGCAGGTCGATGCGATCCAGTTTGCTGTCCGTCATGTTCACGTGAGAAGGCAAAAATGGAATGTCCGGTTACTTTAGAGTCGAACGATGGCCGCCACAAGCCCGGCTTTCCCTTGGCCGGTCAGGCCGGCTGCGCGTGCGCGGCGTCCAACGCGCGCTGCACGCCCGCGTCGGCCAGCACGTCGTCGAGCGTCTTGCGTACGCGTTCGAACATCAGATCGAACTCGCCCGCGGTGAAGCTCAGCGCCGGCGCGAAACCGAGCACGCCGTCGCCGAATGCGCGAAACACCACGCCGTTCGCGTACGCGGCCGCCGCGATCTTGTCCGGCACGTTCAGCGCCGGGTCGAAGCGCGTCTTACGTGCCTTGTCGGCCACCAGTTCGAGCGCGCCGAGCAGGCCGACCGAACGCGCGTCGCCGACGAGCGGGTGCGCGCGCAGCGCGTCGAGGCCCGCGGCGAAGCGCGGCGCCATCGCCTGGCCGTTCGCGAGCAGCCCGCCTTCGTGATAGAGCTTCAGCACCTCGAGGCCGATCGCCGCGCTGACCGGGTGCGCGGAATACGTATAGCCATGACCGACCGCGGCCGACTCCGTGCGGCTGCCTGCGATGCCTTCGTAGATTTCGTCGGACATCAGCACGGCGCCCATCGGCGCATAGCCGGCGGTCAGACCCTTCGCGATGGTCATCAGGTCCGGATCGACCTGCTCCGTCTCGCATGCGAACAGCGGGCCCGTGCGGCCGAAACCGGTGATTACCTCGTCCGCGACGAACAGGATGCCCAGGCGCCGGCACGCGTCGCGCATTGCCTTCAGCCAGCCGGTTGGTGGCACGATCACGCCGCCGGAGCCCTGCACGGGCTCGCAGAAGAACGCGGCGACGTTGTCCGCGCCGAGTTCCGCGACTTTCGCGTCGAGCGCGGCGACCGACGCGGCGATCAGCGCCTGCGGATCGTCGCCGAGCGCGTGGCGATACGGGTAGGGCGACGGGATGTGATGCTGGTCCGCGCGCGGCAGATCGAAGTGCCGGTGAAACACGGGCAGTGCGGTCAGGCCGGCACCGAACGACGACGAGCCGTGATAGCCGCGCTCTAGCGCGATCATCTGCTTTTTCGACGGGCGGCCGGTCGCGTTGAAAAAGTGCGTGATGAAACGCACCGCGGAATCGACCGCGTCCGAGCCGCCCAGCGTGAAGTACACGCGGTTCAGCGACGGCGGCGCGAGCGCGGCGAGCCGTTCGGCCAGCTCGATCGCCGGCTGCGAGCCGAAATGGAAATAGCCGGTCGCGTAGGGCAGCTTCACCATCTGGTCGGCAGCGGCTTTCACGATGCTGTCGCGGCCGTAGCCGACATTCACGCACCACAGGCCCGAGAACGCATCGAGCAGCGTATGGCCGCCGGTGTCCCGCAGGAATACGCCGTCCGCGGATTCGAGCACGGTGACGCCGCGCGCCTCGTGCGCACGATAGTTGACGACGGGGTGGATCAGGTGTTGACGATCGGCTTCGATCAGCGCGGCGTGATTCATGGGAGGGCGGGACTCTCGTCAGGTGTCAGCGATGGGTTCATGCTAACGGGTGAGAAAGTCGCGTGCGTCTTCAATTTGCGATCCGAAACGTATGCATGCGGCGTTTGCACGGGGCGCTGCGGCATTTTCTGCTGCGCGCCCCGCCGGGCCGGATACGCGCGTCAGTAGCCGCGCGCGCGATCGACCACGCCGATCATCGGCTGTCCCGCGCGATGGCGCGCGAGGTTTGCGAGCACCGCGTCGACCGCGGTGTCGGGCCGTGTCGCGCTCGCGATGTGCGGTGTGATGCGAATGCGCGGGTGCGTCCAGAACGGATGGCCGGCCGGCAGCGGCTCGGGATCCGTCACGTCGAGGATCGCGCTGTCGAGGCGGCCGCTCGCGAGCGCCGCGAGCAGCGCCGCCGAATCCAGCTGCGGGCCGCGCCCGGCCTGCACCAGCGACGCGCCGGCCGGCAGCGCATCGAACACGCGCGCCCCCAGCAGGCCGCGCGTGCTGTCGGTCAGCGGCAGCAGGCAGATCAGGATGTCGGTGCGGGCGAGAAATGCATCGAGCGTCGCGTCGCCCGCGTAGCAGTCGACGCCGTCGAGCATGCGCGGCGTGCGGCTCCAGCCGGCACACGGGAAACCGAAGCGCCGCAACGCGTCGAGCACGGCCTGGCCGAGCGTGCCGAGCCCGAGCGCGCCGACGCGCCGCGACGCGGCCGCCCGCACCGGTTTCTCGCGCCACACGTGCTCGCGCTGCTGCGCCGCGTAGTCGAACAGGTCGCGATGGATCGTCAGTACGGCCTGCGTCACGTATTCGACCATCCCTTCGACGATGCCCGGTTCGATCATCCGCACGACGGGGATGTGCGAAGGCACACGCGACAGGTCGAACTGGTCGATGCCGGCGCCGACCGAGAACACGACCTCGAGATTCGGCAGGAGCGCGACCGGGTCGTCCGGCGGCTGCCAAGCGGCGAGATAGCGCACGGCGCTGGCGTCGCCGAGGTCCGGCCAGATCCGGAACGGCAGATCGGGCGCCTGTTGCGCGAAGCGCGCCGCCCATTGCGCGCCGCGCACCGGGTCGGCCTTGTAGAGAAAGCTCATCGTGAGTCCCGTTCAACCGAGCGCCTGATTCACGATCGCGTACGCGCGCAGCGCCGGGTCGCGCACCGGCGTCGCGCCGCGCGCCATCGCGACCACAGTGTCGACGCGCGGCAGCCCGAGCCCCTGCAGCCAGTCGGACAGCCCGCTATCGCCCGGCACGTCCAGCCGCACGAACATGCCTTCGTGCAGCGCGAGCCAGTGGCTGATCAGCGCTTGCGCGCGCAGCGCATCCGGTGCGATCACCGGGCCGATCACATGGCCGCGGCCAAAACGCCGGAACAGCGCGAAGCCGAGCAACTCGCCGTCGCGGTCGAGCGCGATGCCGTTCGCGACGTCGAGCAGCGCATCGATCACCGCACCGCGTTCGTACCCGGCCGCGCGCGACGCGAGCGCGGCGAGGCGCGGCCCGTCGTTGGTGCCGAGCGGGCGCAGGCGCTCGCCCGGCGGCAGCGAGATCAGCGGCGGCTGGAAGGCCGCGCCCTGGTGCTGATCGACCGTATCGATCACATCGAAGCCGAATTTCGCGTACAGCGGTTCGCCGGCCGGCGTCGCATGCAGAAAAATGGTGCGCGTGCCGAGGCTGTCGACGACGCGGGTCATCAGTTCGCGCCCGATGCCGCGGCCCTGGCGCTCGGGAGACACGATGACCATGCCGAGCGACGCGTGCGATTCGCCGAAGGGCCAGCCCAGCGCGGTGCCGACGATGCCGGTTTCGTCTTCGGCGACGAAGCCGCTGCCGAGCTGGAACACGAAGCGCCAGTCGTCGAGCCGGTGCGGCCACTTGACCGTCTCCGACAGTCGATGCGCGGCGGGCAGGTCTGCTTCGGCGAACGGGCGATACGTGAGCGTGCGGGAAGGATTGAGGTCGGACACGCCGGACTCCGGATGGGTGGAAATGACCCGTTCACTCTGCCAGCGCGGTTGCTGTACGGATAGGACGATTCGCCTGTTTTCGGGCCACGGCGGCCGCGCGCGCACGATCGATGCAAACCCGCTCGATTGGCGCGAGCAAACGCGCGGATCGTGCCGGCGCGGCTGGTCATTCCGACCACGCCTGCTGTGGGAATGCCTCTAGGATGAATGCACGGCGGCGCTGCGGCCTGCCGAAGGGCCGCACCGGCAGGCGAGCCCGCTGCGGTGGCACGGCGCCCACCGGCCGCCGTTGCTGCGCCACGCCCGATCGCGCCGCAGATCGTGCTGCATGTGCCGGGAAACACGCGGCGATTCTGCGCTTTGAGCGGCGTCGAACGATGCGCGAACGACTTTTTGCCCTGATTCAATTTCGTACAACCCAGCCCGTCCCCGGCGCCGCCGGGGCTTCACACCGACAGGACATCACCATGATCCAGTTTGAACCGAAGTTCATCACCTTCGACTGCTACGGCACGCTGACCCGTTTCCGGATGGCCGAGATGGCCCGCGAAGTCTATGCGGACCGGCTGACGCCGGTCGCGATGGAGGAATTCGTGCGTGCGTTCGCCGCCTATCGGCTCGACGAAGTGCTCGGCGCCTGGAAGCCGTACCGGGACGTCGTCGTCAACGCGATCCGTCGCACCTGTGCGCGGGTCGGCGTGACGTTCGACGAAGCCGAGGCCGAGCGTTTCTATCATGCGGTGCCGACGTGGGGCCCGCATCCGGACGTGCCGGCCGGGCTGTCGCGGCTGGCGACGAAGTACAAGCTGGTGATCCTGTCGAACGCCATGGACGACCAGATCATGAGCAACGTCGACAAGCTCGGCGCACCGTTCCATGCGGTGTTCACCGCGCAGCAGGCACAGTCGTACAAGCCGCGGATGCAGGGCTTCGAATACATGTTCGACAAGCTCGGCTGCAAGCCCGAGGACGTGCTGCACGTATCGTCGAGCCTGCGCTACGACCTGATGACGGCCGAGGATCTCGGGATTAAGCACAAGGCGTTCGTGAACCGTGGCCACGAGCCGGGTACACCGTTCTACAACTATTACGAAGTGTCGGACATCGGCCATCTCGCGACGCAGCTCGGGCTGTAAGCCGCTTGCGGCGGCAGATTCACTGATCGTCGCGACGGGGCGCGGCCGCGATGTCGTCGCGTCCCGTCGCGCGTTCGATCAGCGCACGAAATACGGGTAATGACCTATATTGAGTCGTTCAAGGCCGGGCCGCCGGGGCCGATATATGTACCGAACGGTTAATATCGAGAGGCCCCGCATGAAGTTGTCCACGAAACTGCTGATGCTCGTCGCCGCGGCGTTGCTCGGTATCGTCTTGCTCGCCGCGTTGTCGCTGCACACGCTGCGCGACGCGCTGATCGACAGCCGCCGCGAAGAGCTCGTCATTCTGCTGACCAAGGCCGAGCATCTGGTCGATTCGTATCGCGCGATGCAGACGAACGGCCCGCTTACGCGGGAGCAGGCGCAGCAGCAGGCCAAGGCCGCGCTGTCGGCGCTCAACGCGAATTCGAAGAGCTACTTCTGGGTCACGACGTCCGACGGCGTCAACCTCGTGCATCCGAACGCGAAGTTCATCGGCACGCGCGCGAAGGGCAACCGCACGACCAGCGGCCTGACCGACAGCGAGGCGTACCGCGCGGGAATGGCGCAGGCGCATTTCGCGCTCGTCGACGTGCTGATCAAGCGCAGCCCCGACGCGGACGTGGAGCCGAAGCTTCAGGGCGTGGTCGCGATTCCGGACTGGGACTGGTGGATTGGCACGGGATTCTTCTACGACGACATCAATGCGGCGTTTACCCGGCTCGCGGTGGTGCTGGGCTCCATCACGCTCGTCATCGCCGCGGCGCTCGCGGCCATCGCATGGGGTGTGCTGCGCAGCGTCAGCCGCACGCTGGGTGGCGAGCCCGCGCATGCGGCGCGAATTGCGGCCCGCATCGCCGCCGGTGAACTGGACGTCCAGTTCGATACGGCGCAAGCGGCCCCGGGCAGCCTGCTCGTGGCGCTCGGCGACATGAAGGCGCGGCTGACCGAGACCATCGCCGAGATCCAGACCACGACGCATTCGATTGCCGTGGGCACCGGCGAGATCGCACAAGGCAATCTGGATCTGTCGCAGCGCACGGAGCAGCAGGCCGCGTCGCTGCAGGAAACGGCCGCCAGCATGGAGCAGATCACGTCCACGGTCAAACAGAACGCCGACAACGCACGCCAGGCGAATGCGCTCGTGACCCAGGCGAAGGATGCGACCGAACTCGGCGGCGCCGCGGTGCAGGCGGTCGTCGAAACGATGCGGCAGATTTCGGACGGATCGGTGCGGATCGCCGACATTACCGTCGTCATCGAAAGCATCGCATTCCAGACCAACATCCTGGCGCTCAACGCCGCGGTGGAAGCCGCGCGGGCCGGCGAGGAGGGGCGCGGGTTCGCCGTCGTCGCGTCGGAAGTCCGCTCGCTCGCGCAACGCAGCGCCGCGGCCGCGAAGGACATCAAGGGATTGATCGACGCGTCGGTCGAGCGGGCCGGCAGCGGCAGCCGGCTCGTCGAGACGGCCGGCGCGCGCATGACGGAGATCGTCCGGTCGATCGATCGCGTAGCCGGCATCATGGGCGAGATTTCGGCCGCATCGGCCGAGCAGAGCACCGGCATCGAACAGATCGGGCTGGCGGTCGCGCAAATGGACGAAGTCACCCAGCAGAATGCCGCGCTCGTCGAGCAGGCTGCCGCTGCCGCGTCCTCGCTCGATGAGCAGGCGGCACGCCTGCGGGCCGCCGTATCGGTGTTCCGGCTCGCTGCGTGACGGCGTCGTGCCGTGCGCAGGCAGCCTGCGCATCATCCCGCTTCCTTCGCGCCGCGCCGGCGCACGCCCGGCATACGCGCCGGCAGGCCGGCGACGCACGCATCGCCGCACCGAATCAGGGTTCCTGACGGCTGCACGGCTCGCGTGCGCCCGGTTTCCGGGCCGTCCCGTCACCTTCCTTCCTGCTCGCAAAGCCGCTGCGACGGAGCGGCATTCTTCTGACCTTTCATGCGCGCCGTGCCGTCGCGACCGGCGCCCGCATCGGCCCGCGCGCGCCGCGACGTGCCGCTCGCTTGGGCCGTCGCCGGCATGCGGGCACGCATTCGACACAAACGTGCGGTTTGCCTGAGCCAAACGCGCGCCGGATGCCGAACGGGCAATTTTGTCGGCGCAATCTGCGGCGGGTGCGGCTTTACGATTTCCTTCATCTACACGGGTTCGGCCGCCGTTGCGACGTGCCGCCCGGCAAACGGCGACGCGTGCGTGTACGCAGCAATTCATGCTGCGCGGGCGGCGCAAAACGGTCGAATCGTGTCGTGCAGCCGCCCCGAATCGCGACAACCCGCATTTTGGCGATGCTTAAATGAATTGCATGTGCACGACGTCGCGGCTGCCACCAGCAAGCGGGCGCGGCGGGATTGAACAACGACGCTGGACCCCAGGACCCACTTTCCACAGTCAGGAGCAGTTCGGATGAGCGACGATATCGACAACGGCGGCAAGGGTGGCTTCACGCGCCGCGACATGATGAAGGTCATGGCGGCGAGCGGCATGATGGCCGCCGGCGCCGGCGGACTGCTGGTGCATCCCGGGACTGCCTTTGCCGCGCCCGCGCCGAAGCGCGGCGGCAAGATCCGGGTCGCGAACGAATCCAGCTCGACGGCCGACACGTTGGACCCGGCCAAGGGCTCGACGGGCGCGGACTACATCCGCTTCTTCATGTTCTACAGCGGCCTGACGCAGCTGGATCAAAGCCTCACCCCGCAGATGAACCTCGCCGAGTCGCTGCACACGACCGACGCGAAGACCTGGGTCATCAAGCTGCGCAAGGGCGTCACGTTCCACGACGGCAAGCCGGTCGGCCCGGCCGACGTCGTGTACTCGCTGATGCGTCACAAGAACGCGGCCACCGCGTCGAAGGTCAAGACGATCGCCGACCAGTTCACCGACGTGAAGGCGAGCGGTCCCGACGAAGTCACGTTGACGCTCGCGAGTGCGAACGCGGACCTGCCGGTCGTGCTGGCGACGCCGCAGCTCGTGATCGTCAAGGACGGCACGACCGACTTCAGCACCGGTATCGGCTGCGGCCCGTACAAGCTGAAGTCGTTCAAGCCGGGCGTGTCGACCGTCGGCGTGCGCAACGACAGCTACTTCAAGTCGGGCAAGCCGTATCTCGACGAGATCGAGCTGATCGGCATCAGCGACAGCGCCGCGCGCCTGAACGCGCTGCTGTCGGGCGACGTACACCTGATCAACGCGATCGATCCGCGCTCGACGCAGCGGGTTTCGTCGACGCCGGGCTACGCGCTGAAGGAAACCAAGTCGGGCCTCTATACCGACCTTATCATGCGTAGCGACAACCCGATCGTCTCGAGTCCCGATTTCGTCGAGGGGATGAAGTACCTGTTCGATCGCGAGCAGCTCCGCTCGGCGGTGTTCCGCGGCTACTCGGTGATCGGCAACGACCAGCCGATTCCGCCGGGGCATCGCTACTTCAACGCGTCGCTGCCGCAGCGGCCGCACGATCCGGACAAGGCGAAGTTCCTGTTCCAGAAGGCGGGCGCGCTGGGCGTCACGCTGCCGCCGATCTATGCGACGTCCGACGCGAACGGGTCGATCGAAATGGCCGTGCTGCTGCAGCAGGCCGGCCAGAAGATCGGATTGAACCTGCAGGTCAACCGCGCGTCGCCCGACGGCTACTGGTCGAACCACTGGATGAAGCATCCGCTCACGTTCGGCAACATCAACCCGCGCTCGAGCGCCGACGTGCTGTTCACGCAGTTCTTCAAGTCGGATGCGCCGTGGAACGAGTCGGGCTGGAAGAACGCGAAGTTCGACCAGCTGCTGCTCGCCGCCCGTTCGGAAACCGACGACGCGAAGCGCAAGCAGATGTACGGCGAGATGCAGGCGATCGTCGCGCAGCAGGGCCGGGTCGGCATTCCGGCGTTCATCAGCTTCCTCGACGGGTACGACAAGCGGCTCGCGGGCCTCGGTTCGATCCCGACCGGCGGGATGATGGGCTTCATGTTCGCCGAGAACGTGTGGTGGAACGCATGACGTCGTCGCTGGCCGCCGTCGCGCGGCCGGCGCGGGCCACCGCACCGGCCAAGCGCGGCTTTTTCGGGAGTGCCGCTCCATGAACCGAATGCTCATCGGGCTGATCGGCCGGCGTATCGCGGTCACCGCGCTGACGCTGCTGATCGTGTCCGCGATCATCTTCACGATCACGAACCTGCTGCCGGGCGATGCCGCGCAGGCCGCGCTCGGCCAGTCGGCGACGCCGGAGACGGTCGCCGCGCTGCGCCAGCAGTTCGGCCTCGACATGCCGGCGCACGTGCGTTACGTGCACTGGCTCGCCGGGCTGCTGCACGGCGATTTCGGCCGGTCGCTGTCCGGCGACATGCCGGTGTCGGAGCTGATCGGCGGGCGCCTGCCGAAGTCGCTCACGCTGGCGGCGATCACGACCGCCGTGTCGGTGCCGATCGCGCTGCTGCTCGGGATCCTCGCGGCGGTCAAGCGCGAGTCGGTGATCGATCGCGTGATCAGCCTCGGCACGCTGTCGCTCGTCGCGACGCCGGAATTCCTGATCGCGACGGTCGCCGTGCTCGTGCTGGCCGTGAAGCTGCACTGGCTGTCCGCGCTGTCGTACAGCGGCCCGATCGAAAGCGTGCACGATTTCCTGCGTGCGTATGCGATGCCGGTGCTGACGCTGTGCGCCGTCGTGATCGCGCAGATGGCACGCATGACGCGCGCCGCGGTGATCGAGCAGTTGAGCGCGTCGTATGTCGAGATGGCCATGCTGAAGGGCGCGAGCCCCGCGCGCGTCGTGCTGCGCCATGCGCTGCCGAACGCGATCGGGCCGATCGCCAATGCGATCGCGCTGAGCCTGTCGTATCTGCTCGGCGGCGTGATCGTCGTCGAGACGATCTTCAACTATCCGGGCCTCGCGAGCCTGATGGTCGACGCCGTCAGCAATCGCGATTTCCCGTTGGTCCAGGCGTGCACGCTGATCTTCTGCGTCGCTTACCTGACGCTCGTGTTGTTCGCCGACCTGTGCTCGATCGTGTCGAACCCGCGACTGCGCACCTGAGTGTTTCGTTTTCCTTCCGAGATGCCGCCCATGCAACCGATCGAACCCGTACAACGCAGCAGCGCGCTGCCGCCATCCGGCGACCCGCCCCTGGGGCGGGGTAGCATGCCGCCTGCCGCGCCTGCTCCCGACCGGCCGCGCAAGCGCCGCACCGCGCGCATCGCATTGACGACCGGCGGCCGCGTCGGCCTGTCGATGGTCGGCCTGATGCTGTTCGTCGCCGTGTTCGCGCCGCTGATCGCGCCGCATGACGTCGGGTCGATCGTCACGCCCGACGTGTTCGCGCCGTTCAGCGCGAAGCTGCCGTTCGGCTCCGACTTCCTCGGCCGCGACATGCTGAGCCGGATCCTGTTCGGCACGCGGCTGACCGTGCTGCTCGCGCTGGCCGCGGTGCTGCTCGCTGCGCTGACCGGCACGACGCTCGGGCTGCTCGCGACCGTGTCGGGCCGTGCGGTCGACGAGACGATGAGCCGGCTGCTCGACGCGCTCACGTCGATTCCGTCGAAGATGTTCGCGCTGATGCTCGTCGCCGCGTTCGGCTCGTCGCTGCCGCTGCTGGTTCTCACCGCGGCGGTCAGCTACATGCCTGGCTCGTACCGGATCGCGCGCGCGCTGGCCGTCAACATCAGCACGCTCGAGTTCGTGCAGGTCGCGCGTGCTCGCGGCGAAAGCGCGCTGTATATCGCATGCGTCGAGATGCTGCCGAACATGATTCATCCGATGCTGGCGGACACCGGGCTGCGCTTCACGTTCGTGGTGCTGCTGCTGAGCGGCCTGAGCTTTCTCGGGCTCGGCGTGCAGCCGCCGTATGCGGATCTCGGCTCGCTCGTGCGCGAGAACATCGCGAGCCTCGGCGACGGCTCGGCCGTCGCGATCATGCCCGCGGTCGCGATCGCGATCCTGACGGTGGGCGTCAACCTGCTGATCGACGGTCTGCCGCATCGCGGCCGCCGCAAGGGCGCGGCTGCCGCCGCCGGAGAACACTGATGCGAGATCAATCGACTCCGCTCGTCGAGGTGCGCGGGCTGCGCGTCGTCGGCGGCCGCCCGGGCGGCGAGGAAACGACGATCGTCCACGGCGTCGACTTCGATATCGGGCGCGGCGAGGTGCTCGCGCTGATCGGCGAATCGGGCTCCGGCAAGACGACGATCGCACTGTCGCTGATGGGCCACGCGCGCACCGGCTGCCGGATCGCCGCCGGCTCGGTGAAGCTCGGCGGCACGGATGTCTGCACGCTGTCCGCGCAAGCGCTGACCGCGCTGCGCGGCCGCAAGGTCGCGTATATCGCGCAGAGCGCCGCCGCCGCGTTCAATCCGTCGCGTACGATTCTCGACCAGGTGATCGAGAGCGCGCTGATCCACAGGACGATGACGAAGCGCGATGCGCAGGCGAAGGCGATCGAGCTGTTTCGCGCACTCGCGCTGCCGGAGCCGGAGGCGATCGGCAAGCGCTATCCGCACCAGGTATCGGGCGGACAACTGCAGCGGTTGATGGCCGCAATGGCGCTGATCACCGATCCGGAGCTGGTGATCCTCGACGAGCCGACTACCGCGCTCGACGTGACCACGCAGATCGACGTGCTGCAGGCGTTCAGGAGCGTGATCCGGCGCTACGGAATGAGCGCGGTGTACGTGTCGCACGACCTGGCCGTGGTCGCGCAGATGGCCGACCGGATCGTCGTGCTCAGCGACGGCGTGATCCGCGAGGCCGGCGATACCGAACAGATCCTGCATGCGCCGACGCATCCGTACACGCAGAGCCTGATCGCGGCGGTCACGCCGAACGATGCCGAACGCGATGCAAAAGCGGCGAGCGCCGCACCGGCGCCGCTGCTCGACGTGCGCGGCGCGATCGCCGGCTACGGCGGCCGTACTGCGAAGGGCTGGCCCGCGAAGGTGATCCTGCATGAGGTGGACCTGCGCATCGGGCGCGGGCAGACCGTCGGCGTGATCGGCGAATCGGGCTCCGGCAAGACGACGCTCGCGAAGGTGATCGCGGGCCTCGTGCCGGCAACGGGCGGCGAGATCCTGCTCGACGGCGAGCCGCTCGCGCGCGATATCGGCAAACGGACGAAAGAGCAGCATCGCCGCGTGCAGATCGTGTTCCAGAACGCCGATACCGCACTCAATCCGGTGCATACCGTCGAGCGCACGCTCGCGCGACCGCTCGCGTTCTATCACGGGATCAAGGGCGCGCGTGCACGCCAGCGCGTCGCGGAGCTGCTCGAGCTCGTGCGGCTACCGCCGGCGGTGGCTGCGCGGCGTACCGGAGAATTGTCCGGCGGACAGAAGCAGCGCGTGAACCTCGCGCGCGCACTCGCGGCAGAGCCCGACCTGATCCTGTGCGACGAGGTCACGTCGGCGCTCGACACGGTCGTCGGCGCCGCGATCATCGAGCTGTTGCGCGACCTGCAGGCGAAGCTCGGCGTGTCGTACGTGTTCATCACGCACGACATCGCGAAGGTGCGCGCGATCAGCGACGACATCGTCGTGCTGTATGCGGGCCGTCGCGTCGAGACGGGCAGCCGCGACGCGCTGTGCGCGCCGCCTTATCACCCGTATTCGCACTTGCTGGTGTCGTCCGCGCCGGAACTGCGCGCGGGCTGGCTCGACGATGCGGCCGAGCGCTGCCACGGGCCGCTGGTGCCGATCGGCGAGCGCGAGAACGAGAACGAGGCCGAGCTGTGTCCGTTCCTGTCGCGCTGCGCGATGCGCGTGGACGGCGTGTGCAACCGGACGGCCCCGTCTCTGCGCACGCTCGGGAACGGCGCGCAGGTGCTGTGCCATCGCAGCGAAGAAGATCTCGCGCGCTTCCAGGCGGAGCCGGTGCAGGCCGGCGTCACGCCGGTGCGGCTGTAGTGTGCGACGTGCGAACCGTTCATCGCGCGGCGCGGTGGACGGCACGCCGCATAGTGTGCTGCGGCAGTCGCGCAAAACGGCGATTTGTGCGCGTGCCGCGCGCGAATACGCGACAACTGCGGTTTTTGACGATGCTTAAATGATTCTCATTGAACGGTCGCCGATCGTTGTTGCCGGAATGCTCGAGAAGGATCCAATGAAACTGGAATCGTACTGGCTGGATACCCGCCCCGCGTTTCGTGCCGGTTGCGAGGGGCCCGTCGAAGGGCGTGCCGACGTGGCCGTGATCGGCGGCGGCTTCACCGGCTTGTCGGCGGCCCTCGCGCTCGCGCAGCGCGGCGTCTCGGTGGTCGTGCTCGAAGCCGCGCAAATCGCCGGCGAAGCGTCCGGCCGCAACGGCGGCCAGTGCAATACCGGCGTCGCGCAGGACTATGCGTCGCTGGCCGCGCGAATCGGCGCCGAGCCGGCGAAGCAGTTCTATCGCGCGTACGAAAGCGCGGTGAAGAGCGTCGAGACGATCGTGACCGAACAGGCGATCGACTGCGACTTCCGGCGGGCGGGCAAGCTGAAACTCGCCGCGAAGCCGCAACATTTCGCGGGGCTCGAAAAGACCTTCAACGCGTTGCGGCGCGATGTCGATCCCGACATCGAACTGATCGAGCCGTCGCGGATCCGCGACGAAATCGCGTCCGACGGTTTTTACGGCGGACTCCTGCAGCGCAACGGCGCGCAGATGCACATGGGCAAGTTCGGCGTCGGGCTCGCGCAAGCGGCCGTGCGCGCCGGCGCACGCGTGTACGAGCACGCGGCCGTCACGCAGCTCGACCGGCTCGACGGCGAGCGCCACCGGATCACCTGCGCCCGCGGCACGCTCGTCGCCGATCGCGTGCTGGTCGCGACCGGCGCGTCGCAGCACGGGCCGTTCGCGTGGTTCCGGCGACGCATCGCACCGGTCGGCAGCTTCATCGTCGTGACCGAGCCGCTGCCCGATGCGCAGCTGAACCGGCTGTTTCCGCACCGCCGTGCGTACGTGACGTCGCGCCAGATCGGCAACTACTTCCGCGTGACGCCCGACAACCGGCTGCTGTTCGGCGGCCGTGCGCGTTTCGCGATGTCGAGCCCGCGCTCCGACGCGAAGAGCGGTGACATCCTGCGCGCCGGCATGGCGGGTTATTTCCCGGAACTGGCCAACGTGCGGCTCGACTACTGCTGGGGCGGGCTGGTGGACATCACCGCCGACCGGCTGCCGCGCGCGGGCCAGCACGACGGGCTCTATTACTCGATGGGCTACAGCGGTCACGGTGTGCAGATGTCGGTGCACATGGGCCGCGTGATGGCCGATGTGCTGTATGGCGCGGCCGCGTCGAATCCGTGGCGCGAACTCGAGTGGCCGGCGATACCGGGCCATTTCGGGCATGCGTGGTTCCTGCCGCTCGTCGGCGCGTATTACCGGATGCAGGATTTCCTGCACTGAAGCGAGCGCCGGGAGAATTCGATATGACAGTGCAATTCGTTGGCTCGCCACGTGTCGCGCCGGCCATCTCGCCGGCGATCGGCGACGTGCTGCGCACGATCGACGCGTCGTTCGCGCAGCCGCTGAACCTCGACACGCTCGCGGCGGTGGCCGGGTTGAGCGTGTCCCGTTTCACCGCGCGCTTTCGCAGCGAAACCGGGCTGTCGCCGCACCGGTATCTGTGCCTCGTGCGGGTACGGCGGGCGCAGGACCTGCTGCGCGCAGGCCTCGCGCCTTCGGTCGTCGCGACCGACGTCGGCTTCTTCGATCAGAGCCATCTGTGCCGGCATTTTCGGCGCGTGCTCGGGATCACGCCGCGCGATTACGTGGTTGCGCGAGCCGGCCGCGCGCCGGAGCGGGCGTTGTCGATCCGCACGCGCGACGAGCGCCGCGAAGCGTCGTGTCACGCGGCGTAAGCGCACGCATGGACGACATGCCCCGCTGAGGAGGTCCGGCAGGAGCGCCGGCGAACGACGATTTCCGATATCGCGCGATGGCTTTGAACCCGGCCGCCGCGCACCGCACAGGAGCAGAAATGACCGCAGTTTTCGTGTTGCACCGGGCCGACGGCGCGCCGTCTTCCACCGCATTCCGCAAGCAGGCGTTCGGCGCGAACGATCCTTTCGCGTCGCATCGCGAGATGGCTTGGGAAGGTTCCGACGCGATGGCCGCGGGGCGGATCGTTTTCGTCGGCGAACTGGACGTGCCGAGCTTTCCGCACGTCGAAACCGTCGTCGTCGTCCAGGGCGAGCTGACGCTCGAAGCGGCCGGGGCCGCCCCGCTGGTGCTCGGCCCGGGGCAAGGCGCCGTCATCGGCGGCGGCACCGCACTGCGCATCGCCGCGCAATCGCCGGTACTGCTGATGTTCTGTGCGGCAGCGTGCGCGCAACCGACGAAACGCGGCCTCTTCGCGCTGCGCGCCGACGCGGACTTCAAACCGTCCGCCACGCTGCCGGCCGAGGTGCTGCTCGGCCCCGCGCCGCAATGCCGCAGCGACAACGTGTTCACCGACGACGGCGCCGAATATTGCGCGGGCACGTGGGACTCGACACCGTATCACCGGATCGTCCGGCCGCATCGCGCGAACGAGTTCATGTTCCTGCTGGACGGCGGCGTGCGGTTCGCGGCGGCCGACGGCAGCGTGCTGTCGCTCGGTGCTGGCGATGCGCTGTTCGTGCCGCGCGGCGCGTCGATCGGATGGGAAAGCAGCGAACGCGTGGCGAAGTTCTACGTGATGCAGAACGTCAAACCCTCCACCGAACGAGACTGAGCATGTCCCCTCCGCTGCGCCATATCGAAACCTTGTCCACGCCGCCGGCCGCGGCCGACGTCGTCGTGATCGGCGGCGGCATCATTGGCGTCTTCACCGCCTACTATCTGGCCCGGCGCGGGCTGTCGGTCGCGCTCGTCGAGAAGGGCCGCATCGGCGCCGAACAGTCGAGCCGCAACTGG
Source organism: Burkholderia sp. AU45251 (assembly GCF_030482905.1). Lineage (NCBI taxonomy): Bacteria > Pseudomonadati > Pseudomonadota > Betaproteobacteria > Burkholderiales > Burkholderiaceae > Burkholderia > Burkholderia sp. AU45251. The sequence continues at coordinate 270,374 of NZ_JAUJQH010000004.1, read as the reverse complement.
GGCTGGTGCCGGCAGCAGAACCGCGACGCGCGCGAGCTGCCGATGGCGAGCAAGAGCATCGATCTGTGGGAACGATTCTCTGCCGAATCGGGAGAGGACACGGGCTTTCATCGCTGCGGGCTGCTGTATCTCAGCAATGACGAGGCCGAGCTGTCCCGCTGGGCCAGCTGGGGCGAATTCGCGAAGACCGCGGGCGTGACCACATACATGCTCGATAGCAAGCAGGCCGCCGAGCGCGGCCGGGCGACCGGGCGGCAGTGGAAGGGCGGTGTCTTCTCGCCGACCGACGGTACGGCCGATCCGGCGAAGGCCGCGCCGGCCGTGGCCGCCGCGCTGATGAAGCTGGGCGGCAGTGTCCACCAGCACTGCGCGGCGCGCGGCATCGAGCTCGAGGGCGGCCGTGTCGCCGCCGTCGTTACCGAGGCGGGCGTCATCAAGACCCGAACGGTCGTGATGGCCGGCGGCGCATGGGCATCGTCGTTCTGCCGCCAGCTCGGCATCCGGTTTCCGCAGGCATCGATCCGTCAGTCGATCCTGAGCGTATCGCCCGTCGCGCAGCCGCTGCCGGAAGCGATGTACACGTCCGGCGTGTCCGTGACGCGCCGCAGCGACGGACGCTACGCATTGGCGATCAGCGGCCGCGCGCGCGTGGACCTCACGCCGCAGTTCCTGCGCTTCGCGCCGCAATTTGTGCCGATGTTCGCGAAGCGCTGGCGCAATCTGCTGCCGGGCGGCCTCGAAGGCGTGCGCGGCGGGCATGAAACGTTGAAGCGCTGGCGCCTCGATGCGCCGACGCCGATGGAAGCGGTGCGCATTCTCGATCCGAAGCCCGACATGCCGACGGTCGCCGAAACGTACCGCCGCGCGGCCGAACTGTTGCCCGAACTGCGCGAAGCGAAGATCACACACGCATGGGCCGGCTTCGTCGACAGCACGCCGGACGGCGTGCCGGGCATCGGCGAAGTGCCGGGCGTGCCGGGGCTGATCCTCGCGGCGGGCTTCTCGGGGCATGGCTTCGGGATCGGGCCGGGCGCCGGGTATCTGATCGCCGATCTCGCGTCCGGTGCGGAACCGTTCGTGGATCCGGCGCCTTACCGGCCCGGCCGTTTCAGCGAATCCGCGTGGGGCAAGGTCGCGGATTTCTAGTGCAAGGCCGTCACGGGGACAAGGGAGCCGCCTCCGGAAGAGGCGCTTCGATCTGGGCCGCACGCGCGGCGGGATCGGGATGGCGAATGTTCGCCGGCCATGCAGTGCGGTGCAGTGCAGCGCGGCAACTTGGGAGTGCCTGATGCGTTTCAGTTCCTACTGGCTCGATACGTCGGAGCCATTCGCGAGCAGTTCGTCGGCGTTGCAGGACGGCAGTTGCGACGTGGTGGTGGTGGGCGGCGGAATCACGGGTTCGGCGGCCGCGCTGGCGCTGGCCAAGAAAGGCGCGCGCGTGATCGTCTGCGAAGCCGGCACCGTCGGGCAGGCGGCGTCGGGGCGCAACGGCGGCATGTGCAACAACGGCTTCGCGCAGGATTATGCGTCGCTGTCGCAGCGCATAGGCACGGAACTGGCTAACCGGCTCTATCGCGCGTTCGACGCGGGCGTCGACACGGTCGAGCGGCTGGTCAGGGAGGAGTCGATCGATTGCGACTTCGTGCGCCGCGGCAAGCTGAAGCTTGCGGCGAAGCCCGAGCACTACGACAAGCTCGTGCGCAGCCAGGCGCTGCTCGCGGCGAGCGTGGACCCCGACACGCGCATGGTCACGAAGGCGGAGCTGCGCGACGAGATCGGCTCGGACCGTTATCACGGCGGCCTGCTGTTTGGCAAGAGTGCGGGGATGCATGTCGGCCGCTATGTGCGCGGGCTGGCGAGCGCCGCACAAACCCGCGGCGCGCAGATTCTCGAGCACGCGCCGGTGCTCGGACTGAAGCGGCAAGCGGGCGGCGCCTACGCGGTGCGTACGCCGCTCGGCGAAATCCGTGCGCGCCAGGTGCTGCTCGCGAGCGGCATTTCGCAGGTTGGGCCGTTCGGCTGGGTGCGTCGCAGGATCGTGCCGGTCGGCGCGTTCATCATCGTCACCGAGCCGTTGCCGCGCGAGTGGCTCGACCGCTTGCTGCCGACGCGCCGGATGGTCACCGACACGAAGAACTTCGTCAATTTCTTTCGCGTCACGCCCGACAACCGGATGCTGTTCGGCGGGCGTGCGCGTTTTGCCGCGTCGAATCCCCGTTCCGACGAAAAGAGCGGGGCGATCCTGCGGCAGCAGATGGCCGCCGTGTTTCCCGAGCTGGCCGCCGTGCGCATCGACTACTGCTGGGGCGGAATGGTCGACATGACGGCCAACCGGCTGCCGCGCGCGGGCGAGCGCGACGGCGTTTACTACTCGATGGGCTATAGCGGCCACGGCACGCACATGGCCACGCTGATGGGCACGCTGATGGCGGAGATCATGGACGGACGCGCGGACCTCAACCCGTGGCAAGCCTTCGACTGGCCGGCCATTCCCGGGCACTTCGGCAAACCCTGGTTTCTGCCGTTCGTCGGTGCGTGGTATCGACTCAAGGACACGTTGCAATGAATTCACCGGTAGTTCACCTGATGCAAGCCGGCAGGCTCGAACGCTTCTTCATCGACGGCGACTGGGTGCCGCCCGCCGGCAGCGACCGGTTCGCGGTCGTCAGCCCGTCCACTGAAGACGCACTGTGCGAGATCCCGCTCGGCAGCGCGCGCGACGCCGACCGCGCGGTGCAGGCCGCGCGCCGCGCGTTCGAACGCTGGGCCGCGACTCCACCGCATGAGCGCGCGGCGTTGCTCGATCGCATCCATGCGTTGATCCTGGCGCGCGCCGAGCTGTTCGCCACCGCGCTTGCGCTGGAGATGGGCGCGCCGATCGGCTACGCACGCGGCGCCCATGTGCCGCTCGCGGCCGAACATATCCGCGTCGCACGCGACAACCTCGCGCGCTACCCGTTCGTCGAGCGGCGCGGGACGACCGCGATCGTGCGCGAGCCGATCGGCGTGTGCGCGCTGATCACGCCGTGGAACTGGCCGATCTACCAGATCACCGCGAAGGTCGGGCCGGCGCTCGCGGCAGGCTGTACGGTGGTGCTGAAGCCGAGCGAGCTGTCGCCGCTCAGCGCGCTGCTGTTCGCGGAAGTGGTCGCCGACGCGGGCGCGCCCGCCGGCGTATTCAACTTCGTGAGCGGCAGCGGTGAAACGGTGGGCGCGGCGCTGTCGTCGCATCCGGAGGTCGACATGGTGTCGATCACCGGCTCGACGCGGGCCGGCGTGCTCGTTGCGCAGGCGGCCGCGCCGACCGTCAAGCGCGTCGCGCAGGAGCTGGGCGGCAAGTCGCCGAACCTCGTGTTGCCGGACGCGGACCTGCAGCGTGCGATCCCGCCGGGCGTGGCCGCCGCGTTCCGCAACATGGGGCAATCGTGCAGCGCGCCGACCCGCATGATCGTGCCGCGCACCATGCTCGGCGCGGTCGAGGAACTGGCCGTCGCGACCGTGCACACGCTCGTGGTCGGCGATCCGTTCGACGAGGCGACGACGCATGGGCCGCTCGCCAATCGCGCGCAGTTCGGGCGGGTCGCGCAGATGATCGACGTGGGCGTCGACGAACGTGCGAAGCTGATCGCCGGTGGCCCCGGCCGGCCCGTGGGGCGCGACCGCGGCTTTTATGCGCGGCCGACGATTTTCTCCGAGGTGCGCACCGACATGGCGATCGCGCAGCAGGAGATCTTCGGCCCGGTGCTCGCGATCCTGCCTTACGACACCGTGGAAGAAGCGGTCGCCATCGCGAACGACACGGTCTACGGGCTCGGCGCGCACGTGCAGGGCACCGACATGGAGCGCGTACGCGCGGTGGCCGCCCGCATCCGCTCGGGCCAGGTGCATCTGAACTACCCCGCATGGGACCCTCAGGCACCGTTCGGTGGCTACAAGCAGTCGGGCAACGGCCGCGAGTACGGGATCGAAGGGATGGAGGAGTACATGGAGGTCAAGTCTGTCCTGGGCTTTTACGCTTGATGCGGCCGCTGCGCGCGATGCGGCAGTCGTGATTTGAACCGGTTGGCTTTGCAAGGATGCCGAGATTGGAACACGCCATCATCCCCGACACGTCGCTGCACGCGCATCACGCGTACTGGGCGAAACTGCGCCGCGACCTGCATGCGCATCCCGAGTTGCGATTCGAAGAACACCGGACGTCCGACGTCGTCGCCCGCGAGCTCGAATCGCTCGGCTATGCGGTGTCGCGCGGGCTGGGCGGCACGGGCGTGGTCGCGAGCCTGCCCGGCGCGGATCCCGGTCGCGGCATCGTGCTGCGCGCGGATCTCGACGCATTGCCGATTCGCGAAGCCAACGACTTCGCGCATGCATCGTGCACGCACGGGATCATGCACGCGTGCGGCCATGACGGCCACACCGTGATGCTGCTCGGCGCCGCGCGCGTACTGAAAGCGTTGCCGCAGTTGGCCGGCACCGTCCATTTCGTGTTTCAGCCGGGCGAAGAGGGCGGCGCGGGCGCGCGCCGGATGATCGACGACGGACTGTTCGAGCAATACCCGACGGAAGCGGTATTCGGCATGCACAACTGGCCCGGGTTGCCGGCCGGTCATTTCGGGTTGCGCACGGGCCCGATCATGGCCGCGGGCTCGCGCTTCAGGATCACGGTGACGGGCAAGGGCGCGCATGCGGCGCAGCCGCATCTGGGCATCGATCCGGTGCCGCTCGCGTGCTCGATGGTGCTGCAGTGCCAGACGATCGCCGCGCGGCACAAGGATCCGGTGGATCCCGCCGTCATTTCCGTGTGCATGTTCCATGCGGGTACGACGGACAACGTGATTCCCGATACCGCCGAGCTGCGCGGCACGATCCGCACGCTGTCGTCGTCATTGCAGCAGAAGCTGCAGCGAGACGTCCGGCTCGCTTGCGAGGGATTGGCAAGCGCTTATGGCGCACAGGTCGACGTGGAATTCTTTCGGTACTACCCGGCGACGGTCAACACGCCGGCCGAGACGGCCCTGTGCGAAGCGGCGATTCGCGACACGTTCGGCGACCCACGTCTGTTTCGCGACGTGCCGCCGAACATGACGTCCGAAGACTTCGGCTTCATGCTGGAAGAGCGGCCGGGCGCTTACGTGCTGATCGGCAATGCGCGGGACGGCGCGAGCGCACCGGCGCTGCATCATCCGAAATACGACTTCAACGACGACATCATTCCGGCCGGAGTCCGGTATTGGGTCGCGTTGGCGCAACGTTACTTCACGCGATCGCCGTGATGCGTCGGGGCGGCTTGGAAACCGGCCGGCGTCAGGCCCGGGGCAGGCGTGCTTCCGGATCGTCATGCGCCCATGCCAGCCGGCGATAACCGTGCAATCTATCGCCGCTTCGATGTGATCGCCGCCTATTTTTCTGACGTGCCGTGCCGCGCGACCGCACCCTTTGAAAGGACTGCTTGATGAATGAGGAACATGAAGTGAACGAGCGCGATACGACGTCCGCGCTTCGCTACCGGCGATTCACCGCGGCGGACGTTCCCGCCGCGCATGCCCTTTCCATGGCGCTGCGCTGGCCGTTCAGGGCGGAAGACTGGCAGTTTTCCGCCGACACGTCGATCGCGTTCGCGGCCGAGGAAAACGGGGTGGTCATCGGCACCGCGATGGGCTGGAAGTACGGTGCGGATCGCGCGGCAATCGGGCATGTGATCGTGTCCGACGCGCATCAGGGCCGCGGAATCGGCCGCAAGCTGATGGAGACGCTCCTCGGCGAACTGGGGCCGCGCGTCACGTTTTTGCACGCGACGCCGGCCGGTCGGCCCCTCTACGAGAAACTGGGGTTCAACGTGTGCGGCTCGCTGGGCCAATATCAGGGGAACGTCGATCGGCCCGCCGCGGTTGTCGTGCCGGCCGGCGAGCGGTTGCGTGCCGGTTCGCCGGCCGACTGGCCGCGCCTGGTCGAACTCGACGCGCGAGCGTCCGGCCTCGAACGCGAAGCGCTATTGTCCGCGTTGCAGATGCGCCGAGAAAGCGTCGTGCTCGAACGTGATGGCGAGGTCGTCGGGTTTTCGGTGCTGCGGCGATTTGGCCGCGGTTACGTGATCGGCCCGGTGGTCGCGCCGCGCTCAAGCGATGATGCGCATGCGAAGGTGCTGATCGGCTATTGGCTGACGAAACGCGACGGCGAATTCGTTCGTGTCGATGTGCCTGACGGGAGCAGTTTGCCGGACTGGCTGAGCGAACAGGGGCTGAAACAGGTGGATACCTGCTCGAAGATGGTTCGCAACGCGCCGGCCGCGGCGCACGAGGGCACGGCCGACCCCGCCTTTGGACTGTACGGGCTGGTCAGTCAGTCCATGTTGTAGACCTCGGCCCCGCCCGGGGCAGACGAATTCGGCGGCCCTCCCAACTGCTCGTCGATCGTACGGGGCAGCGGCGACCGGTTCCCCCCGACGACTGCCCGCACCGCCGCGCTGCGCATGAAGACGCGGCATCGCGCTCAGCGGACGAGCGCTGCCGCGAAGTCGCGATACGTCCGCAGCGGGCGGCCCAGGATCGCGGTCAGCCGCTCGACGTCGCCGGCCTCCGGCACCATGCCGTCGCTGACGTAGCGCTCGGCCATCAGCCGCATTTCATACGCCATCCATTTCGGCATGAATTTCGCGAAATTGGCTTCGAACGGCGTGGGATCGTCGCCGCCATAGGCAACCGGGCGCCCGAGCGTGTCCGACCAGATGGACGCCAGCTGCGTGCCGGTCAGCGTGTCGGGCCCGACCAGGTTGATCGTGTCGACCCGCAGCGTGGCTGGCGCATCGTTGCGCCGGATCAGCTCGATCGCCGCGACTTCCGCGAGGTCGCGCACGTCCACCATCGCGACGCCCTTGCCGCCGATCGGTATCGGATAGACGCCGTGCCCGACGATCACGTCCTTGATCATCGCTTCGTTATCCATGAAATACGCGGCCCGCAGGATCGTCGAGCTGAAGCCCATCTGCTCGATCATCCGTTCGGCGCCGGATTTTACTGCGAAGTGCGGCACGTTCACGAAGCGGTCGGCATGGAGGACCGACAGATAGACGACGCGCTCGATACCCGCTTCTCGGGCGAGATTCAGCGCGATCAGCGCCTGCGTGAATTCGTCGCCGGCCACGCCGTTGAGCAGGAACAGCGTGCGGACGCCGGAGAACGCGGTGCGAAGGGCGTCGACGTCGAGCATGTCGCCCTGCGCGACGGACACTGCCGCCGGAAAGTCGGCCTTGGACGGATCGCGCACCAGTACGCGCACGTCGGCGCCGCGATCGACGAGTTGACGGACGAGCTGGCGGCCTACACGGCCGGTGGCGCCGGTAACGAGAATGGTCATGATGTTCACTCCTGAGGTAACGATGGGATTGACTGCCCACGTAAGTTAAGTGATCCGCATGCGATCCGGAAGGTGTGGTAAATAGACATACCGTCTCACTGGTGGAACACATGGACTTGCTCGCTCTTGCCGATTTCAACCTCGTCGCCCGGCATGGCAGCTTCGGGGAAGCCGCACGCGCGGCCGATCGCCCGAAGGCGACGCTGTCGCGCCGCGTCGCGGAACTGGAGAACAGCCTGTCGCTGCGCCTGTTCGAGCGCGGCTCGCGTGGCGTGACGCTCACGCAGGAAGGGCGTGCGCTCTACGAGCGCACGGGCGTGCTGCTCGCGGAGCTTGCCGACAGCGCGTCGGCGATTGCGGCGAGGAGCGAGCGGCCGCGCGGCCGGTTGCGCATCAGTGCGCCGATGCTCTTTTCTCAGTTCGCGATGGGGAGGCTGGTGGCGACGTTCGCGCTGAAATACCCGGACGTCAGGCTGGAGGTGACGACGGAAGACCGGCCCGTCGACATGGTCGAGGAAGGGGTAGACCTCGTGATCCGCGTGAACCCGGACCCTGACGAAAGCCTGATCGGGCGCGTGTTCCTGCGCGACCGGCTGGTCGTCGTCGCGAAGCCCGGGCTGGCGCGGCCGAGCGGCGACACGCCCGCGCCGGCCGTCGTTCGCGGGGCGACCGAAGGTCGCGCGGCATGGGAGGTCTCGCACCCGGCCGGGACGTCGCACATCCCGATCGAACCGGTGGCACGGCTGTCGTCGCTGATCATGGTGCGCGATACGGTCCGTCTCGGCCTGGGCGCCGCATGTCTGCCGGTGTCGCTCGTGAGCCGCGACCTGGCCGCCGGCACGCTCGTCAGCTGGGGCGACGTGCCGGGGCCCGATATCGAATTGTGGGCGCTGTATCCGTCCAGGCGGTTGTTGAGCGCGCGCGTTTCCGCGTTTCTCGATCACCTGGCCGACGCGTTTCCGTCCGGAAAGCCGGAAGAACTGGCTGCGTATGTCGAACCCGGAGCGTGAAGCGGCTTCGGTCGCGGCGGCGCACGTGTGTCGCGCTCGCGATCGCCGTGATGTCCTGAAGGGGGTGCGTCACGATCCGCAGGGGCGCGCGCCGGCGCCCAGCCGATGCCGACGGTAAAAGCCGGAACGGTTTCCACCAACCCGTCGAGCCGGTTGCGTTTCACCTCGCGGCGAATCGCGAGCAACGCGAGACGCGGCGGCGCCTCCGGTCATCCCGGGGTCGGTGGAGAGTCCGTCGATTGATAACCGGAGTGCATCAATCATTCCGAAAATCGCACTTATCGTTTGGTCGATACCGCGCCAACATGCCGGAAAACGACAATCAATCAGCCCCACCCGCGTATTCCAGGATTTTCAGGAGACACCCCGATGCACCCCTCGTCCAGCCTTCCGGCCGAACGTTCGAAGGCCGCCGCGATCTTTCGCGTCACGGCCGGCAATTTTCTCGAGCAATTCGACTTCTTCCTGTTCGGTTTCTACGCCACGCAGATCGCCAACGTCTTCTTCCCCGCGCAGAGCGAGTTCGCGTCGTTGATGATGACCTTCGCCGTGTTCGGCGCCGGCTTCCTGATGCGCCCGCTGGGCGCCATCGTGCTGGGCGCGTACATCGACGAGGTCGGCCGCCGCAAGGGTCTGATCGTCACGCTGTCCATCATGGCGAGCGGCACCATCCTGATTGCGTTCGTGCCGGGCTACGCGACGATCGGGCTGCTGGCGCCCGTGCTCGTGCTGATCGGGCGGTTGCTGCAGGGCTTCTCCGCAGGTGCCGAACTGGGCGGCGTATCGGTCTATCTCGCCGAACTGGCGACGCCCGGCCGCAAGGGTTTCTTCACGAGCTGGCAATCGGCCAGCCAGCAGGTGGCGATTGTCATCGCGGCGGGCCTCGGCTTTGCGCTCAATCAGTGGCTGAGCGCATCACAGATCGCCGCCTGGGGATGGCGCGTGCCGTTCTTCGTCGGCTGCATGATCGTGCCGTTCATCTTCATGCTGCGCCGCAACCTGGAGGAAACCCAGGAATTCAAGGCGCGCAAGCATCGCCCGGGCATGAAGGAAGTATTCGGTACGCTGGTCCAGAACTGGGGCGTCGTGGTTGCCGGCATGATGCTGGTCGCGATGACCACCACGAGCTTCTATCTGATCACGGTCTATGCGCCGACCTTCGGCAAGACGGTGCTGCATCTGAGCACCGCCGACAGCCTGCTCGTGACGCTCTGCGTCGGCGTGTCGAACTTCGTGTGGCTGCCGATCGGCGGCGCGCTGTCCGACCGGATCGGCCGTCGGCCGCTGCTGGTCGGCATGACGATGCTGACCGTCGTGACCGCCTATCCGGCGCTGTCGTTCCTCGCGCACGCGCCGTCGTTCGCCAACATGCTGCTCGTCCTGCTCTGGCTCTCGTTCATGTACGGCATCTATAACGGTGCGATGGTCGTCGCGCTCACCGAAGTGATGCCGGTGCAGGTGCGTGTCGCGGGCTTCTCGCTCGCCTACAGTCTCGCGACGGCCGTGTTCGGCGGCTTCACGCCGGCCATCTCGACCGGGCTCATTCACATGACGGGCGACAAGGCCGCACCCGGCTACTGGATGAGCTTCGCCGCTGTGTGCGCGCTGCTGGCGACGTTCGCACTCTATCGCCACCGCACGGCGACGTTGACGCCGGCGCATTGAGGTCCGGCCTGTCCGTCACGTTCATCCCCACCCACGAATCTGCACGACCATGACGATGAAAAATCCGCTCCTGAAATTTTGCGCAACCGCGCTCGTCGCCACCGCGGCGCTTGCGGCCAATGTGCAGGCTGCCGAACTGCACGTGATGAGCTCGGGCGGCTTCACTGCCGCCTACAAGGTGCTCGGCCCCCGGTTCGCGGCCGCGACGGGCAATACGCTCGCCACCGCGCTCGGCCCGTCGATGGGAAAGTCGCCCGAAGCGATTCCGAACCGGCTCGCGCGCGGCGAGCCCGCCGACGCCGTCATCATGGTCGGCTACGCGCTGGACGATCTGATCAAGCAAGGCAAGGTCATCCCCGCATCGCGGGTCGAGCTGGCCGACTCGCGCATCGGCATGGTCGTGCGCGACGGCGCGGCCAAGCCCGATATCAGCACCGCCGAAGGTCTCAAGCAGGTGCTGCTGCACGCGAAGTCGATCGCCTACTCGGACAGCGCGAGCGGCGTGTATGTCGAACGCGAGCTGTTCAGGAAGCTCGGCATCGAGGAGCAGGTGAAGTCGAAGGCGAAGATGATTCCGCGGATTCCGGTGGCATCGGTCGTCGCGAACGGCGACTACGAAATCGGCTTCCAGCAGGTCAGCGAACTGCTGCCCGTCCACGGTGCGACCTTCGTCGGCAAGATTCCGGAATCGCTGCAGTCCGTCACGCGCTTCGCCGCCGGCATCCCCGTCGGCGCGCAGCATCCGCAGGAAGCGAAGGCGCTGCTCGACTATCTTGCGTCGCCCGACGTGCAGGCCGACGTGAAATCGACCGGGCTGGATTCCGTTCCCGCGCATTGAGCCCGATCGACGGGAAGGCGTGTGTCAGTCCGCCTTCCCATTGCCGCCGCCGTCTCCCGCGACACGGTTTTTATCGGCCCCGTTCGGCAAGGCCGGCCCGCCCGCCGCGAGCCTTTGCGCAAGACGCGTACGATCGCACGCACCTTCCCACGACGATACGAAAATCACCGCGCACGCATTGCTGATCACGCTGGTCAGCGCGCGCGCCTCCGACATGAAGCGATCGATGCCGACCAGCAGCGCCACCCCGGCGACCGGCAGGTCGGGCATGACGGCGAGTGTCGCGACCAGCGCAACCAGGCCGCTGCCCGACACGCCGGCCGCCCCCTTGGACGTGACCAGCATGATGGCGAGCATCGTCGCGATCTGCGACGCGGAAAGCGGGATGCCGCACGCCTGCGCGATGAACAATACCGTGAGCGTCAGATAGATCGCGGTACCGTCCAGATTGAAGGAATAGCCCGCCGGCAGCACGAGTCCCACGATGCCCTTGTCGCAGCCGAGTGCCTCCAGCTTGACGATCAGGCGCGGCAGAACGGGCTCCGTGGACGACGTCGCGAGGACGATGAGCAATTCTTCGCGCAGGTAGCGCAGGAGCCGCCACAGCGCGAAACCGTGCAGTCGCGCGAGCGGTGTGAGCACCAGCGTGACGAACAGCACGCAGGCCACATAGAAGGACGCCATCAGCTTCGCAAGCGAGCCGACCGAACCGATGCCGAAACGGCCCACCGTGAACGCCATCGCGCCGAATGCGCCGAGCGGCGCGAGCCGCATGATCATCGCGAGCACGCGAAAGACGACCTGGGCGACACCGTCGATCAACGCCAGAACGGGCCGGCCGGCCCGCGGATGCGCATTCAACGAGAAGCCGAACAACAGCGACAGCAGCAGCACCGGCAACACTTCGCCTCCGGCGAATGCGCCGAGCATCGTATCCGGAATCACGCTCAGCCCGAACGCCACCAGCCCGCGCGGTTCCCCATGCTTCGCATATGGAGCGAGGATGCTTGCATCCAGATGGCCGACATCGACGTGCATGCCGGCGCCGGGTTGCAGCACATAGGCAGTGACGAGTCCGAGCGCGAGCGCGGCGGCAGTCAATAGATAGAAGAGCGCCAGTGCCCGCACGATCGTGCGGCCGATGGTCTTGCCGTTCGCCAGCGACGTGATGCCCGAGACGATCGTGCAAAAGACGATCGGGGCGATGGTCATCTTCACCAGGCCGACGAATGCATCGCTCAGGGGCTTGAGCATCGCACCCGCCGCCGGCCATGCGTGACCGATGCCCATGCCGAGCATCATCGCGAGCAGAACCTGCACGTAAAGCGATCCAAGCAGCCTGGTCAACCTCACTGTCCGGTTTTCCTTCGTGTCTCTCTACCGTCGTTACGCCGATGCGTCGCGCCTAGCCTCGACGACCATCCGGTGAAACGCCTCGGCGGCCGGGGTGAGCGGTCGTCCGCGCCGCTTCACGATGCCCACGCGTCGCTTGACGACAGGTTCGACGAGCGGCACGCTCGTGAGAACAGGGTGGTCATGCCCGGGCATCGCCATCGAGGGGACCGCGGCGACGCCGAGCCCCGCTTCGATCAATCCGAGCAGGGTCGTCACGTGGCGTGTCTCGCAGACGCTCGGCGCGCGCGGCGCGACGGCAGCCAGCGCCTGGTCGAGCAGCAGACGGTTGCCGGACGTCTTGTCGACCGACACATAATCGTGCTCGTAAAGTTCATTCCAGGTCACGCGCTTCTTGCGTGCAAGCGGGTGGTCGCGGCGACAGGCGGCAACGAACCGTTCCTGGAGCAACACCCTGAACTCGATCTCCGCCTCCTGGCTGCCGATGAAACTCACGCCGAAATCCGCCTCGCCGCTGATGACGGCGCCGAGTACCTCGTTGGCGCTTGCGTCGAGCAGTTTCACCCTGATGCGCGGAAAACGCTGATGATATCGCGCGATGACGGCAGGCAGGAAATAGTAGGCGACCGACGGCACGCATGCGATCGTCACATGGCCCAGGCGGCTCGACGAAACGTCGCGAATGCCGAGCAGCGCGGCATCGAGATCGTCGAGCAGTTGCTCGGCGCTTTGGGCGAACACGCGACCGACGGTGGTGAGCGCGACGCTGCGCGTGGTGCGCTCGATGAGCCGCACGCCGAGCGCTTCCTCGAGCTTGTCGATCCGGCGGCTCAAGGCCGGTTGGGACAGGTTGACTGCTTCGGCGGCCTTGCGGAAGCTTCCCGTTTCCACCACGGCGCGAAATGCCTGCAAGTCGGTTAAATCGAAGTTGATCCCCACGGGCAAATCTCCGCGACTCAGATGCCGAGCATTTTGCATGATTCCGCATGGTGCCATGCGCGTTGCGTTGCCTGAAACCCTATGTTTTCGGGTTTGCCCGGCACGGGTGCCCGAACCGCGCACGATAGTCTCGCGGTGATGCGCCGACGCATTTTGCAAACGCGCGCTGCAACGCGTCCACGCTTCCGAATCCCGATCGTTCGGCGATCCGTTCGAGCGGCCAGTCGGCCCGCTCCAGCAGCGCCTTCGCCCGCTCGACCCTTGCAGCCAGCACGTAACGGGCCGGCGAGAGCCCGGTCTCCTTGAGGAAACTGCGCGCAAACGTCCGTTCGCTCACGTGCATGCGGGCCGCCAGCGCCGCGACGCTGAGGTCGCCCGTCGGATCGTCGGCAATGTCGGCGAGCAGGGCGCGCAGGCGCGGCGTCGCGGTTGCCTGGAGATTCAGGCCGACACTGAACTGCGCTTGCCCGCCAGGGCGGTGCATGAACAGCACGAGTTCGCGGGCGACTGCGAGTGCGGTCGGCGCGCCGCAGTCGGCCTCGACGAGCGCCAGACACAGGTCGATGCCGGCCGACACGCCGGCCGATGTATGGAACGGCGGGTCGTTCACGTAAAGTGCATCCGGCTCGACCCGAACCTCGGGACACAGGTCCTGCAGCGTCGCGCATTGATTCCAGTGCGTCGTTGCACGTTTGCCGTTCAGCCATCCGCCGGCGGCGAGCACGAATGCGCCGGTGCAAATGCTGGCGATGCGCCGCGTATGCGCGATGCGCGTGCGCAGCCACGGCAGCACGCCGGCCTCCGACGCGGCGTGACGCAACGCCGCTTCATGTCCGCCCGCGATGACGATCGTGTCGATCTGTTCGGGTAATTCGGCGAGCGCGGCCGGACCGGCCAGCCGCAGCCCCGCATGCGTGACGATGTCATCCCCATACTGAGAAGCCAGCATGAGCCGGTAGGGCGTCGCGTCGGCCGGCAGGTAGCGGTTCGCGACCGCTAACACTTCCATCGGCCCCGTGATGTCGAGGGACTGGACGCCTTCGAAACCGACAACAACGATATGGCGCGCTGGACGGGCTGACTGGGACATGGCTGAAAGTGCGGTGGAGTTGTCCTTGTGACGGCACGCATGATCCTTGTAATTTTCGGGACGTGCAATAGATCGATTCGGGTGGACGATGCAAAGAGGGAAGCGTGCGGTAACGCGCATCATGGTCATCATGCTGTTCGCGTACATGTTGCCGGGCGCTTGCGCCTGGGGCGCGACGCAAGCGGTGGCGCAAGGCAGGCTGCCGGAGACACGGGCGCTGACCGTGACGGCACCGAAGGAAGGGCGCACTCGGCCGCTCGTGGCGATCATCGCCGACAACGCGGGAACCGAGACGACCGATTTCATCGTCCCGTATTCGATCCTCAAGGCGTCCGGCGCGGTCGACGTGGTCGCCGTATCCGTCGACGCCGGGGCCGTCGAACTGATGCCCGCGTTGCGCATGCTGGCCGATACGACAATCGACCAATTCGATGCGGCGATACCCGCTGGGGCAGACGTCGTGGTCGTGCCCGCGATGCATCGCGCCGACCGTCCGGCGGTGCTGGCGTGGTTGAAGAAACAGGCCGCCGCGGGCGCGACGATGGTGGCGATCTGCGACGGTGCGGTGGTGCTGGCCAACGCCGGTCTGCTGCGGCAACACACCGCAACGTCGCACTGGTATTCACGCGACGGGTTGCGCCGCCGCTTTACCGATACGAACTGGGTCGGGGATCGCCGCTACGTGATGGACGGCAACGTGATGACGACGGCCGGCGTATCCGCGTCCATTCCGGCTTCGATCGCGCTGGTCGGTGCATTGGCCGGCCCGGCCGCGGCGAGCGAAACCGCACGACGCATCGGCGTGCAGACCTGGAGCGACGCTCACGACAGCGGGCGGTTTGGACTGACCGCGCGTAGGGTGTCGACGGCGCTCGTCAACCGTATCGTGTTCTGGAAGCACGAGACGTTTGCGCTGCCGCTCGAGAACGGGTTCGACGAGATATCGGTCGCGTTGACCGCCGACGCCTGGGCACGGACGTGGCGCAGCGACGTCATCGCTACGGCCGACGCGCCTGAGGTTGTATCGACGCACGGCTTGCGGCTGCTGACACAGCCGGCAAGTGTCGGGCGCGAACGCGTCGCGGTCCCTGACGGGAAGCACGTCGACGCGGTGCTTCCTGGCGTGCTGGCCGATGTGGCGGCACGCTACGGTGCAGCCACGTCGAACTGGGTAGCACTGCAGCTCGAATATGCCACGGGTTGCGCCGTGAAAACATGCATGGACGGGAGATGAAGGAACCGACTGCCGTGTGCCCCGGCCGCGCAAGATGACCGTCGACGAGAAGATCGAGGCCGAGCGCAGACAGGCGGCGTTCGAAGCAGAGACCGAGGTTGGCTTGCCGTCGCGAGAGGGTCAGCCAAGAGGGGGCCGGGCGGGGCATGTCGAGCCGGCCGGCGTATGAGGTAGCGGGGATCCGCCACGGCTGTTAGTGGGTCCGACATCGTGACCGCCCGGACATTGCCCCCGACAAATCCATGCCGCACCGGCGGTTGGCCATCGCCGCTTGGTCTCTACTTCCGAACATCGCGGAAAGCGGCGGAATCACCTGGCGGCCAAAGTCGCGTGGTTGATTCTTGGCAGCCACGCATACGCAATCGTTACCAGCGCCGCGCCGACGACCAGCATCGGCGCCACCATGGGCCACGCGCCTAGCTGATAGCGCGGATCGGTGAAGCCCGCTGCTGCCTGTCCTACGCAGAAAGCAAAGAGCATCATGATGAAGCCGGACCAGGATACGGCGCGGCCTGCCAGATGAGGCAGGCCGCTGACCGCGCCTGCCTGCCCGCATGGCTGATGGATTCCGTGGCCGAGGCAATACACGCCATGCCCCACGAGCAGCGGCCAGATGCTGTCGGGCAGCAGCGCACACCCCAACGCCTGGATCACCGCGCCGGACAGGCTCAACGTTGCGCCTTGTCGAACCGTTCGCAGCATGCTCTGACGGCGCAGCAACACACGGCAGCCATACGTACTCAGCACATAGACGAGCGTACCGCCCGCCGGTATCCAGCCATACTGCCGGGGCGATATGCCGAGATGCCCGATGTAGATTGCCGGGGAAAGCAGCAGAAAGCAGAACATGCCGGTGTATGTCGACGCGGCCAGCAGCGTCCATACCCTGAACGTGGCATTGCCGAGTATCTCGCGCACATCTCGGCTCGAGCCCCGCCTCGGCGCGATTCGGGCGAGGCTTTCCTCGAAGCCGTACCAGCACATGACGAGCAACCCGAATGCATACAGGCCCATCCCCGCGAGCACCCATCGCCATCCCGCTTGCTGTGTGACATACGCACCGAGAAGCGGGGCAAGGAACGCCATCATCCCCATCCCCATGAACCCGCGCGCCATCACGAACGGGCCGTCGCCTGCCGAATACCGGTCGCGCACCGTCGCGCGGGCGCATACCAGTATCGCGGCCATGGCCAGGCCCTGCATCGCACGAGCAGCCACCAGCATCGCTGCGGTTGAAGCCAGCGATGCTGCCAGCGCGGTCAGCGCATAGAGCGCAAGGCCGGACAGCAAGACGGGACGGCGGCCGAATCGGTCGGACAGGCTGCCCATCGGCAGTTGTCCGATACCGAATATCAATGCGAAAACCGTGAGGCTGACGCTGGCGGAGCCCAGCGTCGTGGCGATTTCAGGCAGCGCCGGCAGGTAACTGTCGGTCGCCACCGGCTGGGCCGCAAGCAGAAGCGGCAACATGAGCGCGAAGCTCAGGCGAGCGGGTCGCGTGGTGTCCGGCATGACGGTTTTGGGCGCGGTATCGGGCATCAGGCATCGGGTAAAGGCAACGTCAACGCTAGGTCGCTCGTCCGGCGAGGGCGGCAGCGGCGAGCAGGAAAGGCCGGGCGCAAGGGGCGCCGAACACGACGCCCCGTCGAGCGCTGGCTAGCCACCCACGGATCCCGGCACGTGTTCGCGCACGAGGCGATTGCGAGACAGCGCCTCGGCGCGCAGCCGGTCGTATTCTGCCTTGTCGACCGGTTGAGCGTTCACACGCCCCAGGTCGTTCATAGGGACACGATAGGTCTCGCGTGCGCTCGAGGCCGCGAGCGCCGCAATCGCGGTGATGCCGAACGCGATCGCACCGACGATCAGCCAGACGTGGTGTGCGCCCGGCGGCGCAACCGCCGTGAACAGGGCGGGCAGCATCGCGGTGGCCGCGGTACCGAGGTTTTGCGCGATTGCCATCGCCGAGACGCGCGTGCGGGTCGGGAAGAGTTCCGGGTAAAAGGCGGGAAAGACCGCGTTGTAGCCCTGGTACACCACGCCCCACATGAGCATCGACATCGCGAATGCGAGCGGCACGTTCCGGATGCTGATCGCATACAGGTAGGCGAACGAGAGCAGCCCGGCGGCCAGCGAGCCGACGATGAGCGGCGGCCGGCGGCCGACCCGGTCGGACAGGTTGCCGACGAACGGAATCACGATCATCGCAACGATATTGCCCACCACGGTGATCCAGAGATAGATATCTTTCTGGAACCCGATGCCATACGCCGGCTGGACCGCATAGGCTGCGCCGAAGATCGTGGCGACGACCGGAATCACGTTCATCATCGACATGCAGGCAACGCGCGCCATGTCGGGCAAGTGGTGCCTGAAAGCGTCGGCAACGGGCGAGCCGGCTTGCGGCCGGTTGCGTACGGCCTCATCGAAGGCCGGCGACTCGTCGACCTCGCGGCGAATGATCAAACCCGCGACGATCACCAGCGCACTCAGCAGGAACGGAATGCGCCAGCCCCAGCTATCGAATTGCGCGGACGGCATGTAGTAGGCGAGCGGCAGGAACACGGCGGCGGCCAGCACCTGTCCGGCCTGCACGCCCTGTAGCGTGAAGCTGACGAAGTAGCCGCGTCGACCGAACGGCGCGTGCTCCAGGATCATCGAGCTCGCGCCGGTAATCTCGCCGGCCACGGCGAAGCCTTGCAGCAGGCGAAGCGTCACCAGCAATGCCGGCGCGATCAGCCCGGCTTGCTGATAGGTCGGCAGGAGGCCGACGCCAACGGTCGAGATGCCCATCAGGAACATGCAGAAAAGCAGGACGGTTTTCCGTCCGCGTGTGTCGCCGAGATGGCCCAGTACGAACGCGCCGATCGGGCGGGACACATAGCCGACACCGTAAGTGGCCAGCGACGCGATGATGGCCGTCGTGGGGCTCCCGTGCGGAAAGAATATCTGCGGGAAGATCAGCGCCGATGCCGTGGCGTAGATGAAGAAATCGTAGTATTCGAGCACCGATCCGATCCAGCCGCTAACGGCGGCTTTTCTCGATTGGTGCCTGCCCCTGGGCTCGTCCCGCAAGGTCGTGGTCATCGTCGTCTCCAGATATTGATATGCGTGGCCGGGCAAGGCGGGTGATGCGGGGAGTCGTCACTGCCCGATGTGTCGCCCCCGTTGTGCAATCTGATCGTGGCCCATCGATACGACGCGCGGCGAACCACCGCGGTGCGCAACGCAGCGTCCTGGCAACGGCGGCGCATGTGCGTGGTTCCCGCATCGGCGGCCGATGCGGGAATCGGCTTATTCCCCGCCGAGCGCCGAAACCGCAGCCCTCAGCGCGAGCAGATAGCTTTGGACGCCGAAACCGCAAATCTGCCCGCTGACGATCTCGGCCAGGACGGAGTGATGCCGAAACGGCTCGCGCGCATGAATGTTGGACATGTGCAGCTCGACGATCGGACACGTGAGGATGGCAAGGGCGTCGCGTATGCCGTAGCTGTAGTGCGTCCACGCCCCCGCGTTGATCAGCACCGCGTCCTGGCGTTCCTCGAAAGCGCGATGAATGCGCTCGCACATCGCGCCTTCGCTGTTTGTCTGGAACGATTCCACGTGCGCACCCAGTTCCGTTGCCAACCCTTGCAGTCGCGCATCGATCTGCGCGAGCGTGATCGTCCCGTATTGCGCCGGATCGCGCTTGCCGAACATGTTGTGATTGATGCCATGCAGCATCAGAATCTTCTTCATGCGAATCTCCATCGTGTGTTCAATCAAAGGGCACGGCCAGCCGATCGATCACCGAACCGGTCTCGGGGCGTACGCCGCGCCACCACGCGAATGCTTCGGCCGCCTGCTCGACCAGCATGCCGACGCCATCCGCGATGCCGTGAACGCCAGCGTTTTTCGCGAGCCTGAGAAACGGTGTCAGGCGCTTGCCGTAGGCCAGTTCGTAGGCCGTGCCGGCCGGACTGAACACGCTCGGCGGGACCGGCGGCAGGTCGCCGGTCAGGCTGGCCGACGTGGCATTGACGACTAGGTCGAAACGCCCCATCCGTGCGAGGTCCGCGTAGCCGCCGGCGACGAGCGGACCGCGTCCGGCAACCTGCGCGGCCAGTGCGCGCGCCTTGTCGACATCGCGATTCGCGATGACCAGTTCGGCCGGTCCCGCTTCGAGGAACGGCAACAGCGCGCCGCGTGCCGCGCCGCCTGCACCGAGCACCAGTACGCGCTTGCCGGCCATCGGCAGATGGAGGTTCGCTTCGATGTCGCGAACCAGTCCGATGCCGTCGAAGTTGTCGGCCAGGATGCGGCCGCCGTCGAGCTTGAGCGCGTTGGCCGCCCCCGCGAGCTGCGCACGCTCGCTGCGTTCGTCCGACATCGCGAACGCGTCGAGCTTGAACGGCGCGGTGACGTTGAGACCCTTGCCGCCGTCCTCGAAAAACGCGCGAACCGCGGCCGCGAAAGCGCCTGCCGGCGCGACGGGCCCCTCGATGGCCGTATAGCGAATGTCCTGCCGCGTCTCCTGCGCGAAGAG
Source organism: Burkholderia sp. AU45251 (assembly GCF_030482905.1). NCBI lineage: Bacteria > Pseudomonadati > Pseudomonadota > Betaproteobacteria > Burkholderiales > Burkholderiaceae > Burkholderia > Burkholderia sp. AU45251. Next base: position 250,370 of record NZ_JAUJQH010000004.1, on the reverse strand, counting down.
ACCGTGAATCAGTGGGGATTTCGTATGTCCGATCGGATTGCCGATCACCGCGTATCGGTCGGTCATCATTGGCTCGCTTTTGAATAGAGGACGCCATCGGCCTGCATCGCGTCGATTTCCGCCGAATCGAACCCGAGGGAGCGCGCGATGTCCGCGTTGTGCTGCCCGAGATCGGGCGCGACGTCGCGAATCGTCGTATCGCAATCGGAAAACCGGAACGGCAGGTTGGGCAGGCGCAGCGTCCCGTAGCGCGGATGCTGTTGCTCGACGACCATGCCTCTGGCCTGGATCTGCGGATCGTTCAATACCTCGTCGATGCGCTGCACCTTCGCGCACGGAACGTCGATGCCGTCCAGCAGTTCGAGCACCGACGCGACGGAACGTGCGGCTACCCACGGCTCGACCACCGACAGAATCTCCTCACGGTGCGCGTTGCGTCCGGTGCTGCCGTGAAACCGGGTGTCGGTGCCGAAGCCGGCCGGGCCACCGTGCGTGGCGATCAGTTCGGCGAAGCGCTTCCACGCGTCGTCGACCTGTGCGGCGATCACGAGATCGCCGTCCGCGGCGCGGAATACGCCATAGAGCGTCGAGGTCGGCATGTCGTGCCCGGTCTGCTCGGGCAGCACGCCCTGCAACGTGTAGCACTGCACCGCATATTCGTGCATCGATACCAGCGTGTCGTACAGCGCCATGTCGATGTGCTGCCCGCGACCGCTCTTCACGCGCCCCAGCAACGCGGCGTTGATGGCCGCGACCGCGTGAATGCCGGTGTACATGTCGCCGAGCGAGATGCGCAGCAGCGGCGGCCGCTCGCCTGGCGTGCCGACCATCTGCATGATCCCGCTCTTGGCTTCGGCGATCAGCCCGAAGCCCGCACGATGCGCATCGGGACCGGTATGCCCGTATGCCGAAATCGAACAGTAGACGAGGCCCGGATTGCGTGCCGACAATTCGGCGTAGCCGAGCCCGAGCTTGTCCAGCGCGCCCGGCCGATAGTTCTCGATGAACACGTCGGCGGAGTCGCACAGCCGCTGCATGAACGCCTTGCCGCGCGCGTCTTTCATGTTGACGCTCACGCCGCGCTTGCCCATGTTGAGCTGCAGGAAATAGCCGCTTTGCTGGTCGTCGAGCACGGTCGCGTGCTGCCGTCCGGCGTCGCCCGACCCGGGGCGCTCGACCTTGATGACTTCGGCGCCGAGCGCCGCGAGACAGCGCCCGACATACGGCCCGGCAAGGAAGTGGCTGTAGTCGACGACGCGCATGCCTTCGAGTGGACGAGCCTGCATTACCGTGCCTCCGGGCGGCGCGGCACCATCAGGCGATGCTCGCCGCGTTGAACGACCTGACCATCCTGATTGATCAGTTCCGACGGCAGCACGACGATGCCCCAATCCGGTCGACTCTTGCTGGCCCGCATCGAGCCGACGCGGAACTCGACATGAAGCACGTAGCCGACCTTGATCGGCAGCAGGAAGTCCCAGGTCCAGCCGAGCGACATGCCCGGCAGGAAGCGATAGTCGCTCTGCGTCTTCAGGCCATCGGCGATGGACAAGCCGAACAGCCCGTGCGCGACGAGACACCCGAAATGGCTCGCGTTCGCGTATTCCTCGTCCACGTGGACGGGCGTATGGTCGCCGGTGAGCTCGGCGTACGCGAGAATGCGCTCCTTGGTCACGATGTAGCTCGGGCTCGTGCATACGTCGCCCTCGCGGGCGTCGTCCCAGTATTTCTCGACGATCGTCATGATCACGCCTCCGCGCGCGGGTTGATGGCCAGCGCCTGCGCGACGCAAGAAGCCGGTCTGGCCTGGATCAGTTCGACGGCCAGCCCGTCGGGCAGGCGAAGCCAGTTCCGCCCTTGCGGCATTTCCGTTATGCCGAATCGTTGGGCCGCGGCCAGCGCGGCCTCGAGGTCCTCGCACATCACGCCGAGATGGGCGAGCCGGCCTTCCGGGCCTTCGTGTTCCGGCGCGTGGATGAACTGCAGGCCGCCGAGCGTCCAGTACTGGCGTGGTGCGTCGAGCGTGCCGTCCACTTCGCGCAAGGTCATGCCGAGCACGTCCTCGAAGAAGCGGATGTGCCAGCGAATGTCCTTCACCCAGATCGCAACGTGTTCGAGATAGGCTTTCGGGATGCTCATGCGGCGGCCTCCTTCCGTTGGCGATCGGCCATCGCGCGTTCCAGCCCCTTGATGCAGGCGACGAGCGTTGCATTGACCGGGGTCGGCACGCCGTAACGCAGCCCCCAGCGCACGACCGACCCGTTGATGAAGTCGATCTCTGTGATCGAGCCTTTCTCCAGGCTCTGCAGCATCGACGTCTTGAACGTCGCGGGCAGACCCTCGGCGGCGAGCGTCCATGCCTGTTCGGGATCGGTCATCGAAAGCTTCACCCCAGCTGCCTGCGCCGCCGCGATCGCCTCGGCCACGGCCGCGAGCGACGTCGCCTTCAACAGCGGCTCGTCGTAAAGCTGCCCGTAGGTGAGGCCGGTCAGGCCCGTCAGCGCGCCCGTCGCGACATTCACCAGCAGCTTGTCCCACATCGTGCCGACGATGTTGTCGCTGATCGTCGTGGCAAGGCCGGCGGCGTTGAACGCTGCGGCGATTGCCTGCACGCGGGGTGTGATGCGGCCGTCGAGTTCGCCGATATAGGTGTATTTGCCGATCACGCCGGATTCGATATGACCCGCGCCGCGCAGCACGCCGCCAACGTAGGTCTTGCCTGCGAGGACGCGCTCGCGGCCGACGACGTCGATCAGGATGTCCTCGTGTCCGAGGCCGTTCTGCAGCGACAGCATGACGGTATCCGGCCCCACCAGCGACTGGGCGCCGCGGATGGCCGCGTCGGTGTGGAACGACTTGACCAGCACGACGACGAGGTCGGCCGTGCCGACATCGGCCGCCCGGGTCGTCGCGTGGACGCGTACGTGCCGGGTGCCGCCGGCAGCGTCGACGCGCAGGCCGTCACGGCGCATCGCATCGACGTGCGTGGGCGAGCGGTCGATCAGCCAGGTTTCGTGGCCGCCTTGGGTGAGGGTGGCGCCGATCGCACAGCCCAGTGCGCCAGCGCCCAGAATGGCTATTTTCAATGACTTCTCCTTGACGTATGGCGTCACGATAGGAGCCGCCGCTCATGCCGACAATGCAATGGATACAATGACGTCATTGCCATGGACAATAATGCGACGATGCCCGCCGATCTGCCCGACCTGAAGCTGCTGCAGCTATTCGATCTTCTGTACGATGTGCGCAGCGTCACGCGAGTTGCCGAGCAACTGGGCCAGAGCCAGCCCACCGTCAGCATCTGGCTCGGGCACTTGCGGGAACACCTGCACGATCCGCTCTTCATCCGAACGCCAGGGGGGATGGCGCCGACGCCTCAAGCCGACGCATTGATCGGGCCTTGCCGGGAGATTCTCGAATCCCTGCGGCGCTTCACCGCGTGGGAGATCGCGTTCGATCCAGCGACGGCCCAGCGGCGCTTTCGCATCTGCATGACCGACGCGAGCCACATCACGCTGCTTCCGCGGCTGCTGGCCCATGTCCGGGCGCAGGCGCCCGGCGTCCGGCTGGAAGTGGCGCGGATCGACGGCAATACGGAGCGCGCGCTCGAATCGGGCCAAGCCGACCTCGCGATCGGTTATGTGCCCTGGCTTGGCGGCGGCATCTATCAGCAGAAGCTGTACGACCAGGACTGGGTCTGCCTGGCCAACCGGCATCACCCGAGGGTTCGCGGTCGCCTCGGGGCAAAGCAGTATCGTTCCGAAGGACATGTCGCCATTACGGGGGGAACAGGGGCGCAACTCCTCGAGCAGGCGTTGCGACAGGCGTGCATCGAGCGAGACGTCGTGCTGGAACTGCCGGGTTTTCTGGGTTTGGGTGCGATCGTCCAGACGACCGATCTGATCACGACGCTACCCCGTCATATCGGCCAGACACTGGCTCAAGCGAGCGATCTGGCGGTTCATGCGTGCCCGATCCCGGTCGAAGGCTTCGCGGTAAGGCAGCATTGGCACGCGCGGTATCACCATGAGGCAGGCAGCCGGTGGCTGCGCGGGGTGGTGATTCGATTGTTCGGCGTATCGCAATGATCGACGACGTTTGGGAAAACGGTGTGTTTCGTCGAGGTGGAAGGTGACCCGGTCGGCGATGTTGTGCTCTGTCAACGATAACGAGAGGTAGGCATCGTTGCCCCAGCATGGAAGTACAAAACGGGGGCGCTTCACGCCGCTGCCAGATTCTTATGGCGTTTCATGGATGCCGGAGCCTCACGATCGAGTAGCTTATTTTTCCAGTTGTATAGCGTCGGCCTGCTCAAGCCTATCTTTTCTGCGATCACACGTGCACCTCCGTTTGTGGTGCACAGCTCAATGACCGCTGTCTGCTTCAACACTGGGGACGACGGTACATTCGGAGCATTGCTGACAAGACGCTTCCGAATATCGGGGCGCAGCTCGTAGACCCACGCGGCCAGCACTGCGCGACACGGATACCCCAGTGCTATAGTGGTCCCAGCAAAATTGCGGCCATGACTCAAATAACGCTCGACCGCGATCTGCTTCTGTTCGGTGGAGTATCGTGGCCTGGAGCGGCGATAGCCCGCCGGCAAATCGCCAACCTCAATGAACGCACGGTACCATCGTGCCAAGAGGTGGCCGCGCAAATTCGGACAGTCGGGTAAGTGGAATGCCCGGGGCCTGAGCCCGCGATAATGCAGGCAAAGGAACCGAAAAGATGACGAAGAGAACCCGACGGACGCACTCAGCGGCGTTCAAAGCGAAAGTGGCCCTGGCGGCGGTCAAGGGCGAGCGCACGCTGGCCGAATTGGCGCAGCAGTTCGATGTGCACCCGAACCAGATTACGGAGTGGAAGCGGCAACTGCAGGAGCGTGCGGTGGATGTGTTCGGCGCCGCCGGTCCACCGTCGAACGAGCCGCCGGTGGACGTGAAACGCTGCACGCGAAGATCGGACAGTTGACGCTGGAGAACGATTTTTTGTCAGGAGCGCTCGGCAAAGCCGGACTGCTGAGCGCAAAGCGATGATTGACCGTACGCATGCGCTGCCGGTTTCGCGACAGACGCGACTGGTTGGTATCGCGAGATCGAGCGCATATTACCGGGCACAGCCAGTGAGTGAGGTAGATCAGTTGCTGATGCGGCGAATCGACGAGTTGCACATGGAGTTTCCATTTGCCGGGGCACGGATGCTGGTGCGCCTGCTGCGCCGGGAAGGTCATGGGGTGGGTCGCCGTTGCGTACGCACACTGATGAAGCGCATGGGTGTCGAGGCGCTGTACTGCAAGCCGAACACGAGCCGGCGCAACGCACAGCACAAGATTTGGCCGTACCTGCTGCGCGGCATGAAGATCGACCGTGCCAATCAGGTGTTCGCCCTCGACACGACGCATATTCCGATGGCGCGCGGCTTCGTGTACCTGACGGCGGTGGTGGACTGGGCGAGTCGCAAGATTCTCGCGCACCGGATCGCCATCACGCTGGAAGCCACGCACGCCGTCGAGACGCTGGAAGAGGCGTTCGCCCGCTACGGACTGCCGGACATCGTGAACACCGATCAGGGCAGCCAGGGCACGTTCACTGAGGCCGTGCTGAGCCGGGGCGTGCGGCTGTCGATGGACGGCAAGGGGCGTGGCGCGACCACGTGTTCGTCGAATGCGTGTGGCGCAGCGTCAAGTACGAAGAGATTTACCTGCGAGCTTACGAGTCGGTCAGCCATGCCCGGCGCTCCATCGGCGACTACATCGAGCTGTACAACCGGAAACGGCCCCATTCGAGCCTGGCGGATCGGACGCCGGATGAGGCATACTTCGCGACGCTGCCTGCGATCAAACCGGCAGCATGATTGCCTCGGACGTTCCACTTAGAGACGGTTTCAAAAAGAGCCCGTGGGCCTGTTAACTTTCGCGGCGAGCTGTTAACCTCAGGCATCGGAACAACCGAGGCCGAGGAGATGGGCAAGCCGATCATCGACGACGAATTGTGGACACTGATCGAGCCGTTACTGCCGCCATCCAAGCCGCGGCGCGAGAAGAACCCGGGCCGCCTGCCTGTTTCGAATCGCGCCGCGCTGACCGGCATCTTGTTCGTTCTCAAGACCGGACTACGCTGGCGCGACCTGCCTGCCGAGATGGGTTGCGGCTCGGGCGTGACATGTTGGCGGCGGCTGCGCGACTGGCAGGCGGCCGGCGTGTGGGACCGCTTGCACGAGCTGCTGCTCGCGAAGCTGCGAGCAGCAGACCAGATCGACTTCTCGCGAGCCGCTGTCGATTCGTCATCGATTCGCGCCGTTGGGGCAGGCCAAAAACTGGGCCAAACCCTACCGATCGCGCTCGCCCCGGTTCGAAGCACCACATCGTCACCGATGCCAACGGCACGCCGCTTGCCGCGATCCTGACCGGCGCGAACGTCAACGACGTCACGCAATTGCTGCCGCTGATCGACGCGATTCCACCGATTCGCGGATTGCGCGGCCACCCACTGCAGAGACCGCGTGTGGTCTACGCCGACCCCGGATACGACTCCGAGCGACATCGAAAAGCGTTGCGCAATCGTGGTATCGAACCGGTGATTGCCAAGCGTCGTACCGAACACGGCAGCGGCCTTGGAAAATATCGCTGGGTCGTTGAACGCACGCATGCTTGGCTGCATCACTTCCGTCGCCTCCGTATTCGTTTCGAACGCCGTGCCGACATTCACGGCGCGTTCCTCAAACTCGGTTGCTGCCTGATCTGCTGGAATACGCTCCGGCGCGCCGAGCAGTCTTTATGAAACCGTCTCTAAGAGATTGAATGGGCGGCAGTGGCTCAGAGCCTGGAGCCGCCATCCACGCGCAGCGTGTCGCCGGTGATCCAGCGTGCCTGGTCCTGGTCTACCACCGGTTCGCCGCCGCGCGTCTCGATTCGATGACGGTGCGCATCGACACGTTTGGCAGCCACCTGCAGGCGATCGAGGCCAACGGCTATCGCATCGTGCCGCTCGCCGACGTCGTACGCTGGCACGAGGGCCAGCGCGATGCCGTGCCGGCGCGCGCGGTCGCGATCACGGTCGATGACGGCCACCGCTCCGTCTATGAGGTGCTGCGTCCGTTGCTGGCAGCGCATCCGGTGCCGGTCACGCTGTTCATTTATCCATCGGCCCTCTCCAATGCCCGCTACGCGATGACGTGGGACCAACTTCGCACGCTCGGGCAGGCCAGCGGATTCGACATCGAGTCGCATACGGTCTGGCATCCGAGTTTCCGCACCGAGCGCGCCCGGCTCGAGGCCGAAACCAGCCAGCCGGTCAGGCTGCTGGCCTGGCCGTTCGGCATCCACGATGCGCTGACCGATGAGCTCGCCGTTCGCGAAGGCTACGTCGCGGCGTTCACGCTCGATGCGCGTCCCGTTCGTGTCACCGACCCGGCCATGGCGCTGCCGCGCTATCTGATGACGGACGCGTGCGATAGACGATGCATGAACGAATTGCTGAGAACCGCCGAAGGAAGCCGTGATTAAGCGTCTGTTCGTCTGCCTGCTCGTGTCGCTTGCCGGTTTCGCCGCCGAGGCGGCGCCGGTCGCGATCATGGTCGTCGATGCGACGAGCGGGCGCCCGCTGGCCGGTGCGATCGGCCATGCGGCGGGCGTGAGCCGGACCGCGGATCGCGATGGTGCGCTTTCACTGGAGCTCGATGCGGGCGGTACACGCGTCAGCGTGCGTGCAGCGGGTTACGCGCGAACGGAAGTCACGCTGACGCCGGCCGCGGTCGCGCACACGATCCGCATGACGCCGATGCGCCCGAAGGCCGTCTACCTGTCCGCTTACGGTGTTGCGGATCGCGCGCTGCGCGACGCGGCGCTGGCCCTCCAGAACAAGACGGCGATCAATGCGCTCGTCATCGACGTGAAGGGTGACAGCGGCGTGACGCCTTATCGCAGTCAGGCACGCGAAATTGTCGGCGCCGCGAACAATGTATCCGGCGCGATCGTTCGTCCGCCCGATCTGCCGAATCTGCTGCGGACGTTCCACGCACGCGGCCTTTACCTGATCGCGCGCATCGTCGTGTTCAAGGACGATCCGCTCGCGCGCGCTCATCCAGAGTGGGCCGTGCGCGATGCAGCCGGCGAGATCTGGCAGGACCGCGAGCATCAGCGCTGGATCGACCCGACGTCGCGCGCGGCCTGGCAACACAATTACGATGTTGCCGAAGAGGCGGCCCGCATGGGTTTCGACGAAATCCAGTTCGACTACCTGCGGTTTCCCGACGCCAACGGCCCGCGGTTCGCCGAGCCGAATACCGAGGCCAACCGGGTCGCCGCGCTCAGCGGATTCCTGACCGGCGCACGCGCGCGGCTGCAGCCGTACAACCTCTACCTGTCGGCCGATATTTTCGGGTACGTCTGCTGGAACGCGGACGATACGGCAATCGGACAGCGGCTCGATGCGCTCGTGCGGGTGGTGGACTACGTGTCGCCGATGCTGTATCCGTCCGGCTTCACATGGGGCCTGCCCGGTTGCCGGAAACCGACCGAGCATCCGGGCGAGATCGTTTCGCGGTCGCTGGAGGAGGCGAAGCGCCGCACCGGGTTGTGACACGCCGCTTCGCGATCGTGCTGACGAGCCGGTTATATCCCGACGAAACCGGCACGGCGATGCCACTGCGCGCGCTCGTGCTCGGCATCACATCGAGCGAGACCGCGCCGGTGACGTCGTCGCGGATTGCGACGCGCGTGCCCGAGATGGCGGCGGCCGTCGCGCGAGCCGCCCGCTTGCCGATATCGCGCGGGCCGGTATAGACCGGTATCGACGTACTGGCGGCGAGCGGGTTCGCGGCCGTGGCGGGCAAGCACATTGCGCTCGTCACGAATCGCTGCGGGTTTGACCGGCTTGGCCGGCGCACGGTCGACCTGCTCGCGCAGGCGCGGGACGCGCGGCTCGTCGCGCTGTTCGCGCCCGAGCACGGGCTCGGCACCGACGTCGACGAAACGTTCAGCGACACGCTCGACGGCGCGACCGGTCTGGTCGTTCACAGCCTCTATGGCGAGCGCCGCAGGATCGCGCCGGCGCTGCTCGCCGATGCCGACGTGCTGGTGATCGACCTGCAGGATGCGGGCGTACGCTTCTTCACGTACCTGGCCACACTCGGTTACGCGCTCGAAGCCGCCGCCGCCGCGCATCGCCCGGTGCTCGTGCTCGATCGGCCGGACCCGCTGGGCGGCGATGTATTCGGCGGCCCCGTGGCCGATGCCGGGCCAACGACGTTCACCGGTTATTACCCGTTGCCGCTGCAGCCCGGCATGACGCTCGGCGAACTGGCACGGCTGTTCAACGACCGCCTGCATATCGGCACCGCGCTGACCGTGGTGCCGATGGCGAACTACGTACGCACGATGCGCTTCGACGATACCGGGCTCGGCCGTGTGCCGCCATCGCCGAACCTGCGCGACGGCGCCGCGCTGTCGCTGTACCCGGAGACCGGCCTCATCGAGGGGGCGGCGATCAGTGTCGGCCGCGGCACGGCGACGCCGTTCAGCGTGGTGGGCGCGCCGTGGATCGATGCGCGTCGCCTCGCGGACGATCTTCGCGCGATGCGGCTCGATGCAACGTTCTCGCCGGTCAGATTCGTGCCGACGGAAGGGCCGTATCGGGGCAGCGTGTGCGAAGGCGTGCGCATCGAACGGTCGCCCGGCGCTGCACGGCCGGGCAAGCTCGGGCTGGCGCTCGCACTGGCGCTGCGCCGGCGTTATCCGGCGCAGTTCAGCATCGACGCGATACGGGCATCGGTCGGCTCGCGCGAGGTGGCGGACATGCTCGAAGCGGGGCGGCCGCTCGACGAGATCGAGCGGGCGGTCGATGCTCAGGATACGGCGTTCGCCGGTGAGCGGGCCGCGTTTCTGCTGTACTGAGCGCGTGGCGAACGGACGGAGGACGTGACGCCTGTAGGCGCGCGGCGGCGTCTGCGCAATATCGAACGCGCTGCCTGCAACAGTTCGGTGCGGGAGCTATCTGCCGAGACAAGGCGAATGCGCCGGGCGCCGGTTCCGATTCAGAATGCGGCGATCTGCATTGCAAACACGAACAACATCAGCGTGAATTCGTGGCCGGCCTGCGACAGTTGCGCGAAATGCCAGCCATGCTGGTTCACCCAATAGCCGATCCGGTCAACCTCATAGCCGGCCGATGAAACGGCGGCGGCCAGCTAGTCGGTCGTCGACGCGGACGAACAGACTGTGCGACGAGCGGCAACGGTCCGCCGACGCGGCTGACGCAGGCGATCGGCACGGCGCACATGCGGGATGTCATTCCGCGCCGTGCGGAGGATGGCCGCGCCGGAACGTCAACCGGCGTTCGTTGAGGAGCGCGTGCCAATCGAGCTTCATCAACGCGAACACGACGCCGAGCAACACCAGTTGCGTGACGACGAAGTATCCGCCGAGGTAACTGCCTTCGAATCCCAGACTCCACGTCCGGCCGCGTCGACGCGAAGCGGCCGAGGTGCGCCCAGATCGCAAAGGTCGTGGCACGGCCGACGAAGAACGCCGCGGCGATGATCCTGAGCGGCAGTCCGGAAAGGCCGTATGCGATGAACAGATAGTTCGACGGAAGCGGGCTTCCGCCAGTCAAGGCTTCCCGCGCATTCCGGTGGCTTCCGTAAACGTGTCGTAGATCGCTGATTTTAAAGCGATTTGTGGGTAGCCGCATGCTTGCGGCTTCCCCTCGCGTCCCGCACAATTTCCGCACGAAGTATGGGTAGCGGCGTGGGTTTTGTGGGTAGGAAAGGAGGGCGATATGGCGGGACGACAATTGCATCGACTCAGCGCGCTGCGCGCTGCGAAGGCGGTGAATCCCGGGCATTACTCGGACGGTGGCGGCCTCTACATGCAGATTGCAGACAGCGGCGCGCGCTCATGGGTGTTTCGCTTCAAGCTCGATGGTCGCGTGCGCGAAATGGGCCTTGGACCGCTGTCGCGAGTCTCGCTTGGGGAAGCCCGGAAACTGGCCATCGGATATCGCGAGATGGTCGGTAACCAGATCGATCCCATCCTCGCCCGGCGCGAAGAGCAGCGTCGGCGACAGCTTGATATCTCGGTCGACGCCAATGTGACGTTCCGTGAGGCGGCTGAAGCGTTCATCCGCGCACGTGAACCGGAATGGCGAAACCGCAAGCATGTCCAGCAATGGGGCAATACACTGGAGACCTACGCCTATCCCGTTATCGGCGATGCGCGCGTGCGCGACATCGACATCGCGATGATTGTGCGTATCCTGCAGCCGATCTGGACCAAAAAGGCAGAAACGGCACGCCGGGTGCGCGGTCGCATCAAGGCGATCCTCGACGCGGAGACCGTGATGGGGCACCGCACCGGCGGCAACCCTGCTCGGTACGTTGACCATCTCCAACTGGTGTTGCCGCGCTCGAAGAAACGCTCGCAGATAAAGCATCATCCTGCGCTGCCTTGGGAAGACCTGCCGACGTTCGTCCGTGAACTGGAACTCCGTCCCCGGCGCGCGGCACGGGTACTGCACCTGCTTATTCTCACGGCGACTCGCACGAACGAGGCACGGTTTGCACGGGTCGACGAATTTGATCTCGACAGTCGCGTCTGGAGCATCTCGGGCGATCGCACGAAAAGCGGTCGGCCGCTTCGCGTGCCGCTTTGTGAGCGAGCCGTCGAAGTTGTCCGTGCTGCGCTACCCAAGGCTAAATATGGTTATCTGTTTCCCGGTTGCACGGAAGGACGCCCGTTGTCGAACATGGCAATGCTGGCCCTGTTGAAACGCATGTCGTACTCTGGGATCACTGTGCACGGTTTCCGGTCGACATTTCGTGACTGGGTCGCCGAATGCACCGACTATCCGGACTCTTTGGCAGAAGAAGCCTTGGCGCACATCATTACTTCGCAGACGATAGCGGCTTATCGGCGTCGCGATCAACTCGAAAGACGGCGGCTCATGATGGAAGACTGGGGGGCGTATTGTTCAGGCGGACGCACGCTTGAAGCGTCAATGGCATCGGTCATGCCGCAAACGTTCGCTGCCTAAATCGACGCTGCCTTTGTTCCGGAAACGGTGCTGCGAGCCGGGCGGGTTCGCACTTGCCCGATATCGCGAGTGCGAGGCAGTGTCGTCGGCATGTCGCCTGATCCTGATGCAATGCAGGCCGCATTAATCGACATCTGGTGGTATCGCTGCTATGTGTGAAATAGAGTCGCCGCCGAGACGAACGGCATGGATTCCGAAGGACCGCAGGGAGTCTTCACCGTTGGTCAGCTAAGGCGGATCTGAATCGGTTGGGCCGGCACGGCTTGATACAGATCAACCGGACCCGCAGTATGAAGCTGCGGGCCCCAAAGCGGGTCGGTAGGACGACCGATCGCTACGCTGCCGTGATCATTCAGCGATCAAGAAGCGATCGCGTTTCTTACCCTTGATCCATGACGGTTCGCGGCCACGCCCGCTCCACGTCTTGCCCGTTTTCGGATCCTGATACTTCGGCGTTGCAGGTTGGCTGCCATTCGCGCTACGTACGCGCTTACGGCCGAAGATCTGGTCCGGCGTGAGTCCGTACTCTTGAACCCGCGCGCGAACTTCTTCAAGCACGGTCGCTAGTTCGGCCTGCCGAGCTTCTTCCGCTTGCACGAGCAGTGCTTCAGCCTTGGCTTTCAACTCTTGATAGGTGGCCATTCTTCACTCCACGTGGTTAAAAGAAACAGTATTGAAATGGTCGTTTCGAAGAGCCCAATTCAGCGCGACGCATCGGGTCTGCAACATATCATTGCCGGCAGCGCAATTGGAACGATTGCGCGATTCTCTCATCGTTTGGACCAGGAGTCGATCATTTATCGTCTCCGAGACTGCGAATTTGGTGGGACATCGAAGCCGTACATTGGACTATTGCAGTTGGGTATGCAAATTGCCGACGATCATCAGCAAACAGTTGTGCGACCGTACGTCGCCCACCGATGTACGGTCAACCGCTCTGATCCGGCAGGGGGCGGCGGCCCTCTCTATTGGATTACGTCCCAGGCACAATGAGGAGAGCTATTTTTGTATTCGCCAGGCCGTGCCAAAGAGTAAAACGTCAGACAAACCACGTTATTTTTCTGGACGTGCGTGATCTCGTGCACCTGACAGCCCCGACTCTACACCAATGTTTTGATTGGACGTTCCGTTTTTTCATATCGTTCAACTTCGCAGACGCGCTGATCGGTGCCCCCCAATCTTCACAGTTGACACTGTTGCGAGAAGGAACGAAAAAAGATGAACTGATTTGTGCCGGTGCGATGAGTCCGGCCAGGTCGGTGCATCATCGGTCCGATTTCTCGCGGTGTGTGGAGTACATATCGCCACGTTCGAGGCGAGGCCTGCTATGGAGCAACGCGATAATGTTTGGCGATCGAGTGATACAAGCGCATGCTCGGCACCGGCCTGCGATTGCGCGACCTTACAGATTCGGTTGCGAAGGGCCGAAACGCAGATTCGTCGTCTCACAAGATGCGTTCAACTGAAAGACGAGAAGCTGTGCGAGCTTGGCAAGGTCCTAGCGAACTCGGCGACCGCGCACTACTGCGTTGAAGAGCGATTGCAGCGTGAACTTGACGCGCTGCGGATAGATCTGCCGGCCGACGTACCAAGCGATCACGACGGTCATGTTGATGGCAATTCGATGAGAGGCGGTGTAGTCGTTCGCCTGCCTTACCTGACCGCGATCCTCTCAGTGTTGTTCGAAGCGATGCATGTGTTCTGGGCGGACTGCGGTGACGGCCGCCTGCCAAAATCTTCGACTGTCGCTCGTGCGATTGATGAACGTCTCGGACTGAGGGCACAGGCAAGCGGCGAAGGTTCACGGACCGGTCAGGCCTACGCCTCCGCCATCCGGCCGGATTGGGTAAAGGATGCGGATAACCGGCATCACCACCGGCGATCCACATCCTAGTTGTAGTCGTGGAAGTCGAGCGCACTAATTTCGGCGAAGCGCGACGGTCGCCGACGGGACGGGATCTATTGCACGTCTGCCGCGCAACGAGCAGCGCGTGGTACCGTCCCCACCACCGAGCCACGAACATTCGGCGTGAGCGGACCATGCCACGTGATTGAAGATCGGAGACTATCGAGATCGGATCCAAGTTTGGCGAACGCGGCGGGCGTGAGATCAATGGCACAAACGACGAACGGAGAGCTAGCGGTCTCCGGATGAGGTCCCACATACTGAAGATCGAGGCCAAAGCGGCGATACAGTCGTGCGATGGCCTGGGTGACGACACCAATGATGCAGGTCGCGCCGAGGGATACGGCGACGGCCATAACATAGGGAAAGAGTTGCATGCCCGAGCCGGCGAACCGCGATAGCTCCCATACGGTGGGTGACGAGGGAAAATCGAGGCTCGACGAGCGAGGAAGTAGTTCTCGGAGCAGGTACGGGGCGGTAGTTGGCATCAGACGTGCGCAACCACATATCTGCCCTTCGGAAGTGAGTTCAACAACCTGAATGGTGTTTTCGCCATCGAAGTGATCCCATTCTATGGTTTCATTTTCCTTAACATCGGGTAGCGGCCAGCCGAGGCGGCGCACGAACACGTCGTACCGGAACGCACCGAGTCCATCACGAAGTTCAAGCGGCAAGTCGCACAACCTACCCGCGATAATGAGTGGCATTTGCGTTCTCCATCGTTTATCGATGGGCGCCACCGTATCAAGTCGAGGCAACAACAGGAACTAGTTAGGTAGGGAGGAGGTGAAAATGAATATTGACCGCACATTATCCGTGCGAGATTGAATATCTCTGGCTGATCCAGAATTATTCAATATATGGGATTCGAGGGGGCGGGGGCATGGTTAAATCATGTCAGCGACACGCTTACACGCGGGCAACTTTGACTGAAAATAAGATGGCTAATCAAGGAGGCCGTAATTGGAGGCAATGACGGCGGCTGCTATCCTGCTATTCACGTTCAGGACCCTCATTGCTTCAGTGATATGATATTCGACAGTATGGCGTGATATTTCGAGAATCATGCAGATATCCGACGATGTTTTTCCTTGTGCGACCCATGAAAGACATTGGCGCTGACGCGGGGAAAGCTGAATGAATTCCTTCGAGTGGGGAGGGGCGAGCCGATCCAGCTCCAAACGAAATAGATTGCTGATTACGCTCGCGAGCTGCCGGCTCGTCTCTGCATTGATACGGGATGACGACCCAGACAGATTGATGAGCAAAACACTGCCCCCGACCTCACGAATTGGAATGCTCAGCCCGTTTTTGAGTCCGGCGTCGCATGCTTCCACAAGCACATGTCGCTCATCGTGGTTCAAGTCGGTAATATCACCCCAGCGATAAGGTCCGGAGGAGGTAAAAGCCGCTCGATGTACGGGATCGACGAGGCCATAGTTGTGCTGTAGATAGTGCTGCACCCAGTTGTTGGGATAATGCGAGCAGATTGCCTCCATTGACATGCTGGGTCTAGAGCGGATGCATGTCAGGGCGATCCGCGTGACGGCGTAACATGGAAAACCCAATGGAAGCACCGCATTGCCAAGCAAGTCGGAAAGTGAAGAAATATCCTTTGCATCGGTAAAGAGAGACAGGATTGGCGCCATTCGGGTGGCTAATGTGACATTCCACGGTGGCGGCTTGGACGCTTTTTTGCTTGTGCGATGCCGAAATCGCGTTCTCATGACTTCTACCTCACTTATTGCCTAGTGGTATTCAAGAGAAATGCTGGAGCAGGGCGCCAGCAATGTGGCAACGACTCCGGCAAACGGTATAGTAGTGGGGTACTGAATACCCGCGTACCCGCTAAGCGATGGCCGACGTCGGAGGTCACATCGAGATGGACGTTGGGTGCGTAGCTAGTGTGGAGTCTAATGGTTAGAATAGGAACGTCATCCAATAGATTGTAATAATTTAATACGCGATTTTATTTTTAAAAGTCACCGTCTCGGAACGAGAACGATATTGCAACGTATTTAGCGACCACGTGCCGCGCCATCAGCGAAATTTCCTGAATTCAACGATCCTGTTAGCGAACGAAGAGTGCTGCCGCGGAAAATCCTCCCACTCCGCGGGCGCATAGCAGGAAAGGCTTACCGGGAACCAGATCATCGCAGTCGGCGAGATTGATGAATGGATCGCTGACCGTCACATGCGCGACGCGGGCAAAGTTGTCAGTAAACAGGCATCTTGCTGGAAGGCCAAGCGATGCGACAGTTCGGCGCCAGGTTGGCAGATCAAGATGGGAAGGCAAGATGCGCTGAATCTCGGTTGGGGGCACATTTGCTTCGGCGCTCGTTTGCGTCGCGAGTCGACGCGCCGCAAAGAAGTACTGAGCCGCGAAACGCGATTCATCTTCTCCCAGTGTGCCTCGCCAACCTTCTCCACTCGCGTGAAAGGCCAGCGCGACCAATCGATTGATCGAGGCATTGCGTTCGACGAGCACAGCACATGCGCCGTCGCTGAGCAATCCGGCCCCGGCTATTGACCGGTCGCTTGCGAGGGGCATGACGTCTGCGCCGACCAGCAGGCCGCGGTTGATGGCGGGACGGGCGGTAAACATCGCGCGAATGATTCGTAGCGCGCCCAGTGATGAGGCGCAATGCTGCTGTGCAAACGAAAATGCCTCCGCTTGCTTGAAACCAAAGTGTTCGCATAGCAGGCGTGGCAGGGATAGCGGCGGAGGGGCGACGCTGCCCTGAAGCGTATGAACGTAGACGAGAAAGTCGATCGTGTCGGGTCCAAGCTGGGTCGCACGAACGAGCGATTTGATGGCGTTCGTGGCTAGCGAAAGCGCAGTCTGTCCCCGAGCGTCATAGAACGAGCGCACCCCCGCTTTTTCGAGGCGTTTGACGGTCTCGGCAGACTGCTTCGTTCGTTGGGCCCAGCTGCGGACATCCTCGGCCGGCTCAGGCAGATAGTAAGCGGTATGGGCGATCCCGATAGAAGCGCTCATGGCGGATTGAGATATAAGAGCGGCCTGCCATGCGATTCGAACAGTGCGCAACCGACGAAGCCGCCCAGGCCGATGCCCCACGTCAGGATTCGATCGCACACTGACAGATCGTGAGATTCGAGTGCATCGGCGAGCTGCACGATAGGTTCGGCTGCACCCAAATGGGCGCGGCGGCGGTCGGAAAACTCAATGACACGGCGATTGAGATGTCGGCAAATACCTTCATCAAGTTGCGGATCTATCCCTGCTCCTACGACGGTGCCAATGTCGTTCGGTTGAAGCGCGTGCCGGCGTAGTATCGCGTCGATCGTTGATCGCAGCGCCGGAACCCAATCTGTGCGGATATCTAGGCTTGAGAGCGGGGCGGGTGTCGCGAACCGGTGGAGGCGGCTGGCGCGTGCGTCGATCACCACCAGTCCGCAAGACGCGGGTCTGGAGCGTTCCACCAGGATGGCACCGGCTGCGTCGCCCTGCACGATTCCCTGATCTGTCCATCGTGAGAATGGCGGACACCACTTTTCTGCAGCGACGATCAAGATGGCGTGGATTTCTGGCTCCGCAATCAGCAGATCACTCGCCAGCTGGAGCGCTGTGAATGTGGAGACCCCCTGCTGTTGGGAGACGGAGAATGGGAAGCAGGGCGTGCCGATTACTGCGCGCAAGCGTCCGGCGGTCGTTGTGGACACATGCTCGTTGAGGCTACTGTGACTGAACATGGCAATATCGATCGGCGCTGCATTGGCTGGCCGTGCAGCACATATTGTCTGCGCCACTTTCGCGGCGAGTCCGGATAGATCCGTATCGCGCTCAACGGGGACACAACGACATTCGTACGGCGCTGCGCTGATTGCAGCGCTTCTGGTTGAAGCTGCCTTCCTTGTGGGGTGGGGGGCGTAATCCGCTTGCCACGACGCGACCCAAACGTGCCAACCGGACCGTATCGGAGCACCGAGCGTTGGCTCGATTCCGCACTCACGATGTACAGCGACTGTGCGCGGCACATAGCTGGCAAGTGCCGTGATCACGGGTGCATTCATGGCGCGCGTGGTAGCACGAGGTCCTCGGGCAGCAGGTCGTAAAGGAGCCGCCCGACGCGAGTACCATCGACGAGATGACAGTCTCGTTGCAGTCCGATCAGACGAAAACCCAAACGCGCGAGCAGACGTTGCGACGGAACATTGCAGTCGACAGCCCATGCGGTGATGCACCGCAGCCGATCACGGACGAACGCTTCATGAAGGAGGTACGTGGCGGCGTTGTAAGCCATATTGACGCAGGCTGGCCGCAACCGGTCGCGAAGGATCCAGAATGAGCCTGTCGCGAAGCGATGGGTGACATCACTGACGGCGACCACACCGCTCGATACCGGATAGCCAGCCGAACCGAACACGCGTATTCGATGCTGTCTGCTATGGACCATCGCTTGTACCGCCAATGCGGGCAGGGCTTGGCGGCCGAGCCCGAAGTCGAACCATCGACTGATGGTCGGCTGCGCGAGCCACGCGACGATGTCGTCGATGTCATTCGACTCTGGTTCGCGTAACCAGCACGTGGAGGACGTTACATGCGTTGCAGCATTGTCCACCGAGGGCTGAAGCGTGCCGTCCGTAGGGGCGCAACCACTCATCCGTCGACCTCCTTATTCGCGACCCGCGGCTCCGCGAGCCAGCCGAGCGCTGTGTCGATGCGCTGTAGCAGGAAGGCAAACCAGTGGCCCGTCTGGAAGCGGGCTGCCGGCGGGAGGCCTTCAACATAACCGTGACCGCCGCAAAGCTGCACGAATTCACGACTGACGTTGACCGACTCGGCCGCGACGTGTCGCAGTAACTGACGAATCAGCAAGACCGGCGCCGACGGGCGGGTCGCACTGACCGCTTGTAGAAAAAGATGGGTGCCATGGGCGGCGATCAGCATATCGGATAATCGCGCCGCGACGAGTTGATGGTTTGACAACGGCTTTCGGAACGCTTGCCGAGTTGCCGCGTAATCGAACGCGAATCGGACGCTATGTTGCATGGCGCCCGTCAAGAGCGCAGCGAGATAGAGGCCGATTTCCGTCATGTACGTTTGCGCGGGAGGAACGCTATCGCTGTCGGCCCGCGCAATCACGGCGAGCGGCGTTTCGGCCGCGGCCTCGTCATAATGCAATTGCTCCAATACAAGGGCGCCGAGCGTGGCGATGCCTGTCGATCTCGAAGATCGCCGATCATGTGGGCGCTCGGTGAGGAGGAGGCGCCGCTTGTCATCTAACCGCATGGTGAGGGTCACCGCGCCGCCCAGTGGACCAAGTTGCCATATTGTTGCGTTTTGGATGCCCGGCACGGACAACGCGATCGCTGTTGTGCCATCGAAATACGCCTGAACAGGCCGAGCCAGAACCGGACCGAGCGCATTGTGCGTCCGGAGTACCATGAGCGCGGGTGCTGTCAGCGTCAATTCCAACGCACGCTCGAGCGGTCCAGCGGCGAGCGCTTCGACAACAAGTGCCAGACCGTGTCGATCGATTCCCAGGCCGCCGGCTTCCTCGGGTAAAACCATTGCACCAAGATCAAGTGTTGCGGCAGCGAGTCTGACGGTTTCTTGCCACGCTGCTACGCTGGGTGAACCGGCAAGCAAGGGTTCCAGTCGGTCGCGCGCGAACCGTTGGCTCGCGATATAGAGGTTGCGTTGATCAGCGGTCAGTGCCCACGGTGCCGGAGCTGGCCCCGGCGGGAAGGAATCAGGGGAGAACATCACAATCCTCCACAAAGAACGAGGGTGGTCAGACGAGCATCTCGATCGCGTCAGGGTGGCCGAGAAAGTCCCTAGGGCTGGCCGAGCGTCCATACGCACCCGATTGGAAGACGACCACAAAGTCTCCAATGCGCGCTTCGGGAAGCAGCACGTCGTCGGCGATCCGGTCGAGCGGCGTGCACAGGCATCCGACGATGTGGCAACGCTCCGTAGGGGCTTGTGTCTGGCGATTCCCGATGGCGACTGGAAAATTGCGGCGCAGGATCTGCCCGAAGTTTCCGGATGCAGCCAGGTGGTGGTGCAGGCCACCATCGGTGATCAGGAACGTTCGGTTTCGGGAAACCTTGCGATCGATGACGCGGCACACGTAGATGCCGGCTTCCCCGACCAGATATCGTCCAAATTCCAGGACCGTGCGTGTGTCCGGTAAGCGACCGCGGAATACGCCGAGCCAATCGTGCATGGCGTCGGTGACCGCGGCGAGGTCAAGTGGTGTTTCCCCGGCGAAATAGGGGATGCCGAAACCGCCTCCGAAGTTCACGTATTGCGGAGCGAGCGACAGGCCAGCGGCCAATCTCACGGCGAGATCCGCGCTTTTCCGTTGAGCCTTGATGACGGTCGGGGCGTGCAGACACTGGGATCCCCAAAAAATGTGAAAACCGGTCAACGCCACTTCTCTCGCATCGAGCTCGCGCAGTAGCTCGGGCACCTGCTCGGCATCGAGCCCAAAAGGAGTGCCCCCCCCACCCATGCGCATGCCGCTGTGATCGACGTGAAAGTCCGGGTTGACTCGAATGGCGACCTTGGGCTGAACGCCGAGCTCCCAGCCAAGGGCTGTCACGAGGTGCAGCTGAGTAACCGATTCGAGGTGAATGTTGACCCCGCTTGCGACGGCGCGACGCAAGTCGTCGCGACTCTTTCCGGGGCCGGCGAAGCCAATCAGTTCTGCGGGCATGCCCGCATTCAGCGCAAGTTCCATCTCGTTGGCCGATGCCACGTCGAATCCGTCCATCTGTGGCGCGAGGTGATGGACGACCGCGGGCATTGGGTTGGCCTTGATCGAGTAATGCAGGTCGATACCGGCTGGCAGCGTATCGCGCAGCGTGCATACATGTTCGTCGAGCGTTGCGCGATCATAGGCGAAGAATGGTGTGCGCCCTGCGCGATCCGCCAGGCGATTGATCTCGACGCCGCCGACGGTGAGGACGCCTTCACGCTCGCCAAACAGCGCGTTCATGATTGCCTCACTTCGGAGGTGGCGTCAGGACTGGCGAAGGCGGCGCGCAATGCGGCTCGATCGAATTTCCCATTGGGGTTGCGTGGAACCGTCTCGCGAACCACGATGCGATGCGGCACCATGTAGCGCGGCAGATGTTCCACACACCAGGCCTGAAGCGTTTGAGCATCGAAGCCAGTGGCGGCCGGCACGACCAACAGGACGATAGCTTCGCCGAGTTCATCGTCAGCGATGCCGAAGGCAACCGCTTCCGTGACTAGACCGCTGTCGTGAACGACTTCTTCGATCTCTTCCGGGCTGATGCGATAACCAGAACTCTTGATTTGGGCGTCGTTGCGTGCGACGAAGTACAGGAATCCTTCCGCATCTCGCCGTACCAGATCACCTGACCAGACAGCACGATCTCGCGGCGCGCCACCGGGTTTCAGCTCGGGCGAAGGTCGATAGCGCTGGGCTGTGCGTGCCGCGTCATTCCAATAACCGAGCGTGACGCAGGCTCCGACATGGACGAGTTCTCCGGTTTCGTCCGGTCCGCAAGGTGAGCCGTCATCGCGAACGACCAGAATTCGGGCGTTAGGTACGGCTTTCCCGATGGAATCGGGGCGACTATCGACCTCTGAGGGGTCGAGAAACGTGGAGCGAAATGCCTCGGTCAGGCCATACATTAGATAGGGTTTTGCCTGCGGAAACAATGCCCGGAGTTGCTGCAAGACGGGCGTCGGCAGCCTGCCGCCGGTATTCGCGAAGTAGCGCAGCTTCCGGCGTGCCGTTTCGGGCCAGGCCGCACGGGCCAGTTGCATCCACAAGGGCGGTACGCCCGTGATCGCCGTAATGCGTTCGCTCGCGCAGGCATCGATGACGTCTTGCGGTGCCAGATAGTTGATGAGCACGGCGGTGGCTCCCGCCGCCCAGGTAGATGTGAGCTGACTCAGGCCAGCATCGAAACTGAGCGGCAGGGCGGCGAGGATTCGATCGGATGAGACGTTGTTCAGATAGTGAGCAACGCTCCAGGCACCTTCGAGCAGGTTGCGGTGGCTCAGCATCACGCCTTTCGGCACTCCAGTCGAGCCTGATGTGTAGAGAATGGCGGCCAGATCCGTGTCGACATTAGCCGACGCCGGTGATTGTGGTGGATTTTCACTATCGCGCTCCGTGCGATTTCCGCTTGCGGACTCGGGCCAGCTTTGAATGTGCGTTGTTGTTCGGAGATGTCGGCTTGCGGAGTCAGCATCGTCCACGATGATTGTGTTGGAAATGCCGGTAAGACCGTGTTCGTCAAGGACCCGCGCGCGTAGCGCGCTGGTAATCAGGCAATCGGCACCGGAGTCGAGCAGGATGTGAGCGACCTGCTGGGGTTTGAGGAGCGGATTGATAGGAACGAACACGCATTGCGCGGCAGCGGCACCAAGCATCGACACGACGGTTTCGACACGCTTGTCCAGATAGATCGCAATGCGCGCGCCGGCCGTGAATCCACGCGCGTAGAGCGCATTGCCCAGGCCTCGCGCACGGTGAACCAAGTCCTGATAGGTTACGCGAGCGGAGCCGCAGACGAGAGCTTCCGCGTCAGGTGTGCGGTTTGCAGCGGCTTGCACGAGGTCGAGGACGTTTCTCATGATGGTATCCGGATCGAATGTCGAGCGTTGAAAGGGAAATCGTTCGAGTGATCAGTGGCGGACCACCATGGCACCGAAACAGCCAGCGAGGCCACACGAGAACAGCAGCGACCAGCCACCCGGTTCCCGGTTCGAACATGTCTGGAAGTTAATGAAGGGGTCCGCGCCAAAGACGTGACCGATTGGCGCAAAGTTCGCCGTGAAAAGTCGCTCACGAGGAATGGAAAGCATTGTCATCAGCCTGAACCAGCCCGGAAGATTGGCGTGATGAGGCAGTACATGGGTAATCTCGCGTGTAGTGATGCCGGCTTGTTGAATGGCGGCCCGCATGGTCGTGAATGCAGACCAGTAGTACCGGTCGTCGGGAACCGGCTGCAGATCCTCGTCGGTGCCGCGGAAGGATCGTCCGTCTGTGTACACGTGCAGGCCCGCAATGGCGTTTCGATGAGCGCCTCGTTCGAGCAATAGCGCACAAGCACCGTCGCTATGGAGGGCAAGATCCTGGATTGCTCGCAGTCGGTCGCAGTGGGATCCGATCACATCGGCGCAGACCACAATTGCGCGCCGGATGGAGGGCCGTCGCATGGTGAGCGCCTGCAACACACGGATCGCGGCCATTGGCGAGACGCAGTGCTGCTGCGTGACTGAAAATGCCAGCGCACGGTTCAGATCCGTTTGGGACTGAATCTGTTGGGCGGTACTTGCTGGTGGCGCGATAACGCTGGTCTGAATCGTGTGCGTATACACGAACGCATCGATCGTTTCAGGCGCTATTCTGGTGTCGCGCAGCAGGGACGATATAGCGTCGACGGCAAGTGTCACGGGCGATTCGCCAGCCGCGTCGTGGAACTGCGTTACGCCGTTTTCGATCAGCGCACGCGCGCGAGTCGACGGCTGACCACAGCGCTGGGCCCAGCGATGTGCATCCACAGTCCGATCTGGCAGGCTGAACGCGATGCCAGACAGCGCAAGGGAGCTATCTTGTTGCGAGGCAATCATGATCCACCTCGACGAAATTCAAGGAGAGCGCAACCGGCCTGCCCTTGAAAACCGGCAGACCAAACGAGGGCATGTTGCCCCTCGTTAGGGTTGATCGATTGCAGCAGCGCGTCGAGTCGCGCGGGCGTGTCGGCTGCGCAGAAATGGCCGGGCGCGTCCATGCGTATGTGGCAGGCACGTTCGGGCCGCAATCCACAGCGCGTGTGGATTGCGCGAGCCAGATGAGTGTCGATTGGTGCCGGAAGTATCCAGTCGACATTGGCAGGTTGCAAACCCGCGCTTGCGCACGTCTCGCTAATGACGTCCGTGAGCGTTGATGTGTAGACGGGTTCGCGCTCACTAGCGAGAGGCGGGATTCGGGGCGTCCGTACGGTGAGCCCGCTCACGCGCCATCCCGGGCCGGGGTGTCTCGCGATCAGTACGGCAGCGGCCCCGTCACCCATGTCGATCAGTGCACCGATCCGACGTGAGAACGGTCGGCGCCAGCGTTCTGCAGCGACAATCACGACGGTATTTAGCCGGATGTCAGCGGCCATCATCGCCACGGCAATTTCCAACGCCATCAGGAACGATACGCCCTGAAGCTGACCGACCGCGAGCGGGGCGTGGCTTGATCCGAGTTCGCTGTGGAGACGGCAGGCACACGATAATGCTAGATCATGCTCGAAGCTCGTTGTGCATACGATGAACTGATCGAGCGGGCACGTAATGTTCTGAGGCGATGAATCAAGCAGCGCTCGCACCGTGGCAAGTGCCATGTCGGACAATGTCAGGTCAGATTCCACTGCGACCCGGTTATCCGTAGCCAGGGATGCTTGCGGCAATGGAATACCGGCTACGCCGAATGGGGCACCGCTGTCGCGCCACCGCAGCGTATCGGCATACACGGCTTGCATCACGTCCTCACGTGCGGACCCACCTGAAACCAGGAACGGTTCGAGATGTGCATCGGACGAGACACTTGGCGATGGGATATATCGTGCCGTGGCGACAATGCGCGGCTCGACGCCAGTGAAATTAGCCGAAGGACGCATGGGATTCGACGAACGCGACGAGATTGCCGAAACGCAGGAACAAATCGGCGGATAGATCCTCGGGGGCCAGCGTGAAGCCGAAGCGCTGTTCGAGTTGCAGCAGCAAGTCCGTCATATTCATTGAATCCACGCCGACGTCGAAGAGGTTGGTGTCGTCTACGATGAGATCGGTGCTTAGGGTGCTGCCAAGTACCGATAGCAAGCAGGTTTTTACTGTCTCGGACACGCTGGCGGAACTGGGGGAAGCGGGACGGGTTGCCATGAACGATCTCCAGTGCGAAATTTCGAACGGGTTCAGGAATGGGGCGCTTCTGTAGAGCGGTGCGACGCGGCAGAGATGGCCTCCCAGGGAAGAGATGTCGAGCGGAGCGCGGAGCGAGCAATCATGAGTCGCTGTAGGTCCCCGGTGCCTTCCATGATGTCGAACGCCTTTGCATCACGATAGCTTTGCTCGAGCGACGGAAAGGCAGCGGTACCATCAAGGCCGGCGAGATCGATCGCTGTCCTGGTGATGCGGGCGGCTACTTGTGATGCATATGCCTTGGCCATTGACGAGTCCATGGAAGTCGCGATTCCTTGATCGGTTTTCCACGCCGCGTGTCGGCAGAGCAACTGGGCCGTAGTGATTTGCCGATCGATGTCGAGCAGGGCCTCGTTCACATTGATAGAGCGCTGGCGTTGATTCACTGGATGCCCGCCGGCTTCGAAGTAGGCCGCGAGATCGTCGCGTACTCGTCGACATGCGCCGACCATGACCGCGGAAAGTAGGGGGCGGAAGTAGTCCCATGCGTGTTGTGCGCCCGAAAACGCGTCGTTGAGGGGCTTTTCGTCACCGCGTCTGAGAAGCGCGTCGTCAGGTACCTCGCAATCGGTGTAAGAGAGAACCGCAAGCTGACTCGCGCGCAGGCCGACCATTTTCTCGATGCGATCGACAGAGAAGCCCGGGATATTGCGATCGACGTGGAACGCTCGAACGCCGAAACGACCAGCGTGCCGATTCATGGTGGCGAACGTGATCACGTCGTCCGCGCGTGCGCCGTTGGTGATGAAGCACTTGGTACCGTTCAGCACCCAGCCGCGTGCCGTCTTGCGAGCGGTGGTCCGCATCGCGGTCGCATCCGAGCCGCAGTCGGGCTCCGTAATGGCAAACGCACCCCAGCGCGGTGTGTCGCTGCGAAATCGTTTGAAGAAGCGGGTCTGTTGCTCGCCGCTGCCGAGTGCGAGGACGGGCGGCATTGCAAGGCCAGGGCCGGGCAGCGCAAGCGCTAGCGCCGCGTCGGCGTACCCGAGATATTCCATGAGTGTGGTGCGCGACATCAGTGATTGCACGTCTATGCAACCGCCGTACGCGGCCGGAACGAGATTCAAGTTCAGCGCAGTTACGTCCGAGGGTGCACAAACTGCATCTGGAATCTGCCGTGTCCGGTCGGCTTCGGGGCCGTGCAAACGCATGCGCGCAGCAAGCTGATCCAGTTCCAGCCCGTCGGCCGAGAGCTTGGCCCGGATGGTCGCAAGCGTGGATTGCATCTGAGACGACTTCACCGACTGTGACATGAGGGATTTCTCCTGATGGCAACCGACATCGAGTGACCGACATGCAGGGAAATGATGGGTACTCGGCGTATGGTGTTCGGATTGCAGCGTAGGTCCTGGTCACCATCCCGGCTACTCCTAACGTTGGGAGGGAGCCTTGTATGGAGCTGGAAATCTGGCCGTGTCGGGCGCGGATGCCTGATAATGACGCCGGGATACAGCAGTGAATGGCCAACGACGGACGTGACCGATATGGCAGGGCGAAAACCGACAACCGAAAAGAAGATGTCGCCGGCGCAGCCGGATAAACGAGGTTCGCGCGCAATCAAGCGCGGCGACCAAGTGGCCGAGCAGATCAAGCGTTGGATTAACGACGGGCAGGCACGGCCAGGAAAGCGCTTGAACAAGGAGGCCGAGCTTCAGCAGATGTTCAACGTCAGCCGGGGTTCGATGCGCGATGCGCTCAAGGCGCTGGAGATGCAAGGGCTCGTGAGACTGAGTACCGGGCCGGATGGCGGCGCGACGATTACGCGCGTACCACTGGCCCGAGCATTCCAGTCGCTGCAGAACTATCTGTTTTTCGAGAGCGTCACGCTCGAGGACATTTATGCGGTACGCCGCACGCTGGAACCCATGGTGGCGGCGGGTGCGGTTCCTCATCTGAGCGACGCGGATTTCGAAGCGCTCGAGCGCAGTGTGTCCGTTTGCGAGCCGTTCGAAGCACGTCACGCCGAGGCGCTCGACCAGCGCCATGAGGATATCCATTTCCACGATGTACTGGCTGCAGCACATCCGAATGCGTTTCTGCGTAGCCTATGCCAGATCATCAACCAGATGCTGCACACGCTCGTGATCGTGGCGGGGAACGTGACGCAGCAGGACTACCAGGCATTCGGGCGGCACACGGTTGCCGCGCACCGCGCGATACTGGACGCCGCGCGACGTCGGGATGCCGACGCAGTCGCGCAACTCATGACGGCGCACATGGACGAAGCGCATTCGCAGTTGCGCACAGTGCACGCTGCGCTGCAGCAGAAGCTGGTGCTGGATTCAGAGTTGGACCTGGATTCCGATCGTGATGCCGGCTAAAGCATTCAGACCGGATCCGGTCGACTTCTGCTCTTAGCTCATTAGGCAGGGGTTGCGCCGGCCGCGGAGGCGAAGAGCTCGCGTGTCAGCTCGGCGAACGGGGCGCGCCCAAATGCGCGTTCGAGCATATGACTCGCCCACAACACCAACGCATCGGCATGGCGACTGCCTACAATCTGGATGCCGACGGGCAGGCGCGTGGCAGTCATCCCGGCATAGAGGCTTGCCGCCGGCAGTCCCAGCTGATTGCACCATGCCGTGAAATGCGGAAACAAGGCTGTGCTTGAACTCACTTCGGCAAGTGACGGGGCCACGTCGGGATATACCGGGCAGATGAGGAGATCGTGCCGCTCGAAAAACGCATTGACGGCGGCGCCCAACTCTCCCCGTTCGATCAGCGCGCCCAATAGCTCCCCCCGCGAGATGCCGTTGCCGGCTTGCGCGTATGCCTGCAGCGACGGGTCGAGTTCGGCCCACCTGTCGGTCATGCCGTCCGTGAGCTGACGGCAGCATGCACGCCAAAGTGTTGTGTGGACCGCATTGCACTGCGCGACGCCAGGCGGATCGGCGATGTGAACGAGTGCTCCAAGTTCGCGAAACATCGCTGCAGTTCGTACCACGGCATCGTGGATTTCAGCCTCGGCGATGACAGGCAATCCGAGCGTGGGACTGCACGCAATACGAATACCGCCCGGAACGGGAAGGCATGACAGCCCGCGCGCATAGTCTGCTCCCTCGAACGGTAAAGCGTACCAGTCGCGGCTGTCCGGGCGGGTGATGATCGTTAGGATCTGCGCGGCATCCTCGACGCAACGTGTCATCGGGCCGACATGACTGAGCAGACCGAAGGGACCGCGAGGTGCGTGGGGTACTCGCCCAAAACTGGGCTTGAATCCGAAGACGCCGGTGAAGGAGGCTGGGATGCGAATGGATCCGCCGCCGTCCGTGCCGATGGCCACCGGGCCCATTCCGAGCGCAACGGCGACGGCCGCACCTCCGCTGCTGCCACCCGGCGTACGCGAGCGGTCCCATGGATTGCGCGTGGTGCCGGTGAGGGGACTGTCGGTGACGATCTTGTGTGCGAAATCCGGCATGGTCGTTTTGCCAAAGCAGATTGCCCCCGCTTCACGTAGGCGCGCCACGCTGGGACTGTCCGATGCGGCGGCTTCAGGCATCGTTGCCCGCGACCCGTATCGCGTGGGGAGTCCGGCAACGGCGATGTTGTCCTTGATGCTGACCGGGACGCCGTCGAGTTGGCTGAGGGGCGCGCCACGTTGCCAGCGCGCCTCGGACGCCCGCGCCAATTCGAGAGCCTCATCGGCGACTTGGCAGAATGCGTTGACCGTCGAATCCAATGACTGGATCCGTTCCAAGATGGTCTTCATCACATCGACGGGCGACATCCGTCCGTTCGCATACAGCCCGCTAAGTTCCCACGCAGTCAGTTCACACAGGTCGATTCCCATGCCATCCTCCAATTAATTATAATAAACTAACGGTAAGTGTGACCGGCCGCGTTTGTCAAGCTGCGGGGCATCACGCTAGAAGGAGATTTGCCGGGTAAACGCTTGGATAGGGCACGTTGACGAGTGACCGTGACGAGCGTAGATTTAATGATAATAAATAGGTAGTGCGCCAAGCGTGATCCGCAGCGGAGACGCAGAATTCGTGACATGCCGCGTATTTCGGGGCGCAAGGTGTCCAGTCACCGAAATCGGCGACGCGTCGTTTGCTCGAGAGAACTGGGGGCGTTGAGAGGGTATGTGGTGTCGTTGCCGACACCGAGGGTGCTGTGATGCGCCCGGTGAGGAGCGACTTTGAGCGCTATTCCTGCGCGAGTGCTTCCGCGCTCGCAATGAGTGCTCTTTTCTTTTCCTTGCTCAGTCGGCCGGCGATGGCAAGAAGGTTTGCGAGCAGGTCGTCGTCCTCATAGAGGAAGCTGGTGGGAACGAGCATCGCGCGCGCCAGACGTTGGCTGGTTTGAAGCGTGGGCGTATGTTTGCCCTTTTCGTACTGATTGACGCGGGCGCTGGCGGAAAATTCGTCGATGCCCGCCTGAATGCCGAGCTGTTCCTGTGTAAGGCCCGAGCGTAATCGAGCCTGTTTCAGGCGCTTGGGAAACACGGAGGGAGAGGTGGCATCGCTGGACATTCACGGAGTGTCCGGGAAAGGCGTGCCGTTTTTACTAAGTAACTCTTAGTCTGCAGGCTAAAAACTACTTGGTATTGGAGGTCAGGCCGATAGTCTGCGTCAACGCTTCAGCGCTCTTGAGGAGGGCCTTTCTCTTTTCGCGAGGTAACCTTGCAGCAGTTGCGAGAAGGCTTGCGAGCAGGTCGTCTTCTTCGTATAGGTAACTGGTCGGAACCTGCAGTGCACTGGCCAGCCGTTGCCCCATCTGCAGCTTGGGTGTGTGCTTTCCGCTTTCGTATTGGTTCACGCGCGCGCTTGCGGAGAATTCGTCGATACCCGCTGCGATCCCAAGTTGCTCCTGGGTGAGGCGCGAGTGCAGACGGGCCTGTTTCAGGCGCTTGGGGAAAGCAGAGGATGTCGATGAGGGCCGAGGCATCCTAAGAGTTTCTTTAGTTATTGCAGGATTTTTACTAAGTATCTCTTAGCCTAAAAACTAAGAATGTCTTAGTCTGATGGCGGCGAAGTGATGACTTTTCCGCTTGGTGAAACGAGCCTCCGCAGCTTCTCGAGTTGGACAGGATTGGAATGGCGGACATGACATGACGGACTTTTGACGATGGCGACAATCTTGAACATCCTCAGCTACGTGAGCATCCTCGCGCTAGTCGCGCTGGGTCTCGCGATCATCTTTGGTTTGATGGACATCGTGAACCTCGCACACGCGGAATGGGTGACGATTGGGGCCTACACGTTGGCAGTGGCGCAATCGTTGGGCGGCACACATGCGTTCTGGCTCGCGGTGTTTGTGGCGCCGGTGGTTGGTGCAGTGCTCGGGTGGTTCCTTGAGCGCCTCGTGATCCGACTGCTCTACGACCGTCCGCTCGACACATTGCTCGCGACGTACGCGATCAGCTTGATCGTCCAGAAAGCCCTCGAACTGATTTTCGGCACACATCCGATGTTGGTGTACGCGCCCATAGATGGGGCGATTCCCGTGCCGGGGGGCAGCTATCCGGCGTATCGGCTGTTCGTGATTGGCGTTGCAGCGGTGGTGACGACCGGTTGCTGGCTGCTATTTGCCTATACGCGCTTCGGAACTCAGCTGCGTGCGGTGATCCAGCATCCAGCGATGGCAGAGGCAGTCGGTATCGACACGCGACGGCTGAACCGGCTGGCGTTCTGTGGCGGTGCCGCACTCGCATCGCTGGCCGGCGTACTTGTCGCGCCGATGATATCGGTGGAGTCCCACCTTGGCGTCGCCTATCTGGCCAAGGCGTTCTTCGTGATCGTGTTGGGCGGTATCGGTTCGATCGCCGGCAGTCTGCTGGGTAGCGCCTTCGTCGGCACGGCTGAAACGCTGCTCAGCTATCGCGTGGATCCGTCACTCGCCTCGGCGATCGTGCTGGTCCTGTCCATCGTTCTGATCCGTTTCCGGCCACAAGGCCTGTTGCCCGGTTTCAGCGCCGCTCATCAGCTCCACGGTAAAGGTTGAATCATGCTCCGACAACTTCTTGCGAGTGCGCGCCGCTGGCTGTTTCAGCCAGCGATCGGTATCGAAGACATCTCTCCGATGGCAATCGGCGCCGCGATTGTTGCGGCCGCATTGGTCTTGCCGTTTTGCCTGGGGAGCTATTTGCTTTCGACCGTGCGGGATGCGCTGATCATGGGACTGCTGGCACTGAGCTACGACCTGTTGTGGGGCAGGGCCGGTGTGCTCACGCTCGGACACACGACTTTCTTCGGGCTCGGCGCTTACGGTTTCGCAATCGCTACCGTGCAATATGGACAGACGTCCGCCGTCGGCGTGATCGTGGGACTGGTCTGTGCCGTGGTCGTCGCGGCCGTGTTGGGATATTTCCTGTTGTTCGCCGGTGTGCGGTTGCACTTTTTCGCCATCATCAGCATGGCCGTGCTGATTGTCGTCCAGCAACTGGCGACAAGCTGGCAGTCGGTCACGGGCGGTGACACGGGCCTGCTCGGCATTCCGGGATTGTCCTTCTCACCGGTCGGGCGGACGCTCGATTTGAGCGGACCGCGCGGGTCCTGGTATGCGGTCGTGACCGTGCTTGCCGTGCTGCTCGTCGCGACCTGGCTCGTATGCCGCAGCCGGTACGGCAAAGTCTTGGCCGCGATCGCGACGAACGAATGGCGCGCAAAGGCGTGCGGCTATCACACGTCCGGGCACCTTTTGCTGGTGTTCGTTGCATCGGCCGGACTTGCCGCTATCGCAGGAACGCTGATGGCCGCTTGTTCGGGGGTAGTGGCGCCCGATGTGTTTTCGCCGGTGCTGGCGACCGAAGTCATTCTATGGGGGGCGATCGGCGGTAAAGGCACGCTCGGTGGTCCGGTGCTCGCCGCCGTTGGGTTGACGCTGCTCAAGCAAACGGTATCGAGCGCAACTACTGACGGATGGCCGCTTCTGCTCGGCGCATTGTTTCTCTGCTGCGTGCTGTTCTTGCCCAACGGCGTACGACTCGGGGGCTTGATCGCCGGGGCACGTCGGATCGATCGAATTCGACGGGGACGTAGCCACTTACATCGTGCCGAACGCGTTGAAGGAGGCCGGTAATGGATACGCCGCTGATAAAGGGTGAAGGGTTGCAGCGCGCGTTCGGCGGCATTCATGCGGTCGACAACGTCGATGTGTCGATTGGCTCGCGCGACCTGCTGTGCGTGATTGGCCCGAACGGCGCTGGCAAGAGCACTTTGGTCGGGCTGTTGTCCGGTGCGATCACGCCGGGGGCCGGAGAGTTGTATTTAGCCGGCGTGCGCATGACGGGGCGGCCGATGCACCAATTCTGCCGACGCGGCGTGGTTCGCAAGTTCCAAGGCACGAACACATTTCTTTCAATGAGCGTGCGCGAGAACCTCGTCGTCGCAGGCCTCGGTGTTGCGTCGTACCGGGACACGCCGATGCCGAACCCGGACGCCGTTCTGGACGAGATAGGACTGTCGGATCAGGCCAACTTATGTGCGATGACCCTGCCGCATGGTGAACGCCAATGGCTGGAGATCGGTATGGCGATGATGTGCCAACCCGCGTTGCTCTTGCTCGATGAGCCGGCCGCCGGCCTGTCGGCCGCCGATGCGCAACGGCTCGTACGCTTGATTCACCGTCTGCGCGAGCGCTGCGCGGTACTCGCGATTGAGCACGACCTGAGCTTTGTCGAGGCGCTGCAGTGCGAGACCTGGGTCATGCATCGCGGCCAGATCGTTCGGCGAGGCTCCTATGCGGACATCGCGCGCGATGAAGAAATCCGGCGCATCTATCTCGGTCAGGGAGCGGGTCATGCTACACATTGAGAATCTGTCTGTCGGATATGGCGACGTCGCGGTGCTGCATCAACTCGACCTCGACGTCGGGCCAAACGAAGTTGTTGGCGTGCTCGGCTGTAATGGTGCGGGCAAGACGACCCTGGTCAAAGCGATCATGGGCTTGCTGCCACGCGTGACGGGCGACGTGCGGTTTCAGGGGCAATCCATCAACGGTTTGCGGACCCATGCGATCGCCCGACGCGGCATCGGATTGGTTCCTCAGGGGCGCTGGATTTTTCCCAAGCTGACCGTGCGCGAGAACCTCATGATGGGCACTCAGGCTGCGGGTGGTGGGGCGATTCTCGATGAGGTGTTCGAATATTTCCCTATTCTTAAGTCCAGACTCTCGCAGCATGGAGGCACGCTGTCCGGCGGTGAGCAACAGGTGCTCGCGATTGCCCGCGCGCTGTGCGGTCGGCCGAAACTGCTGGTGCTGGACGAGCCGTCCGACGGTGTGCAGCCGAATCTGGTCGAGCTGATCGGCGAGGTCATCCCAACGTTGTGCCGCCGATCGCAGCTCGCCGTGCTCCTAGTCGAGCAGAACCTCGATCTCGTGCTGCGCAGCGCACAGCGCTGCATCGTGCTCAAGAACGGGCGACTTGCCCATGCCGGCCGCATCGAGCCGCGAAGCGGTTCCGCGGGGGCTCATCCGTTGGCGCAATACCTGTCGCCGGCCGCCGAGTCTGACACGTCCTCAATCTCTTCACCACGTTCGACGCATCCCAACCTGAACTCCACCCAATGAAGAACATGATAAACCGCCGTGCCTTTACCCGAACCGCCTTATTCAGTGCCGTCGGCGCACTCACCACTTCCGCTATGCCATCGTTGGTACGGGCCACCACGCCGCTCAAGATTGGCTTGCTTGCACCGCTGAGCGGTCCGCTCACCCGCGTGGGTGAGACCAACCGCAACTGCGCGCAGTTGGCCGTCGACGAAATCAACGCCGCCGGTGGATTGCTGGGACGCCCGTTGCAACTGAGCGTCGAGGATACCCAGATGTCCACTGCTGTGACGCTGCAGAAGGCCAGGCAACTGTTGATGCGCGATGAGGTCGCGGTCCTGACCGGCATGGTGCTACCGTCCGAGCGCGAAGCAGCGTTGCAGGCCGCCAAGTCCGCTGGGCGGCTCGTGATCTACCCGAACTTCGACGAGGGGCGCTGCGATCCGAATCTGTTTACTACGGGCCTGACTGTCAACCAACGCATCGATCCACTGATCGATTGGCTGATGCGCAAGGGTGGTCGCACGGTGTGCGCGGTGGTCTCGGACATCGGCAGCAACCGCAAGGTGCTGGTGCCCAGACTGCAGGCAGCGGTGAAGCGTTACGGCGGGCAGTTTCTCAACGTGTATTGGTTGCCGTTCGGTACGCGCGATTATGGTGCGGTGCTGCAGCAGATCGCCAGCCAGCGCCCACAGATCGTCTGGCACAGCATCGGCGACGACCCGGTCACCTTCGTCAAACAGTACCGCTCGTTCGGCATGAAACCGCTACTGGTGACTGACATCGCGCACGAGTCGCTGTCGATTGCAACCACCGGCGCGTCGACCGGAATCATCGGCGTGTCCTCGTATTTCGTGAGCGTCGACAACCCGGAGAACCTGGACTTTCTCGCGCGCTACACGGCGCATGAAGCTGGGCCACACGACCCTCGGTTAGGGCAGTTGGCCGTGGTGCTACCGCACGGTGAGTGCACGTATGCCGGACTTCGCCTATTTGCCGCGGCTGTCAAGGCGGCCGGCAGCGTCGACGTGGCACGCGTGAAAGCCGCGTTGCCTGGCGTGTCGTTGAATCTGCCGCGTGGGACGGCGGGTGTGAGCCGGGACGGGGATCATGTGTTATGCCAAACCCGCATCGGTCGGGCACTGGCGGACAACAGTTTCGCGGTGTTGGATTCGGCCGGACCGATTCCACCGCAGTGCGAGGGATAGGCATGAGGTAATTAAGCACGTTTTAATTTTTCTCAATTATTAAGGA
This sequence comes from Burkholderia sp. AU45251, assembly GCF_030482905.1. NCBI lineage: Bacteria > Pseudomonadati > Pseudomonadota > Betaproteobacteria > Burkholderiales > Burkholderiaceae > Burkholderia > Burkholderia sp. AU45251. The sequence continues at coordinate 215,770 of NZ_JAUJQH010000004.1, read as the reverse complement.
TTACATATGAATGACGTGCTGGAAATGAATGCCGAGCAGCTAATGGTCGGCTACCGGCGTCGCGCGTTCTCGCCCGTCGAGGTTATCTGCGCGGTGCTGGACCGGGTTGCGCACTTCAATCCCTTTGTCAACGGCGTGTGCAGCCTCGATGAGGACAGCGTGCTGGCCGCCGCTCGCGAGTCGGAGCGACGCTGGATGCGCGGGGAGCCATGTGGATTGCTGGATGGCGTGCCGGTCTCGGTCAAGGACCTCGTCGCCGTGCGCGGACTGCCCACTCGATACGGATCGCTCACGTCACCCAGTGCGCCGGAGGCCGACGATGCCCCGGCGGTCGCACGGCTGCGGCAGGCCGGCGCGCTGCTGTTCGGCAAGACCACGACCTCGGAGTTTGGCAACAAGATCGTCACGGACAGCCCGCTCACAGGTATTACCCGTAACCCGTGGGACCGGCGTTTCTCGTCTGGCGGGAGCAGCGGCGGATCAGCTGTAGCGGTTGCGCTGGGCATGGGACCGTTGTCGCTGGCCACAGACGGCGGCGGCTCGATCCGCGTCCCAGCCTGCTGGAGCGGGGTGGTCGGAATGAAACCGTCGTTCAACCGGGTGCCAGCCGGCGCGGCGGTGAGTTGGACGCACCTATCGACGCTTGGCCCGATCGCGCGCTGCGTAAGCGACGCGGCGCTGATGCTGACCGTGATGGCCCACCGAAGCGATGCGCGAAGTCCTGCTTCTGCTTGTCCCGATCTGCGCGTCGGGCTGGACGATGGCATCGCCGGTTTGCGCATCGCCTACTGCCCAGCACCTGCGGGCGTACAGGTTGAGCCCGACATCGCCCTGAGCGTCCGTCAGGCGGTCGGCCTGTTCGAGGCACTCGGGGCACAGGTCGAGGAAACGGACGTGAAGCCGCTTGACGGCTATCTGGAGAGCCGCATACACGCCATTCAGTGGGCCGTGTTCTTTGCACAAAGGGTCCGGCAGCTTCATCCCGCTGCGCGGCCGCAGCTCGATCCGGATGTGTGCGCGCTGGCTGAGGCGGGCGATAGCGTCCTCACTTCGACCTTTGTCGATGCGCTTCAGGCGCGCCACGCGCTCACGGTCGCGATGGCTGCGTTCTTTGAAGACTACGACCTGCTGGTCACGCCGACATTCCACTGCGCCCCACCGCTCGCGGAGGGGCGGCGCGAGCAATCGCGTATGGCGCCGCCATTGACGTCATGGTGTAACCAGACTGGTTTGCCTGCGGCGAGTGTTCCGTGTGGTTTGCCAGGTGGATTGCCGACGGGCCTACAGATCATCGGGCCACCGGGCGGCGATGCGCTGGTGTTGCGTGTGGCACGTGCGTACGAATCCGCACGCGGTCCGTTTCCGGTTCCGACAGAAGCAATGCAGGGCCAGACGGAGGGCGCGGAGGTGCGGACATGAATCTTCCCATTACCAAAATCGTCGTCCAACTCCTCGAACGGCGCGCCGAACTGCACGTACCGGTCGACCCGCCACATCGGCAGGTCGTGGTGGCGGCAGTGCTCCAATTCGACGACTGGCGCGCGGACCCTCCACGCGCGGCGCTCGAGCCGCTCTATGAACTCGGCGCTGAGCTGGGCACGTTGCTGACCGGACGGGCGCGATGGGCGCTGGATGTCGCGCCGTCGGCAATTCAGGCCTACGGCAAGGCCGCGCTCGTAGGCAGCGCGGTACCGCTCGAGTGTGCCGCGGCGCTTTTGCATCCCCGCATGGGCAAGGCCATGCGCGAGAGCTTGCCTGGCGCCACGTCGTTGATCCCGTCGGTGACTAAGCGCGGTGCGCCAGGCACATGCATAGACATTCCCTTGCACTGCACCACCGACATGTGGAGCTTCGACCACTTCGACGCGGTATCGCTCACGCTCGCCGATGCGCCAGCGTCGAACGAGATCGTGGTGGCAATCGCGCTGGCCGACAGCGGTCGGCCGCTCGCGCGGGTACGTCCGGTTTGAACAAGGGCGACGCCACGACACCCCGACACGCACAGACAATCACAAAGACGAAGGAGACATCATGCAGTTAAGGAAATTTCAGGGTAACGCAGGGAAGTGGGTTGTGGTGTTAGGCATGTCAGCCTGTGCGGGGATCGCACATGCGCAATCATCGGTCTCGCTCTATGGGTTGGCCGACGCATTCGTTGGCGAAGTGCATCCTGCCGGTGCAGCCGGCAACGCGTGGCAAGTCGGTTCCGGTGGGATGACGACTTCGTATTGGGGGATGTCCGGTACGGAGGATTTGGGCGGCGGCATGAAGACCATCTTCACGCTCGAGAGCTTTTATCGTATCAACGGCGGTCAGGCCGGTTCGTTTCCTGGACAGTCATTTTTCGGGCGAAATGCCTTCGTTGGTCTGAGCGGCCATTTCGGTGAGTTGACGCTGGGGCGCAATACTGCACCGCTGTTCGTGTCGACGCTGCTGTTCAATCCGTTCGGCAATTCGTTCGTCTTCTCGCCGATCGTCGTGCACAGTTTCCTGGGCTCGGCCATGGGTGCTGCGTCACTCCAGAGCGATACGGCGATCGACAATTCGCTTCTTTATCAGACGCCCGAGGTGGGTGGTCTGTCGGGGAGCCTGCTTTACAGTAACGCCGGCGTTGCCGGCCATGCAGGGCAGGCCAACTATAGCGCGAACGTGTTGTACTTCGCGGGCCCGTTTTCCGCGACGGCCGCCGTGCAGAGTCTGCACACGGCATCGCTGTTTCTCAACGGCGCAACCGCGCAGACCGCCTGGATGGCCGGTGGCGCGTATCGGTTGCGTGCGGTTAAGCTGTTCGCACAGTACGAACGTGTGGACAACAACAATCACGTCGCGGACGATACGGTACAGCTCGGGGCAAGTGTTCGGATAGGGTTAGGAAGCGTACTGATGTCGTGGGCGGGAACGCGGCGGCGACCGTCGGTAGGCGATCATATCCGTTGGTCAACGGTCGCGTTGGGTTACGACTACCCGCTGTCGAAGCGGACCGATGTGTATGCCGCTTGGCGTTATGACGCGATCACAGGCGTGTCGACAGGCAATAGCGTAGGTGCCGGGATGCGGGTCAAATTCTGAGCAGCACGACCTCGTTAGGGTAGAACACGGCCGGATCGGGTATCCGGCACTTCATTGCAGCGCTTGCTTGGGTTCGAGACCAGGATGCATTCGGCTGGATGTGAGGCGCGCGGTATCATGTCCCAACATCATCGCGAGTACTTCACGCCTCATGGTTTTTCCGAAAGTCCGACGCCCGGGTCGCAAGCCGCTTACGAAAGGTGACCTCTTGCCATTGCCGACCGCGAAGGTCCGTGCGCTGTCCCTCGAAAATCATATGGCGCTGGCCGCTGTGCGGGCCGGTCATGGGGGAGAAGAGCAAATCAGTTGTCTGTTACGAGTCGTCTACCTCGCGTTCTATATGCGCAGCGAGACCGACACAGGCGCGGATTTGAGTATGTACCGGCAAGCCGAAGCCGCTTTGGAAGCATGCATTGCACGCGCGGAGCAGGGCGCGGCTTGGCTGTTGCTCGATCGCGAGCAGTCCATGATCGAGCAGATCTTGGTCGTTCATGACGATCAGTTGGCGGCCGTGCCGATGCACCGGTACTGCGCAGCCTGGGAAAACCTCCAACGATTGATGACGGGACAGATCGCGTCACCCATTGCAACGCTGAGCGTGGCGTCGTGAAACCAACAAGTCTCCCGTAAAAGCACCCCGAGATCTTCCTCTCTACCTATAGGGGAGTTGCGACGTCGGTCACTGCAGGAACGTTGCATCAATGCGCGATGGCTTGGCACTCGCCTCGAGCACGCGTGCCTCGACCATGTCATATGTGAGTTCCGCGGAGATGCCGCTCTGAACCGACGGGATGTCCCGTCGATAAGACGGGTTTGGCCCTTCGTCGTGTTCGCTGCTTGAATGCCTTTCAGTTCCGGCCACGTTCGTGCCGGGTATGGAGGGCGAATTATGTCTTGGAATGATGACGGAACGCGGACAATCTTGCGCCGACGACAGGTCGAGCAGTGCACCGGTCTATCGAGGTCGACGATCTACAAACGCATGCAAGACGGAACATTTCCTCGTGCCATTGCGCTTGGCGGGCGAATGGTAGGGTGGCGGGCGGCCGATATCGAACAGTTCTTGGCAGATCCTGCGCGATATCGCGCTTCGCAGGCGCGCGAACCTGTAGAGCAGGACGGTAGCGGTGAAAAACGATAAGCCGCCGCCGTCGCTCGATGAGCGTCTTCGCAACTGGGGGCAGTCGAATCGTGGTGCCCATGATCCCGTTGATGCCGAATATGTGACCCGAGCATGGCGAACACTGCCGCCCCGAAATCGGGACCTTCTGCGCATGGTCTATCTCTGGCATGCGAGTCGAGAAGTCGTGTGTCGACGGCTGAAGATTGCCCGTCATCCGCGTCAACATTTCGACCTGGAGCTCCATGCGGCACGGTCCGCGCTTGCCCGCGCCCTTGCAGAAGGCGAGACCCAACAGTGACAGTCGCGGGACGAATGTTCGGTGACCTCCATAGTACGGGAGCTCGTGCGACATGAGTCGCACTCGACTCGTGCAGGTCCGCCGTGGACACGATCGAGTTCACCTCGAACACGAAATAAATATAGGAACAGCGAGGAGCTTCACGGCACGATAGGAATATCGTCTCATCTCGTCGACGCATGTCGGCCCTTGAATCGACGTGGCAGCTGACCTACAGTGAAGCCAACAATCTGATCCGGTCAACGTGCACAGCACGACCGAGTACGCGTTAGCGGCCCCGCAGCATTGACGTCTGTGTGATGGCGTAGTGTGCCGTAGCGTTCGTGAGAAAGCCTGCAATCGCAGGCTTTTCTGTTTTATGACGTGCTCTCAAGAATGCACGTTGAACTCGTCGCGACCCTTCCTTGTGCCGAGACTCTCTTACTTTCATGAAAAGACGTCGCTGCTCGGAGCCCCATCCGAGGAATGACGACCATGAAATCGCTTCTGGTGGCTTCGGCCCATGGTGGTACAGGCAGAACGACAGTGGTGTGTCAGTTCGCCCATTATCTTCGTCTCGTACGTGGATATCGGGTGTTGGTGCTTGATCTGGCCGAGCCGGCGTGTAGTGCCATTTCGCTTACGCGTGGCGCCCGTGCACGCTCGATGAAGCGCGCGGCGCCCGATATTCGCTCCGGCCGACCATCTGATACGGCTGGACCGTGCATTTGCGTGCTTGCGGCGGACGCCATTGCCGGCGTTGCGTATCGAGCTGATCCGGCTGGCGTTCGTTGCTACGCCAACTTGAGACACCTGTTGACCCAGGTCGCTCCCTTGTTCGACGTCTGTTTGATCGATAGCCCGCCGTGGCCTGACTCACGTGCCATTTGTGCGGCTGCGCTCGCCGACGCGCTGGTCAGTCCCGTTCTGTTGTCGCCGGACACGCTTGAGCAGGTCGCCGATTTCGTCAATGGCAGCAATGGGGTGCGCAATGTCCGAGCCAGGCTCAATCCGTCGCTGTGCTTTATCGGCATCGTGCCCAACTGCGTCGAGATGACTCCGCGGCAGCAGGCCCGATTCAAGCCGTTCGAGGCGTGCATGGCCACCTGGCTGGTTCCGCATGATCAGAGCCCAAGCGGCCATTTATTGCTCCCTCGGATTGACGCCATTTCGCAGGCGCAGGAGAGTGGGATCTCGATCATGAATCTCGTCCCGGCCGACCTGGCGGCCAATCGCGAATGGCAGGCCATGAGCGCGTGTTTCGACGTGCTCGCTCGGCGACTCGATTCTGCAAATGAAGCGGCATTGCCTTCTGAAATGGCCGAGGCATGCCATGCGTAATTCCGCGTTGATTCCGGATGTGCGGCAAAACGTGTGGCGTGGCGTGGTGTCGCTTGCGGTCGTGCTTGGAACTTCGATGGCGTGGCCCGATGTTGCACGAGCGGACGATTGGGGTTGTCAGGTGATGTTGTGTCTGTCTAACCCCGGTGGCCCGGAGCAGTACGCCGAATGCGTACCGCCAATCGAGAGACTATGGGCCACGCTGCGAGACGGCGATCCTTTTCCAACCTGTGATCTTGCTACGGTTGGCACGCTGAACGGAGCAGAACGCAACAATACACATTCCGCCCATTATCCCGCGACGTCGGCAGTGCATCTCCTGCAGCAGGTCGTTCGCCCGGGGGAGGGGGATCGATAATGCCGCTCGATTTCTTGTCGCTCGCGCACGACTGCGCGCCGCAGATCGCCCCGGCCACGATGGCGGCGATCGTGCGCACCGAATCAGGATTCAATCCCTACGCGATCGGCGTCGTTCGCGGGCGGCTGCGTCGACAGCCATCGAATGTGGCCGAAGCGATCGCGACGGTACGCGCGCTGGAGGCAGGCGGCTGGAATTTCAGTGTCGGGCTCGCGCAGGTGAATCGCGCGAACTGGCTGGCCTATGGCCTGACCGCCGAGAACGCATTCGAGCCATGTCGCAACCTAGCTGCTGGTGCTGAGATTCTCCACCGCTGCTTTACCGCGGCGGTGACGACCGGAAAGTTCTACGCAGTGACCGACTATCAGGCTGATGTACAGGCCGCACTACGCGCGAGCCTGTCCTGCTATGCGAGCGGCAATTTCACGACCGGCTACCAGACGGGCTACGTCCAGCGTGTCGTGGAGAGCGCAGCGGTGCAAGCTTCCTCGAATTCGTCCGTTCCGGCCATTGCACCCATTCCGGTTGTACCGATTGGTTCTGCAGTGCCGATTCGAGCTCCTCGCTATGAACCTGCGGTTCACCGGCTATTGCGGCGGGATCGTGATGGGATGAACGCCGCTTCGCCCGTGACAGAGGAGCGTCACAAACCGGACAGTAGCGCAGTGGTGTTCTAACTCGACATTGTAAAATCAGATAGAGATATATCGGAAGGGAGTCGATCATGTGCTTAGGAATACGACATAAATCATCGATATTCGTCGAACGGGCGATGCGATTTATGTCTGACCGAAAGACGGCACTGGCGATCATTCTTGCCACTTCGTCCCTGATGTTCACGGCTCCGGCCTGCGCGCAACTCTCACAGGTCAATGCGCTGCTCAACACGATCCAGACGACGTTGTTGAGCGTCGGGGGCGTGATTTGTTCGATTTCCATCATCTGGGCGGGCTTTCGGATGATGTTTCAGCACGCCCGGTTCGGTGATATCGCGAACGTGTTTATCGGCGGCCTGTTCGTCGGTTGCGCGACCGTCATCGCCGGCATGCTGATTCCTTCGAGCTGATCCGGGGGGCCGAACCATGGATTCTCTCAAGGATCCCGTCTTCAAAGGTTGCACACGTCCCGCCATGCTTTGGGGGGTGCCGCTGGTGCCATTCCTGATGGTCGGCGGCGGCATGCTGATCCCCGCGATCTGGGCACTGCTGGCCAGCCCTGCGCTGGGTGTCGCGATCCTCTTTTTGATGATTCCGGTGTTCGTCGCGATGCGGGTGTTGACGCGTCATGACGACCAACGGCTTGCGCAGCACGCGCGACGCGTTCGCATGGCGTTGCGTCAGGGCAATCGCCGCTTTTGGGATGCACATGCCTATGTGCCGGTGCGCCTGAAGAGGAGGGCATGACATGCCGCGCAAATCGCACGTCGAATCCATCGCGAGCCGGGAAGTGCCGCTTGCCGGCTATATCCCGTACTCGACGCATGTGACCGACCACGTCATCAAGACGCGAGAAGGCGACTACCTGCAAATCTGGAAGATCGCCGGCATTGCGTTCGAGGCAGCCGATCCCGCTGACATCCTTGCGCGCCATGAAGGGTTCAACCAATTTGTGCGTGGACTGGCGGGCGGCCATGTGGCGCTGTGGTCGCATCGTCTGCGCCGACGGGTGTCGGACCGATTCTCGACGCAGTACGACAATCGTTTCTGCGAGGAACTGGCGACGCGCTACTACGCGAGTTTTGCCGGCTACCGGATGATGGCCAACGAGTTGTTTCTGACGGTGGTCTACCGGCCAAACCGCACCCGCCTCGGACGTGTCTTCAGCCGTGCGGCCCGCCGCACGCGCGACGATATCCGGCGCGATCAACTCGACGCACTGAAGATGATGTCGGAGCTCGCGGCTCAGGTCGAATCGAGCCTGAAACCCTATGAACCGGTCGCGCTCGGTGTCTATCGCCGGCCGAGTCCCATCGTGGCCACTTCGCGCCGCTATTCGTCAGCGCTGGAACTGCTCGGCTATTTGGTCAACGGAGTCTGGGAACCTGAGCCCGTGCCAGCCGGCGCGATTCGCGAGGCGCTGCCGATTTCGCGGCTCTTTGTTGGCGCCGAGAAAATCGAGATTCGCATGCCGACTGCAACGCGGTTCGCGGCGATGCTGGACCTCAAGGATTATCCGGAAGACACCGAACCTGGCATGCTCAATGGCCTGCTGTACGGAGACTTCGAGTATATCGAGACGCAGAGCTTCACGATTCTGGATAAACCCACGGCGAAGGAGGCGTTGGAGCGGCAGCGCAATCAGCTTATCGCCGGTGAGGACGTCGCCCTGTCCCAGGTCGACGCGATCGACCGCGCGCTCGATGATCTGATCAACGGAAATTTTGTTCTTGGCGAGTATCACTACTCGCTGGCGGTGCTCGGCGACTCGCTGAATGAAGTGTCTCGAAGCATCGCGAAGGCACGAACGCAACTGGCCGATGCCGGGTTCCAGACAGCATTGATCGATCTCGTGGCTGATGCGGCCTGGTTTGCGCAACTACCGGCCAACTGGTGCTACCGACCGCGCGAAGCGAAGCTCACGTCGCGCAATTTTTGCGGTCTGGCAAGCCTGCACAACTTCGCGACTGGCAAGCGCGAGGGCAATCCGTGGGGCGAGGCAATCACAATCGTCAAGACACCCAGCGGTCAGCCGCTCTATCTGAACTTCCACGCGACACCGGATAAGCACGACTCACTCGACGAGAAGGCACTCGCCAACACGCAGATCATCGGCCGGGCGGGAGCGGGCAAGACGGTGCTCGAGCTGTTCTTGCTCGCGATGGCGACCAAGTATGACCTTACGGCGGTGCTGTTCGACAAGGATCGCGGCACGGAGATCGCGATTCGTGCGATGGGCGGTACCTATACTGTGTTCCTCCGCGGCGAGCCCACCGGTCTGAATCCGCTCCAGATGGCACCGGATGAGCCGGTGATCGATTTCTGGGAGCGCCTCGTGCGCAAACTCGTCGACGTTGGCGAGGCGTTGTCTGCAAAGGACGAACTCGACATCTCACGTGCCGTGCGAGAGGTCGCGCGTATGGACAAGCCACTGCGCCGTCTGTCGATGGTGCGGCAGCTTCTACCGAACGTGGGCGAAAACAGCCTGCATGCACGGTTGGCCAAATGGTGCGCGGGCGGACGTCTGGGGTGGGTACTCGATAATCCGGCGGATCGTATCGATCTGGCGCACGCGAAACTGTTTGGTTTCGACGACACCGAGCTGCTGGACGATCACGAGGTGTCGACACCCGTGACAATGTACCTGCTGCATCGGACCGAAAACCTGATCGACGGCCGACGCTTCATCTATGTGATGACCGAGTTCTGGAAGCGGCTCGGTGACCCAGTTTTCACGGATTTTGCGAAGAACAAGCAGAAGACAATCCGGAAGCAGAACGGGCTGGGGATTTTTGATACCCAGTCGCCGGCCGACGTATTGCGAAGCGAAATCGCCAGTGCGCTGATCGAGCAGAGCGCGACGTTTTTCTTCCTGCCGAATCCGCGTGCCGACTACGACGATTACGTGCATGGCTTCAAGCTGACCGAAGCCGAATTCAATATCGTGCGCAACCTGGGCGAAAGCAGCCGCTTGTTCCTGGTCAAGCAGGGCCATCGCTCAGCGATCGGCCGACTCGATCTCGCAGGGCTTGGCGATGTGCTCGATGTCCTGTCCGGTACGACCGATAACGTCGAGTTGCTCGATGCAATCCGTGCCGAAGTCGGAGATATGCCCAAAGACTGGCTGCCCGTTTTTCATGAGCGACTAGCGATGCGCCGGACGGCTCAGGCGAGCTCGCGCTTGTCTCCGACGCCCGAGCCGCGAGGTGCCCAATGAGCGGCCTCTTTACCGCCGTGGGCGGCACCCTGGAAAACGGCATGTCGACCTACGTGACGACCGTATCGTCGGCGCTTTCCGGAGCACTCGTGCCGGTCGTGACCACGGGCATCACGATCTGGGTGCTGGCCTATGGTCTCGCGGTGGTGCGCGGCGAAGCCCACGAGGCGGTGCCGGCCTTTGCCTGGCGAGGGCTGAAAGTGTCGATCACGCTGGCGTTCGCGCTGAGCGCCGGGATCTACCAGCAGCAGGTTGTCACCGCCGTCAACGGCGCGACGGCCGGGCTGGCCCAGACCATCCAGAACGCGGCGAACACGACCGGCGGGGGCAACCCGGGATGCGGGTCGGCCAACGGCAGCACCGTGACAGGGCAGGGCGCCGCGACCAGCATTTACCAGACACTCGACTGCTACGACCAACAGGTCGACCTCGTGATGGACGCCTACTTCAACAAGGCGACGCATGAGGGAATCAGTCCGAGCGGTCTGGCCGCCGCGATTGGGGATTTCCTCTGCGGTCTCATTGCTGCGCTCGGCGGGTCCATCTTTTTGATCGTGCTGGCCTTCGAGGTCGTGATGGCGAGGATGCTGCTCGATCTCGTGCTCGGACTAGGCCCGATCTTCATCGCGTGCGCCGCGTTTGCGCCGACTGCGCGATTTTTCGAAGCGTGGACCGCGAAGGTTGCCAATTATGCGTTGTTACAGGTTCTGGTTGCTGCCTTCCTTGGCATGGCGCTCACAGCGTTCTCGGCCGATCTCACTTCGTTCCACGCGACTGGCGGTTCACCCGGTGACGATTCGTCAGCCCTGATGCAAGCCGTTTCCGCCTCCCTAGACGATGCCGCCGCCGCAGCTGCTGCGATTGGGCTCTTTGCGACCGGGGTGTTCCTCGCAATGGTCGGTTGGCAGTTGCCTTCGGTTGCAGCGGGCTTGTCTGGCGGCGCCACTCTGTCGGGTTTCGGCGCGTTTGTGGCCGGCATGGCATCGCGAAGCCTCGTCACGGCGCTCGGGCGGGCGTTTAGCCGTAACGGACGAGGCCCGCCCTCCGGTGGCGAAATGCGCGACCGGACGGGTTCGGGTGGGATATCTGGGTCGAGCGGCGGCGGGACCCCAGCTTACCAGCGCGCTGCGCGCGCGAATTTGGGCCAGCAGGACAGCTGACCAGGAGGTAACGATCATGAACGGGCGAAGCAAATGGATCACTGCCGCATTTGCGTGTGCGGGGCAGTGCGCCGGCGCTCACGCGCAAGGGATCCCGGTTTACGACGCGCAGAGCGTTGTGCAGGCCGTCGCCACCGTGGGCCAACTCAAGCAGCAAGTGCAGCAAGAAATGCAGATCTACCAGTCCACGATCGGCACACGCGGTTTCGGCGCGCTTCTGAGCAATCCAGTCGTCGCCAACTCGTTGCCGTCGAACTGGCAGAGCGTCTATACCGCGATCCAGAACGGCGGCTACGCGGGCCTGACGGGCAGTGCGCAGGCATTGCGCTCGGCCAACCGGATCTACGACTGCGAGGACCAGACCGGGGTGGATCAGCAGGTGTGTCGGCGCACGCTCAACAAGCCCTACCAGGACAAGGCGTTCGGCCTGCAGGCATACCAGACCGAGCTGCAGGAGCTGGACCAGATCCAGAGTCTCGCGCAACAGATCAACGCGACGCAGGACCCGAAGGGCGTCGCGGAGTTGCAAGCGCGTATTCAGACCGAATCCACGGCGGTCGGCAACGAGATGACCAAACTGCAGCTCTTTCGCATGCTGGCCGAGACGGAAGACAAGCTCGTGACCGAGCAGCAGAGTGAACTGGTGCTGAGCCGAGCGGGTAAGACCAAACGGCTCCAGGACCAGATGGTGCCCGCGTCATTCGGCAACTGAGGCGACACCATGTCCATACTGAGTTCGTTGACGGTCGCCGGGTGCGTCGCCTGGAGTCTTGCCGCCTGCAGCAGTGGGCCACCCAAGCCGGTATTGCCGGACGGCCTGCACCGCGTGCCAGTCAATCGTGTACCGCCCGTGCCTGAGGTGCCAACGACCGTGCCGGCTGCTCCGGACCAACCCGCGTTGCCGGATGCTGGAGATCACTCATGAGTTCGCACGGTTATTGCCGCGTGCTCGACATTGAGGCGTCGCTGACGCACCTGCAGGAGTGCTCCGAGCGGCGTGCATGGCACGTCGCTTACGCTGCAGTTGGTATTGCCGTGCTGAGCACGGTAGCACTCGCAGTGATGGTGCCGTTCTATCGCGTGGTGCCTCTGCCCATCGAGGTCGATCGCCTGACGGGCGAATCCCAGGTGATCAACGTGCTCGACGCCCGCCACGTGCATACGAAGGAAATCCAGGACAAGCACTGGGTCGAGACTTATGTGCGCGCACGCGAGCGCTATGACTGGGGACTGCTGCAGATGGACTACGACAGCGTGCTCACGATGAGCGATGACGTCGTTGCTCGCGATTACCGTGGCATCTACAGCGGTCCCGATGCACTGGATCGGCAGTTGGGGGCTGGTGTCGAGCGGCGCATCCGGATTCTCTCAGTCACGCTGTCGCCCGACGAACCCGGTCGTGCAGTCGTGCACGTCGAACGGACGTCGTTCAAGAATGGCGAAGCCCATGCCGAGCAAACCCAGCGTTTCGTGATCACGCTGGCTTATACCTACCGGCCGCCCGTGTTCACGCGTGAGAGCGTGGCGATCGCCAATCCATTCGGCTTCAAAGTCACAGCCTATAGCCGGGATGCGGAATATACGCCGTCGGCGTCGGCAGTCGGAGGTACACCATGAGAGTGCTTCCGTTTGGCATCGCGCTGGCGAGTCTGCTGCTCGTGGGGGGCGCGAGGGCGGTTGATCTGCCGGGTTGGAACGGCGACTCGCGCGTTCGCCAGGTGATCTACCGGGCCGATGAGGTGGTGCGCGTGGAGGCTCAACGCGGCTTTGCGACGCACATCGCGCTGGGTTCCCACGAGCACATTCAGGTAGTCGCGCCTGGAGATCGAGACGGCTGGCAGGTGGTGGCGAACAAGGGCGATCACGATGTGTACCTGAAACCGCAGCTTGCCGCCCACGATTCGAATCTCGAAATTCGCACCGACCGGCACAGCTACAGCTTTGATCTCGTGGTGCTTCCGCTGAAGTCGAAGTTCGGCAATGACCGCGTGATGTATCGCGTGACTTTCGTCTATCCGGACGAGTTGGCGAAGCGGGCATCGAGGGAATCGGACGTCGAGTTGGTCGCGAAGCGCCTGGCGCAACCGGCGGTCGTGCGTAACGCACGGTATTCGATGCAAGTGATGCCGAGCTCCGACGACATCGCGCCGAACGCAGCATGGGACGACGGACGTTTTACGTATCTGCGTATCCCGAACAATAGACGCATGCCGGCGATTTTCCGGGTGGCCGACGACGGCACGGAAAGCGTGGTCGACAAGCACATCGACGGTGACACGATCGTCATACACGAGGTGGCGAAGCGATTCGTGCTACGGCTCGCACGAGAGGTCGTTGGAATTTGGAATGACGCTTACGACATCGACGGCGTGCCGGCTCATGACGGCACGACGGTCAACGGGGTGAAGCGCATTCTGCGGAGCCATCGCGATGAATGACGATACCCTGCACAACGTGATCGGGCACGACGATGGCTCGGACCGTCAGTCTGAAGGCGGCCAGAACGCGGGCGCATCAAATGCTTCCGCGGATCGCGGTATGCCAGCGTTGGGGCAATACCGTGATGCACGCCCGCGCGCCTGGTGGCTGACGCCTGTCGTGATCGTGCTGATCGTCGGGGTGGGCGCCGTCTGGACCGTGCACGGCTTTCTCGCGCGGCACGATGCCGAAGCAAAGGCGCGGCGCGATTCGATGGCAGGTACGTCTTCCCAGGGGCGCATGTTCAACGATCTGCCCGCGTCGGCGGTCGGTAGTGCAGCCTCGGCCACGGTACCAGCAAACGCGGTTGCGGTGCGTCCCGCATCGACTTCGGGTGTGGTCACGCCTTCTCGTATCGCACACGCTGCGACACCTCGCAGCTACTACGATGCGCCGCTGCTTTCAACGGGCGGTGGGTAGGAACTCGTGGGTGTGGCGCCAGGCGTGCCGGGGTCGGGTGGCGTGTCTTTCCCGCTTACCGACGGTGTAAACGGCGGTGCAGGCGCGTCAGCCCAAGGTTCGGGGCCGATGGGGGGCGGGCTCGCCCAGGCGCTGATGCCGACCGTGACACCGCGTGTTCAGGCCGGGACGCTCGGCAATCGGAGCCTGGTGCTTGCACAGGGCGCCAAGATCGACTGCGCGGGCGATACGGCGTTTGATTCGACCGAGGCTGGCTTGTCGACCTGCACGGTGACCAAGAACGTGTATTCCGACGATGGCAACGTCGTGCTGATTGAACGGGGTTCGCAGATCAACAGCCAGTATCGCTCGAACATGTCTCCGGGACAGAAGCGGGTATTCGTGCTGTCGGCCCGTATCAAGACACCCAACGGTGTCACGGTCGAAATCGATTCGCCGGCAGCGGACGCGCTCGGCCGTATGGGCATCGACGGCTACGTGGACAACCACTGGAGTCAGCGCATTGGCGCAGCAATGCTGCTTGGCGTTACCCAGGACGCGATCGGCTATCTGTCGACGCGCGGCGGCAACACCAACGGATCGGTGGTGTTCCAGAGCACACAACAGCAGGGCAACGACATGGCCACGCGCGTGCTCGACAGTACGATTGGTATTCCACCGACGCTCACCCAGAACCAGGGCGCGGAGTTCACGATCGTGATTGCGCGCGATCTCGACTTCGGATCGGTGTATGCCCTGCAGCCGGAGGGCACGCGATGATGATTCACGCGCCCCAGTTAAATGCGTCGCGCGACTCGGTGCTCGCTCGGTTACCCGACGACGCATCCGTGCGCGAACTGATGCGACCGTTCGCGCCGCTGCTCGACGATCCCGACGTGACTGAACTGGTGATCAATCGGCCGCAGCGCGTTTTGACCGAGAACTCGGTCGGTTGGCACGGCCACGACTACGCGGATCTCGATTTCGACCGGCTGATGTCATTCGCGGTGTCGGTAGCCACCCTGACCAACCAGGAAGTATCGTCGCAGCATCCGATTTTGTCGGCGCTGTTGCCGGACGACGCGCGTATCCAGATCGTGGTCCCGCCGGTCGTGCCGGCGCGAACGGTGTCGGTCACGATTCGCCGTCCGTCCCCAGACGAAAAGACGCTCGACGCATGTCGCGACGAGGGATTGTTCGACGATACGGTATGGCGCAGGCCGGACGGACTCGATTCAGCGCTGCCGTCCTTGCGCGCCGAAGACCGGAAGCTCGTCCAGTGCCTGGAAGAGCATGATTGGGGCGCATTCTTCGAGCGCGCTGTCACGGGCAGGCTCAATATCGCAGTGGTTGGCAATACAGGGTCAGGCAAGACCAGCTTCATGAAGACCTTGTGCCTCTCAATTCCGGCGACCGAGCGAATCGTGACGATCGAGGACGTTCGGGAACTGTTCATCCGGCACATCGAGAACTGCGTGCATTTGCAGTACAGCAAGGGAGGGCATGGCCAAGCACAGGTGACGCCCGCGGACCTGATCGCGAGTGCGATGCGCATGCGCCCGGACCGTGTGCTGCTGCCTGAATTGCGCGGTGCCGAAGCCTACGATTTCCTGAAGCTTCTGACAACAGGACATGCAGGCTCAATCACGAGCTATCACGCACCTAATGCGACCGTCGCGATCGAGCGATTCGCGCTGATGGCAAAGGAACATCCGGAGGCCGCCGCCTGGGACGATGCCGCACTCAAGAGATTGCTGTTCCTAACAGTCGATGTCGTCGCGCACATGGAATCACGCCCAGTGTTCGACGCAGAGGGTAAGCAGACAGGCAAGCGCTGGGGCATGACCGAAGTCTGGTTCGATCCGGGGCGCAAGGCGCGCACTGCGTTTGTATAGGGGGCGGCCATGGATCATCCGTCATCGCCTTTGCGCCAGCATATTCGGACAGCTGTAGTGACGTTGGTCGCGCTAGCTTGCTTGATGGCCGGACTGGCGGCGTCGCTCTGGCTTGCGTCATTCCTCCTCTATGCCAGCTTGCGCGTTAATCCGCTGCATGCGGGAATGTGGGGTTGGTTCGATGCGGTGCTCATGTGGCGAGACGGAATGATGCCGAACGTCGGGCGCAAACTGGTGGGGGCGGCGCTGTTTGGCGTACTCGTGTCCTTGGGTGGTCCTGTATTCGGCGTCCATGCGCTATGGGTGAACTCGCATCGACGTCATCTCTATGGCAGTGCGCGCTTTGCGAACGAGTCGGAAATCCGGCAGGCGGGGCTGCTATGACGATGCACGCCCACCTCAATACGCCACCCGCGATTGTCGTGGGAGTATGGCGCCGCCGCTACTTGCGATTTGCTGGTCAGCAGTTCGTGTTACTTGCTGCACCTGCTCGCTCCGGCAAGGGTGTCGGCGTGGTGATCCCGAATCTTCTCACCTTTCCCGATTCGGTGGTGGTGCTCGACATCAAGCAGGAAAACTATGCAGCCACAGCCGGCTTCCGTCGCGCGAATGGGCAGGATGTCTATCTGTTCAATCCGTTTGCCGAAGATGGCCGGACACACCGTTACAACCCGCTGTCGGCGATCTCCGATGGCTTGTTCCGGGTGGGCGACATTCTCGCGATTGGCTATGCACTGTATCCACCAGGCGGCCACGACGATTTCTGGAAAGATCAGGCGCGAAATCTGTTCCTCGGCATCGTGCTTCTGTTGTGCGAATGGCGTGATGCGCACCGGGCTGGCAAGGATGCGTCAACTCCTGATTTTCCCGTCACGATGGGAGAAGTGCTGCGGCAGTCGTCGGGCAATGGCATGCCGGTCAAAACCTATTTGCAGCGAGCGCTGGTCCGGTATCGAGGCTTGCTCTCGGGACAGTGCGTGGATGCGTTGAATCGCTTTCTGTCCAATGACGACAAGGTGCTGGCGAGCGTGTTGGCGACCTTCAATGCGCCGCTGACGAGCTGGGCCAATCCGATTGTCGATGCAGCAACGAGCACGAACGATTTTGATCTGCGTGATCTGCGGCGGCGGCGTATTTCCATCTATATCGGTGTTACACCCGATCATCTGTCGGAAGCGGCCTTGATCGTGAACCTGCTCTTTTCGCAGATTATCAACTTGAACACGAAGCAGCTGCCCGAAGCCGATCCTACGCTCAGGTTCCAGTGCCTGCTTTTGTTCGATGAGATGACGGCAATCGGAAAGATCCACATTCTTCCGCGCGCTATTGCTTATATGCCGGGCTTCAACCTGCGCGTGCTGTCGATCGTGCAATCGATCGCGCAATTCGAATCCGTGTACGGGCGATCCGATGCCCGTACCATCATCACGAACCACGCGATGCAGATCCTCTATGCGCCGCGCGAGCAGAAGGACGCGAACGACTACTCGGAAATGCTCGGTACGTTCACCGACCAGTCGCGCAGTGTGAGCCGCCCCAATGCATTCTTTGGCGGCCGGGGTGGCTCAAGCGAAAGTGTATCCGAACAGCGCCGGCCGTTGCTGTTGCCGCAGGAGTTGAAGGAACTGGAGCGAGATAAGGAAATCATCTTGCTCGAAAACACCAAGCCGATTTTGGCCGACAAGATTTGCTATTGGCGCGATCCTGAATTTGCCTCCCGTGTCGTTCCCGCGCCGCCCGTGCCTGCCCTGAACATGGCGCATTTCTCTGCGGTAGTCGAGCGCCGATTGCGCGACCTGCATCCTGATGAGCTCGACCCGGAGGGGGCGGGGCTCATCCATCTTCCGCACGAATACCTGGAAGTATTGCAGGCGTGGAATCCGCGTGATCTGCCGCCGAACCTCGCAGACATCAGCGAGGAGGAGGCTGTGGCCTACGTGGAGCGGCATTTCATGCTGCTGGGCATGCCGGTCAGTAAGGTTGAGCAGGCGAGACGTTGCCTGAGCGTGAACGATCTTGATGTGGCTGAGCTCGATTTTGTTGAACCTGCGCGTCAGGCAGCCGTGAGCGGTCGGCCCGTCGTGGAAGCCCGGCAATGACGACACCCTATGTGCATGATGCGGACCGTGCACGTGCAGCGCTTGCCGTGATTCCGGCCGATGACTACGAGACCTGGGTCGATATGGCGTTCGCGCTCAAGCAGGGCTTCGGTGACGAAGGCTTTGAAATCTGGGACGCGTGGAGCCGGACGGCAGCCAACTACAACGAGCGTGCGGCGCGGACCACATGGCGCTCGGCCAGTGCATCGGGTGGCAAGACGCTCGCTACGCTTTTCTGGCAGGCGCGTCAGCACGGCTTCGATCTGAAGCGGGCGAATTATCCGGATCGCATGACCGCCGTATTGGCGGCGTCCCCCAAGGTGTTGGCTCAGCGCGCACGGGAGGAGGCTCAACTGCAAGCACGTCACGCAGTTGTTGCTCATGAGGCGACATCGATCTGGCAGTGGGCCAGGCCAGTCGGTCCGGAGCATCCCTATCTTGTGCGTAAGCAACTTGAACCTGCATACACACTGCGCGAGCTCGATGCACTTGAACTGCGTGCGCTGCTTGGCTACCTGCCGGCCAGCGAGGAAGTACCGCTGAATGGCCGTGTTTTGATCGTGCCTGTCTGGAACGGATCGATCTCGACGCTCGAACTGATCGACGAACATGGGCACAAATCGTCCCTGGCTGGCGGCGCGAAGAGAGGGGGCTACTGGACGACGGAGCCGATATGGGTTCCCGCTAGCGCACCCTCGCGGGTTCTGATCGCGGAGGGGATGGCGACAGCATTGGCGGCTTCGAGAGCCACAGGCTGGTTCGCAACGGCGGCACTGTCCAGCGGGAACCTTGGGCTGGCGGCGCAGAGGTTGCGTGAACAGTATCCCGCCGCGGACCTGATCGTGCTAGGTGAACTGGGTAGTGGCGAGGCGCAGGCTCGGTGTGCGGCGGAAGATGCGAGGGCGCATCTGGTTTGGCCACGATTCGCCGCAGATGCGCGCATCCACGGCATGGTGCCGAACGACTTCAGCGACATGGTGGTGCTGAGCGGATTTGAAGCGGTCGGCGAATACCTGCGCGCCAAGGTCCGTTCTGTTGTAAGGGCAGATGGTCAATCGGAAATCTGCCCCGAACTCGGTGTGACCTTGGTTGATGTCAATGAGTATGAGGAGGGCGGAAAAGTGAGCAACGTCAAGGAAAAGCTGTTGGCAGAAGATGACGGCACGTCGCGTCGCCGGCCCTCAAAGCGCGGTGCGCCGAAACAGGCCACACCGGATGTGGCGGCAGCGGATAGTGCATCCGGCTTGGCATCACCCTCAGTGGATTCTCCGCCCAACGTTTTGCCGGTTGCGGCGCCATTGGCTGGCGATCCGCCTCGATTTGCGTCGACGCGTCCGTCAATCGGCGAACCGTTGTTTGGCGTGGGTGACGTTCCGAACGAGGTCAAGGCGCTTGCGGAACACCGGTTTGGCTCACCGCTCAGGCTGGCCACGCCGCGTGAAAACGGTGGTCCCTATCGGGGGGAGGTGTTCAACACGGAACACTATCTGATCCAGCAGGTCGCGACACGCAGTGTCGTGTTCCACCGCAAAGATCGGATGACGTTTGTGTCCGACCGTCTGAAATGGATGGATGAAAAGGCCCGGCTGAACGGATCCGAGTTGCAAGTGGGTTATGACGGCGATCAGGCGAAAGTCTATCCGTGGGACCGAGCGCGCGATCTGCTGGACCGTATGGTGGGGTCGCTGAAGAAGTCGGCACGCGAGTTGAATTACAGCCCCAATCTGGAGGCGATGCTCGATCAGTTGCAGGCGAGATCCTGGACGCGCATCCGCGAAGCGCGTGCGGCCGCACTGGAAAAATCGCGGGAACAGGACGCGTCTCGCGAAGCCGGGTCAATGCCTGACCGATAAGGCACACCAGCATAGCGCCGACATTCAACGCCGATCTCTAGAATGCGAGGTGCCACATGGCCCTGAGAAATTTCGCGAACGAAGTCGATCCGGTTATCAACGTGATCGAACAGGATTTTCCGGTCAACAGTGGCGGACTGGCTGCGTCGGACGATCGTCGAGGCAGGCTGGAATCGGCTGCAATAGCTGCCGTATCGGCTCGGCGCCGCCGTGAGTTCGATGTCGCTCGGGCGAGATTGCGGGAGCAGGCAATTCGTGACGATGCGGCCACGCTCCAGAAGGTCGAGACTCGCTCGCCGAGCGCGACGCCGGCCGACATGGATTTGACGAGTGTGCCACTCGACCAACCGCCCGAACGCGTACGCAAGCGTTACTTGCGCGCGGGCAACCAGTATTTCCTGAAGGACGCGCCGTATCAGCTCGCGTTCGAAGATCTAGGGCCATATCTCGTCACCGAGCACAACCGACCCGACGTGGTCGAATCGATGATTGACATGGTGCACGCGAAATCGTGGCGGCGCATTCGTGTGTCGGGCCACGAAATGTTTCGTAACGAGGCGTGGTTGCAGGGCACGCTGCTCGGCATTGAAGTGAGCGGCTACCAGCCGAAAGCGGAGGATCTGGCGCGTCTGACCGATGCGCGGCATGCGAGGTTGGACAATCGCATCGCGGTGGTCGCGCAAGTCGGGGCGCCAACTGCCGCGAGCGCGCCGGCTCGCGCAGATAATCCGGCTATGGTTTCAAGCGCGCCCCGAGTCGACGTAGGCACGAATGGCGACCCAAACTCTCCATCCACATCGGTCCGTGAGTTGGCATCGGAACCGCCTATTCCTGAAGGCAGCCAGAGCGCTGCAAACGACGAAGCCGATCTGCCGCGGCGATACGTTGGAGAACTGTGTGAGCATGGTGGCGCCCCGTATCAGCACAATCCAGCGCGCAGCGACTCGTACTACGTCGTGTTTCGCGATGAGGCGGGCGTTGAGCAGGTCGTGTGGGGTGTGGATCTCGAACGAGCGGTGCGCGAGGCGAATGCCCAGATCGGGCAGCAGGTGACACTCGAAAATCTTGGCAAACGGCTTGTCACCGTGCGAATGCCGATCCTGAATGACGAAGGAAGGGTAATTGGCGAAGACGAAAAGGTCGTGCATCGCAATACCTGGCAGGTAGGGATCGTGCAGCGGGGCCATGACGTTGTAGCTCCGCAGAAGGCGGACTATTCGCAGAATGGCCAAACCCGATCTACAGATTCACTCGGTGCTAGAGTCGACGAGACAGCGCTGTACGGCAGTCACGATGCGCGCCATTTGGGCAGTGAACGGGCATTGCATGTGGCCGTGCTGACGGCCGCCATGCGCGAACAGGGTTTCAGCGAGCGCTCCGTTACCCGTGTGCGGCAGCACGCTGAACGCATGCTGGCGGCGTTCCAGCGCGAAGGCATTCCGGTCCCGGCACCGAAGGTATTCGATCCGAGCGCGCCATCGGGCCGGAATCGTCGCAAGCATCAGGCTCCCGAACGCACGCCTGCCCGCGAACTCGAGCTCACGCCAGATGAGCCGTCGCGATCATCACCCTCTCGCTGAGGTGAATCGTGGTCGTGCGCGAGCGTTTGTGCGTCGAACTCGGGGTAATCCGGGTACGCTGGGACGACTGGTGTGCCCGCCGCGGTGTGACGGCGGGCGAGGGCGTGCGTCAGTTGATCGCAACGGCTATCCGCGACGATGCGGACGGCGAATCCGGCACGACCATATGTCGCTTACCTCTACCGATCGTTGGGGAGCCGCGTCATCGCATCGAAATCCGACTGACCAGCGCGGAGCTGAACGCGGTCGAGCGGTGCGCCGCAGCAATGGGTCTGCGCAGTAATCGCTGGATAGTCTCGCTGGTTCGGGCGCAATTGAGCCGGGAACCGCAATTGGGCGAGCCAGAATTGAGTGCGCTGTCCGTATCAAACCAGCGACTTGCTGAGATTGGCCGTTTGTTGGGACAACTTGCACGTGCCGACGAAACCGAGCTTGTGCGTCGAGATTTGATGTCTGAATGGGCGGAATTGCGAAAGCGCGTTGACGAACACCTGCGTACGGCGGCCGCGATTATGCGCGCGAACCTCGATCGCTGGAGCCGCTGACATGCCATACCCGAAAATCTACATCGACGCGATGCTCGTGAACTGGGGCGATCGCCTGTTTCAGGATCCGCTACGACATGCGCAAGCGTCGCGACTCTCACATGTGGATATTCGCAACGCTGCAGCTCGCATGCGTGCGCAGGTCGCTCGCACGCTCAGGCGCACGCCGGAAGTCATGGTCAAGATCACCAACAAGGCGGCGAGTGCGCAGGGCATGGGAGCCGTACGTCGACATCTGCGCTATATCTCTCGTAACGGCAGGATCGAACTGGAAGATCAGAACGGTGACCGTATTGAAGGCAAGGATGCGCTGAATGATCTCGCGAAGGCCTGGCAACTCGGTGGGTGGGGTATCCCCGAGAACAGCACGCGCCGGGAGACTTTCAACATCCTGCTGTCGATGCCACCAGGAACGGATCGGAAAGCGGTGCGCGATGCGGCGCGAGATTTCGCGGCACTTGAGTTCGGCGACGGCAGGGCATACGTTTTCTCCGCGCACAATGACGAAGCGCATCCGCATGTGCATCTGAGCGTACAGGTACGGGGTCCGGACGGCCATCGTCTGAATCCCCGACATAAGGATCTTCAGCGATGGCGTGAGCGTTTTGCGGAGACGCTGCGTGAGCACGGTGTCGAGGCGAATGCGACGCCTCGGCGTGTGCGCGGCGTGACGCAGCGCTACCCGAAGCAGTCTGTCGTCCATATGGTCGCGCGTGGAGAAACGCCGAGGTACTGGAAATCAATGCCGACAGATGCTCAGCGCGATGCAGTATGGGTCGCGCAAGGTGGCATATTTACCGCCTGGCGAGAAATGGCCTACGCAATGGCGAGGTCGGGTGTGCGAGAGGATCGCGCGATGGCCGTTGATATGACGTACTTCGTCGGGTCCATGCCGGTGCAACGAAATCGACCAATGGTAGGGCGTGAGCCGGATGATAGAGGCGAGAAGCCGGATCGGCAGGTGCCAGATACCGTGGAGCGTTCAGACGGCGCCAGGCAGGATGTGGAGCGTTGACGGTCACAGCGTTGGGGTCATTCCCGATCGGAAAACCACGTTGGTCCGGCCTTGAATGTCACGACGAGCAGAAACAGGAACGTGATCGCGAGAAGCGGGATGCCGTAGACTGCCACCGGAAAAAACAGCATAAGCTGCAGGATCGATCCGGGAACACCGTACATCAGCGCCGTGTTTCTGACGTTTTCGTAGATCAACCGGATGACTGCCGCAAGCCCCATTGCCATGAGGACGAGACCCGCCCACATCGATTCGTGATGCAGTAGTGCGGTTCCCCATCCGATGTATCCCCACCATATGAGATTGATACCAACTGCCGCAAGCCAAAACCCACGTGCCGTGAAGAAACTGTAACCGTATCGGCGTCGCGAGTGACGACGAAAAAGCTGAATGCTCTTTGCAATCGCGATGACGGTACCAAGGATGATCGCGAGTTTGAGAAATTCCACGGAACATTCCTCCAGACTGTCGCGCCGATCAGAGCGCCTCCTTTGCCGACATGAAGGGCTCCACATGTGTCGACTGCCCCTCGTTCCAATATAGACGGCCAGGCCGTGAACGAACAACCTGGACTTCGAAAATTTCAGAGGTCGTTGTTCAGCGAATCTCCGCATGCTGAAGCGCTCAAGTCTCGCTATGAGCGAAGCCATGGACGAATGTGAACAACGTTGGAGTGCTTGGTAGCGCGCGCTGCAGGCGTTGATTCAGAAAACACTTGCGACTTCGAACCGGCCTTGGTTTTCGAGAAGCGCCACAATGGCGCCCAAAACCGGCGCAAGCCTATCCTGCCGTCCCTTGTCTTCTCTTCTTTCATCTCGCCGTTCGTCAATGACCACGCAAGATGTGGTGTGGTCATGCAGAAAGATGGTGCCGTGGCTGCAAGAAGGCACGTTCACAGTGCGTGGAAAGGGTGCACGTCTCGCGCAACAGGACGATCCGCAAGTAGTCGAAAGCAGCGGACGACACGGGTTGCGTCATGTCAATCCTTTGGTCAGGTGATGTAGGAAAACGAAGCGTTGTGAACGACATGAGCGATCGAGGCCGTCATACACAGTGCAACAAAAACGACTGATTGAAAACGTGACCGCATCAGCGCGAGTACGAACTCAACCAGTAGGCGGCAACGCTGATGCGGAGTAAGTCGTATCGGTTGAATGCAGAGGTTTGCTCCTCGAGCGTCGCTCACGTGATCAGATTCGTCCGATTCCAATCGTCGTTTGCAACTTAAGGCGATGGTCGATCTCGAGTTGGTGTTGCCTCAGCGCGACGACGAAAAATATTTCGCGATGCCGTTCAATTCCGGGCCGTTCCCATGCGGTTCGATGCGCGAAGTTCGGCTTGTTTTCGGGCATTGACGACCATCATTGCCATCAGCAAGATGGTATTAAGGCAGTGTGTCGAGGCGGATTATGCCGGTCGTAAAGCACTTTACCCAAGCGCAATGGGACGCGGTCGCTCGCCGTCTCGACGCGCTGCCACCAAAGCCTGCGCACGAGCATCACGTCACGGTGCGTGAGGCGGTGAACGCAATGCGGTCGCAGATCAACGACGCGCAACAGAAGGGCTACACATTCGAAGAAATCGTTCAGCAACTGGCGGAAGAGGGCGTGTGCATCAGCGCCAGCACTTTGCGCTACGCGATGCAACGCGTAGCGAAAGATCACAAGGCCGGGCGTTTGGAAAGAGCCGCCCCATCGGGTCAGGCTACTGCGCCACTGCGAATCAAGAAGCCGAAGCAAAGAAGATCGCCGTCTCTCGATCAAGTAGAGAATCGAGACCGAAAGGATAGTCGAAGGGCGACGACCAATTCGGGGGCCATGGTGATTCAGGATGCGTTCTCGTTCGAGATTGTGCCGGACACCGAGAACCTGTAGAGGAAGTGTATGACGACGACTTACCCAATCTATCTGGTGGGCGGCAGCAAGGGAGGTGTGGGCAAGAGCTTTGTCTCGCTCGCGCTGGCCGACTACCTCCAGCGCCGTGATTTTCCTGTCGCACTGGTCGAAACCGATACGTCCAATCCCGACGTGATGAAAGCGATTCAGGACGAGGTACCGTGCGTCGCCTACAGCTTGGACGAAGCCGAAGGCTGGATCGGCCTGGTCAACTTCTGTGACGAACGCCGGGACGCAGCCATTGTTGTCAACACGGCGGCGCGCAGCCAAACGGGTATTACCCGTTTTGGCGCGACACTTGCCAGTACGCTCAGCGAACTGCGGCGCGAACTCATCGTGCTGTGGGTAATCAACCGGCAGCGCGACAGTCTGGAATTGCTGCGCGCGTTCAGTCCGACATTTCCCGAGGCGATGATCCATGTCGTGCGCAACGGTCATTTCGGTACGCCGGACAAGTTCACGCTGTATCAGGCGTCGCAATTACGCAAAGCGATCGAAGCACGGGGGCGCACACTCGACTTCCCGGATCTGGCGGATCGTGTCGCCGACGAACTGCGTAGTCAGCGGATGTCGATTCGCGTCGCGTCGGAGACGATGCACATTGGAGAGCGAGCGGAACTGCTGCGCTGGCGGTCGCTGTGCGACACGATCTTCTCGACCGTGATCGATAACGCCGGGACCGATGATGAGCCGTAGGCGGCCAGTCGAGCCACTGATCCGCCTGTTTCAGGAGGTATCCGGTGAGGTCCCGGACGACACGAGTCTGGCCCGGATGCGCCGAGTATCGAGCGTCCTGAATCTGCACGACAACGACGCGCTATGGTCCATCATCGCGGTGCTCGAATACTACGCGCGCCTGTACGAGGCGATGCCGGAGCGCATTCGATGGGCGAGCGAGGGCAGTCTCGAAGCGGCTCGGCGGGAAATCGGTGGCGCGAACGATGCGTTGATGCAACAACACCGCAGCGCGCTTGAACGGTGCAAGGCGACGATCACGGTAGCGGAGAACCTGATTCAGGAACATGAGGCGCGGTACCGGGAAGCGTTGGCGAATCTCAATGAGGCGACACTGACGGCGCTCAGCGTACGGCTGACCAGTCAGATTGTCCGCTCGGCGGGCAATCGAATGATCGGTGCGGCGGCAATTTCGGGGCGCGAACAGCGTGAGCGGCTGGATGAGACGATCGATCGGTTTGGGAAAGCGGTGGACGTGGCGGCGGCGCGGATGGACGCGATGGTGATAGCGATGGAACGACGTTTTGCACGTGCGATCCGGCGTCTATGGCTGACGAGCGCAACGGTCCTCTGCTTGATGCTGCTGGTTGTGGGTGTTTGGGTGGACGGGCGGTCAGGGCACCACCCGTCGGGTACGGTTAGCCAAGCGGCGCAGGGCAGGTCAGCAGACGGCAGGCCCTGAAGTGCGCTGCCGTTTGCTGTGTTGCGTCGTTGGATGAGGATCAACAGTTACACGACGTCCGGGTCAGTTTGTGCAGCGGTTACCGATTCGGTGGTCGGGAAAGGCCACGGCGGCTGTTCAGCGGTTCCGGTGGACGGCTCGGCGTCGTGAGACGTGTGGTTGACGGGGTTGTCGTCATTTCCGCCGTTCTCGTCTGCATCGACGTCCTCGCCATCGTCGTCATCCTCGTCGTCGCCGTGGATAGCCCATGAGGGCGATGCCGGAATTTCCCGATCGATGAGGATTTCCGGGAGCCATGCGACCTTCGCGAGGCGCAGTTCCGCTGCGGCTGCAGCATCGCCCTTTTTCATCTTCGCGAGGTCTGCCGCGACCTTGGGAGAAACCGCACCGGACACGACCTCCGCGACGCGCGCCTTGCTGACATGGTCGAAGTACGCGGTGCGCGTTGGTGTCCAGTACCGGGCCATATCGAGACTCAGGGCATCGGCCAGCGCATTGATCGCGTGTGGCTCTTCTGATGTCGCAATACCGTCGAGCAGGTTGCCTGTGCAAAACGCGAGTAGGTCGAGCAAGGTCGTGTACGCGTCCTGCCTGAGCAACCACGGCAGCAGATCGGCTTGGCTTGCTGGTAGTTCCGCGATCCAGCGTGTGCGCTGCGTCTCGATAGTGTTCCAGGCCGGACTGACGGGGAGGTCGTCCGCCGCGCGCAGAAGACTATCGCGATTGTTGTTTCCGGAGAGTGCCAAATAACGCGTTGCGCTGGCGTGGCCGTAGTGCTCGGGCACTGCTTGCGGAATCAAGTGTTGCAGCAGGGCGGCGATCGCCACGGTGGGCTGTGCAATCAGTTCCGCATGGACGGCGGCGGTGCGATGCGCGGTTAGCCGTTGGCAGAGTGTTGCGCTATGGATGGGTTTGACCTTGGCCGGCGCGTCTGCCGTGTCCGGCGCTTCGGCTATGGGCGTGCCGGTTACGGTTCCGCCTGCCGCGTCAAGTGTCGCGCTGCCCTCGCGCCGTACGAGACCGCGTTCGATGACCAGTTCGCCCTGTGGGCCGACGATCACGGACGCCCCGGCCTCAGCCATTTGCGATGCATCCCACACGATAGTGCTGGTTTCAAGGGCGCGGATCGCGGCTTCGACCTGTCCGATCTCGGTGTCCAGACGTTCGGCTGCGTCATAGGCATCGTCGTCGTCTTCCGTCAATGCATCGAGATTGTTGCTCAGTTCGGTCTGCTGCGCGGTCAGCGCGTCGAGTTCGCGTTGCTCCTCGTCGCTGTAGGGACGGTGGACAGGGCGCAGTCTGCCGTAACGGTTCAGTTCCAGCATGTCGCGTTCGACACGCGTTTCCGTCCAACCCCAGCCTTCGGCACGCAGCGTTTCGGCCGCCGCGTCGAGTTTTTGCGCGGCAAGGTTTTGCAGCAGGTCGGCGTCCGCAATGTAGCCCGCATGCTCGTCGTCGCTAAAGAGGTCCCGGCGCACATAGCCGCCCGCTGCCTCATAGGCGACGAGGCCGACGAAGCGCACGAGGCGGCTGCGGCTCGCATCGATCTCGGCGCGGGTGATGGCCTGCCGCAGATAGTGCGGCTGACGTTGCCACTCGTTGGCCTGGAACCACAGATGTTCCTGCGTGTCATGATCGTCGGCGAGCGCGAGCGCGGCAAGCTGGTCGAGCGTGATTGCGTCCTCGCGCAGCAGCGCCAGTAGCTTGGGCGACACGTTGGCGAGCTTCATGCGCCGTTTGACGGTAATGGACGACGCTGAAAAGAGCGCGGCGATGTAATCGACACTGCGGCCTTCGTCGGCCAGCATCCGATACGCGCGCAGCACGTCGAACGGGTCGAGTCCTTCCCGCTCGCTGTTCTCGATCAGTGATATGGCGAGCGCTTCACCTTCGCTGACGATCCGCACCGGTACCGGATAGTCGGCGGCGATGTGCTTCTGCTCGAACAGCAGGTCGAGCGCGGCTTCGCGCCGCTGGCCCGCGCACACGCCGTATTTGCGGTGCCTGCCGCGTACCCCTTTGATCTCGTGGACTACGAGGTTTTGCAGTAATCCTTTGGCGCGGACGTTGGCCGCTAGTCCGGCGATGCCGGATGGCGGCTTCGTGCGCACGTTCAAGGGTGAGCGTTGCAGGCTGGAATACGGCACCGTTACGACCGGCTGCTCATTGCCGAAGTTCGTTTCGAGCGCGGCGGCCGATTCGGCGGCGGCAGACGTGACGGTTTCAACAGATTGGGCTTGCATGATCGACTCCCGATAGTAGAAAGGAAGATGCCGGGCCAGTAAGGTGCGATTGCGTCAGGACGTGACCCGACGGGCGTCATGGCGCAAAACTGAATAGGAGGGCGACGCGGATGCGCCGCCCGTCAGTCGTTACGCCTTCATCTGGCGCATGGCGTCCGCGAGCATCCACAGCGCGCGGTTGAGCTTCACGTTCTGGTTGATACCGGTAATGGGGCGCGTAGACATCGCGCGGCCCGAGTGGGAGCGGCCATGCAGGCCACCCTTGGTCAGGTTTTCCTGCACCCGATTAAAGACAGTCCAGAGATCGTCGCGGCGATCCTCGAAACGGCGCGGGGCAAGTAACTGGCTTTCGCAGATGGGCGCCGGGGCTTCGGCGTCGGTCGGGTCGTACCGCAGCGCGAGCGCGGAGCGGGCGAATGCGTGCTGTTCGTCACGGTCTAGTGTTACCGAGCGCATGCCGTCTTTCTGCTCTCGGATCAGTTCGAACCCGTCGAGCACGTCGAACGCACCGTTGATCACGTTCTGCACCACGTTGCCTTTGTGCGGCACGCGGATATCGGAGATGTTCTCGCCCGCGACCATGCCGTTCTGGCAGACAAAGCGGAATGTGCCGGCGAGCATCTGATAACTGCTGGTGCCGTCGTGCGAGTTCAGCAGCACGATTTCATCGGCTTCCTCGCCGGTGATCTGGTCGGCATGGCGCAGCCGGAGCATGTGCTTGGTGAATTCGCGCTTGCCAGAGTCACGTACGCGGGTCTGACAGATCATGAACGGCTGAAAGCCTTCGTTGCGCAGGCCGCGCAGCACATCGATGGTGGGAATGTAGGTATAGCGCTCTGATCGGCTTTCGTGCTTGCCGTCCGCGAAGATGGACGGGGCAACGCGGCGAATCTGATCGTCCGACAGGGGGGCATCCGCGCGCAGCATCGGGGCGCTGTAATGGAATGAGGATGCGAGTTGCATGGCGTTCTCCGCAGTCAAGGTTGAGGACCTGAAGCGGGCGAGGAGGTGCGCCTTGCCGTTGCGGCTGGATACCTCCCGGTGGAACTCGGGGTTGGCTTTGCTGCCGCCAGGCTCCCGGGTTCCCGCCCGTGCGACTGAAGGAGTCGATAGCGGGCAAGCGTCAAGGAAAAAGGCGAGGGAGGGGTGCGGGCAACACGGTCCCGCGCCCCTTGATGCATGCCCGCTATCGGCTACGGTCGCGGGTCAAGGGCGGGAAGCTAGGAGGCGGGTGCATGCCCATGCCGCGAGTTGACCGGATCTTGGGGGAGCTGCGCGAACCGGCGGAGTCCACTAAATTTCGAATGGTGTACTAGGCGCGATAAGGTCACGAGTCGCTGGCTTATGCATGAGCCAATGCCAGAGTATCGATCAAATAGGCCCAGTTCTGCGACAACTCACGACGCTCGTCTAATAGCAGCGCAAGGCTGTAGACCCGAAAGATGATTTGCCTTGGTAGGCAGGTCAATCTGAACTTGACGATGTCGAGTACACCTCAGCGCGTGCAATCACACTTCCCGAAATGACAGTCTCTATGTGCAGATTTGTGTACGTTCACACTAACGGCCCGCGTACGGCGAGCTTGCGTTTTGCATGTCGCCTCAACGTTGAGCAAGCTTGAACATTCTCTTGTCCGATGAGCTGAGAGACCCAATCGAACTGGCGCTCTTGAACCTGCATTCTTGCGAAGCGAAGCGCGCGAAACATCGCTTCAGCCAATGCCTGAGTCCCCAACCGTGTTTGCACGGGGGCATAGGCGAGAATGTCAACGGTCGTGACAAGACGTAGTGACGCGAAACGCTCAGTGGCAATTCGTGTCGCTTTTTTCTCGTCGATCGCAGCAGTAAAACCGTTACATTGCGCAAAGGCGAGGGTCGCGGCTTCGCCGTCGTCGAGCGAGTCTGATACCGACCCGCCAACCAGTTCAAAGAAACTTTCCGACACCGGTCCCTCTAGTTTTTCAACGCGTAGATGCCGATCGAGTATCAGTAGTTCCAGCTGCGCAGCTTCTGGTCGACCATCTATGGATCCTTTCTGGATTTCCTGGACGACATTGTCGGTTACCACGATTGGGGTGCCGAGCGCATGCAGGATTGAGCTGGAGTGGCCTGTCGCCAGCAAGTTGATGACCACACTGGCGTCCAGCACGAGCTCCGAATCTTTGTTAGTGATGCAACTTGAAAAGATCATCCGCCTCGTCCTCTTCCGCCGCAGCCTCGTCGAGCAACTCTCGAACGCGTTGCCGATCAAGTTTCAGCATTTCCGCCATTTGACCTTCGCTAATCAAATCCTTCTTCCAGGCGTCTATCGCCAACAAATAGAGCCTGGATGATTGTGGGTTGTCAACGTTGGTATCGTACTCGGTTGCCCCGAGGACTTGCCGGACCTGTTCATCGGTAATGCCACCATTATCCTTGAACCAATCCCACGTTCCCTTCTTGGTCAGGCCTAGTTCTTCTAGTCTGATGACAATAGCTTGCCGAGATACTCCGAAGTAGTTAGCGAGGAGAATCACATGTCGACGCGTAAGGTGAGTTGCCCCCGTAGTCAATTCCTTAAATTTTTCCATCACTGCCCGCGTTGGCGTGAGGAATGCTCGTCCGAAAGCATTTGCGTAGCGCTCTTCGCGCGAATTATCGTGGATTTCATCCTGGTAGACCTCCGGTCGCCGGCGAGTCGCTATGAAGTGTCCCAATTCGTGTCCGCCCGTTTGCGTCTGGCGGTCCCGCCGATGGTTCGCATTAATCAGCATGCATGCTCCGACGGCATCGTCATAAGCAAATAAGCCCGATACTGATGATGCAAGCTTTCGACTATAAATTCGGATGCCGAGCTGAAGCTCCATAAGTGCGAACAAGTTTTGGATCGGTCCTTCTCCTAGACCCAGCCAATTTCTTAGGATTTGCGCATCGTGTTCTGCTTGGGCCCGGACGTCTCCAGGCATTATCGTTTTTTCTACAGGATAATTTCGCTGGCGTTGAATGCCGAGAACGCTTTCAAGCTCGACTTCGGACCGTACAAGATCGTTTAAGGTGCGTGCGGCCTGCTCGATTCCCTCGCTTGCCGTCTCGGGAAGCGACCGAAAACGAGGAATGAGATCAACGTGGACGGCTTCGCGCCGAAGTAGCGAATTTACCGATATGCCGTAATGGCGACAAAGCGCCTGTAGCTCGTCAATTCGAGCAGTACGTTGACCTTTTTCGATAGCTACAAGAGTAGTGCGAGCAAAGCCAGCGGCTTTCGCTCCAGCATCTTGGGTAAGATTCGCGGTTTCCCGTGCTATTTTGAGTCTTTCACCAAGTTCCACTGGGCTTAGTTCTTGAGTTGACTTGGTCATGATGCTATATCCATCCATTTCCTGACGAACGACTGGGGTCCGAGATCGTTCGTGAATGCCGACCACTCCTTTGCATGCTGTTCCAGAAGTCGGTCCAGCTTCTGGGAAACGCTTTCCAGAGATTCACAGAGCGACCCGGATAGGTCGCTCACTGCTCTACGTCTGACCAAATCGTAACTTGCCGAATCTCGAATTGCTGCGAGGTGATCGAAATGAAGAGTCCCAGCTATCGCATACTCGCGAAGAGCCTTAGTAATGTGATTAAACCCTGCTGCCGCGCCCGCTTCGAACGTAGGAGCTTTGAGGTTCTCCCACACGTAGTTGTCTGCAGGTTCAGACAGGTTGGCAGCGTGAACACTTAGCCGGCGTAACAGGCAGGCTGCGCAAATTCCACATTGCCGCCTCGACTTTGAGACAGACACCTGTCTGGCGTTTTGCCAGCAAGAGCGAGTTTCAAGCCAGTTCGCAGAGTCGCCGTACGCATCGACGAATTCGCGCAGCGTCTCTCCTTTGGTCTTCCAGATTCTAGGAAAGTGATAGTGGAGTCGATGCTCGAACAGCGCGTAAACAAACTTCTCCATTAGTACAGTAAAGGCAGGGTAGTTCCGGTAATCGGCGTAGCCTTGTCCAACCGGTAACATTGCCGGGGCGAGGGCTCCTTGACCACTTTCCGGAACGATCGCTGTAGGCGCATCTATAAGATATGCTGCAATAGCGGCGATCAGGCTAAACTTGAAGCCACGAGTTCTCGCGCTGTTTTCAGCATTGTCATTGTCCAACTTGACTTCATACGGCAACGCCGCAAACGGTGCTATCAGTCGTTTCTTCTTGGGTACATCATGCCACTTGGTACCGACGCGAACGCGAACCAGCCGATTACCAAGCCGTTGATGTTCCAATCCATACACGGCGCGTGAATCCATTCCTTCGCTGTAAGCAATGACGGCCTCGGAATTAGACGGAAACTCCAATCGATTTTGAGCTGGAAGAACTGCCTTCGCCTTGCGGACGCGAAAATGAAAATGCCAATCATCGCCGGTGAGAAAATTTAGGGCATTGGTGAGTGCACCAGACGCGGAGCGATCCAACCACCTCGCGGGGTCGTGAACAGGAATGTGCACGTGAAAGCGTCGGCCCCAGTTCATGCTGCTGCGAGCAAGGCTGCGGTCACAAAACTCGACTGCTGCCGCAACCACGAGCGCATCATAGACTACAGGCTGCCAGTTCGTGGATGAAAAAGTCTCCAGAACTCCGGTGTCAAAGCTGATGTTCGTTTCCAGCCTGCAGGCAAGCGCTCCTCTGCGTGGCCGTGCGCCTATTTCGACGACGTCGACAGCTAGTTCCTTGAGTTCCATGAATTGCGGCTTCTTGCTCATCACAATGGTACCCCGTCGCCCAGCTCGGACCGCTTCCTCAGCGTGGACTTGTGGGCCGTCTCTGGTGCCACGAGGGCCAAGCCTAGCTGCTTTTCTGACATCCCTGAAATCGCGGTGTACAGCCGCACTCCCAGATCGTTGGCGCGCCGCATATTGGATTTTCTGAGGTAGTGCTCCTCAATCTGACGCGTGTTTGCGATACCTCGCTCCTTGGCAGCAAAGCCTATCGCCTCAAGGAACGCGTCCTCGTCCAGACGGCCGCTGTTCACAACATAAACGCCCCAAGCAACTGCGTTTAGTCCAAATACGGACCCGGCCGCCAAGGTTCTTGCTTCTTCAAGTTGCCGAAGCGCGATTTCTGGTAGGCCCAAGGAATTGGCGCGCCCCGTGAAGACGTCCTTGAGGGCTTTGATCACTGAGTAATCGACTTCTTTTCTGAAGTCACGCGCGAGCGCGTGCTTGGCGGCGTCCGTTACCTGTTCCAGGTCGTAGGTCGACTGATCTCCGCGCTTGGCAAGTTCCTTCCAGGCCTTTCGCATAGGCAGACTTCTATGTGGTCCGTCGCTCATCGCACGCCTCCAAGTTTGTCAGAATTAAATTACAAAAATCCGACATTGTCAATATTCTGTGGTGAGCGTATGCTTGTAGCACTGCAGTGCAACGAAGGAACGCAAGAATGCCCGAAACTGGTGCGCACTTTGGGGCCGACGGAACATACCCCGCGGCGCTCACGGCTTCGGCAACGAGGCAAAGTTTTTACTCCTTTTGGATACCGTGAAATCGGACCTTAAGCTATGCCAGAAGTTACCCTGCATCACTTTCAACGTGCCGCCGCAGACATTGGCGAGCGAGGCGACAACGACACGTTACCGTTCGATGTCGACACCCGTTTTGTAAAGGCAAGGCAAGATCAACTGGCGTCGGCCGCTTGTGCCTTCTGGAACCAACTGGAGAGTGATGGCCCCACAAACAGCGATAAGAAGGTCGACGCTTTAACGGTGTTTCATGAGCGGCTCCTTACTCCCGCGGGTTCCTCGGGGTTTCGTATCACCACAAAGATCCATCCGTTCTGGAGCGTGTACCTCACGGAGAACTGCTGCGGTGGCAATCCGTGCTCGCCGGTGTCCGCATGCCCGACGTCGGGCACCCGCCAATCCTGATCCGCATTCGCATGCCTCCGCCCATGACGACGAACATCCTGATCCTCTGCACCCACAACTCTGCGCGCAGCGTGCTTGCCGAGGGCATGCTCAATCATTGGGCTGCGATGCTCGGCAAGGACGTACGTGCCTACAGCGCCGGAAGTGCGCCGAGCGGTCGCCTCAATCCGTTCGCGCTGGAAGCGTTGACGAACGCTGGCATCGAAGTCGACGGATACCGCAGCAAGAGCTGGGACGCGTTCGTGGGCGACGGCGCGCCTGAAATGCGTGTCGTCATCACGGTGTGCGACAGCGCAGCGGCAGAGACATGCCCGTACTGGCCCGGCAGTCCCGTCAAAGTGCATTGGGGCTACGCCGATCCGTCGAACGCGGCAGGCGCAGACGATGGCAAGCGCCTCGCTTTCGAACTCACGCGCCAGGCAATCGGCTATCGCATGCTGCAGTTGCTGGCACTGCCGCTGGATCGAATGAACGACGCCGAACTCCAGACGGCGCTGATCGAGATCTCGCAAAACTGATCATTCGCATGGCGGTCTGCCGAACCGAGCGGTCGCCCACGACTTCACGATCGAACACCGTCCTATGAACACGTCCAACGTCGCCCCGCCGGGAAAGGCCGTCGCAAAGCCTTCCATCAATTTCTTCGAGCGCTACCTGACGGTGTGGGTCGCGCTGTGCATCGTCGCCGGCATCGCGCTCGGCCAGGTGCTGCCCGGCCTGTTCCAGCAGATCGGCCGGATCGAGTACGCGCAGGTCAACCTGCCCGTCGGGCTGCTGATCTGGGTGATGATCATCCCGATGCTGGTCAAGGTCGACTTCGGCGCGTTGCATGAAGTGCGTCGGCACGTCAAAGGCATCGGCGTCACGCTTGTCGTGAACTGGCTCGTCAACCCATTCTCGATGGCGTTCCTCGGCTGGCTGTTCATCCGCCATCTGTTTGCGCCGATGCTGCCGGCGGACCAGCTCGACAGCTACATCGCAGGACTGATCCTGCTGGCCGCCGCACCTTGCACGGCGATGGTGTTCGTCTGGAGCCGGCTGACCGGCGGCGATCCGCTGTTCACGCTGTCGCAGGTCGCGTTGAACGACAGCATCATGGTGATCGCGTTCGCGCCGCTGGTGGGCCTGCTGTTGGGGATGTCGGCGATCACTGTGCCGTGGGCGACGCTGCTCACGTCGGTCGTGCTCTACATCGTCATCCCGGTGATCCTCGCGCAGATCTGGCGCAAGGTGTTGCTGGCGAGGGGGCAGGCGGCGTTCGATGCGGCCATGGCGAAGATCGGCCCGTGGTCGATCGCAGCGCTGCTGGCCACGCTCGTGCTGCTATTCGCGTTCCAGGGAGAAGCGATCCTGACGCAGCCGCTGGTGATCGCGCTGCTCGCCGTGCCGATCCTGATCCAGGTGTTCTTCAATTCGGCGCTCGCGTACTGGCTCAATCGTGCGGTCGGCGAGAAACACGATATCGCATGTCCATCGGCGCTGATCGGTGCGTCGAACTTCTTCGAGCTGGCGGTCGCGGCCGCGATCAGCCTGTTCGGCTTCCACTCCGGTGCGGCGCTTGCGACCGTCGTGGGCGTGCTCATCGAAGTGCCGGTCATGCTGCTCGTCGTGCGCATCGTCAACCAGTCGAAGGGCTGGTACGAGTGCCGCACTTGATACGAACGGAGGAATCTCGACATGACTACCATCACGATCTATCACAACCCCGACTGCGGCACGTCGCGCAACACGCTGGCCTTGATCCGCAACAGCGGCGAGGAACCCGCCGTTATCGAATACCTCGAGACACCGCCGCCGCGCGAAACGTTGGCCAAGCTGTTGGCCGACGCGGGCCTGACCGTACGCAAGGTGCTGCGTGAGAAGGGCACGCCGTATGCGGAACTTGGCCTTGGCGATCCGAAGTGGACCGATGGGCAGTTGCTCGACTTCATCGAGCAGTACCCGATTCTGATGAATCGGCCCATCGTGGTCACACCGATCGGCACGAAGCTGTGTCGGCCGTCGGAAGCCGTCCTGGACATCTTGCCGAACCCGCAGAAAGGACCGTTCACCAAGGAAGACGGCGAGGTCGTGATCCATGCGGAGGGCGAGCGTGTCTGAGCAACTGAAAGACCTGCCGCAGCTCGACGCAGCGCTGTTCCGCGTGCCGGATGCCGCTCGACTGCGGCCTGCATCGCCGTCGACACACCCACCTCGGCTCCTGCTGCTGTACGGCTCGCTGCGCGAGCGTTCGTTCAGCCGCCTGCTGGTCGAGGAAGCCGGCCGGCTGCTCACGGCGATGGGTGCAGAGGTACGCGTGTTCAATCCGAGTGGCCTGCCACTGCCCGATGACGCGCCAGAGCATCACCCGAAGGTGGTCGAGCTTCGCGAACTGGTGATGTGGTCTGAAGGGATGGCGTGGTGCTCGCCGGAGCGGCACGGCGCGATGACCGGGATCATGAAGTCGCAGATCGACTGGATTCCGCTGTCGGTTGGCGCGGTCCGGCTCACGCAAGGCAAGACGCTGGCGGTGATGCAGGTGAGCGGCGGGTCGCAGTCGTTCAACGCCGTGAACCAGATGCGCGTGCTGGGGCGCTGGATGCGCATGCTGACCATCCCTAACCAGTCGTCGGTCGCCAAGGCGTTCGCCGAATTCGACGAAGCCGGGCGAATGAAACCGTCGTCCTATTACGATCGCGTTGTCGACGTCATGGAAGAGTTGGTGAAGTTCACTTTGCTGACCCGAGACATCGGCCCGTACCTGGTCGACCGATACAGCGAGCGGAAGGAAAGCGCCGAGGCGCTGTCGAATCGCGTGAATCAGCGGAGCATCTAGATCCCGGTCAAAGGAGTGACACATGGAGATCCGTCCCGCCACGGTCGACGACCTGGCGTCGATTGAAGCCCTGCTGCATCGATGCGGTCTGCCCGTCATCGGTGTGAGCGATCATTTGCAGGATTTTGTGGTCGCGATGGACGGTTCGACGATGTGCGGGTGCGGTGGCATCGAGCGCTACGACGACGCTGCGCTTTTGCGCTCCATCGCGGTGGCGGAGCATGCCCGGGATGCTGGATTGGGGCAGCGTATCGTGTCGCAGCTGGTCGCCGCGTGTCATTTGCTGCAAGTCCGGTCGCTGGTGCTCCTCACAACGACGGCAGAAGACTATTTCGCCCGTCTTGGTTTTGTGTGCGTCGCGCGCGATGACGTACCGCACCTGGTGCGAACATCGAGCCAATTCCAGGGGGTATGTCCGGGCTCGGCCGTTTCGATGCTGCGCGTTCTGTAGTCTTCGAGGCAGGCGCCAGCCGATTGACGCGACGCTTCAGAGGGATTGAATGGCCCCGCACCGCGTGGCGAAGGCCGCGCGCCTTGCCGCGGCGAGCGGACCCAGGCGTCGATCGATCACCACCTGAACCGACCGCCCGCCAACCTGGAGTGTGCGCCCCAACCGTCGGGGTGATACGTCACGCTAGGGATATAGACCGGGGTGGACGTCGGATTGCTTGCCACCGGACGACTGACGTTGGGTGTGAGGCTTGGCCACGCCCAAGGGTTGCCCACATGCAGTATATTCCGCGCCGGGACAACGACGTGGCTGGCCGTTCCCGCACGTGAGCTTATCGAATGACCGGGCTGCACGACGACCAGGGCGGCCAGCAGCGGTATCGAAATGCCGTCCACTTCTCCTCACCGATTCAGATTGATGGGGTCAATCCACGCAGCGACCGGAGCAGCGACCGATGAAAGCACTTTGCACTACCCGTCACGCGCGCCTATATTTTAGGTCACGTGATGACATGATTCCAGAAAACTCCCGGTGTTCACGGAGTTCGTGATGGCAGCAAGCAATCGAAAGGCCGGCGCAAGCGCCACGAAACACGACCTCGAGCAGCTGTCCGAATTTCGCTACCGGCTGCGGCGTTTCCTGCGTTTCTCGGAGGAAATCCTGCGGGCCGAGGGGCTGACGCCGTTGCAATACATGCTGATGTTGCACACCTGTGCGTTTCCGGACCGCTCGTGGGCGACAGTCGGCGAGATAGCCGAACGGCTGCAGGCGTCCTCGCATGGCACGGTGGCGCTCATCACACGCTGCGAAGCAGCAGGGCTCGTCCGGCGCCAAACGAGCGAGCAGGATCGGAGGCAAGCGGAGATCCATCTGACGGAAAAAGGGGCGGAATGCTTGCGCAAGGTTGCGGCCTTGCACAAATCGGAAATTCAGTCGTTCGGCTGGGCTTTTCAGGACGTCACCGATATCAACTGACCGCGCGACAGCAACGTGCGCGGATTCGCCGGGACGGCCGATATTTGTCGGTCGTCGCGGCAACGGGCAGGGCGGGAGAACGAACACACACGCAGCAGGGGGAGGTCGTTTGCAAGGAGCGGCATATGAGCACGACCTCAAGCCTCAATCTGGAAGGCAAACTCCGGCGTGACGCCGGAATCATCGGGCTGCTGTTCGCCAGCACGACCAGCATGGTCGGTTCCGGCTGGTTGTTCGGCGCCTATCACGCATCGCGCATCGCCGGCCCGCTGAGCATCGGCAGCTGGGTGCTCGGCGCGATCATCATCATGCTGATCGCACTGTGTTTCGCCGAGCTCGCGGCGATGTTTCCGCGCAGCGGCGCACTGGTGCACATGAGCCATGCGAGTCATGGCGTGGGGCTGGGCCGCATCTGGTGCGGCCTCCTGTTTCTGGCGTACGTGCCGGTTCCGGCGGTCGAGGCGGAGGCGATCGTCACGTACGCGAACAACTATCTCCCCTGGTTCATCCAGCCCGGAAGCGCGGGTTTGCTGACGGCTTTCGGCTTCATCGCATGTGCCGGCCTGCTCGGCGTCATGGCATTGCTGAACATGATGGTGATCCGCTGGCTGCTGGGCGTGAACTCGACCATTACGTGGTGGAAGATACTCGTGCCGCTGCTGACGATTGCCGGCTTGCTGGGTGCGAGCACGCATTGGGGCGTCATGCAGGCGGCGCCCGGCAGCTACCACTTGTCCGGCATGTTCACCGCGCTGCCGGCCGCCGGCATTGTCTTCAGCTATCTGGGTTTTCGAACGGCGATCGACCTGGGCGGCGAAAGCGCCAATCCGCATCGAAACATTCCGCTGGCCGTGATCGGCGCGGTCCTTCTGGCGGCCGTCATCTACATCCTGCTGCAGGTCGCGTTCATCTACGCGCTTGCGCCGGCCGATCTTGCCGCCGGTTGGAACAACCTCAGCTTCAAGGGCGAAATGGGGCCGTTCGCCGGGCTCGCGACGACCCTCGGCATGGGATGGATGGCCACGCTGCTTTACATCGACGCCTACGTCTCGCCAGGGGGCACCGGCCTGATGTACGTCACCGGCGGCTCGCGCATCCTGTTCGCAGCCGGAGAGCTGGACGCTGGCCCACGCATGCTGACGCGGTTGAATGCCAACAGGATTCCCTGGGTTGCCGTACTGATCATGTGGGCGGTCGGTGTGCTGTTCCTGATGCCGTTCCCGGCGTGGCAGCAGATGGTGAGCTATATCACGTCGATCACCGTGCTCACGTATGGGCTGGGGCCGATCGCGCTGCTCGTCCTGCGACGTAATGTACCGGAGCTGCAGCGGCCGTTCCGCATGAGCGGGGCCGGGTTGATCGCGCCGCTCGCATTCGTGTGCAGCAACCTCGTCATTTACTGGACCGGCTTCAAGACCAACAACTTCCTGTTCTCGCTGGTGGCGATCGGCTTCGTCCTCTACGCGCTTCACCATCACGTCGTGTTGCGCCGTAGTGCACGCGAATTCGGCTGGAAGCACATCGCGTGGTTGCTCCCGTGGTTCGGCGGGCTGTGGCTGTTGTCGTGGATGGGCGGTATCGGCGGCGGCCTGGGCGTCATCGGATTCGGCTGGGACATTCTGCTGGTCGCCGCCTGGAGCGTGGTGGTGCTCGTGCTGGCCATGCGAAGTGCGCTCGATGCCGGCGAGACGTCGGAGATGATGGGGCGCATGAACGAGACCAGTTGACGGATCGACACACTCGACACAGGCGGGCGTCATGACATCGGGATCGACAGGAGGAGAGGACAGCGCGGCCGGCGAACTCGCATCGCTTCGCGTGGAGACCGGTCGCGTCCAGCGTTCGTCGCAAACGGAAGACGAATCGTCGCCGATCGACATGTATCGACTGAGTTGCCTCGGGATCGTGGTCGGCGTCGTCACAGGAATCGGCGCCGTGGCATTTCGCGGCTTGATCGGTTTCGTGCACAACGCTTTTTTCCTCGGCCGGTTTTCGGCCTCGTACAACGCGAGCGAGTTCACGCCCACTTCCGTATGGGGGGCGTTCGTCATACTCGTGCCGGTTGTCGGTGGCCTGGTTGTGACGTGGCTCGTCTGCACCTTTGCGCCGGAGGCGAAGGGGCACGGCGTACCCGAGGTGATGGACGCGATCTACTTCAAGCGCGGCGTGATTCGCCCGGTGGTCGCGATCGTGAAATCGCTGGCGTCCGCGTTCGCAATCGGCACCGGCGCGGCGGTCGGTAGGGAGGGGCCAATCATCCAGATCGGCTCGGCGTTGGGCTCGACGCTGGGGCAAGCGGTCAGGATGACTGCCGGCCAGCGCATCACGCTCGTGGCGGCAGGCGCGGGCGCCGGGATCGCCGCGACGTTCAATACGCCGATCGGCGGTGTCCTGTTCGCGACCGAGCTGATGATGCCGGAGATCAGCGTCAACACGTTCCTGCCCGTCGCGCTGGCGACCGGGACTGCGACTTTCGTTGGACGGTTGTTCTTCGGCAGTGCGCCAGCGTTTCTGGTACCCGCCCAGTTGGGTGCGATTCCTGATCGACCCGGCAGCGTGCTGACGCTCGTGCTGTATGCCGCGCTCGGCATCTTGACGGGCGCGGGCGCGGCGCTACTGACCCACGGGCTTCATTTTGCGGAGGATGCCTTCGAGCGCATTCCGGGCCGCTATGCGCGTCACGCGCTGGGGATGTTGCTCGTCGGGGTGACGATCTACCTGCTGATGCGCTTCGCCGGGCACTACTACGTAGAAGGCGTGGGATATGCAACGATTCAGGCGCTGCTTTACGGACAGCTCGGCGGTTGCCTGTTCCTGATCGTGCTTGCGCTTTGCAAGACCCTCGCTACATCGATCAGCCTGGGCTCGGGATCTTCAGGTGGTGTCTTTTCGCCGTCACTGTTCATTGGCGCGGCATTGGGTGCGGCGTTCGCTGCATTCGTCCAGGCAGTACTGCCCGCGGCACCCGTCAGTGCACCCGCGTTCGCCATGGTCGGCATGGGGGCGATGGTGGGAGGCGGAACCGGTGCGGCAATGACGGCGGTCGCGATGATCTTCGAGATGACCCGCGACTACGACATCGTGCTGCCCATGATCATCGCCGTTGCGGTCAGCCTTGCGACCCGGCGCCTGCTTTGCCGCGAAAGCATCTATACGCTCAAGCTCGTGCGGCGCGGTCACGTGATTCCGAACGCGTTGCATGCCAACATGTTCCTCGTCCAGAACGCGGCGCAAGTGATGGAGACGGACGTGCTCGTGCAGGACGCCGAGGTACTGTTCCGCGACATTCTGGGCAATCTGGACGGCCCGCCGTTCCGCCACGTGGTCGTCACGCGATCGGGCCGGATCGAGGGGGTGCTTCGCATCAACACCGGGTTGCGACGAGCCATCTCGCACGATCATCCGTCCGTGACGCTCGGTGCGCTCGCTCAACGCAATTTCATCGTGGTCGGGCCAAGCGAAGCGGCGTTCGATGTGATCAGCAAGCTGCGTCAGAAGCACGCGACCATGGCGGTGGTCGTGACCCGGCCCGAAGAAGAGGGCGCGATGGAAGTCGTCGGTGTCATTGCGAAGGAACACATTGCAGACGCAGTGGCGAGCAGTATCAGGATCTTTCCCGAGAACCGGCGCGGAACGGAGCGCAGCCTGCGGTCAGGGAAGCAGCACGGTGACAGCCACGCGTCGACGCGGGCCGAAGCGCATGTCGGCAAGGAGCGGCAGCATGAAACTCAGCGTTGAGCTGGCCGTTCTGCGCCGGCGCCTTGCGGTGGCCCTGCATCTCGATGACTGGAAGGAAGTGTTGGCCGGCAACCTGCAAGACGAGGCGAGTGACGACCGCGAGTGGGTCATCGTCTACCGAACGGCGAATGGATATTGTTGTCTTTACCGCGGGAAGCCGGTCGAGTTCGATGAACTCTCCGATGTGCAGTCGTGGTCCGCCGAGATGGATGTCCGGACCTACTTCATGGGCTTGTGACCGCGATATCGGTGCCGAACCGTTCTGTCGGTCAATGCGTGGCGCGAGCGGGCTCCCGCCACGCTGGCGCTTCATCGATAAACGATATCCGCGCGACGATTCTGTGCCCACGACGCTTCGTCGTGGCCCAATGCAACCGGCTTCTCCTTGCCGAAGCTGACTGCCTCGATCTGTGAATCGGGTACGCCGAGCGTTTCCAGTGTGCGAAGCACGGCCTGCGATCGGCGCTCGCCCAACGCGAGGTTGTACTCACTGGTGCCACGTTCGTCGGTATTCCCCTGAATCAAGATGTGCCGGCCTGGATGAAGGCGCAGATAGTCGGCATGCGCCTGCAGGAGCGACTGGTACTCGGGCTTCACTTCATAGCTGTCGAAATCGAAATAGATGCTGCGTTTCGCGAGCGGACTGTTGGGGTTGTTCAATTCGTCGGCCATGGTCGACGGCGTCCCGATCGCCTGACCATTTGCGGTTCCCTGATTCATCATGCCGGCAGTACTGGGCG
Organism: Burkholderia sp. AU45251; assembly: GCF_030482905.1. Taxonomy (NCBI): domain Bacteria; kingdom Pseudomonadati; phylum Pseudomonadota; class Betaproteobacteria; order Burkholderiales; family Burkholderiaceae; genus Burkholderia; species Burkholderia sp. AU45251. The sequence continues at coordinate 172,558 of NZ_JAUJQH010000004.1, read as the reverse complement.
TCTTTGTCGCGGAATGGCAGCCACCGAACAGCACAAGGGTCAACAGCACCGCATATCGCATCAAGCTTTTCATCACGGGTCTCCTGAAGGGCGCGTTCGATCGAACGGCATGGGTCGCAGATCAACGGAACGGGGCGCGGCATCACTGCCGGAAGCACAGTGAACCGAGCTGCTCCTGTTTGACGGGCGACGGTGTTTTGTAAATGAATTGAAGGGTGATCCGAAAGACTTTCTTGGTCACATGGTGGGTGAATACAGCCCCGTTAACCAGATTAGGAGAAATGTCACATCGTGACTAGTTGCCATGTTACGATGCGGAAATTCTGCGAAATCGTGAGTTCAGATGTACTCCCTCAGCTCGCGTCACTCGACGTCCGGTCGTCCCGATACGAAAGGCCGGGGCGAGCTTCTTGAACCCGGCTACCCAGCTGGGTTTTTTTTGTCCGTTGTTGGATCCGTTCGGTAAATCGCGTCAACGATGTCCCAGTCGTCCACCGTGTCTTCCCGCATGACCGCGCCCGAATTGCGCGCGACCACGTCGCTCGCGGCGATTTTCGCGCTGCGCATGCTCGGCCTGTTCATGATCATGCCGGTGTTCTCGGTCTATGCGAAAACCATCCCGGGCGGCGACAACGTGCTGCTCGTCGGTATCGCGCTCGGGGCCTACGGCGTCACGCAGTCGCTGCTGTACATCTTCTACGGCTGGGCGTCCGACAAGTTCGGCCGCAAGCCCGTGATTGCCACCGGCCTGCTGATCTTCGCGCTTGGCAGCTTCGTCGCCGCGTTCGCGCACGACATCACGTGGATCATCGTCGGCCGCGTGATCCAGGGGATGGGCGCAGTGTCGTCCGCGGTGCTCGCGTTCATCGCCGACCTGACCTCCGAGCAGAACCGCACGAAGGCGATGGCGATGGTCGGCGGGTCGATCGGCGTGTCGTTCGCGGTCGCGATCGTCGGCGCGCCGATCGTATTTCACTGGGTCGGGATGAGCGGGCTGTTCGCGATCGTCGGCGTGCTGTCGATCCTCGCGATCGGCGTCGTGGTGTGGATCGTGCCCGATGCGGCGAAGCCCGTGCACGTGCCTGCGCCGTTCGCCGAGGTGCTGCACAACGTCGAGCTGCTGCGCCTGAACTTCGGCGTGCTGGTGCTGCACGCGACGCAGACGGCGCTGTTCCTCGTCGTGCCGCGCCTGCTGGTCGACGGCGGCCTGCCGGTCGCCGCGCACTGGAAGGTCTACCTGCCGGTGATGGGGCTCGCGTTCGTGATGATGGTCCCGGCGATCATCGTCGCGGAAAGACGGGGCAAGATGAAGCCGGTGCTGCTCGGCGGCATCCTGGCTATCCTGATCGGCCAATTGTTGTTGGGCAGCGCGCCGCATACCATCCTGATTGTGGCGGCAGTTCTTTTCGTCTACTTCCTCGGCTTCAACATCCTGGAAGCGTCGCAGCCGTCGCTCGTGTCGAAGCTCGCGCCCGGTTCGCGCAAGGGCGCGGCCACGGGCGTCTACAACACCACACAGTCGATCGGGCTCGCGCTCGGCGGCATCGTGGGCGGCTGGCTGCTCAAGCAGGGCGGCCCGAACATGGTGTTTCTGATGTGTGCCGGCATGGTTGCAGTATGGTTGGCGATCGCATTCGGTATGACGCCGCCGCCGCGGCGAACCTGAACGATCCGGACAGCGTTTGAAAATGAACAAGACTGACGAGTGGGTAGGGGGAGACCGATGATCCGCATTTCCGCGCTCGCAGATCGACGCGCGTTGCTGCATGCGCGGCGTCTGTGGCTTCACTATGGCGTGTTCTGGCTGGGTGCGGTGGCTGTCGGCCTCGTCGCGGTGCTTTACGCGAAGCTGATCGATTTCGGCTACGCGGTGTTTCTGGGTTATGCCGCCCAACATGCATGGTTGCCGCTGGTCGTCACGCCGCTGATCGGTGCGGTGACGGTCTGGCTGACGCGGAGATTCTTCGATGGTGCGGAGGGGAGCGGCATTCCACAGGTGATTGCCATGCTGCATGCGCCGGGAAACACGGGTGCGCGGCTGCTCAAGATCCGGATCCTGATCGGGAAGATACTCGTCTCGTTCCTGGCCATTCTCGGCGGGTTCACGATCGGCCGCGAAGGCCCGACGATTCACGTCGGGGCCGCACTCATGTTCAATCTGCGGCAGTTTTATCCTCAGCGGTTTCGTGCGATTCGCCCGGGCGTGCTCGAGCACCGGCTGGCCCTCGCGGGCGCGGCGGCAGGCCTTTCCGCCGCGTTCAATGCACCGCTTGCCGGTGTCGTATTTGCGATCGAGGAACTGACGCGCAGTTTCGAACAACGGACGAGTGGCGTGCTGATCACGGCGATCATCTTCGCCGGTATCGTGTCGCTCGGCATTCAGGGGAACTACGTTTATTTCGGCACGATCGACGTAGGGGCGCACCTGCCTCAGTCGCTGGCGCTTGCGGTCGTCCTCATCGGTGTGATCGCGGGCGTCATGGGCGGAATCTTCGGCTGGTTGTTGCTCAACACGCGACGCTGGATGCCGCGACGGCTTCAGGATTTTCGTGCCGGCCAGCCCGTGCTGTTCGGCGCGGCGTGCGGGCTGGTCGTCGCGGTCGTCGGTGTGTCGACGCACGGCCATACGTTCGGCAGCGGATACGCGGAAGCCCGGAGTATGCTCGAAAGCCACACGAACGTGAGCGTGCTGTACCCGGTGTTCAAGATGGTTTCGATGATCGGCTCGTACCTGCCCGGCGCGCCGGGCGGGTTGTTTGCACCGTCGCTCGCGATCGGTGCCGGGATCGGCAACACGCTGCATACCCTGTTCTCGGGCATGCAGCTGCAGATGCTGATCGCGCTTGGCATGGTCGGCTATCTTGCGGCGGTCACGCAGAGCCCGATCACTGCGTTCGTGATCGTCATCGAAATGATCAACGGCCACGCACTCGTCATCTCGTTGATGGCCACGGCGCTGATCGCCAGCCGCGTGTCGCGATTCTTTGCTCCGCCGCTGTACGAAGCGTTGTCGACACGCTATTTTCCCGCCGACCACCGATGACCTTCCGGGGCATTGTTCCCGGGCGTCGAAGATCATTGACTGCGTTCGTCTATCCTGAGCTGCAGCCACTACCCGGGTATTCGCGAGCGGTGATGTATAGACGCCACAATCCTGCGGGATGACGATGAGGGTCGCGTGTGGTGGCCGGTGCGTTGACGCGTGACCCTCGCCAACATCGGCGGATCTGCGCGGCCAGGTTGGGCGCGCTCATGATTGCGGTACGGCCGGCGTGCTTGCCGCACCATGGATCACGCGGGGATGGAGACAGCCCCGCACCATCGACAAATAGAGCCCGTCGGCACGGCGCAGACGGAAATACTCGATGCTTGAATGATGCCCGTCCGGCACGATACGCAGCCCGACCGGCACCCCTCTGAAGAACGATTCGGCGCGCAACGTAATCGTTCCGGCGCGCTCGCCGAGATGCAACTGCCGCGTGCTCTGCTTCCACCGACGAGCGACGCAATCCGCGACTTCTGTGGCGGATATGTTGGACGTTGCGGAGAACACGGGTGACTGCCCCAATACACCCTCGCGACGAGAGCACGCGATGAGGAGCACGCAGATTCCCGCGGCAATTGTCATGTGCCAGATGTTCAACGGTGTCCTCTCGATGCCACGCGGCAAAAGCCGAATCCATCGGCCAAGTTGCGTCACAGTGTGACATAAAAGATGCGTGGCAGCGGTGGATTGATGACTGGATCGCTCGCATGACAAGAAGCGCCAGACGCTTCAGATGCACCTGACGGGAAATGAACCACCTGTACGCTTCAACCGTGGTCGTTGCGCGCGGGAATGAGCAACTCCGCGGGTTTGTCGACGCTATGCTGCGCCATGTTCGTCCTGACCGATCAGCAATTCGGTTGGTGACAGGAACATGTAGCGAGGAACGTCGAGGTTCTGCGGGGCCGGCTTGTCGCGGAATACACACCCTGCCAGATCGTAGGTTGACCCGTGGCATGGACACAGGAAACCGCCTGGCCAGTTGTCGGGCAGGTTTGGCTGGGGCCCGGATTGAAACCTGGGGGTCGGCGTACAACCGAGATGCGTGCAAACGCCGACGACGACGAGAATGTTCCGATGGTCGGGCCGCGAGCGAAACGGGTTTTTGCAATAGTTCGGCAGCGGCATCGAGAACGCGTGAAGCGAGTCGGGATCCGCGACCAGTGGGGTCGCCTTGGTGACGCTTGCGAGCATGGCAGGCGACCGGTTGACGATGAACACCGGTTTGCCTCGCCATGCAGCCGTCAACATCCCGCCCTCCGACAACTGACTGATGTCGACCTTGACCGGGGCGCCTGCCGCGAGTGCGCTGGCGGGCGGGGTCAGCGAATCGACAAAGGGTATTGCCGCTGCTATCGAGCCGACGCCGCTCGCGACGGTTGTCGCGATGAGCCAACGACGGCGATTGACGTCGGGTCCCGGAGACGCGATTGGCTTCTCGTCCATGTCCACTCCTTCGAGACAAAAGGCGCTCGTGCTGTCACGGCTGCTGCTGTGACTGAAACGGTGGCCGAACGGGGTAGCCCGGCGCCTCGTGTCGATTCACATGGTCCAGACGAACACCGCGTGCGCATGCGACGACGCCTGTATTGCGACGCTCCGACGCATGACTTTTCCGTGATATGTGGCCGTTACGGCATAGTGCCCGGCCGGCATCGATACGAGCAGAAAAGGTCCGGCAGTCACCGTCGAGAGCACGGTCTTGCCATGTGCGTCGACGATCTGCACCGGGATATCTGCCAAATATTCGTTCCCGCTGCTCGTGTGCCCCGCGAACTCAAGCGCGAGCGAATATTTGGCCATCTCCTGTTTGATCGCGGCCGATTGATCGCTCCCGATTCCGCCGGACAGGTAAGTAACCTGGCCTGAATGCTCGAGTGACGGAAGCGACGTCAGCTCTGCGGCCAACCCGCTTCGGGCGAACACGGCAATCGCTGCTGTCGCGACGCCGAGCGCCATTCTGGATGAGGACTTCATGATTGCCTCCTGCTGTGCTCCGTGTCGACGTGTTTGCTCCGAAACGTCTTCAGCTCACCTCTATGGTGACGAACATTCGCGAGCCGCTCCGGTCGACCAGGAGCGCTACGTTATGAGCGGAACGCGCGATATTCTTGAAGAACTGAGCCGTACTCGTCACGGGGGTGCTGTTGATCCGCAGAATGATGTCGCCCGGTTCGATTCCGGCGAGCGCAGCGGGCCCGCTGCTTTGTTCGACGCGTACGCCGCCCTGGACACCTGCAGCCCGTTCTTCGTCACCCGTCAGATTGCGTACCCGCAGTCCGTATGCGCCGGAGGACGCGCGATTCATCGTGTTGACGGGAAGGTCGTGGGAGTCCATCGACGACAGAACCACTGTCGCGTGATGGACAGCGTGATTTCGCCAGTAGCCGAGATCGATCGTGGCGCCAGGGCTCAGATCGGCCACAGTCGCCGGTAAATGTGTCGAATCCGAAACTGCCGTGCCGTTGATCCCAACGATGACGTCGCCTGCCCGCAAGCCTGCCTTTGCTGCAGGACCACCTGAGTCGATCGACGCGACGAGCGCGCCATTCGGCCGCGCCATCCCGAACGATCGGGCGAGCGGATCCGTCAAGTCTTGCACTGCGACACCGATGCGCCCATGGGTGGCCTTGCCGTGCAACTTCAACTGGCGCTCAACCTTCATGGCTTCGTCGATCGGTATCGCGAAGGCCAGACCCTGGTACGCGTGGCCGTCGTCCAGAAGCGGCGTTTCGATACCGACGACTTCGCCCTTGAGGTTCAGGAGCGGACCACCGCCATCGCCGGCGTTCTCCGTGAGATCGGTCTGGATCAATGGCGCGTACGATTGGTCTGGAAGCAGACGAGAGGTATTGCTTACGATGCCCCTCACGATCGAGTTCCCGAGCCCGTATGGGGAACCCATCGATGCGACCCATTCGCCGGCTTTGAGCGCCGTGGGCGATCCGATTCTGGCAACCGGCAACCCTTTCGCGGGAATTTGAAGCAGCGCGACGCCGCTTGCCGGGTCGCTACCGATTACTTTGGCGGGATAGGTTCGCCCGTCAGCGAGGGAGACGGTGATTCTAGAGGCACCGGCAATGTCGCTGGCATCCGTGAGGATGTCCCCGTTCGGCGAGATGATGAAGCCGCTGGCGTGTTGTCGTGCGAGGATACCGCGATCGTCGCCAGGTGCGGGAGAGAATTCCCTGAAGAAGCGAAGGAACGGATCGTTTCCAACGCCTGGCGGAGGCCATAGTTGCTTCAAACCTGATGCTGTGTCGAGTGGAGATGCGTTGACCGCTACGACAGCGAGGCCGTCTACCCTCGCCATGTTCTCGAAGTCAGACACGATTCCCGGATAGGCCGCCGTGTCTGATGTTGCGGAGAGCGCGAGTTGAGGCGCCCGCGTTGCCTGCGCCGGGGCAAGCGATTCCTTCGACATGCAACTTGCCGACAACGCTGCAATGGCGACACTGGCGACCGCGATACGGTTGAATCCGATGCTTGCCATGACTACGCTCCTGTCGCGCGGAAGCAAACGCACCGGGCATAAAAATCACGGGTACGGCTCTACCATGCGGCGACAGTTTCACCGTAGGTCGCGAGAATTAAATTGCGCTTAAAAGACCGGGATCAAGTCGTCACATCGCCTTCGTGGATTGATGACTATCCACGCATCACGCCCAGCTCGTCATTCGTGATGGTGTCGTCCGGCAGGTCCATCGAGGGTGACGACAGGATGACGCGTGTCGATGCAGCGCGGCATGTGGCCAGCCGCCACGTCGTCATCTATTCGTTGAATACGACGATCCGGTTACGGCCTCGGGCTTTCGCACGGTAGACGGCGGAATCGGCAGCGTGAAGTAAAGCGGCGAGGTCGTCGCCCCGATCCGGTCGCCACGTCACGATGCCGATACTGACGGTCACGCAACCCGGTTCGTTGAGCGCGTGCGCGAGGTTCTGGTTTTCGACGGCAGTTCGAATCCGCTCGGCCACGTCGTACGCGTGCCGTTCGGTTGCATTCGGAAGTACGACCACGAATTCCTCTCCGCCATATCGACACGCATGGTCGCCGGGTTGTCGAAGGTTCTCGACAATGCATCGCGCCACGGCTGCAAGTGCGGCGTCGCCTGCCACGTGGCCATACGTGTCGTTGTAACCCTTGAATCTGTCCAGGTCGATGAACAGCAACGAAATCGGCGTTCGCGCGTGGATTGCCTCATGACATTCGGCCTTGAGGATCCTGTCCAGCAGCCGGCGATTGCTCAGGCCGGTCAGCGCGTCGGTTTCCGCCAGCAATTGCAACTCGGCTTCGATCTGCGCCCGTCGTCGTAGTTGTCCGCCAAGAAGATAGGACAAGACGACGATCAGCGCGCCGAGCGACAACACCAGTATCCCGACGGTCGCTGCACGCTTTCCCCAGGCGCGGTAGATATCGTCATGGGCGGCAGCCACCATGATGATCCATGGCAGGCGCCCCATCTGGGCGAACCAGTAAAGGCGACGTACCCCATCAAGACTGGCCGTCTCGCTGAATGATCCTTCATCCGAGGCCATGAAGCGCTTGAAGGTGGAGGCGCCACTGATATTTCGTCCGATGACAGTCGCCTGGTATGGCACGCGCATCACCATCAGCCCGTCTTTTCCGATCAGCGACGCAGAGCCGCCCGGGCCGAGAGAAAGCACCGACAACAGTTGCCGGAAATAGTCGAGACTGATCATCATGACGACGACGCCGCCAAATTTTCCGGACGGCGCGGGGATCCGCAAGCTCAGCGCGACACATAAATCGCCGTGCCGAGCCCTGGAGTGAAAAGGCGGGCTGAGAAAGAACCCCAGCGCCGGGTGATTACGCTGTGCCGTGAAGTAGATTTGATCGGACAAGTTATTTGCGTGGAGCGTAGCGTCTTCGGAATCAAGTATCACGCGTCCCGACGGGTCAATGGCAAGGATGGAGCCCAGCGTATTCGAGTTCGCCAGGCCGTCGAGCAAGAACTGGCGACGAAGCGTTGGCGGCATGCGCATGATTCGGGTATTTCCCAGCCGGCCGGCGAGCGTTTGCAGCGAACTCTCGTAGAGTTCAAAGTTTCGCTCGATGTCCCGTTGCGCAACGAGCGCGATATTTCTGAGATTCTCACGGGTATACGCGGTAGCGTCACGCCGACTCTGATACAACGAGAGCGCACATATACCCGTCATGAGCATCGCGATGAGCAGGCCGACATAGGGCACGCAACTGGACAACCGTACAGCATGTGTGTGCCGCGGCCAGTGACCCCGCATGGTTTTTCGTTCAAGCATCGAATTTTTGTCGAGTCACACGCGTTGCAGGAGAAAAGGCATCCTGAATCGCGATGCAACCGCTTCGTTGGTTCGTTTGCAAAAATCCCCGTACGCTTAGCTAAGGTAGTCGATTGAGAGAAAACGTAAAGGTCTCGATGCCGGGAGGGCCTTATCGTGAGGGCAGTCGCTCGGCATGGATTCTTGCGATGATGCGTCTGGTGGTAAATCGGTGTTTCGTACATGCAACTCGCCGACAGGGCGACTCCCGATCGTGACGGTGTCGTCGTTGCTTTCCAGTGGTCGACGGCGAGCTCGAACAGGCCATCGCAATTCCGTCGCGAGTCATGACGAGAAGCCCCCGTCAACGGTCGATAGTTCAACGATTTCGGCAGTGATCTGCTCCTGCCTCAAGCGGTGATAGTCCCGGTTCAGGCGTTGCGCGGTGTCGTCGATATTGCGTTTCGCCGCGATCATCGCGCGCATGCGCGCTTCGTTCTCCGCAGCGAACGACAGGATGATGGCCTCGCAAACCTGCGTATAGACATATTCCTCGGCGAGTCTTTCCTGCAGTTGCCGTATCGGGAGCGTGACGACCGGCGGAAAGGCGCGCGTGACCGGTTCGAATCGCCGGAAATCGAAGGGCAACAGCGAAGTCGTCAGGATGGCCGCTTCGCTGATCGCCTGCGGTACACCGTGCACGAGCGTGACATGCGACGCGTTGCCGTGACGCAGGCGACGATACAGCGCATCGATGATCTTCGCCGCGAGATCGGACACGGCATCGGCGTGAACGATCATTTCCGACGACCAGGTCACCGTGAGGCCAAACTCCTCGGCCGCACGCCGTACGCGATCGCCCACGACGAAATACTCGACGGCGCCTGCCGCCGGCCGGCGGATTGCCTGAAGCACACGTTGATTGTAGGTGCCGACGAAACCGTGTTCCGCGCCGATGACGATATAGACATGGGTGTCGCCCGGAAGCGGCGACCCCGGGTTCTCCAGCGGTCGTAGTACGGCAATGCTCATCGCGTCGGCAATCGCAAGGCCGATCAGGTCGGCGCATGCCCGGATTCCCGGCAGGCGCGCGAGTGCTTCTCGCGTGCGTGTCGCGGCGATGCCGCGCATCGCGCTCACCACGGATTCCAGTTCGCGTACCGTACCCAGTCGGTTCTGGACGTCGACGAGCCGATTGCTCATCGCTCGCTCCGGATTTCCGCAGACTGCGGCACGAGATCGCGGACGATGCGAACGAGCTCGGCGCGATCATCGGATGACACTTGGTCGCCGGCAATGAGCACGGCACCGAGCTTGGTCGCAATACCGGTCGAATCGAGGGAGGCGGGAAGTGCGACTCGCACCGCAGCGATCGCCGACGGCGCGCATCCATCGAATACACCGTCGGCCAGCGCAAACAGCAATGCGATCTCGCCTACGGGGCGTAGCGGCGCGAAGCGCGGCTGCGCAATCAATGCGCGAATGCGTTCCCCACGATCGATTTGCGCCTTGATTCGGGTATCGCTGAGCCCGCCGAAGCGCGTGAACATTTCGAGCTCGAGAAACTGCGCGTAATCGAGCCGCAATCGTCCCGACGCAGCTCTCAGCGCCGGGAGCTGGGCCTTGCCGCCGACCCGGCTGATGCTGAGCCCGACATCGATGGCGGGGCGCTGGTTGGCCGCGAACAGGTGGGCGTCGAGCACGATCTGCCCGTCGGTAATCGAGATCAGGTTGGTTGGAATGTAGGCCGCGAGATTCCCGGCATCGGTTTCCGCAATGGGCAGCGCGGTCAACGAACCGCCGCCGCGCTCCGCGGAAAGCTTGGCGGCACGTTCGAGCAAGCGCGCATGCAGGTAGAAGATGTCGCCCGGATAGGCTTCCCGCCCGGGAGGATCTCGCGCCAGCAACGCCAGCTCGCGATGGGTGGCGGCGTGCTTGGTCAGATCGTCGATGACCACGAGCGCGTGCTGACCCCGATCCCGGAAGTATTCCGCGATGCTGAACGCGGCGAACGGTGCGATCCATTGCAGACCGGGCGGATCGGCCGCCGACGCGACGACGAAGATGCAGCGCTCGGGTGCGCCGTGCTGCCGAACCGCGTCGATCACGCGTTCGACCGCGGTGGCCCGCTGGCCGATCGCCACGTACACGCAGATCACGTCGGAATGCTTCTGGTTGACGATCGTGTCGACCGCGACGGACGTCTTGCCCGTTGCACGATCGCCGATGATCAGCTCACGCTGCCCGCGGCCGATCGCGAACAGCGCATCGATCAGGAGGATGCCTGTCTCGACCGGCTGAGAGACCGGTGCGCGTTCGATGATCGACGGCGCGACGCGTTCGATCGGAAGGGACGACGACCATTTCGGCGGCTGGCCGCGATCGAGCGGCCTCCCGAGCGGATCGACGACGCGCCCGAGCAGGTTCGGGCCAACCGGTACTTCGACGACGCGGCCGGTGCCCGATACGCGCGTGCCGGCCGCAATGCCGCGGCCGTCGTCGAGCAACACGCAACTGAGCGTGTCGACGTCCAGCTTGAGCGCGAAACCGAACTGTCCTCCGTCGAACCGCAGCAACTCGTTCAGGCGAACATGCGCAAGGCCGCTCACCCGTGCAATACCGTCAGCGATGTGCTCGACGCGCCCGACCGATTCCGCCTGCGGGGCGAGATTCAGCGCCGCCAGCACGGTTCTGCCGTCGGTCAGCCATGCATCGTCGGTGCCGTCACGGGTGTCGTTCGTCGCCATGGGAAATGAGGTCGCTTGTCAGGGATTCCAGACTATGTCGAAAGCTGTTTCGCACGATGACGTGCGGCGCGACGAGTTCGAGCCCCGCGATCAAGGTCGGATCGACGTCGGCCTGCATCGGCACGTCGTGACCCAGCGCCGTTGCGAGCATCGCGCGACAGCGGGCCAGCTCGTCGTCGCGTAACGTACGCGGGGCGATCAGGCGCAGCATTTCGCCGTCGCGGCCGAGGCCAGTGCGGTCCTCCGCAGGCAATGCCCGGACGGCTTCGGCGAGTGGCTCGATGAAGCCTTCCACCAGCGTGCCGGCCGGGAGTGTCGTGAGCAACCGGGCCGCGATGTCGATCGCAAACTGGCTGGCCCGTGCCGCGTTGGCACGCAGTGCGTCTTTCTTCATCACTTCGACTTCAACCTCGGCGGCTTTTCTTAGCGCATCGGCCTCGGCACGTGCGTCCGCGAGCAGCGACGCTTTAAGGTGCTCAACCTCGGTAGCGGCCGCACTCATTCGTTCCACGCGCATGGCCTCTTGTGCGGCAATGTCTTTGGCCGCCTCGTCGCGATCCCGCTGCGCGGCATCGCGGGCGGCCGCGGCATCCTGCATCAGGCGCGCAGCGGCTTGCTGACGATCCGCCATGATCCCGGCAACCGGCTTGAATAGAAAGCGCGACAGCAGCCAAATCAGGACGAGGACGTTGATCGTCTGGAAGCCGAGTGTCCACCAGTCGATTCGCATGGCCAATGCTTACTTGGTAAACGGATTGGCGAACAGAACGAGCAGGGCGACCACGAGACAGTAGATCGCCATGGTTTCGATCATGGCCAGGCCGACAAACAACGTTCGCGAAATCGTACCGGCCGATTCCGGTTGGCGCGCCAATGCATCCATCGCGGCAGCGACGGCGCGGCCCTCGGCCAGTGCCGGGCCGATTGCGCCGAAGGAAACGGCGATCGCGGCCGCGATGATGCTTGCCAGTTGAATCCAGTTGTTCATGATGTTCCTTGCGGTGGATGCGACGCGGGCGCGCCTTCGCTGCCGAGCGCGGCGCCGATGAAGACTGCCGCGAGTACCGTGAAGATGTACGCCTGAACCGCGCCTGTCAGCAGGTCGAGCGCCATGAGCGGAATCGGAACCAGCAGGCCAGCGAGCGACAGTACGATGCCGATCATGAACACGCCGCTCATGACGTTGCCGAACAGGCGCACGATCAGTGAAAAGGTACGGGTTATCTGCTCGACCAGATTGAGCGGAATCATGATCCAGGTCGGTTGTGCGAACGACGCAAGATACCGGGCGAGCCCGCGCTCGCGGATGCCGTAAAGTACCGTCGACACGAAGACGACGCCGGCAAGGGCGGCGTCGGTTTCCAGATGGGCGGTAGGCGGCTCGACACCCGGGATCACGCCGGACCAGTTGCACGTCAGGATGAACAGGAACAACGTTCCGAGCAACGCCCTGCAACGCGCGGGTTCAACTTGCATCGTGTCCTGCAACTGGCTGTCGAGTGTCGAGACGAACAACTCGGCCGCCGTCTGGAGTTTGCCCGGCGTCAGCGACAGTCGCCGACGCATCGCGACCGCGGCGACGCCAATGAGCGCCATCAGCACCCAGGTGGTTGCCACCGGCGTCGAGACGGGCACCTCCCCGATGCGAAACAGCGGTTCGGTCATGAGCGGTGAATGCATCATGACGAACCTCCCGGCAACCGGATCATCACGCGGCGAGCGAGCATGATGCCGACGAGGCCGCTCAGCAACGCACCGTATCCGATTTGCGCGAGGCCAAACAGCACCAGGGCGAGCGTGCCGAAGCGAACGAGATGCACGATGACGGCGATGCCGATGGCTTCCCTTGCATACCAGCGCACGTTGGCGAGTAGCGACGCGAAATAGGCAAGGCCGACGATCCCGCCGGTTATTCCGCCGGCGGCAGTCTGGAGGGGAAGGGACAACGTCTGGATCGGTATCATGTTTCAGCTCCCTGGACCCTGGCGATGCATCCAGCGCCATGCGGACCACAGACCGAACGCCGCGCCCAGCATCAGCAGCGGTGCGGAGAAGAACACGCCGGTATGAAAATGCCGGTCGAGCCAATGCCCCAGCCATAACGCCAGCAAGGCCGGAATCACGATCATCCAGCCAAGCATGCCGATCTGTCCGAGTCGGGAGCCCAGTGTCGGCTCCGGCACGTCACGCGCCTGCCTGTCGCGCTGGACGGCGCGTTGAGCGGTCTGCTCGAGTACCGGTGCGCCGGGCTCGCGGGTTTTCGCCTCCGGGCCGGATCGGGCAGGCGCGTCCTTTCGGGGTTCACCGCTCATGTCCGGCGCCCTCGTTGGTACCGTCAGCGCGGGCTGCCATGTCCGGCGCACCGGGACGCAGATACTTCAGTATCTGCCGAATGGCTTGGGCATTGAGGCGTGTTTGCTCGACGCGCACTCTGCGCGCCGCATCGAGACGCGATTCGCGGGTTTCCCGCACGCGGGCTTGCAGTGTCTCGAGCGCATCGCCGAGTTCGCCGTCACGGCACGCGATACTGATGTCCGTGCCGTTGACGACCCGCAACACGCCGCTGCTTACCGCGCAAAACCGGCGCGTGCCGTCCGCAGTCCGCCAACGGATGACACAGGGTGACAGCACGGTCAGAAAATCGGTATGCCCGGGCAGAACACCGAAACTGCCGGTCGCATCCTCCGCACGGAAGGCAACGACATCCGGTGTATCGACCAGCATTCCGGCGGGCGTCGCGATGGTCAGGTGGAGCGCGGTGCTCATGATGTTTCCCGTTCCCGCTTGCGGGCTTCGTCAAGCGTCCCGATCATGTACAGCGATTGTTCCCGCCACGCGTCGCATTCGCCGTCGAGAATGGCGCGGCATCCGGCAATGGTGTCGTCGACCGCGACGGAGCGGCCCGGCACACCCGTGAACGCTTCGGTGACGGCGAACGGCTGGGTCAGAAACCGCTGCAGACGGCGGGCCCGGCCGACGATCCGGCGGTCGTCCGCGCCCAGTTCCTCGATGCCTAGCAGCGAAATGACATCCTGAAGCTCGCGGTAATGCTCGATCGTGCGCCGCACGTCGGTTGCGACCTGAACGTGTTCGGCGCCGACCACCAGCGGATCGAGCAGGATCGACGACGACGTGATCGGATCGATCGCCGGATACATGCCTTCGGCGGCCATCGTGCGCGACAGGACGACCATGCTGTCGACGTGCGCGGCGATGGTCGTGACGGCAGGGTCCGTGAAATCGTCCGCCGGAACGTAAACCGCCTCGATCGCCGTGATCGAGACGCCGCCGACGGACACGATGCGCTCCTGCAACGCCGCCACTTCGCTCGCCAGCGTCGGCTGATAGCCGACGCGTGACGGGAGCCGCCCGAGCAAACCCGACACTTCGGCGCCGGCCTGGACGAAGCGGAACACGTTGTCCATCAGGAGCAGCACGTTCTGGTGCTGTTCGTCGCGGAAATATTCCGCGACGGTCAGGGCGGTCAGCGGAACCCGCCAGCGCGCGCCTGGCGGCTCGTTCATCTGGCCGTATACGAGCACGGTCTTGGGCAGCACACCGGAATGCTGCATGTCCACCAGCAGTTCATGGCCTTCTCGCGAGCGCTCCCCGACGCCGGCGAACACCGATATTCCCTTGTAGCGCTCGACCATCGCATGAATCAGCTCCATGACGAGGACGGTCTTGCCCACGCCGGCGCCGCCGAACATCGCTGCCTTGCCGCCCCGGGCGAGCGGGGCGAGGAGATCGACGACCTTGATGCCGGTCGCGAAGATGCCGGTTGCGCTGTCCTGGGAGGACAACGCCGGTGGCGATTGATGAATGGGACGGCGCTGGACGTCGATCGGAAGCGGCTCGCCCTGGTCGCCCGGCGTACCCATCACGTCGATCAGGCGCCCGAGGACGGCGTTGCCAACCGGAACCGCGATCGGCTGACAGGACGCTTGCGCCGACGCGCCTCTCGGCAATCCGCTGGTCGACTGCATCGCCAGTGCGCGGACGGTCCGCTCGTCGAGGTGCGCTTGCACTTCCGCAACGATCGAGCTGCCGCCTTCGATTTCGACCGAGATCGCAGTGTTCACTGGCGGCAGTACGCCTGCCGTGAATGCGAGATCGACGACCGCGCCGCGAACGGCGACGACGCGTCCGGGAAGCTGCGGGCTGGAAACACTGGCGATCGATGCGTTGTTCATCGGTATTCGTCGCGATTGGGGGCGCACGGGCACGGGTCCGTGCAGTACGGAGCCGAGCCGCGGGCAAAAGCCATGGCCAATATGTACTGCGACGCTTCCTGCCGACGATTGATCGTGATCAAGGAGCTTGCGGGCGGGGCGGCTGAGAGGCGAGGGTATGGACGTTCACGTCAAATTGGCGGTGATACCCGGCAATCCGCACTGTGACGACCAGATTGATGCACATCAACGAGCCGGTGCAATCGTCGCCTAACCTCGATATCGGAAACGTTGGCAAGCGCCGGCTGTCGGGCGCGAGACTGAAACAGCTACGAGGAGCCGACAATGCACGCCATTGACGTCATGACACCCACAATCATTTCCGTGAAACCGGACATGACGGTTCAACAAACGGCAGCGCTGCTCGTCGAGAACGGAATAAGCGGTGCGCCCGTGATCGACGCGAATGGACGTCTGGTCGGAATGATCAGCGAGTCGGATCTGGTGCGCCGCGTGGAAATCGATACAGACAGGCCGCATCGCGCCTGGTGGCTCGAGCTGCTGACTGCCCGTCGCGACGATGCAGCCGACTATGTGAAAACGCATGCGCATCTCGTGAAAGATGTCATGACGAAGCACGTCGTTACCGTCCAGGAAATGACGCCGATCGACGAGCTGGCTCACATCCTCGAGAAGGCGCACATCAGGCGGGTTCCCGTCGTGCGCGGAAACGAGGTCGTTGGAATCGTGAGCCGGGCGAATCTGGTTCAGGCGCTTGCGATTTCGCCGTCGACGCCGAACCAGCAGCAGATTTTGAGCGATCGCGAGATTCGAGGCATGCTGTTGGCCGAGATCGCAGGCCGCAAATGGAGCTTTCCCGGTCGAAACGTGATCGTCAAGAACGGGATCGTCCATCTTTGGGGCTACTACGCGTGGGCACCGAACGAGGTGCAGGCGATGCGCGTCGCGGCCGAGGGAATTCCGGGCGTCAAGGGGGGTGAAGATCATACGGGCACGTCGCATTCAGGCGTGTAGAACGTCATGACCGTGACTGCGCGGCGCTCGACGTTCTCGACACGCGCCATACACACGGCGTAATCGATGCAGGCGAGTACAAGGAGCGGCGCGCCGATCTGAAGCGTTGAAGTTCCCGCGCGCGGAACTGGTCCTTGCCTGGCGGGAGGACATGATGTCCAGTAACTTTCGAATTCGTGTGCTGGCCGTGGCTGCGGCGGTCACATTGCTCAGAGTCGCCACGCCGGTGTCGGCACAAGCCTCTTCGGGCGACTCGGACCTGCCGGGCATGATGGGCGGCTACGGCATGGGCCATGGCATGATGGGTGGGTTCGCCAATGGCGCGGCCGGTAGCGATTGGACGCGTGGCTCAATGACATACGACCAGGTCCAAGCCTTCATCCGCGACGGCGACCGTCAAGGCAGGGTCGATATCAAAACCAATACGATAACTTTCGATGCGCAAGAAGTCACGATCGACATGGTCGCCGGTCAACCGGGACATGATGACGAGACGTTCGAAGTTCGCGGCTTGACAAACCCCACGCTGATCGTGCCCGCCAAGGCAGTGGTTCACCTCAATCTGGTGAATATGGATTTCGGAGCCAACATGGAACACGGCTTGATCTTGACGCCCGAGCCGCCGCCCTATCCGTACATGGCGATGATGGCGACCGGCCCGGGGCTCGCTCGGATCATGCCGTTGCTGCCGTGGCGCAGCAAGAAGACGCTGGCGCAGGCCACGTACGCAAAGCTGTCGACTACGTTCGTAGCTGATGAAGCCGGCACATTTTGGTATGTGTGTCCGACGCCGCAGCATGCCAAAGAAGGCATGTTCGGCAAGTTCGTCGTGCGTTGAGTGCTGAGAGGGAGACATTCGCGGTGGGGACTGTGGCTGCTGCTGTCGTCCGCCATTGATATTGCAATCGTCTCGGTGCTCGTACTGTCAGGTACGCTAATGGACACGTTGCCGTGGTCGCTCGTGGGAGCGGTTACAACGACTGTGATCTGGTTTGCGCTGATTCTGGATCAACTGAAGATACCGGTCGAAGCGGCGCTACGGCTTGGCTAGACCAAGCGAACCCGGCGTGGCGAGAAGCGGCCGGCGCTGACATCCGACCGACCGCCTGCGGGTGTCCTTCAGCCCTTCGGTTGAAGCGTAAGAACGATGCTCACCGGCGTCGCGCCGTCGATATCCCGTGGCATCGGGTCTGATTTCTCGACGGCGGCCAGCACGGCACGGTCCCACTGCGGATTGCCGCTGGGCGTGCACGTGACAGCGATGACAGCAGATGGATTGCCTGGAATCTGGAATGGCGCGATGACGTTGGCGCGCACCAGGCGGGCTACCGTCTTTGCATAGTCCTGAGAGGCAGCAACGTCAATCTTCGGCGGACGCACGCCGGCGATGTCCTGCAGTGCCGCGAGCCGCGCGGTACGTTCGCGCTCAATTTCACCGTCTGCTTGCGCAGCAATGGTCGTGGCGATCGGCAACCGAGGCCGGCGTGCTGCAATGACGCTAATCCTCAAGGCTGGCGCCTTCAAACGCTGGGGGTTGGTGGTGATCCTGTGATGATCGCGCACAACGGGCACCAGCACGTTCACGGTCCCGGGGTGGGTAGACGGAGTCCAAACGCGTGATGCCGACGCCGGGTTGGCCGTAGGCTGGGCCGACGTGTTCAACAGCAACGGCTTGCCGGGCGCGTGAATCACCGTGCCCGAGCGCGTGGGAGCGTGATGGTGCGACAGGCCTGCGCTGAAAATCACCATCGCCGCCAGCAAGACGTGTAGAGCCACCGCCAGTCCAATCGCTCGCCCCGTGCCGTCCTCGCGAGGCGGCCAAACTGGCAAGTTGAATTTCGTGCTCATGGCTGCTTAGCGCCGGCCTGCGCCCCCGTGAGCGCGCCTCGAGCCGGTGCTCCGTTCGCGACTCATTTCAGTTTAGTCGCTGCACGGAAGTAACGCACAATGGGTGCCTGCCGGCGGACTTCCGGCGACCATTCGATTTCATTTGGTACTCCATTGCAAAAACGTGAGAACGGTGGCCACCGGCGTTACCCTGTTTTTCCATCATTGGCACACGTTGGCGAGTCGACGAACGGCCGTTGTACTCTGCGGGAGTTGCCGCGAATTTTGTGCGGGACCGAATGGTGCTTCAGGGTGGCAGATTCAACCGGCCACCACCGGCAGCTGCCGGCCATGAAGTAGCATTCATCGGTACCCGTATCCGGACGCTCAGGCTCCAAATCCGTGCTGCAAGCGGCCATTCGATTCGCGACGACGAATGGCGCGCCATGCGACGCTATAAACAGATGACGCATCCGACACAAGCCAGACAAATGCCAAGGAATCGTTCTTCGCTATTTGCCCAATCGTCGGTTGAAAGGGGCGCAGATCGCCATCGGAACGCATCTTCGTGACGAGGCCAACACGGATCGTTGACATTCATCAACGCCGTGGTGTTGGTGCACTTAGAAATCGGGCGGCGGATGACCAATATTAAAGTATCGAAACTGGCTTTCGCGCTTGCTGTCGGGGTGAGGCGGTAGGCCGAATCGCAAATGAATTTCACTTTCCGGTGCGGAGATTGAGATGCCGTTGCTCGGGCCGCGTAGTGCCATAACCGTCATCCTTCATGAGCACGACCAGTTATCCACCGTGATCGAGGGCATGCGGCGCTTTGTCCACCTGCTTGTTGCAGGTGCCCCCGCCCCGGGCTCCATAGTGTTTCGGGCAATGCTTTACTACGTCCGAGAATACCCGCAGCAGGTACATCATCCTACCGAGGATCGCTACCTGTTCAGGCCTTTGCGCGATCGAACCGATGAGTTCGACAGCGTCCTTAATGAATTGGAGTCTCAGCACGATCGAGGCGACATGAAGTTGAGAAATCTGGAGCACGCGCTGACCCGGTACGAGTTGAAAGGCGCGTCTGCGCTTCGTACGCTCGGCGCGCTGATGGATGATTATGCGGAGTTCTATGCGGATCACCGGTGTCTGGAAGAGACACTGATTTTGCCAGCCGCCAAACGTCTGTTGACAATGGATGACTGGGCAGGGATCGACGCCGCCTTTGGAGCCAATCGCGATCCGTTCGATGGGTCAAAGCTTGAAGATGATTTGGGGAAATTGTTCTCGATGATCGTCAATGCCGTCCCGGATCACGAAGCTAGCTGATCGGTTGCATCGATCGACGGACAGCCAGGTAGCAGGATCTGTCAGCATGCATTTCGATTAGGATTTTTGAGTACCAGATTCGATGCAGGAGGGCATATGCAAGCCACTCACCATTTTCATTTGGAACTGCGGCACGCAAGTGTGCCCACCTATGTCGCCAGTTACGCCTTTCCGATCCTGTTGTTGGCATATGAAGTTCTCAGGGTGGGCAGGTGGATCGCCGAATTCGGAATGAACTTCTCGAACTTCCGGTTCATGGGCTATGAGTTCCTGCTGATGCTCGTGTTCGTTGCGCTTCAGGTCGTCTTTGAAGGCGTTTTCCTGATTGGAGCCTGGATCAGCCGAAATCACGATTTCGAACATCGTGTCGGAAATCTCATGGCCGGCCTCGGCTGCTCGCTGGTCGTAATCGGTTTCGACCTGGCATTGCAATACGCGGTATAGCGCAAGTGCTGCAGGCCAGTTGTCGGCTGGCCGAAATCGCGAGCATCTTGACGGCTAACGTGACTCCAGCCACTCTGCGACGGCCTTCGCTTGATCGGTGTTCAGCGTGTGCGCGACGGCAGTCATGACCGGCGCATTTGCACGTGTTCCATTCCTGAAGACTTCAATCTGGCGAAGCAGATAATCCGTGTGCTGGCCAGCAAGCCGCGGGAACTGGCCAACTCCCTGGCCCTCTGCGCCGTGGCATGAGGCGCACGCGGGGGTTCCGCGATCGGGCACGCCATGTTCGAAGATTTCCTGTCCCTTCGACATCGTTGTCGGGTCGCCCGGTGCACCGCGCACCGGCTCCTGGTGCGAGTAATAGTCGGCCAGCGATGCGATCGTCGCGTCGTCGAGTTGCGACGCGATTGCCCACATGTACGAACGGGCATCCGTCTCGCCGCGCGCATGTTCACGGAATCCTTTGAGCTGCGCAGTCAGATACTCTGACGTCTGAGCGCTCAGCCGCGGAAATATCGGCGATTCGCTGTGTCCATGTACGCCATGGCAAGCAGCGCAAAGCTGGGCCGCGAGTCGCGCGCCGTCTTCGGCGCGAGCGATGGAGGGTGCCCCGACAAGGATCGCGACGACGCCGAGGGCCGGTGCCAGTGTCATGGGCAAACGAAGCCAGTTTGCCGGAACGGCAACGAGCCGACAGAAAATCATGCGCATGAGTTACCTCGCAGGTCAGAAGACAAGCCAGGCGAGCAGATACAACGTGTTGTTGTCGCTGGCGTTCCGTCCGCTTCCGTCATAGTTGAAGCGTGCACCATTGAACTTGAGGAACCACGTGTATTGCACGGACAGCTTCACTTGCGGCATCGGCAGGTAGTCGAGTTCGAGAATGATGCCCCGTGTATCGGGCAGGCCATTTGCACTCCCCGTCACTGGAACGGCGCCATACAGCCCCGCATCCGCATTTCCTGTCGTCGTGAAGTACCCAAGCGACGCTCCGTACTTGCGCTGGTAGTAATACGATGCCTTGAGCTTGAGGGTATTCAGGTGGTCCGTCGGATTGGTGGGCGTCGGTCCTGCACCGATCCCGCCGCTCGGGAAACTTGCGCTCCAGTCTTGCTTTTCGTGAATGAATGCGATCTGGGTCGTGAATGCATGTGACAGCGTGAGGTACTGATACTGAGCGTCCAGGCCGACATCGGTGAAGCGATCGGTTGGGGTCGTCGGGAGGGTGTTGTCCGGATAGACGTCAGCGACCATGCCGAAGGTGCCCACCTCGAGAGAATGCGGCCCGAACTCGCGGTTGTAAGCAAGCCGCCAGTACGGGTTTGCGCCCTTCAGTCTCTTGACGCCACCGGGCGTAGCAGTGTCCTGGCCAGTCCGGAACACGGAAAACATCTGGTCAGCCGTACGATAAAAGCCGAACTCCGCATAGACGGTGCGGTTCCAGAAAGCGTAGGCGGAAATGCCGACAACCTGTTGTGCGAGACCACCATCGATAAGCGTACTCGCGGTCGGTGTCAGAGAAATGCTGCTCGACGCATACGGAAAACCAAATGCAGGGGTGGTATTCCAGACATCTGAGACTGTTGGGTTATTGTTGACGGTTACGCCATAAATGAAATCAATATCGTCGCGGGTGAAATGGCCGGCAGCGCGAATATCGGTATTGTCGATTCCGCTATGGTGAGCAATGCCGTCGTACGTCCACTGTGCGAACGCACCGACTGGGCCAGCTATGCGTCCACCGTAGAAGAGACTCGCCTGCTGTAACACGACGTCTTGGTTGCGAGCGAAATCGTAGTTGGTATTGTTGATGCTGCGGGTGTTTGTTTGAGATACCTGCACCATCCCTGCGAGTGGGATCGTCCACTTGTTCGACAGCGTGTAGGCGGTCAACTTGAAGAAACGGCCGAAGGGTGTCAACTCAGGGAAGCTGACATGACACGCGACGCAGGCGAGCCCGGTCTGTCGCGCGAACGCCGGCACTGCCATGGCATCGGGGGAAAACGGCAGCGTCGCAACAGCCAGCAGAAACAAGGCAACGAAATACCTTCTGATCCGATTGGCCATAGCGTCCTCTTCGTCGTTCTTCTCGATGGTCCCGCATCCGAATTCGTTTGCAACGAAGCCGGTATGTTGCCGTCGGCGCATTTTCTTGGAGTGTTTTTTAGGATAGAAGGAAATGCCGCTTCGTCAACTCGAAAGATGCAGCGTATACGTCGGTCGAATAAGGGCCCGCGTCAGCCTCTGTATCGGTCTATGAGCGTTACCGCGGTCTTAACGCTGAGCGCACCGCACACGACCCAAATGTAGGGGCAGCGAGTCGAGGAAATCTGATCGAAGTCAAGAAAGCTTCAACCCTTGGTGTAATCACGGTGCATGGCGTCTGGAGCGCCGCACGTTGAAAGGGTGTGCTGGCAGACGATGTGGATGGTGTCGTGAGAGAACAGCAGCTGGCGTTCCGGTGGAAACGAATGGCCGGTAGGGATGGTGGATTCAACCGGTCGCGTCGCCTCGGAACGGCCGTTTTCGGTCGTGTGCAGATCCTGACGTCGGGATCTGTACGCGACCGTGAGATAAGCCAATTCCGCCGCATGGTGGGTGCGCGCAAGAACGGCTGGAGGCGAATGGTTCGGCGCGCTCGTTGCCAGATGCGCCGAACCGGACGATCACTGCCCGACAGCGCCGCTCGCGGGACCGCCGGACCAGCCGTGCATGTAGCCGGGCCCCATGCCCATCCCCATTCCTTTCCCGCGATGCATGCCGCGCATGGGCGGGCCGTCAGGGAGCTTGATTCCGCGCGCCTTCGCTCGCTTCTGCATCTCGGCATGATGTTCCGTGCGGATTTTCTCGCGCTCGGCATCCGATGCTGCCGCGAGCATCCGCGTACGGTATTCGGTCCGCTCGGCCGGCGTCATCAGCTGACTGCCATAAATCATGCCTCCCGACTCGACACCAGGGCCTGGAGCAGGCTGGCGAGGCTGGGCGTTGGCAAGGCAAGCCGTCATCGCAATCGCGACGCCGACCAGGAACGAAACGGTGAACCTGTTTGCTCTGGACATGATGGTCTCCAAGTCGTTTGCATGATTCCAACGGTACGCAAAACGGGCGGGCGGTCCTTTGTCGCAGGTCAAGTCTGTCCGAGCGCCCATCAATACCATTGAATACATGCCGGAGATCACGCCGTTGTCAAACGCGCGCTGCATCATCGCACGTCGCAGAGTCGATACGTCGTGAGCCGTCCAGATTCTCTCGCCTCGGAGTGGCCCAGCCATGTCGAACTCGTTGCGTTACCGTGAAAGAACCGCCGAAGTCGCCGAGCAGATGCGCAAGCTTCGGCAGTCACAGCCAGAACTCCTGTCCGCCTTCGGCGCGTTGGGCGCGGCCGGTACCAAAGATGGCGCACTGACAAAAAAGACACGCGAGCTCATCGCGCTGGGCATCGCGATCTCGTGCCGCTGCGACGACTGCATCGGCTTCCATATGCAATCGTTGATCAAGCTGAAGGCGACGCGTGAGGAGGTCGAGGAGGTTGCTGGTGTCGCCGTCTACATGGGGGGCGGCCCATCGATGATGTATGCGGCACATGCGCTGGTGGCGTTCGACGAGCTTTCGACCTGAATACAGGCGATCCTGGCTGCCGGAGACGCGTGCATGAGCCTTCGTGTCCGCTTGCAACTATCCGGCTTTGCTCAACCTTGGAACGTGACCTGAATCGTGATGTCAAAAAATCCCGACGTTGTTTCGGGAGCCGTCGCTGAAGCGACGCCCGCGATGGCTGCCGCGGCCACGCGAAGTACCTGGGTGAGCGTTGCGGTCAACCTTGTGCTGAGCATCGGACAAGTGACGGTCGGCATCCTGTCACGATCCCAGGGCCTG
The DNA here is from genome assembly GCF_030482905.1 of Burkholderia sp. AU45251. Taxonomy (NCBI): domain Bacteria; kingdom Pseudomonadati; phylum Pseudomonadota; class Betaproteobacteria; order Burkholderiales; family Burkholderiaceae; genus Burkholderia; species Burkholderia sp. AU45251. Next base: position 148,820 of record NZ_JAUJQH010000004.1, on the reverse strand, counting down.
GTGGCGGACGGGATTCACTCATTGTCCGATCTCGTCGCGGATTTTGTCGTGCTGCTGGCCGGTCACCATAGCCGCAAGCCCGTCGACGAAAAGCATCCTTACGGCCATCAGCGCTTCGAAACCGGCGCGTCGCTCGCACTCGCGGCGATCCTGCTGCTGGTCGGGGGCGGGATGCTGTGGTCCGCCATCCAGAAGCTCGAGCATCCGGAAGCGATCGCGCGCGTCCACGTCACGGCGCTCTGGGTGGCGCTCGTCGCGCTCGCTGCGAAGGAAAGCCTGTTCCGTTACATGCTCGCGATCGCAACACGGGTGAAGTCGAGCATGCTGGTCGCCAACGCATGGCATGCGCGTTCGGATGCTGCATCTTCGCTGGTGGTGGCGTGCGGCATCGTCGGTAACCTGCTTGGCTTTCCGCTGCTCGACCCGGTCGCAGCGCTGATTGTCGGCGGGATGATCGTGAAAATGGGCGCCATGTTCGGTTGGGATGCCCTGCATGACCTGATGGACCGGGCGGCCGATGCTGAAGATGTGCAGGCGATCCGCGCAACGCTGGTTGCAACACGGGGCGTGCTTGACGTGCACGACCTGCGCACGCGCAAGACCGGCGATTTGATCCTCGTCGACGTGCATCTCGACATCGACGCCGATCTCACCGTCGCGCAGGGTCACGACATTGCGGTGGACGCGCGTGCGCGCGTGATGAAACATCACCGTGTCCTGAATGTCATGACGCACGTCGATCCAAGGAAGCACGAGAACCTCCCCGAGGTCGCATCCGGGATGCGCGTCCGGTAGCTTGGAGCGACTGGCCTATGTACCCGATCGAAAGATCGCGTGCGCGGCGTGTCACTCGGAACCGCGCGGATGATGGCTGCGTCTGAACGTCAAGCGACGTTCATTGACGAGCGCACGCCAATCGAGCTTCATCAGCGCGAAGACGAGGCCGAGCAGAGCCAGTTGCGTGACGATGAAGTAGCCGCCGAGATACGTGCCTTCGAGTTCCGATTCCACGTCTAGCCGGGTCGATGCAAAGCGGCCGAGATGCGCCCAGATTGCATAGGTCGTTGCGCGGCCGACGAAGAACGCCGCCGCGATGATTCTGAGCGGCAACCCGGAAAGCCCGTATGCAATGAAGAGGTAGTTCGACGGCAGCGGGCTCAAGGCGTAGAAGAAGAACGCGCCGGCGGTGAGCGTCCGGTGCTGTCGCAGCCAGCGCGTGGCGACGTTGATATTCTCACGGTCGGATTCCCGCATCCAGCGGGAGCGGACGAGCGATCTCGCGTAGGTTGCCAGAATGACACGGCCGGTCGTCGCCGCGCCGGCCGCCACAACGGCAAAGATGAACGGATTGCCGTCGGGCAGGTTGAACCCGACCCACGACATCGCCATCCACGTGGGCGGGGCGAACGCCGGCATGAGATTCAGCAGAAGAATCAGCACGAAGAGTACAGCCAGCGTCTGCACGATATCGACTCCAGGCGATCCGATGTCACGGCTCGAGTTTGCTGAGGAAAGGGGCCGATGGCTTGACTCACGTCAAGCAACGCGGCGTGCCGGTCGTTCACGGGAGGCCCTCGGTCCTGACCCATGTCAACAGTCGAAGCGCGGCGCTTCCTAGACTGGTACCACGTCGTCCCCAACCGGAACCGGATGCGGCGAACACCGCCATGCACGGCGATCGGAGCAATGGTCATGTCCCGAGTCTCCTGGTCGATCGATCTCGTGTTGCTGATCCTGGCGGCCGCCACGCTCGCCGGCGGCGGCGTATGCGTGGCGTTCGGCCAGCCGTCTCTCGCGCGATTCGCCTGGCTGCTGGGTACGCTGCCGGTCCTGCTCGCGTTGACGGTCTCGCTGTTCAAGGCCGTGATTAGGCGGCAGGCGGGCATCGACGTGCTCGCCTGGCTCGCGATCGCGCTGGCGATCGCGCTCGACGAGACGCTTGCGGCGGCCGTGATTGCGTTGATGCTGGCGAGCGGGCGGACGCTGGAGCGGTATGCGCAGGACCGCGCGCAACGCGAGATGAGCGCATTGCTCGGACGCGCCCCCCGGCAGGCGACCCGTTTCGAGAACGGAGAATGGCACTCGGTTGCGCCGGACACCCTTGTCCCCGGTGACAGGCTGCTCGTGCGGAGCGGCGAGTTCGTGCCCGTCGACGGTACGTTGACCGGCGACGCGGAACTGGACGAAGCCATGCTGACGGGCGAATCGTCCATCCAGCGGCGCCGTTCCGGAGAAAACGCATGCAGCGGCGTGGTCAACGCCGGCGCGCCGTTCGAGATGGTTGCCCGCACGACGGCGGGCAACAGCACGTTTGCCGGTATCGTCCGCATGGTCGAGCGCGCGCAACGCGAGCGCGGCCCGTCCGTGCGTCTCGCGGATCGCTACGCCGCGTTCTTCGTGCTCGCATCGCTGCTCGTCGCGGGCATCGCATGGCTGTTGACCGGCGACGTCGCACGTGCGCTTGCCGTGCTCGTCGTGGCCTCGCCGTGTCCGTTGATCCTCGCCGTGCCGGTCGCCATTGTGTCCGGCATGTCGCGTTGTTCGAAACGCGGCATTCTGGTCAAAGGCGGGGGGGCGCTGGAGCGTCTTGCGCAAGCGACGACTCTGTTCTTCGACAAGACCGGAACGCTGACGGGAGGACGGGCACGTATCGTTGCGATCGAGTGCGGCGCGGACGTCGCAGCGGACGATGTGCTGCGTTTTGCTGCGTCGTTGGCCCAAGCGTCGGGCCACGTCATTTCGGACGCGCTGACGGTCGCGGCGCGCGAACGTTGCATCGACCTGTCGTTGCCGTCGGCTGTCATCGAAACGGCCGGCGAAGGCGTGACGGGTAGGGTCGACAACCGGACCGTTGCGATCGGCAAGTTCGAATACGTGTCGGCACGCGCGACGAATGCACCGTGGAGCGACGCATTCCTGGCGCGCGTCGTCAGCGAGGGCGGGGCTGCGGTATTCGTCGGCGTGGATAGCGTCATGATCGGTGCGATTCAAATGGCCGACCAGGTGCGACTGGAAACACCGCGAGCATTGCGGCTGCTCAAGCGCGAAGGCGTCGAGCGTCTCGTCATGCTGACCGGCGATCGGCACGACATTGCGCAGGCCGTCGGCGAACTGCTGGGCGTCACCGATGTACGCGCGGAGCAGACGCCGGCGGACAAGCTTGCCGCTATCCAGGCTGCCCGCCAGGAGGGCGTGACGATCATGGTCGGTGACGGTGTGAACGACGCGCCGGCGCTGGCCGCGGCCGACGTCGGCATCGCGATGGGTGCGCGGGGAGCGGCCGCGTCATCCGAAGCCGCCGACGTGGTCTTGCTGGTCGATCGGCTGGATCGACTCGTGGATGCGATGCGCATCGCACGTCGATCCCGCCGGATCGCGCTCGAGAGCGTGGTGATCGGGATGTCCTTGTCGGTCGTCGCGATGACGATCGCGGCGGCGGGATTCCTGCCGCCGATTGCCGGTGCAGTGATTCAGGAAGTCGTCGACGTCGTCGTCATCGTCAATGCGCTACGCGTGTTGCTGGTGCGTGCGAGGCCGACGGGAGCCGGGTTGGCGGATATCGACGTCGAGCAACTCAGGCGCGAGCACACGGCATTGTTGCCGTTGCTGGACCAGATCAGGGATTTCGCGGATCGCTTGCCGAAACTGTCTGGGGGCGCCATCGCTGGCGAACTGGCTGGCATCATCGATGCGCTCGACGAACGGCTGCTGCCGCACGAACGCGCCGACGATCTGGAGGTCTATGCGCGTCTTGCCCCGCTGCTCGGCGGCGAGGATCCACTGGCGGCGATGAGCGGCGCACACCGGGAGATCTTCAAGATGGTCCGCTCGCTCAGGCAGACGGTTGCGGACCTGCCGCGCGACGGAACGAACGCCATGCAGGTGCAGGCGATACAACGCTTGCTGTACGGGCTCGAAGCGATCGTGCGCCTGCATTGCGCCCTGGAGGAGGAGCTGTTCCACGCTGTGGGTGCGGATGCGTGACGACGAAGCGCGTCACGCACGCGACGCATGGACGAGCAGGACCGGCGTTTTGGTGATGCGCGCAACGCGTCCGGCCACGCTGCCAACGAGCCAGCCCGTCACGCCTCGCCGCCCGTGAGTGCCCATGACGATCATGTCCGCATTCCATTCGAGCGCGTCGCGCACGATCAGATGGGAAACGTCCGCGCCGGTTCGATCTGCGTCAATAAGTTGCGACTGCGCATGTCTGGCCATGCCTTCGAGTATGGCCGTGGCACCCTCAAGCACATGATTTCCTTCGCCGATCAATGCTTCTTCCAGTGCCCCGCCAAGGACGAAGTCGCCCAACATTGGGGGGCGATCAACCACGTATATCGCACGGAATTCGGTGTATGCCCGCGAGAATGTCAACCCTGTCCGCAATGCGTCGAGTGCAACCGCGCTTCCGTCGACGGCGAACAGCATCCGCCGTGGCAGGTGCTCGGCAACCGACGCGAAACCTTCCGGAACGATGAGCAGCGGGCATCCGATGAGTTTGCCGAGCGGGCCGGAAACTGTCCCTTCGACCCATCCGAGCAAGCCATGATGCTGACGTGCGCCGACGATCAGGAGTTCGGCTCGCCAGGTTTGCGCGCTGTCGGCCAGTGCATTCACGACATCCCCGCCACGTGTGGCGAGGTCGATGACTTCCGTGTCGATGATGAGATCGTCGCGATCCATTGCGGCTTTGGCGCGCGACACCGCATCGGATGCATCCCTGAGCAACTCGACGCGCGCGGATTCGAGGAACGCCATGGTTTTCGATCCGAGCGGGACGAGTGTTCTCGGATTTTCGGCAACGCTAATGATGTGCACCGCTGCATTCGAAGGGAGGAGCGCTTTGGCATAGGCGAGTGCATGAGCGGATGCGCTCGAACCGTCGACCGCGATCAGCACTCGCAGCGGAGCGGGGACGGCCTGGACGGGTGAAGTGGTGGTGCTCATGAATGTCTCCCGGTGGCAACCGACGGTCTTGTACACGGCAATTTTTCGCGCGGACAGCTCTTACCTGGTTGACCTTCGTCAAGCACGTTCGCCGTAGCAGTGCCGACATGGTTCACGTTCGACTGAATTACGAGCACACGTTCTGAATGCGTTTGGTGACCTGCTATCGGACGAATTCGTCTGGTGATGAATTCCGGGTTAAACGCCGATTGCAAGCGAATCGGTCACGTTCGCGCAAGAATGGTTATAGAGACGGTCGACAATCTTTGGCGTGGGCGTGCTGGTTGGAAGTGACTGGACATCGACATACCGGAACCACTGACACAAATTGATTTCTTTGCCTGGCCGCAGATCGGATTGGGTGGGAACGTCGGTGACGAAGACATGATGAAGCTTCGACGACCCAACGAACTGAAAAGCGTAGGTCAGCTTCAACCCGATCAAGCCGGTTTCTTCCTTGAGTTCACGACTCGCCGCCTCCACAGGGGATTCGTCTGACTTGATGATGCCGCCCGGCAGCGTCCATCGTGATGCCGTTCGTGCTACTAGCAGTACGCTTTCCTGGGAGCGACAAATAATGGTGGCACGTTCCGTGACGCCAGCGGAGTTCAATCGGGGACACATTAAATCAGTAACGTCGGCCAGTATGAATGTAAGAGGGATGGTCGAGAGTATCGCAGGTTCTGGGAAGATTTCGCGTGAATGGCTCACCTTTTGCAAAGCCGGTGCAAATATCGACTATCGACACGGCCGCATGCGGTCCACAACGCACATGGCAATGATGTCGCTTGCTACGGCATGCGTGAGCATTCCCTGACCGCTGTGCATGTCGTTCAGTTGCGATCGCCAGAAGAAGAGGCGCGTTGGGCGACGCGCGTGGGCAAGGGCAGAATGCGCGGCAACACGTTCTCGGACTTGAAAAGCTTGTGTGCTAGCGCGCCGAGGACGTGCAAGCCGACCAGCGCGGCGAGGCCGTATGCCGCCAATGCGTGCAGTTCTCCCAGCCAGTGCGACAGTTCTCGATTCCGTTGCACGAGATCGGGCAGCGAGAAGAGCCCGAAGCAGTTGGCGGTGTGGCCGGCCGCATTTGTTTTCATCCACCCTAGCACGGGAATGGTCAGCATCAGCACATAAAGCAACCCGTGAACGCTGCGTTCCGCGAAATGTTTTAGCGTGCCGGCCGAGTTGATCGACGGCGGCAACTGGCGACGCATGCGTAGGCGATTAGCGACACGGATTGCAACGAGGCCGAGAATGGCGATGCCGATCGACTTGTGCAGGCTGACGAGATCTTCATTGTCGTCCAGCAGCAGACCGACGATCAAATTACCGATCAGCGCGACAGCCAGCAGCCAGTGCAGCAGGCTGATCGACAGCGGGTAGCGGGTGACTGTTTTCATGGCGAGAAAACCTCTTTCGTGGCGAAAGCGTCCGGTCGACGTTATCCGAGCAGGTCGTGATAGTGCTTCTTCGTGCCGTTGATCCGTCGCAACGCCTGCTTGGCAGCCGACAGATCGTTCGCCTCGATCGCACGGTCAACGTCAGCCAGCTCGCCCTGCAGCGTGCGCATACCTTCGTCGTAGGTCGACTGGTCGTTGCGATAGCGCTGTCGGCTGGCTTGTTGCGCATCGCTTTCGAGCCGGGTCACATAGCCTTTCATTTCAGGGATCGTCCGGCTGTTCACGGCCCCCTGCATCGTGTGCTTCATGTCCCGCATCAGCGTCTTGATCTCGCCGGCGCAGGCCGGCGCGGCAGCCACGGAAAGCAGCACGGCCAGCGCTGCGCAGAATCGGAGTCGGAACGACGGGCTGTTCATGGTCATCATTCGGTTGCGGATATTGGTGACGCGACCTTATGGTGCAGACGTTAACGAATTCTTAAGGACCGGATTTTTCCGCGCGTGGCTTGATGGCTGCCCGTGCCTGCGGGTATCGTGCGGCAAGGGACGGCATGTCCGGAACCAACAGGAACGCGACGCCATGCGGGTGTTACTCGTCGAAGACGACAAACTGATTGGAAGCGGGGTGGAAGACGGCCTGATCGAAGCCGGCATGACGGTCGACTGGGCGCACGACGGTAGGCATGCGCAGCTCGCGCTCGAAACCACGCCATACGACCTCGTCGTGCTCGATCTCGGCCTGCCTCGCCTATCCGGGGTGGAATTGCTGGACTGGCTTCGCAAGCGGCGCGATCATACGCCGGTCTTGGTGATGACCGCGCGCGACACGGTGGCCGACCGCGTGAGCGGCTTGAGCGCTGGCGCCGACGACTACCTGGGCAAGCCGTTCGACCTGACCGAGCTGATCGCCCGCTGCAGGGCGCTCGTGCGGCGCTCGCAGGGCCGCGGCACCGACACGATCGAATACGGCGACTTGTCGGTCGATCCCGCGCTGATGACGGCCACGCGCGGCACCGAGCGGATCGCACTGACGTCGCGAGAATGCGCGTTGCTGGTCGAGTTGCTGGCGAACCAGGGCCGTCCGCTCTCTCGCGCACAGCTCCAGGATTGTCTCTATGGCTGGAACGAAGAAATCGAAAGCAATGCGATCGAGGTGCACGTGTCGAACCTGCGCAAGAAGCTGGGGGCCGACCTGATCCGGACGATCCGCGGCGTCGGGTACGTGGTGGAGAAGGCATTGTGATGCGCTCGATTCGCCAACGGCTCACCTTTCTCGTGCTGTCGGGTGTCGTGGTGGTCTGGGCGTACTCGCTGGTGTCGAGCTACCGTCAGGCGATTCACGAGGCGGAGGAGTGGGACGATGCCCGCATCGAGCAGATCGCCAGGGCGTTCGCCGCGCTCGATGCATCAGATCTCTCGGTCTTTGCGGACATCGCACTCGGTTCGTCCGAGGACGACGACGGCGACAACGATGCCTCGCCGCGGATGCTGTATCAGGTCAGCGATGTCGGCGGACGCATCCTGGCCGCGAGTCCCGGGCTTGCCTCGCTCGATCTGCCGGTGTTTCCCGCAGCAACATCGAGCCCGATCCGGCTCGGCAATCCGAAGTGGCATGCCTACGTGCTGACCGATGCCGCGCGCGGCCGTACGGTGCGCATCTTCGAGCAACGCACGCATCGTTCGGATCTGTCCGCGGAGGTCGCGCGTCGCGTCGCACGGCCGCTCGCATTCGCGTTACCCGTGCTAGCCGTACTGATCTGGCTGGCCATTGGCCGCAGCCTGACGCCGCTGCGCACGTTGTCCGAGGCAATCGACGCACGTTCGCCCGACAGCCTCGACGCCATCGGCGCGAGAGGCATTCCCGACGAGGTGCGGCCGCTGGTCGCCGCGCTTAACACGTTGTTGCAACGCCTGCGCGACTCGCTTGATCGAGAACGCGCGTTCACCAGCGACGCTGCACACGAGCTCAAGACGCCGCTCGCGGCGCTCAAGGTCCAGGCGCAAGTCGCCCTCACGGCACGCGATCCGGACCGTCAGCGGCGCGCAATGCAACGGGTCGTCGAGGGCGTCGACCGCAGCACGCATCTGGCGGACCAGTTGCTCGCCCTGGCACGACTCGACGAGACCGTTCAGTTGCCCGGCGAGGACGTCGATCTCGCGCGTGTCGTGCAAACCTGCATCAGCGACTACCAGGCCCGTGCGGACCGCAAGCAGATCTCGCTGATATCGCGCGTCGACGGTCCGGTCGTCGCGCATGCACCGTCCACGCTGGTCCGCGTCTTGCTCGATAACCTCGTCGACAATGCGATCAAGTACGGTCGCGAACAGGGCAACATCGAAATCGCGTCTTGGCAGAGTACTGGCTCGGTCAGCCTTCAGATCCGGGACGACGGCCCCGGCGTCCCGGACGAAGATCTGTGCCGCTTGCAAGATCGCTTCTTTCGCGGCGCGAATCATGATGAAAGCGGCAGCGGCCTGGGCTTGTCCATCGTTGCGCGTATCGTTGCGAAGCTTGACGGGCGTCTCGCTTACGTCGACGGGATGAACGGAGCTGGATTCGGCGTCCGCATCACGCTTCCCGTGTCGGTGTGACGCCGCATCCTCACGAATTCAGGCCAGCCCTCCATCTGCGATTCAATGAGCGGACGCGAATAGGCGCGATCTGCTACCTCAATGAAAGATCGATCGCATATTTATAAGACCGGCGGCCACCGGTCACCTCCCGGCGAATTACCGGGCACTGTTGATTCGAATACTCATCATCATCGACGCAATTCGTGCAATCAGGCCTGAGATAAGAAAGCCTTAAGGTGAGGATTCTATGCTGGTGACCTCAGCCGGACACCCGGCTCGTGCTGTGCGGCGGGCAATCCGGATGAACGTAGGAAGAAGCGCTTTCTGGAGGGTTTGCTATGAAATCCTTACTCCTGGTCGCCAGCGTGCTCGCAACCACGTTGCCACCCTTCGCGTCAGCAACGCCCCCCGCCATCCACGGTGCCCACTTTGGGGTGGAGACCCAGCGGGAGTCGGCCGACCAACATGGGGTGCTGCCTCAGTCGCAGGGCGACTCTAAGCGGCTAGACAGACGTTCCGTCGCCAAAGCCGGGCACGACACCTCAGGCTATGGCGGAATGATGGACGGGGCCCGGCAAACCGGCCGCATGTCGTTGACCAAGTCGGAACGCGCCTTGTACGCACATCACTAGGGTCCTCGGCTTCGCGTCGTGTTTGCGCGCGCTTTCTACCGAATCAAAGCCTTGAAATTGAAGAGGTGACTCATGCTGCAGAAATCTCGTTTTCTTGCACTCGGCGTCGTCGGACTCACGATATTCTCTTCGGTCACACGGGCTGTCGAGCCGGCCTCGGTTAGGGTGACGCTTTCAGACGGGAAAAATGGAAGCATGTCACTGACGCTAACTCCATCGAAAGTCGCGGCGGGACCCGTCGAGTTCACGATAGCGAACGCGTCTCACACAATGAAGCACGAATTTCTGATCCTGCCATGGTCCGGCTCCGACGCTGCATTACCCTACTCTGCGAAAACACAGCAGGTGGCGGAAGACCAGCTGAAAGGGCTGCAGGGTGTCGAAGACCTGAGTCCGCGCGAGACCGTAACGGCACGATTTTCGCTGAAGGCGGGCAGATACCTCGTGTTTTGCAACGAACCAGGTCACTATCGCGCCGCAATGCATACAGATCTTTTGGTTGGCATAGCGAACTAAAAAATCGTCATCGACACTCGTCAGCTTGCTTCGCATCCCGGTCGCGGACAGCGGTTGCCTCGAGTCGTCGAGGCCGTGTGTGGTTGGCGGAAGAAGATTCGATCGGCAGCGTGGGGGCAGGTTCCGTCTTGACGGCAGCGATGCAGGCCTCGGTTGCGACCGGCCGTACGGTTGTTGGCGAAGCCGGTGCGCCTTTGCTCAGGGTTGCCTTCCCGAAACTGTCACATATCATCGATATCGTCCCGCGCTTACCACACTCAGAAGGAATGGCAATGAAATTGAAAGCGATCTCGGTTCTGATGCTTACGATGCTCTCGTCCTCGCTTGTTCATGCGACGGACATCACCGGTGCGGGCAGCACGTTCGCTGCACCGATCTACGCCAAATGGGCAGACGCTTATCACAAGTCTGGTGGAGGGAAGATCAACTACCAGGGGATTGGTTCGTCGGGTGGAATCAAGCAGATTCTGGCCAAGACCGTCGATTTCGCTGGCTCGGACGCTCCGCTCAAGGATGAAGAACTCGCCAAGGACGGGTTGTTCCAGTTCCCGACCGTCGTCGGCGGCGTCGTGGCGGCGATCAATGTGCCGGGGGTGAAGGCCGGTGAAATCACGTTGTCCGGCCCGGTGCTCGGCGACATCTATCTCGGGAAAATCAAGAAGTGGAACGATCCGGCCATCGTTGCGCTGAACCCCAAGGTCAAGCTGCCTGACCTCGACATCGCCGTAGTCCGCCGCGCCGACGGTTCGGGTACGAGCTTCATCTGGACGAACTACCTGTCGAAGGTCAACCCGGAGTGGAAGAGCAAGGTTGGAGAAGGTACGACCGTGGCGTGGCCGACCGGTTCGGGGGGCAAGGGTAACGACGGCGTTGCGGCGTTCGTGCAACGCCTGCCGGGCGCGATCGGTTACGTCGAGTGGGCGTACGCCAAGCAAAACCGGATGATCTACACTGCGATGAAGAACGAGTCGGGCGCGGTGATCGAGCCCACGACCGAAACCTTCAAAGCCGCGGCTGCCGGTGCAGACTGGAAGAAATCGTTCTATCAGATTCTGACGAACGAGCCTGGCAAGGATGCATGGCCGGTGGTTGGCGCGACGTTCGTGCTGTTGCATACGGTACAGGACAAGCCGGAGCAGGCGAAGGAAACGCTCAAGTTCTTCGAGTGGTCATTCAAGAACGGCACGTCGGCCGCCGATAGCCTCGACTACATTTCGCTGCCGCAATCGGTGGTCGGCGAGATCGAGAGTCAATGGAAAGTCAAGGTCAAGGACGCGACCGGCAAACCCGTCGCACCGTAATCGCGATGGGTGTCCCCTGAAGCGCGCGAGGGCGTTTCAGGGGAAGACGGGCATGTACCGGAGCGACGTTGCGGGGCGTTCGGACGTTTCCCGTCAGCTTGTGCGGCGAGGAAAGATCACTCGAACACTGAGCCCCCGCGTGTCGCTCCGGTTGGTCATCTCCAGCTCCGCCTGATGGTGCTCCGCGATACGTTGCACGATCGAGAGACCCAGGCCCGTTCCCGATGCGTTTTGACCCGCGCCGCGATAAAAGCGCTCCCAGACTCGCGTGAGCTCGTTATCGGGAATTCCTGGACCGGTATCCCGAACTTCCAGTACCGGGCGATTTCCGTCTTCCCCGACAACGACATCGATGCATGCGCCCGCGCCCGCGTACCGGATCGCGTTGTCGACCAGATTGTTGAGCAGAATCCGGAGTTCCTCCCGATTTCCCCGAACGATCACGGCATCCGCCGCAACGAGCCCCAGGTCGACACGATGAGCTTGTGCAACACGTTCCCGGTCGCTCACGACGGAGAGCGCGATCGTTGCGATATCGAGCGGCTCGAACGGGGCTTCCGGAGCCTGCGGCGCGAGGCGCGCCAGCGTCAGCAACTGCTCCGCCAGATGGGCGAGCCTGGACGTACCGATGCGAATCTGCGTGACGATCGCGTCCCGTTCCTGTTCGTCCCGGGCACGGGGGAGCAGCTCGGCCTGAATGCCGAGTCCCATGATCGGCGTGCGTAGCTCATGGGCGGCGTCTGCGATGAAGCGTCGCTGCACGGAAAACGACTGGTCGAGTCGAAGCAGGAGGTCGTTGATGGCGTCGGTCAGCGGAGCGACTTCGCTGGGCATCGCGGCCGTGTCGATCGACTGCATGTTGTCAGCGTCGCGCCGTCTGAGCGTCGAAGCGATCTCCCGGAGCGGGCGCAATCCGTAGCCGATCCCGAACCATAGAAAGAGCGCGAGAACGGGGAGTAACGATAGAACCGGCCACAGCAGATGCATCGCTATTTCGGCGACGGCCTCCCAGTGCGCACGTTGTGCCTGGGCGACACGAATCAGGGTGTCACCGCTACGGTACACGTAGGTATGCCATAGCTGCCCATGAACGGAGATGTCCGCAAGCCCTGGGCCATGCGGAGGTGGAAGCGACGAGTCGGGGTCGGTGCTGAAAAGGACCCCCGATCCACGCCAGACTTCCAGCAATACGCCATGCGATTGCTGGCCTGACAGTCGATCGTCGTCACCCTGCTTGAAGCCGGTCAGTGACAGACGCCCGTTGGCATCGACTACCACGTGCCGGGCAACCGCCTTCAGTTGATCGCTCAGAAGCTCGTCGATTTCGGTCAATGCGCCCCAGTACGTGGCCGCGCTGGCGATTACGCCGATCAACAACGTCGTGGGCACGAGCCACAGCAGGAGTCTGCGCCGGAGCGATTTCATCCGGGCTCTCCGATCCGGTATCCGATACCCCGTACGGTCACGATGGCGTCCGTACCGAGCTTCTGGCGGAGATGATGTATGTGCACCTGGACCGTGTTGCTCTCGACCTCCTCGTTCCATCCGTAGAGGCACTCTTCGAGCTGCTCCCGTGTAACGATTCCCTTCGGACGGCGGATCAGTTCTTCCAGGATGGCAAACTCCCGCGCCGTCACCGGCACTTCCTCGGTCCCGAGCCAGACGCGGTGCTGCGCAGGATCGAGCCGCAGCGTGCCGGACTGGAACACCGTTTGCACGCTTCCCGTTTGCCTTCGGGAGACGACACGGATTCGTGCGAGCAGTTCTTCCAGCGCGAAAGGTTTGACAAGGTAGTCATCCGCGCCGGCATCCAGGCCGGCCACGCGATCGCCAATGGTATCGCGGGCAGTGACGATGATGACCGGGGTCGGGTCGTTTCGCTGCCGCAACCTGGCGAGCACGGTGGAGCCATCCTGCTTGGGGAGTCCGAGGTCGAGCAGAATCAGACCGTACTGGGTCGAGCGCAATGCGGTCGATGCGGCTTCACCGTCCCGAACCCAGTCGACGGCGAAACCCGACTGGCGCAACCCGCGCTGCACGCCGCTGCCAATCTGCTCATCGTCTTCTACCAGCAAAATGCGCATGCCGGCTCCATTTCGTTTGATCGCCACGATGCAAGCGAGGCATCGTTCCCGGACAGCGCATACGAAGGCGAATGGAACAACGGCGCGGGACCGGTCGCCGCCTGCCGGGCAAGGTTCCCGGAGAATTCGCACGAGACTGTTGCCGCTGCGGCCTGGATCGGCGCCGGATACATGTTGTCCTTTCTCGATGGGTAGTAACCGGCGTCCTCAAACTGGATCAGTTGATTGCGGACCTGTACCCGGGTGAGCGGAGCGCGCGACGTTTGAGAAAGCGCCAGTGCCGGCACGAGCATGATCGCAGCCAGCGCCGTGAATTTCACTGCTGAACCCATTGCCTTAGCCTCCTGAAAGTCCCGGATCGCCGCCCGTGCTGAATCTCATGGCGCGATCATGACGGTGAAGGCTTAAGGAATGGTTAACAGGTTCCGGCCCGGTCGGGCGCCGGCCGTGGCGGTATGTCGCCATGCACCTGAATTGCAGGCGAGACCGTGACGCGGAAAGGCAAGCCGGGCCGCGCCCTAAGCTTTCCCTAAGTTTGTCGAGCTAGGATGAGAGCAGTGGCTGTTCTGTCCACGATTGGCGCGAGACGGCCCGATACTTGGCCCCGCCAAGTCAAACGTGGAAGGAATGGACGACAGGGACGCATTCTAGATGTCGAACGAAGCGGCCGGTGTCGTCGAACCGACAGCACGCACTTGAATTCCGTAACAATGTGAAGGGCTGGAGCCGAGATCTCGGAACAACACGATGAAACTCCATATCAGTGCTTTGCTGGCGTTAGCACTCGCCATGGTTCCAGCGTTCGCGTCCGCAAAGGTTCAGGGTACCGGTATCGCGATCGCGGACGTTACACTCGAGCGCATCAGGGTGGCACGTGAGGATCGTGCGATTGACGACGCGCGAAACCTAGCGCAGCGACATGTGCCGACGACGACGCCGAGAAGAGCAGGGGACCAGATGCGTGACGCTGAAAGAGCGTTGCCGCGGTAGTGCGTGGACAGCGAGTTTTCCGGCTGGCAGATCAAAAACGAATGCAGGTCCCTCACGCATACATGCGCGGTTCAACCGCGCATCGCATGGACCGCGCCTGACGCGAGAACCTTGGGGTCCGCGTCACTCCACTCGGTCCGGGCATCTGGCGGAGCCGTCGAATGTCGCTCGACGGTTCGAATCCCTGCGTCTCGCACTGCTGGACATACCGGAGCGACAGGATTTCCGGAATGGCTTGCCGAGCCATTCCGGCGTACTCGTACGTGACCCGCCATTCCCGAAGCGGTGTGATTAAGCTGCGCGGCATTCTGAATCAGTGATGCCGGTACAACTGGCCCACGGCATTCTTCCACACATGCTGTCCCGATGCGGCCTGATTTGCAGGCTCGCTTCCAACACCGCTCCCTGTACGTTCAAGCGAGATACGCCGCTCGGCGGCCAGAAGAGAGTCGGGGTAGTTGGGATCCTTGCGCTGCGGGAAATATCCGGCTTTTTCGATCTGAATCAGTTGCGCCCGCACCTGCGCGCGTGTAAGCGGGACGTTGTCGGATTGGGCGAACGATGCCACAGGAGAAAGCACGGCCAGTGATAGGGCGAGCAGCTTGAGTTTAAGGTTCATGATCGGTCTCTCTATGAAGTTACGCATTTCCGGTACGAACACACGAGATTCGCAACCGGCATGACAAGCTTGACAGTTCAACCTTAAGATGCGGTTAACTATAAATATAGGAAACCTATATATTTGATTGACATTGCGGTTATGAAGATAAATTCAGGACGGAATTCTGAAGCATGTTCGCGTTGCGCAGCATTCGCCATGCCGGCGGTTTTTCATGCAGAAAAATTGCATAGCTGAGGTAAAGCTAAGTCTCTCTTCGTACGCTTCGACTTGCGCAAGTTCCTGCGCTTCTTCGGAGAGAAATCATGAATCGCTACATCAAACTTTCTGTTCTTGCCGCTTTGGTTGCTACGAGCGCCGCAGCAGCTTATGCCGCGAATGGCAACGGGGAAAATGACGCCATGTCGGTCGTGCACGCACCCGTAACCCTCGCACAGGCGGTGACTGCTGCCGAGCGGCATGTGCACGGCAAGGCTGCCCGAGCAGAGTATGAAAATTCAAAGCAAGGCTGGGTGTATGACGTCGAGGTGGTCAGCGACGGCAAGGCATACGACGTTCGTGTCGATTCGAACAACGGAACGATCCTCACGTCCAGCATCGACAGTTCCGACCACGACGGCCATGACGCGCTCGACTAAGGGTTGGTCCCGTGCATTGCAGGATGCATTGACGCGATGCACGGGATTCGTTGCATGGTCGGCGCATTGTTAACGCGCACTTAAGGTGGGCGGCGGGAGAATTTGCCCGTACGTTGCAATGCAAGGCTATCGATTGCATTTCGCTTTCAAGTCTTCATACGTTGGTGTCAACAATGATTGTTAACACTCTGTCGAGCAGATGGAAATCGGCATCACTGTGCGTTGTGTTATGCGGCCTCATCACCGGCTGCACGACCTATCACGAAAAGCCGCTTTCTCAAGTGTCGACCGCGTTTTCGAAAAACGATCTGGCTCGTTTCGAAATCGATTCCGGGAACATGCCGCTGCCGGAACTCGCGGCACATCGTTTCGACCCGTCCGACGGACTCGACATCGAAGATGTGGCGATGCTGGCCGTTGCGAACAACCCGGACCTGAAGCTCGCGCGCGACGACCTCGGCATTGCGCAGGCCCAGGCTTTCGCGGCGGGCCTCCTACCCGATCCGCAGCTGTCGGTATCGAGCGATTTTCCCGGCGCCGCGGGGCTCGAGCGCGCGTTCAACTACGGGTTGAGCATGGACGTCATGGCGATCGTCTCGCGAGGCGCCAACAAGCGGTCCGCGATCGCGACTGCGCGCAAGACCGATCTGGGACTGCTCTGGCAGGAGTGGCAAGTCGTCGCGCAAGCCAAACAGCTCTATACGAAGGCGCGTTACCAGGATGCCGTGCTGCCGCTGCTCGAGCAGGCTCGAGATCTCGACCTGACGCGCTACGTACGGATCGAGCATGCACGGCACGCCGGTAACATGACCGACGACGCCGTGAGTGTTGCGTTGACGACATACGGTGACGCGCGCAAGCAATACGACGATATAGTCCGGGCCCGCGAGCAGACGCATCACGACTTGAACCTGTTGCTGGGGCTCGCGCCGGACGTCGGCCTGAAGCTCGTCGGCTCGAGCCGGCCGGCCGCACTATCGCGCCCCGCGCTGGACGCCGCACTGGCCGCGCTGCCGAAGCGACGCCCGGATCTGATTGCGCTGCAGGCCGGTTACGAAGCGCAGGAACAGAAATACCGCGCGGCGATCCTGAACCAGTTTCCGAGCCTGACGGTCGGATTTGATCGCGCACGCGATACATCCGGCATCTATACAACCGGCTTCCAGATCGCGCTTAGCTTGCCGATCTTCAACCGCAACCGCGGCAATGTGGCGATCGAACAGGCGACCCGACAGCGCCTTGGCGACGAATATCAGGCCCGGCTGAATGCTGCGTACGCAGACATCGCGCATCTACGCAGCGATTCGCACCTCGCAGCCGCGCAGCTCGCGCAGGACGAGGCCGCGCTGCCGGCGCTAGTGCGGGCGGCCGGGCGTGCACGGAACGCGTTCGCGGTGCACGACATCGCGCTTGGACAATACACCGATGCGCAGCTCGCCGCGCTGACGAGACAGATCGATGCGCAAACGCAACGCGATGCGCTCGCGGAACAGCGTATCGGCCTACAAGCGTTGCTCGGCAGCGCGATCCCGGACGCATTTTTTACCGATTCCACACAGCGTTGATCTCATGCCATTCGCTCCGAATTGCTCTCTCTGCCGCCGCGCGACCGCCCTGGCCGCTGCGCTTGCCGTGCTTGCCCCATGCGCCGGCCCGGTGCGTGCCGACGAACCCGTCACCGCGACGGTCGATGCCGTGACCGTGCGCCGCGAGCCGATCTCGCAACAGGTGCGCGCGTACGGCACCGTCGCGGCATCATCGTCGAGCGTAGTCTCGATCAACCTGCCGTATGCCGTGCGCATTCGAAAAGTGCTTGTGCTGCCCGGCCAGACGGTGGCGAACGGCGCGCCGCTCGTCGTCGTGCGAGCCGATCCTGCTGCGGTATTGGCCGCATCGCAGGCCGCGAGCGCGCTGACGCTCGCGCATGGCGAACTCAAGCGTACGCGCTCGCTGTTCTCCGCCGGCCTCGCAACGCAGTCCCAGCTTGCAGCGGCGCAGAAGGCGCTGAGCGACGCACGGCAGGGAATGGCAGCCGAGCATCAACTGGGGGTGCACGGCGGAGACGTGACGATCGCCGCACCGTTCACCGGCGTCGTATCGCAGCTGGCCGTACTCCCGGGTGACCAGATCCAGGCCGGCATGATGATCACTCAGCTCGCGACGGCCGCGAATGCATCGAGCGGGCAGGCGAATGTGACGCTCGGTGTCGACCCGTCGGCCGCGGCGTCGATTCACGCGGGAGATGCAGTAGTGCTGCACGGGCTGTCGACCGCGCTCGAGCACGCGAATCCGGCGGGGCGCGTCGTCGTGGCGGGTGCGGCAATCGATCCGCAGAGCCAGCTCGTGAATGTCGGTGCGAACGTGCCGCTCGGCCGCACCGCGTTTATTCCGGGAACGCGCGTGAGCGCCGAGATTGCCACGCAGACCGGAACGTGGTGGGTGGTGCCGCGGGCCGCGGTGTTGCGCGACGCGAAGGGCGCTTACGTGTTCCAGGTGACGCCGAAACGCACCGCGCAGCGCGTCGACGTTACGGTGCGCGTGGAAAGCGACGACCGCTACGGTGTCGACGGGCCGCTTGTCGCGGCGGAACCGCTGGTCGTCAGCGGCAACTACGAACTGCAGGACGGGATGGCGGTGCGCCTGGTCGGAGGCGCACGCCAATGAATTTCGGGCAATGGATGCAGATGCATCGACGATCGCTGCTGTTTGTCGTGGCACTGCTAGCGGCCGCCGGCGCGCTGACGGCCTTTCGGCTGCCGATCTCGCTGTTTCCAAACGTGTCGTTCCCGCGCGCGGTCGTATCGCTTGACGCGGGTGACCGGCCGGCCGAGCAGATGGCGACACTTGTCACGATGCCGGTCGAGGAAGCGCTGCGGCGCGTACCGAACGTGCGCGACGTCGAGTCGAGGACCAGCAGGGGCTCGGCCGAGATCTCGCTGAACTTCGGCTGGGGCACCGACATGGCGCAGGCGACGCTGCAGGCGCAGTCGGCCATCGCCGAGATCCTGCCGTCGCTGCCGCCCGGCACGAAGATGCAGGTGAAGCGGATGGACCCTACTGTGTTCCCGGTGCTTGCCTACAGCCTCACGTCGTCTCGACAGTCGCTTGCACAGCTGCGCGACCTTGCGCAGTTCCAGTTGCGGCCGCTTCTGTCGTCGGTCGACGGCGTCGCGCGCGTCGAAGTGACCGGCGGTGCTCAGGACGAGTTGCAAGTCGCCATCGATCCGGCCCGGCTCGCCGCGTACAAGCTGTCGGTCGAGGACGTATCGAAGGCGATCGGCGCGGGCAACGTGCTGATGGCGACCGGGCGGATCGAGGATCATTACAAGCTGTATCTGGTTGTCGCGGATACCACGATTACGTCACTCGATACGCTTCGCAACGCAGTCGTGTCGTCTGCGGGTGGCAATCAGGTACGCGTCGGCGACATCGCGACGGTGTCGCGCGGCACGGTGCCGCAGTGGATACGCGTCACCGCGGACGGGCAGGACGCGGTACTGGTGAACGTGTTCCAGCAGCCGGGCGCGAACAGCGTCGCGATGGCCGCAGCGATCCGCACGAAGCTGGCCGCTTTCGAGAAGCAGATGCCACCGGGTGTGCATCTGGCGAATTGGTATGACCAGAGTCAGCTGGTGATCGCGTCCGCGTCGAGTGTGCGCGACGCGATCCTGATCGGCGTGGTACTGGCCGCATTCACGCTGTTCGTGTTCCTGCGCAACTGGAAAATCACGGCGATTGCCGTTGCGCTGGTGCCGGTCGTGATGAGCGCGACGATCCTGCTGCTCGACGTATTCGGAATGGGCTTCAACATCATGACGCTCGGCGGGATGGCCGCGGCGGTCGGGCTCGTGATCGACGACGCGATCGTGATGATCGAGCACATCGCGCGCCGCATGCGCGAGGCCGGCGCTCATGCATTTCACGGGCGCGTGATGAGCGCGGCGCTCGAGTTCACGCGACCGCTTGCCGGATCGTCGGCCGCGACACTGATCATCTTTGTGCCGCTTGCGTTCCTGTCGGGCGTGACGGGCGCGTTTTTCAAGGCACTGTCGATCACGATGGCAAGCGCGCTGTTCATCTCATTCGTTGTGAGCTGGCTTGCCATCCCGATCCTGTGCGATCACTGGCTGACACCCGCCGATGCGGAAGAGCACCGCGAGTCGCGGCTGTCGCATTGGATGAACACCCGTTATGCGGCGCTGATCGAGCGCGTCAGCCGCAAGCCGGTTCTCGCCCTGGCCGGCGTGGCGCCGCTGCTGATCGTGGCCGCAGTGGCATTCACGCGGGTGGGCAGCGGGTTCATGCCGTCGATGGACGAGGGCGGATTCGTACTCGACTACCACACGGCACCTGGAACCTCGGTCACCGAAACCGATCGCCTGATGCGGGAAGTCGAGACGATCATCCGCGAGAATTCCAACGTCGCGACTTATTCGAGACGCACCGGCGCAGGCCTTGGCGGCGATCTCAACGAGCCCAACAAGGGCGACTTCTTCGTGCGGTTGAAGTCCGGTTCCCGCGAGCCGATCGATACCGTGATGGAAGAGATCCGGTCGAAGATCGAAGCGAATGTACCGGGTGTGAACGTCGAACTCGCGCAACTGATGGAGGACCTCATTGGCGACCTGACCGCCGTGCCGCAGCCGGTGCAGATCAAGATCTATTCCGACGATCCTCGCGTGCTGGAATCAACGGCACGGCGAGTCGCGGCCCGGATCGCAAAAATCCAGGGCATCGTCGACGTCGACGACGGGATCAACCCGGCAGGCGATGCACTCGACCTTCACGTCCGGCCCGATGCTTCAGCGGCCGAGGGCATGGACCCGCAAGCGATCGCGCAGCAGGTCTCGGATCTGCTCGAGGGAAACGTCGCGACGCAATTCCAGCAGGGATCGAAGACGGTCGGGGTGCGCGTGTGGGTCGCGAACGCGACAAGCATGAACGGCACGGGGCTCGGCGAACTGCAGATCCGCGCACCTGACGGGCACCTGTTTCCGCTCAAGCGGGTGACAGATCGCATCACGGTCAGCGGTCAGCCGGAGATCAGCCGCGACAACCTGAAGCGGATGGTGGCGGTTACCGCGCGAATCGACGGACGCGATCTGGGCTCGACGATCGCGGACGTGCAGCGTGCGCTCGGCGAGGCCAATCTGCTGCCGTCGGGCGTCTATTACGAGCTCGGTGGGCTGTATCAGCAACAACAGATCGCTTTCCGCGGGCTTCTTGCGGTGTTCGGTGCGGCCGTGGCGCTGGTTTTTGGGCTGCTGCTGTTCCTCTACGAGCGGTTTCGCGTCGCGCTCGCCGTGATGGCGATGCCGCTGTGCGCCACCGGTGCGGTTTTCATCGGACTGTGGGTGACGGGCATCGAGCTGAACATCTCGGCGATGATGGGGATGACGATGATCGTCGGGATCGTGACTGAGGTCGCGATCTTCTATGTATCGGAGTTTCAGGCGCTCGTGCGCGATGAAGCAATGGCGCCGGACGTCGCGCTGCTCGCTGCGGGCCGCAACCGGTTGCGGCCGATTGCGATGACGACGATCGCTGCGATCCTTGCATTGCTGCCGCTTGCGTTCGCGCTCGGTCAGGGTTCGGCGATGCAGCAACCACTGGCGGTGGCAATCATTTCGGGGCTCATCGTACAGCTTCCACTGGTTTTGTTGGTGCTGCCGGTTCTGTTGCGGGTACTGGTTGCACGACCCGGGGCCGAAGGACTGTCGGGCAATTGAACGATTTTCCGCGATTGCCGGCACGGTAGCCCCCCGATGGCATGCGGCGCAATCGGCGTGCCGAATCGGCTCGCGAAGACGAGGCAGTCGAATGCGGGCACTTCTAATCGAAGACGATCCGACGATCGGCGAAGCGGTCCAGGATGCATTGAAGAACGAGACCTACGCGGTCGACTGGGCCAGGACCGGCACGTCGGCTTCCACGGCGCCGGAGGCCCGGCATGACGATCTCGTGGTGCTCGACCTGGGGCTGCCGGGCAGGGACGGGCTCGACCTGCCGACCGACATTCGCGCGACGGGAAATTCTGTTCCGGTCGTGGTCGTCACCGCCCGCGATGCGCTCGACGACAGGCTGCGAGGGCTA
The DNA here is from genome assembly GCF_030482905.1 of Burkholderia sp. AU45251. Classification (NCBI taxonomy): domain Bacteria; kingdom Pseudomonadati; phylum Pseudomonadota; class Betaproteobacteria; order Burkholderiales; family Burkholderiaceae; genus Burkholderia; species Burkholderia sp. AU45251. Next base: position 127,027 of record NZ_JAUJQH010000004.1, on the reverse strand, counting down.
GGCGGCGGTGCCGGCGATTACGTCCTGAGGCCATTCGAGATGTCGGAATTGCTGGCACGTTTGCGTGCGGTGCTTCGACGCAAAAAGCGGCGGGGCGGCCCGACACTGGGCAACGGTGCCGTATCGCTCGATCCTGCAACCCGCAAAGCATCGGTTCATGGCGCCCCGCCACTCCAGCTGACCAACCGTGAGTTCGCGCTGCTGCGCGCGTTGCTCATGCGTCCGGGGGGCATCCTGTCACGCAACGATCTGGAGGATCGTATTTATGGATGGGGCGAGGAGGTCGAAAGCAGCGCTGTCGAGTATCGGATTTATTCGCTTCGGCGCAAACTCGGTGGTGAGATCATCGGAGACGTCAGGGGGATGGATGGTTTGAAAGAACGCCTGAATACATCGATTCAGTTCAAGCCGTCCTTTACTTTGTCGGTAGTGATCGTCGGAAAGCGCGAAAACTGCCTTGAACCCAAAGGCTCACGTCGAATATCAGGTGAAGTTTCTTTTCGTGGAGCAATGCGCTCATGCGGATCACACTCGTAGACTCATATTCTGTCGTTGTTTCGTTGACGCGGACGAGCAGACGACGATGACGATTCGCCAGGCATGCTGACGGTGGGGAACAGTATCGTCCGAACGGCGATGGATTGCCGGCCGGACGATAAACGATGCCGTGAACAGGTCGTCAGTGGTGAAGATAAATCGAGCGAGACGGGGCATGTGTCGTGAGGGCATGTCCCGAGTTGCTACCTGCAGATTGTGCGGAACCGTAACCTGTTGTGTCTGCCTGGTCAGTCGACTCGGACGAGTGCAGGCGCGCTTCTGCCTGCTGAATGGATTGCGGATAGTGAATGTCTTTGCGGGCCGGGTTGTATCCGGCGTGCTCGATCTGAACGAGTTGTGCACGAACCTCGGCCCGAGTAAGACCTTGTCCCGCGAATGCAAGTGCAGGAACAACCGCAAGTGCCAGCATGACGGTTCGAATGGCGAGTTTCATGGTCGTGACCTCCAGTGAGTTGGGAAGAGCAGTCACACGATGTGCGATGCCGTAGAAACAGCATGCGCCTTCCGAACTGAAGATAATGTTAACGATGACGTTGATGAGCCGAATCGAAGGTGCAATGCGAATGTGCGGTCCGCGGGTCCATGTGGGTGTTTCGCGCCGGCCCATCGCTGCAGGAAAGATGTCGGAGCAAAAAAAGACCCGGACTCGCACCGGGTCGAACGAGCGCAGCGAACGACAAGCAACGAATTTAATGAATCGATCGTTGCTTGGTACGTTTGCCGTCACTCTGCGTGGACGAACGAAACAAGAGCCGCACGGTATCGAACCGGCGCGGCATATGCACGTTGCCATGCCATGCTTAAGTTATCCTTAAGCTGCAAGGAATCGGGTAAAGCTGAAACTGACCTCTTAGTGTGAGGGTCAGCGAGCGATACAGTGCCCGAAACCAGGCACTCGACTGGCGAGAATCTTGACTTGATCGAGGACAAGCGCGAAGCCTGCGGCCGCGATGCCAACGCCGAGCGCCCACGGAAGGGGAAGGGCGGTCACGAGCACACCCGAAAGCACGAGGCCGCAGACAATAGTGGTATCGACAACCGACGAGAAGACCAGCCAGCGACTCGGTTTTGAATCCCATAGATGGCTCTGCGCTCGGAGCACATGGATCATCGATTGATTGCCGAACGCGATGGCAAGAAAGCCCAATGTCTGTACGGCGTGCGGCGGCAGTTGGCTACCGACTGCGACGATCGCTGCCGAAAACGCAAGCCTGCATCCGCCGAAGAACGCCGCCATAAAGACGATCTGCTTCATGTTCCAGTTCTGAGGCTCGCGTTGCGGCTCAACGTGATCGGTGGTCAGCGACATCGTCAGAAAATCGTTGGTGACGAGCAGGATGATCATGATCATCGAGGTGATCACCGGTTGATGTCGCGCGATGAGACCATACGCGATCAGCAGCACGACCTCGATTTTCTTCACGAGCATGTTCAAGGTGTAGGTGAGCAACCGGCGGAATGCCATTCGCCCCTCGGTGCTGGCTGCAACGACCCCGGATGGCCCGGGCTCGGCAAGCACGATCGCAGCGGCTGCCTTTGCTGCATCACTGGCGCTCGCCACTGCTATGCCGACTTGTGCCTGACGCAGCGCAGGCGCATCGTTGACGCCGTCGCCGCACATGCCGACGACGTGACCGCTTGCCTGAAATGCCTGTACGAGGTGATATTTGTCTTCGGGCAACACGCGCGCGAACACATCGAAGCGCGATAGTGCGGCACGGTTGGATCCATCAACGTGCGGACCCGGCTCGGGGCGCAGCGCAGGCCGACGGCTCGCGCAATAGCGGTCGCCGTCGCGGCCGAGTCGCCTACGGCGTAGCCGAGCGCGGCCAGTGTGACGACTCCGTTAATTGCGCCCAGGTTCCGGACTGTTATGTTTCCCTTCATTTAGGGACATCGTGCGAAAGTCCCATGCTTGCTGGTGCTCACACAACCAAAGTCGTGGTCGACGTGCCCGCCCGGCGGCTGCGTGGTTCGGCGGCCCTCAGCCACCCCGTGGGACCGGCCGCTGACGCGCGTACCCCGGGGATCGAAGCTCGGCCTGCGCTGGGTCGGTCGGCATCGAGCCCTCGCCGTCGGGGGGCGGACCTGCCCGCGCGCCCTCATCAAGAATCGAGCCTTTGCCTCCGTCAGTCCACTCCGGTCGGCTTTGCTCCACGATCGCGGGCATTACCCGACAACTTTGCCTGCCGGCGGGACCGATCGTTCAGGATCTGGTGCCGCCGGTGGTCGGTCATCTTCTGCCAGCCGCGACTTTCCTCGCGCGTGCGCAGACAGCCCAGACAGAAGCCCGTCCGGCCGTCGAAGGCGCACATGTCGATGCAGGGCGATTTGGCCGCCATGGCTCAAGCCGCCGCGGGGTTCGGATTTACCTCGACCGTCACGTGCGACAGCCCCCTGAAGCGCTTAAGTGCCGCGTGATAGAAGCTCGCGTTGCGTCGGGCTTCGCCGGTCGACACCGAGACCACCGCGCTCATGTGCCCCGGCCCAACCCGCCACACATGCAGGTCGAGCACCTGATCACCCTGACTCTCGATAACCTGCCGCACGTTGTCCGCCATGTGGCGATCCACGCTCATGTCGAGCAGGATTCCGCCGGTGTCGCGCATCAACCCCCACGACCAGTTGGCGATCACCAGCGCGCCGATCACACCCGCCAGCGGGTCCATCCATAGCCAGCCAAACGCTCGAGCGAGCAGCAGACCGATAATGGCCAGCACCGACACCGCTGCGTCAGCGATCACGTGGACATACGCGGACCGGATGTTGTGATCGCGGGCTGCCGCGGTATGCGCGTCATCGTGGCCGTGCTCATGCTCGACAAATTCGATTTCGTGGCGACCGTCGGGTAACTGGATCGTCGCCGTGAACGCGTGTGGCTCCGGGATCTCTTCCCGGGATTCCAGGTAGCCGCCCCGCGCGATGAAGGTGAACGACTGGCGGACCCCGTCGGGCCGGACGGTCGTGACCGAGACATCGTCGGGAGCGAGCTGTGAGTGTTCAGTCTCGGGCGTCACTCGGAACACCGGAGGTACGCCGTCTTCAAAGACGGAAACGGCAAACACGCCGGCCGGCGTGAAGATCTGCTGCGCCTCGTCGTCGTGCGGATGTTCGTGTCCATGCCCATGACTGTGTCCATGGCTATGGCCGTGATGGTCGCCGCTCAGCAGCCAGACGCTCGCGAGGTTGACCAGCAGGCCGACCACCGCGATTGGGATCGCCTCACCGAAGTGGATCGGCACCGGCGAAAAGAAGCGCGAGATCGCCTCGTAGCCAATCAGGATGGCGATCATCGCCAACACGATGGCGCTGGTGAAGCCAGCCAGGTCCCCCAGCTTGCCTGTACCGAACACAAACCGGGAATCGGTCGCATGCCGGCGTGCGTACGTATAGGCCAGCGCCGCAATCAGCATGGCGCCCGCATGGGTGGACATGTGCAGGCCGTCGGCGACGAGCGCCAGCGAGCCGAACAGGCTGCCCCCGACGATCTCGGCCACCATCATGGCACTGCACAGTGCGATCACCGCCCAGGTGCGGCGCTCGTTCTGCTCGTGGGAGGCACCCAGAAAAATGTGATCATGTCCCGCGCCGAACGCGGCATCTCTGAAATCGCTCATGCTTCCCTCTATTTGAAGTAGCTGCGGACCACTTCGATCAACTGTTCGGTGCCGCTGCCGTGTTCGCCATCCGCCTCGGCATCGATGAGATGCGTGCGGATATGGTCCTCGAGCACGACCGCCAGCAGTCCGTTCATCGCGCCGCGGCAACTGGTGATGAGTTGCAGCACGTCGTTGCAGCCGCGCTCGTCCTCGAGTGCGCGCTCGACCGCCTCGATCTGCCCCTTGATGCGGCGCACCCGGTTCAGCAGCTTCTGTTTGTCGCGAATGGTATGACTCATGACTTCCCTCCAATGCGGGAGGGGAGTATAGCGTCATATAGGATAGGGGGGTATACGTTTATTTGGCTGTATCCGAGTGTCTTTGGCGGGATCGACGGGTTTTCGATCGGCAGCAACGACCTGACCCAGCTCACGCTCGGGGTCGACCGTGACTCGGCCGAGCTGGCCGGCCTGTTCGACGAACGGAACGACGCGGTGAAGTGGATGATTGCCCCCGTGATCGCCACCGCGCACGACGTCGGAGCGAAGGTGGGCCTCTGAGGCCATGCGCCGAGCGATCATCCGGAATTCGCCGATTTCCTCGTTGCCTGCGGTATCGACTCGGTGTCGGCCAGCCCCGACAGTTTCATTGCGGTCAAGCGTCGCGTGGCGGCGGAACAGAGGGCGTCGCCACGCGAACACGCCGAAGGCATGAGCGGCGCGGCAGTGCCGGTGCGCCAGAGGGCCGGACCGCGCGATCGTGTCCGGTCGACTTGACGACGGCGTCACGCCGCGCGCGGGCGCCGCCGGCCGCTTTCGGCCCGGGCAAATGCGGCCTGCAAGGCGGGATGAACGTCGGTTCGCCAGTGCTCATCCGTGAATAGCCCGTAGTGATCGCAATCGTCGATGTCGACGCTCTCTCGCGCATCCGCCGCGAGGCCGCTGCACATGGCCAGTGCGGCATGGGTCTGCCCGGCACCGGTGATCGCATCGCGCCCGCCTTCGACGGTCATCAGCACGGTGGCGCGCAGCGCGGCGGGGTCGACACGCTGGCCGCAAACGTCCCAGGTGCCGGTTGCGAGGCAGGCGCGCTGGAATACGATGTCGACCGTGTCGAGGAAGTACTCGGCGGGCATGTCGAGGAGCGTCAGGTATTCGCGCAATGCCCGGCACGCTTGCGCGAGTGTGTCGGCATCGCTGCACGTCACCGCGCGTCGGTAGCGATCGAGCAGCGTCATGTAGCGTTGCGGGTACGCGATCGAGATCTCGGCGCGCTGCAGATAGGCCGGAAAAACCTGCCGCCCGTGTCCGGCGTAGCCGGGCGGTACCGTGTCGATCAACGTGGAGCGGCACCATGCGAGCGAATGCGAGCTGGCTGCGATCCCGAGCGCGCTCGGATTGATGCGGACATCGAGCGGACCGCCGATCAGCGTCAGGCTCGCCGGCACGACGGCCCCGCGTTGCGCGCGCAGCGCGAATGCGCCGAGCGATGGAACCGTCGCCTGGCAGATGGCGACCACGTGCACGGGCCGCGCGTCGGCCACCAGCGCATCGATGAAGCCGTCGAGCATCGCCACGTATTCGTCGAGACCGAATCGACCCGCGTCAGGCGGCACGTCACGCGCATCGATCCAGTCGGTGATGCACACGTCACCATCGGCCAGCAGCGTCTCGACCGTCTCGCGCATCATCACGGCCGCATGGCCGGCCAGCGGCACGCACAGCAGGATTACTCGCGGCGCACCGGGGCGCGTGAAACGGCGCAGCGCGCAAAACGGGGTATGCGTGGCGATCGTTTCGTCGACGTCGAATCGTCGTCCGTCCGAGGCGATCGCGTCGATCGCGAACCGTGGCGCGCCGGCATGCAGGTCGAGCAGGGGCTCGAGCAGATCGGCGTAGCACGCGGCCGCCGCACCGGGCCAGAGACCGCGCGCGAATCGTGCCGCCGCGTCCCATGTACGCAACCATTGCCGTTGCCGTTCGATCAGGTCATACCACATGGCGCGTCGGCAAGAAGCCGCCGGGAATTCGGACAGGTCTACTGTCGCCTGATTGCGCGGCGGCGGGTTGACCTGAATCAGCGTCGGCTCACCCGAGCCTGCATAAGCTGATCTTCGGATCCTGGACGGAAGCACGGAGCAGATCATGGACGCTTCTCGACGCATGCTTGTCGTTTTCTACTCGCGCAGCGAAACGACGGCGGGGCAGGCGCGCCGGCTGGCCGCCGAGCTCGGCGCGGATTGCGTACGGCTGCGGGAGCACGACGATCGACGGCGCGCAGGGGCCATCGGCTATCTGCGTTCGCTCGCCGACGTGATTCGCCAGCGCGACGCGGACCTGCGGCCGACCGCCTGTTCGCCATCGGCTTACGACGTGGTCGTGCTCGGCACGCCGATATGGGCCGGGCGCGCATCGACGCCAATGTCGACCTGGCTGGCCCGTCACGGGCACGAACTGCGCGCGACCGCGTTCTTCTGCACGATGGGCCTGCGTGGCGACCTGACGGCGTTCGCACAGATGCAGGCGCTGGCACGGCAAAAGCCGGTCGCGACGTGCGCGATTTCCGCGCGCGATATCGGTCGCGGCGTTGCCTCCCGGAAGCTCGCCCGTTTCGCCCGGTCGATCGATCGGCGGCTGACCGTCCGCGAGCATCGCGCGAGTGTGGAGCGGGCAACGTGATGGCCCGCACGGCGGGCGAGCGCGACTTCGATCATGTGCAGATCGGCGGCGCGTGCAATGCGGCACGAAGAGGCTGATGAGCACTTGCGTGCCGGTAGTGTGTCCAGGATCGTCCCGGACGATCCTGCCGCAACCCGGTAGGGCTGCGTGTGCGATTTCGAGTTTTCCGATGCTTCGATCCCGGCGTTGTGCGAACCGGGCTGCGACGCGGCGCTTGACGTGCTCGCACGCCACGCGTGAACGGTAATCACTCGACCGGTGCTGCCCGAACCGAACGCCGGCTGGACGACGGCGACGGCGCGAGGCCCTGGCCGAACCACGGGACTCCGGCGCCGAGCGATGCGACGTAGCGCGCCCAGCCTCCCGGGTTGCCGGCGAACAGCCACGCGCACACAGGGCCGGCAAGTGCGTCGCGGTCGAGCGGATCGTCGAGTAAATGCTGGGGCCACAGGCAGTAGGCGTGGAGAACCGCGTGCGTGAATTCGCGCACGGTCATGTGCGCGAACACGTGATTCAGAAGCGGCACGTCGGCGAGCATCGGCTGGGCCGCCAGCAGCGAGTCGATCGTCCTGTCGTCCGGCTCGTATTCGAGCACGCAACTGAGGGTTCTCAAGATTCTGCCAAGATGCATGAGCAACGCGTGGCGCGCTTCGGTTTCGTTCGGCATGGTCGGCTTCCGGATTCGCGGAGCGAATCGTTCCGCGTGCTTCCTTGCAATCTATGAGCGATGCAGCGACGAAGCGTTGATGGAGGTCAAGCGCGGTTGCACGGGCCGATCCGAATGCGATCGAGCGCGCCGATCGGGAAGGCTTCGATGGATGGATCGAGGCATGCCGCCCGTTCCAGGTTCATGTCGCCCGAATCGTCCGATCGGCGCGCATCGGGAATGCAAGCGGGCGGCGCGAACAAATCAGAATCGTTCGAGGAGCGCGAGGATTTCGGCGGTGCGGCGCAACAGCGTCTTGTTCTGCTCGGCCGTCACCCTGACGGCGTGCAGTCTTGCGCGCCAGTACGCGGGATCGCTGATCGACGTCTTCGTATGGAAGTCGTGTCGTGTCTGTTCGAGCAGGCGAATGGATCCTTCGATATGGGCGAGTTCACGTTCGACTTCGTAATATCAGTTCATGTACGGACCTCTGCAGGATGGTGGTGCATGGTGGATTCCCGCTGTCCGTTGCGCATTGACCTCACGCAAGCCATACACGACATCCTCTTCATCTGAGAAAACAAGATGATTCGGAGTGCTTCGTTGATGAGATGAAGGCGGGAGCGAAGACCCGAAAAGCCTACGTGAAGATGCGTATAGCATCGCGGTGTTTCGCTTGGGCGACGAAAGGCTAAACGATCAACTTGACGGGTTCCTGACAGGCTCGCGAATCGAGGCTTCGGATGGCATTGCGTCAGACGAATCGCCGGTAGTTTCGGGGGCATGCGTGTGCTTGCTGACCTGCATCAAGACCGCTCGCGCTGCAAGCGCGATGATCGAGGTTCGCGCGTGTCGATCACGATCGAGGACCGACACGCACCGTGCCGTCTGCGTTTTCACGTTCATGATTCGGATCTCCGTCATGCCTTCACTGTTCGCGCACACGTCGAATCTTCAGATCATCACGCTGCCCGGCGAGGCGACGCCGAAGGTAACGCCCGCCGCACCGTACCGGAATCGTCCGGTCGACACCGACGGCGACCGCCTGTTGAGTCCCCACGAAATCGCGATCCTGATGGTGCTCGCCAGCGAACCGCGACGTCAGCAGGGCGACCCGGCCGATCTTCATTGTCTTGCGGACCGGGGCCTCGTCCGGCTGGATGCTGGGCCGCTCGCGGAGGCGCACGTGCGCCTGTCGGATCGGGGGCGGCAGATGGTGTCGCGGCTCGCCGAGCGCGATCAGCCGCGATGCAGCCGCCATGCCGATTTCACGATGGCGGGCCGGACCTCGAGCGAGACGCCTCAGCGCGCGCCCCGCTGACCTGCATCAAGCGCCGGCGATGCTGCCGGATTTACGGTTGTCGTCATGGGATACGGGCAGCAGTCCGTGACCATGAAAAACGGCGGCGAACTGAAGAAGGACGTCGCGCGGGCGCTCGGGCGGGATCCATCGATCGATGCCATGCACGACGGGGTCGATCGAATGGCCGTTGCGTGAATCGTCGGGCGGCGGCGGGCGTCGACCGACGATCCGTGTCGCCCGGACAGGGAGAGGGAACATGAATGCCGAGATGTTTTGCACCCGCGAAGTCGCCATGTGTTCCGCGCAGACGACCGTCGTCGAGGCGGCCGCGATGATGCGCGATGCACACGCCGGCGACCTGGTCGTCGTACGTGAAAGGGAAGGACGATGCGAGCCGGTCGGCATGCTGACCGACCGGGACATCGTGCTTGCCGTCGTCGGCCCCGACGCACCGGCCGGTTCGCTGTTCGTCGGCGACATCATGTCGGCCCCCGTTGCCGTCGCGGACATCGACGACGATCTCTGGCTACTCGCGAAGCGGATGCGCCAGCTGCCGGTGGTTGGCGACGTCGGTGAGCTGGTCGGCATCGTGTCGCTCGACGACTTGCTGCGCGCGGCCGCGGCGCTGCTCGACGAACTACGCCTTGTAGCAGCACGCCAGCCGTATTTCGAGGAGAAGCAGCGTGGATGATGCGGTGCGCGACCGGATCACGTGCGCTGCCGGTCGTGCCGCGGACATGCTGTTGATCGCGGTCAACGCCGCGCCGCGTGAGCGTTTCGAACTGGAACTCGAGGATCGTCTCGATCCGCGCAGTGCGGATCAGACGCTGCGCATCTAGGAGGCCGGTTTCCGCCAATGGCGGGAGCCGGTGCTACGCGCGCACGTCCCCGCGCTTTCTCCAGACGGCGAGACAAACGAGCGCGCTGAGCATGCCGCCCAGGTGGGCGAAGTGCGCGACGCCGCTCGTGTCGCCGCCGAGACCGGCCAGCAGCTCGGTCAATGCATAGCTGGTGGCGAAGAGCCATGCCGGCATCGGCACCGGCGGAAACAGCAGCACGACGCGCCGTTTCGGAAATAGCACGCCATAGGCGATCAGCGCGCCGAACACCCCCGCCGACGCGCCGACGGTCGGCGCGCCGCTGGGTGGCAGCATCTGCACGACCGCAAGCTGCGTGACGCCGCCGGCCAGCACGCTCGCCAGATAGAGCGCGAGAAAGCGTGCGCGTCCGAGCGCGCGTTCGACGTCGCGTCCGAACATGTAGAGACCGAACATGTTGAACGCGATGTGCGCGAGACTGGCGTGCAGCATGCTGTAGGTCAGCAACTGCCAGACGTGGAAATCCGGTGTGACGGGCGCACCCGGCCGCGCGGGCGGCCACAGCGCGAACAGGTCGACGAGGAGCGACCCGCCGCTTGCTTCGGCGATGAATACGGCGAGGTTCACCAGAATCAATGCGTAAGTCATGGGGCAACGGCATCCACGGGATCAACGCAACGTTGCGCGGCAGCGGCGCGGCCGTCATCGAGCGTCGTGACATACCGTCAAGTTAGCCGCGCGCCGTGCACGGTCGTTGCGGCAAGTCATGGAAGGCGGTCGACTGGAACCTGCCGCGGCGACCTCCGGCGTGCCGGGCCTCGTCAGTCGCAAGGGCGTGCGGCACGTTGACGTGCGTCAAGCCTGCCCGGGCCACCCCCCTTACCCTGAACCCGGGATGCATGCGCCGCCGCCGGGCGGGTCGCGTGCGTGGCCTTCACCGAAAGCACGACAGGAGCCTCATCATGCACATCGGAAGAATCAGCACCCGGCCGGTCGAATCCTGCACCGTCGAATGCAGTGCGCTCGAACTGGCGGATCGCATGCGGCACGCGCATGTCGGCGATATCGTCGTCATCGAGTATCGCGAGGGCGATGCCATCCCGATCGGCGTCGTCACCGACCGCGACCTGGTGATCGAGGTGATGGCCCGCGGCGATGATCCCGGCGCCGTGACGGCCGGCCAGATCATGTCGCGGGGCCTGGTCGTCGTGTCCGACACCGACGAAATCGGCGTCGCGCTCGAGGAGATGCGCCGGTCGGGCATTCGGCGCTTGCCGGTGGTCGACGATGAGGGCCGTCTCGCCGGCATCGTGACGCTCGACGATATCGTCGAGCATCTTGCGGGGCTGCTCGGCGGTGTCGCGGAAGTCGGCAAGCTGCAGCAGATCGAGGAGCAGCGTTTCCGCGCGTAACGACGTGTTGCCGGCCCTGCGCCCGTCGTGGGTGTGGGCGCCGTTCCCCGGGCGCCACGCACCGCGCGGCTATGTGCGTAGCACGGCGAACAACGGCGCCCAGAATGCACGGTCACCGTATGCCGCGACGTCGCAGTCGGTCTCGAACCGGATCGCGATCGCGGCCTCGGATCCGGCCAGCGGCTCGGCATGCCCGATCTGGCGGGCCAGTACGGCTGTGTCGGCGTCGGACGCATTGCGCCCGAGCGCGGCCCGGGCCGCGACACGCGCGGCGAGCGTTGCCCGGTTCGCGGTGAAATCGAGAATCGCGACGCGCACGCCGAGTTGCGTGGCGAGCGAGGTGAAGGCCGCCCGGTTGTGCCGGCGCAGGAACGTCGCGTCGACGATCACCGTGTAGCCGCTGGCGAGGACCACGCCGGCCTGCTCACGGAGTCTGTCGTAGGTCGCGTCGACTGCCGTGTCCGAGTACGCGGCGGCGGACAGCCGGGTGTGCTCCGGCGCACAGGCGTCGCGTTTGCGCTCGACATCGCTGGACAGCCGGATCGCGCCGATCTGTTCCGCCAGCGCGCGGCTGGCAACCGATTTGCCCGAGCCGGATACGCCATGACACAGCAGCAAGGCCGGTTGCGTATCGCGCCGCGTTCGCGCCATGTCCGACGCAATCCGCAGATAGCGGCCGCGCGCTGCTTCGTCGCCGCGCAGCCGCGCGGTCATCGCCCGCACCAGCGCGCGATAGACGAAGTAGCACGGCAGCACGCCCAGCGCCGCATGGTCGCCCGTGCGGGCGAGCCATGCGGACAGGAGGCGGTGGGCGCAGTCGGCTCGCCCGCGGGCGGAATAATCCATCAGCGCAAATGCGAGATCGCTCGCCACGTCGATCCAGCGCAGCGTGTCGTCGAACTCGATGCAGTCGAACATCAGGATGCGGTTGCGCCAGCGGACGACGTTGTCGAGATGCAGGTCGCCGTGGCACGCGCGTACGAAGCCGTGCGCATGCCGCTCGGAAAGCTGCAGTGCAATGCGTGCCAGCTCGGCCTCGTACCAGCGGCGCAGCGCGGCTTCCCCGGGCACGGTGACGTCGAGCGTGTCGCACAACGGCCGGCATTGCGCCGCGACACTGGCCGCGCTGCCAGGGTGGCCGTGTGGCGCACGGCGGGGCGCGTGAAGGTGATGCCGGGCCAGTGTATCCGCGAGTGCGTCCGCATCCGCCAGCCCCGCGTCGTGCGATGCACTGCGCACCGACAGCATCGCCTCCGCATCGAACCGGCGCATGTGCACCACGTACTCGTCCGGTACCGCGGCGCGTCGTTGCCGGCGCGCGGCGGTCGGCACGGGCGGGCCGAAGACACTGCGCCGGCCATGCGCGACGAGCGGCCAGACGCCCAGGTACAACGGGCCGGCGAACGGCCGGTTGAGCGTGCACTCCGCAAGTGCGCAGCGGCGCCGCTGCGCGGGGCGCACGAGGTCGACGAATGCGAAGCGGACGGGCTTGATGCGCTTGTACGCGTAACGCCCTGCCAGATACACGACGGACAGGTGCGTTTCGATCCGTTCGATCCGGCCGGCGGGATGGGGATAGGTGGTGGTCCGACGCAATGCGCGATCGAATTGCAGGGTCTCGCGTCGTGCGGCTCCGCGGCTTGACTTGAAGGGCAGGCGTGGCGTTCGGGACATGGTGAGCGGATCGATGGGCAGGGCGCCTGCATGTCGCCGCGCTGGCGGGTGGGTGTCGAACGGAAACGGTACGTTCCCGTCTGCTCGATGTCGCGGGTTCGGGCCGGCAGGCCCGCAGTGACGTGTGCGACGCCCCCTATTGCAGCCGACCGGCGCCCGTTCCGGCTTGATGCGCGTCAAGCCGGTCGCGGTCGCGCGCGCCGGACGGTGTTTCGCGGGCCGGTGCCTGCGCGGTATCGACGCAACGCCGCCTGCATTCAAGTCTTGTCCTCCCCTTGATTCTCGTACGACTTACAGGGGTGGCCAGATCCAGGTGCGAAAGGGTTTTCGGTCCGGACCCAATAGAAGTTTCAATTCATTCAATAGTTTCCTGGCTGGCCTCTTTGATGCCTCCTGCTTGCCACTCCCCGCGACCAGCCAACGTGGGGCAATGATGGAAAAACGGGGCAACGTCGGTGGGCATCGTTCCTACGTTCTTGCAAGAGGGCGTCAAACGCTGTCGCACGGTCGCCGGAAGTCTGCCAGCGGTCACCCCTTGTGAATTACTTGCGTGTCCCGACTAGACTGGAATTGGTAGAGAACGGAGCACCGGTTCGAGGCGCACCCACGGGAGTGCAGGCCGGCGCTGAGCAGCCATGAGCACGAAATCGGACTTGCCTGTTTGGCCGCCGCGCGAGCGCGGCACGGGGCGAGCGTGTGGACTGGCGGTTGCTCTGCACGTCCTGCTCGCGGCGATGGTGATTTTCAGCGCGGGCCTGCGGCAGCACCACACTCCCACTGGCGCGAACACGGTGATTGACGAGCCCGGCGTGCCATTGCGGTTGACCACTTCCGCGCAGGCGCGGGCATTACGCGTTCCGACTCCATCTACCGAGCTCGGCGCTTCGAACGCGCTGGTGCCCGTTGTCCGCCATCATCCCAGGATCAACATCGAACCCCAGCATCTAAAGGCGCCAGCCTTGCGGATCAGCACGATCGCAGCACGCCGGATCCCGTTATCGAACGCCACCACCGTTGCTACGCAAGCAGATAGTGAAATGGAGCAGGAGCGCGCCGCGCGGCTCGTCGCGCTGGAGGACATCGCCGGCAAGCCTATGCGGAATAGTGGCGTTGCTGCGTCGCGGGGCTACGCAGAGACGGTAGCTCTTCAGGTGCGGGCCAACTTCGTCGCGCCGTTCGAGACTCCGGGCAATCCATCTGCCGTCATCGCTGTCACGTGCGCGCCCAGCGGGGCGCTACTCAGTGTCAGGGTGCAACGTTCCAGCGGTAACCCTCGGTGGGACCGTGCCGTCCTCGCCGCCGTCGAGAGGACGGATCCGATGCCACGGGATATCGATGGCGCGACGCCTGCGAGCATCGTTCTTACGTTTCAACCGAAGGGCTGAGGGATACGCGCAGGCGATCGGTCGGATATCTGCCCACCTCCTTATCGCCAAGCCTGGTTCGCTCGGCCTAGCCGAGCCGCAGCACCGCTTCGACCGGTATCTTCAGCTGATCCAGAAGCAGCGCGAACCCGATCGCGGTCATTGTAACCGCTCCCACTAGTGACAATGGCAGCGCGGCCATCAGCGTACCTGACAGTACGAGCACCGAGACGATCGTGATGTCGATCACAGACGACAGCAGCAGCCATCGGCTCGGCAGTGAATGCCAGAGATGGCCGCGCTCGCGTAATACATAAAGAACCGCCTGATTGCCGAAGGCGATCGCAAGGAAGCTCAGACTTTGCAATTCGCTGATCGGCAATCGAATGTACAACACACCGGCGGTCACGATGATGCCGGAAAAGAGCAGCTTGCAGCTCCCGAAAATTGTGGCTGCGGTGACGATGCGGCGCATGTGCCAAATAGATGGCGCCGGCGCCGGTCTTGCCCGATCTGTCGTCAAAGACATCGTCAGGAAGTCGTTTGTGACGAGCAGCAGTACCATCATCATCGGGGTGAGTAACGCGCGATGGACAGCCACAAGACCATAGGCCAACAGCAAAACGACCTCGATCTTCTTCACCAGCATGTTTAATGCATAGGCCAGAAGACGCCGGAACGCGGAGCGACCTTCCTGGATCGTCGAGAGAATACCTGCCAACCCCGGTTCCGTCAGAACGACCGCGGCGGCGGCCTTCGCCGCATCCGTGGCGGACGAAACTGCGATCCCGACCTGCGCCTGACTTAATGCGGGCGCATCATTGGCTCCATCTCCGCACATACCGACAACGTGTCCGCTATCTTGTAGCTCCGCCACGAGGCGGTACTTCTCCTCTGGCAGTACACGGGCGTAGACGTCGAATTGTTGGAGATCGGTGTGATGGTATGAGGCTGCGGCAGGATACGGTGTCGACCGAAGGCCCACTTTCCCGGCAATGGCGGAGGCTGTGGCGGCTGAATCCCCCGTAACCATGATTGTACGAACGCCGAGCCTCTTGAGCGCTCCGATAAGTTCGGCTGAATCAGTACGTGGGGGATCGCTCAGTGCGATCAGTCCTGCCAGATGCATCGAACTGCCCATTGCTCCCACCGCCACCGCAATGATGCGGTGACCTTGATGGGCAAGCTCGTCGGACTTCGCACGTGCGCCTGGCGCTACGTCAGCAATCTGCTCGACCGCCTGTAGCGCGCCCTTTACGACACGCATTGGCTCATGGCCGTCATGTGACAGATAGGCTTCCGCTATTTTCGTCTCCGGATCGAACGGGACGAAGCGCGTCGGTTCTTGATCGGGTCGTTCGGCAATCAACGAGGCTGCAGCTAGCTGAACGGCTGCATCGAGCGGATCGTCACCGCTACGAGAACTGGCCATTGCGGCTAGACACAGCAGCCGCTCGCGATCGAAGCCCGGCATTGGCGAGATTTCCGCGACTTCGAGTGCATTCTGAGTGAGCGTGCCAGTCTTGTCGGAGCAGAGCACGTCCATGGCTGCTGCCTCGTGCACCGCAGACAAACGCGTGAGCAATGCACCGCGACGGCTCAGCGCGAGTGCACTGAGTGCGGCGGAAAGCGTGAAGGTCGCCGGCAGCGCCACCGGTACCGTTGCCAGCAAAGCCGTGAGCGCAAGTCGTATCAGTTCGGCACCTGGAAACCCGAGAAGATACGCATATCCCACCGACACGAGCGCGATGATGCCGTTGACGAGTCCGAGGCCCTTTACTGCGGCGAGCACCGCGTGCTGTTCGGAACTCGGTGCGTGTGCGATCCGAACGAGTTCGACGGTGCGACCAAAGTAAGTGCGTGCGCCCGTCGCCGTGACCACGCCCGTCGCCTGGCCGCGCCTGACGAGCGAGCCGGCATAGACCGTCCCGCCAAGCGGAACCTCAACGGGAACTGACTCTCCGGTCAACATCGATTGATCCGCCATCACTGCGCCCTTTGTCACGCGCACGTCTGCAGGCACCACGCCCCCAAGCGCGAGCTGCACTGCGTCACCAGGCACGAGATCCGCGGCAGACACGCGTGTCCATTGGCCGTCGCGACAAACGAGTGCGGTCGGTTCGAGTCTTTGTTTGAGTGCCGCGAGCGCGACGCCGGCTCTGTGCTCCTGAACGATGCCGAGTACAGCGTTAAATACGAGCAGTGCGCCGACAACAGCCGCCTCGACGTAAGCGCCCACGCCAATCTGCAACACGATGGACACTTCCAGTAGCCAGGGCACCGGTGCCCAGAACTTGGGCAACAGCACACGCCAGTATGGCGTCGGCTGTTCGTGGATCGTGTTCGGTCCGAATTCGTTCGCGCGCTCGCGCGCTTCGGTAGTCGACAGGCCGGTAGTCGATTCCGGCGTCAAAGTCTCTTCCATGGACGAGGCACCTTCGATACCGGGCTACCCTGGGTCAGACTGCGGAGGGGGCACGGTGACATGCGGCATGCGGTAGTCGCTTCTCTGTAGAACCGGCATTACCGCCAGTTCGGCTAAAACGCTTCGACGATGGCAATTCGTGTCTCCATAAGACACGCCGCAACCGGGTGATCGGTTCAATCACGGCGGCTTGATCGACAGCCTACGGGACGGGATTGACTTGCTTCGGCGGTGTGGCGTCAGTAGGGCACCCCCTCTTCAACAGGAAGCGTGCTCGTGACAGCTATCGTGTGATCGGCGGATTTGCGACGCTTGATACACGTCAACCGAATGGGCCGATCGCTGAATGGATTCTTGCCGGGAAGGCTGTTGAGGGGGGCGCATAGCCATGCCGCCCGGCGCACCGTGCTACCGATCGAATACGGTGGCACGACCATCGACGACGATCTGCGCAGATGGTGCGAACGGTCCTTTCTTTCGGCCGGTACGCGGCCGGCGAATTGCAGCGGCGCATGAGGCCGGCGTTCGGTGGACTGCATCTGGGGTTTTCGCGGCCGGCTGACGACGAAATCGATGCAACCACGCCGAGCTACACGATCATTGGCCGGTGGCACCGATTGCAGGGCCAACAGGCTTGCCGTGCATGTAGCCCGGCCCCATACCCATTCCTTGCCCGCGATGCATGCCGCGCATGGGGGGCGTCAGGGAGCGTGATTCCGCGCGCTTTAGCTCGCTTCTGTATCTCGGAATGACGCCGACCAGGAACGAAACGGTGAACCTGTTTGCTCTGGACATGACGGTTTCCAGGTCGTTTGCATGTGTCCAACGGTACGCAGAACGGGGGGCGGTCAAAAAACGCAT
Organism: Burkholderia sp. AU45251; assembly: GCF_030482905.1. Lineage (NCBI taxonomy): Bacteria > Pseudomonadati > Pseudomonadota > Betaproteobacteria > Burkholderiales > Burkholderiaceae > Burkholderia > Burkholderia sp. AU45251. Next base: position 109,689 of record NZ_JAUJQH010000004.1, on the reverse strand, counting down.
GGGAATCAAAAGCCCCCCGTCTTCGACACCCTTCCGGCTCGTGCTTTCCGCCCCGCACCGGCAGGCGATTGACCCAGGTCAACCGCATTTCCCATGACGGTCATACAGTCGATTCGGGCGTTCGGGCGATGCGTCACGTGACCGCGTGCTGAATGCGGCCGGTCAGCCATCGCACGGCCGGATGGTTGTCGAGCGGATTCATGCCGCCCGAATGCGAGCGGAAATCGATGCGTTGCTGGGCAGTGACGATGAATAAACGGGTGTGGGTGATCGGCGTGCTGCTTGCGTTGGCCGCGTGCGCGGAGGCGGAACGGAGCGCGTCCTTCCGGTCGACGGAAACGCAATTGTTCGCGACGCGTCAGGCCGCGGCGCTACAGTGTTCGACACCCGCCGAGTGCGACCGTGCATGGCGCCTTGCGCGCCGCTATGTTGAAGCGCATTCGTCGACCCGGATCACGCGCGCCGGGGCGGACACGATCGAAACGGCGCCTCCGTTTCTGGCGGGGGAAGTCTATCTGTGGGCTTCCCGCACGGCCTCGGGCGGCGGGGCTTCGGTGATCCGGCTCAAGGCGATGTGCAAAGGCATGTACGACAGCGATGGCGGCCCGGGCTGGCGGTATGACGCGTGCGCGACGAGGATCCTCGACATCGAGCGAGGCTTCGGGGCCTATGTGAACCCGGCGCGTTCGTCGGATGCGCCGGCGTTGGCCGCGCCGCGATGATCCGGCATTTCGTGCCCGGGCGCCTGCCGGTTTTCGTGTGATTTCGAACCGTTGACCTCCGTCAACGCCCGCGTGCGGCGAACGCCGATGATGAAAACCAATCCGAACGCCGCCGGCGCGTCGGTTCATCCAGCGAGGTCGGTATGTACACGAACATCATGGTCGCCGTGGACGGCAGCCCTTCATCGCAACGGGCGCTCGACGAGGGCCTGAAGGTGGCGCGATCGTGCGGTGCTCGCCTGTTCGCCGTTTTCGTCGTCGACAAGTCGCTGCTGATCACGTTCGGCGGACGCATGGACCCGGATGCATTGCTCGCCGAGATCCGGCGCGATGGCGCGTCGGTCCTGCGACGCGAGGAACGGACCATCGCGCACGCGGCAGTTAACGGCGAGACGGAACTCATCGAGACCGAGATCGGCGAGAGTGTCGCCGAACGGCTGCAGCGCTACGTCGCCGAGCGGTCGATCGATCTCGCCGTGGTTGGTACCCACGGGCGACGCGGGGTCCAGCGGCTGTTCCTCGGCAGCGTCGCCGAACGTTTCCTGCGCGGATCGAGCTGCCCGGTCCTGCTCGTGCGCGGCAGCGACGCCGCACCGGCCGCGGCGGCGTAGGGCCGCATGCTCGGTGCGCCGCCAGCCGGCGCCCGCCCGCGCGCAACCTGTCGAGGTGACCATCATGCAGATCTCCTTTCCTTCCGAACATCCGACGTATTGCGGCATGGATCCGGCACTGACCTTTCCGGCGCTGGTCGAAGGCCGCCGCGTGCACTGCGCGATTACCGCGGCAGCGCTGGAGGATCACTTCCGCGCGGCGTCGCCGCGCGAGCAGGATCTCGTGGATGCGTTTGCCCGCCACCGTCCCGCGATCGAGCGCGCCGCGCGCTGCCTGCTCGAGGAGATGGACGGTCGGCCGATCCTGCTCCACAGCGGCTATTTCCGGTTCTGCACGTGAGCGCCCGCAGTCGTTGACGCGCATCAAGCGCGTGCCGATGTGGGAAGTTACGCTGGAATCCTGATGATCGTTCGTCCGTTGCATGGCACACGGTGCCGAGCCAATCCGGTCTTCATCATGGCGTCGCGCGGGCGGGACGAACGCGCGGGTCGCCTGTCTATCGTTCAAGGAGTACGAACCATGAGCAATGTCACGCGTTACGATCCGTTTTCGATCGAACCCGTCGCCGACCTGTTTCAGGGGCTGTTCAGGCCGCTGCGCGGGATGACGCTGACGGACGAGCCCGATCTGGCCTCGATGAAGATCGACGTGACGGAAAGCGACGATGCGTACAAGGTCAACGCGGAACTGCCGGGCGTCGCCAAGGACGACATCGACGTCCAGGTGACGGGAAGCACCGTATCGATCAACGCGAAGATCGAGCGCAACAAGGAGCAGAAGGATGGCGAGCGCGTGATCCGGCGCGAGCGCTACAGCGGCGCGATCAGCCGTTCGTTCTCGCTGTCGGGCGAGATCGACGACGCGAACGCAACGGCGACGTACCAGGACGGCGTGCTGTCGCTGACGCTGCCGAAGAAGGCGCCGGTCGCGCAGAAGAAACTGGCCATCAGCTGATCGGACGGCAGACTGTGGGCGATGCGGGCACGCGTCGTCCGAAGGGAGGTAACGGCGCGTGGAGCGATCCGCGCGCCGTCTTTATTGAAGCGGTCGCGCGAACGCTCATGCATGCGATGCCGTGCCGCCCGACCGGTAGCCCACCGTCTGCGCGAGGATCGGGAGCTCGTCCTCGTTCAGCCGCAGCGCGTCGGCAAGCGCACGGTGGTTGATCCAGCCACGTACGACCGTGCCGAGCCCGGCGGCCGCGCAATAGAGCGACACGTTCTGCGCGATGGCGCCGGCCGCGATTGCAGAGAACACGTCGCGTTGCTGCGGCGGCATGTCGAGGATCGCCGAGGTGCGCACGACGTAGACGAGATCCAGCGGCGCGCGGCCGACGAAGTCCTGGTAACCCGTGAGGTTGCGGGCATCCACCGCGTGTTTCAGCACGAGCCGGTGCGCGGGCGCGTCGTAGCGATAGACGCCGCATGGCAGCGCGACGTACACGTCGATTTCGTTGAACGCATGCGCGGACGGGGCGGTGCGGCCGCCGCCGGCAGGCCGGTTGACGCCGTCCGCGGCCCACAGCATCGCGCCGAGCGTCGCGGGCGGCAGCGGCGTGGCGGCGAATTCGCGGGCGCTCATTCTGGCGGCGAGTGCCGTCATCAAGGGCGGCCCGCTGTCGAGGTCCGGATGCGGCAGGTCGATGAGGGCCGGGGATTCGCCCTGTGGCGATACCGGCCGTGCCGGTGGCGCCGGCGAATAGGCCAACAGTTGCTGTTCCGTCATGTGAGTCTCCTTGGAGCATCGCCGTGCTTGCCTGGGACGTCGCGCATCGGCGATCTCACGATAAGTCGGCCGGGCCGCGTCGGCTTGACCTTCGTCAAGCGATGCCACGGCTGGCTGCGATGTGCGTCGAGCGGCGTCCGTTGACCTGCATCAGCGATCCCTGGCCGCGCGTGTGCAAATCTGGAGATATGCGGCGGACTGGCGCGCCGCGGCTCACGGGAGTGCAGGCGATGAAGACCGACAAGCAGTTGAAGCAGGACGTTCAGGACGAACTGGAGTCCGACCCGGCGATCGACGCGACACGTATCGGTGTCGAGGTCGTCAACCGAATCGTGACGCTTTCGGGCCACCCGCCGAGCTATGCGGAGAAACTGGCGATCGAGCGGGCGGCGAACCGCGTGGCCGGCGTCAAGGCGCTCGTCGTCGATATGACCGTGCATCTGCCGGACGACGACGTCCGCACCGACGAGGACATCGCGAACGCGGTGCGTTCGGTGCTGCACTGGACGGTCGGGCTGCATGACGACACGGTGAAGGTACAGGTCGAACATGGCTGGATCACGCTGTCCGGTCGGGTCGAATGGGCGTACCAGAGCCATCTGGCCGTGCGGGCGATCTCGCAGATGCGCAGCGTGACCGGCGTGACCGATCATATCGCGGTGCAGGGGACGATCGGCTCGGCCGACATCGGCGGCAACATCAAGCGCGCGATCATGCGCCATGCGGAGCGCGAGGCGAAGCACATCGCGATCGAGGTGCGCGACGGCACCGTGCGGCTGTCGGGCAAGGTCGGCTCGTTCTCCGAGCGCAAGGCCGTGCGCGGGGCGGCATGGTCGGCGCGCGGCGTGCGCGCCGTCGTCGACGACCTGGTCGTCGAGTAACGCCGGCAAGCGGCAGCCGGATGCGCAGTCCGCGCGGACGAGGGGAAGTCAAATGACACTGTCAGGCGAGGTACACGACGCGGACTGGTCGGTGGCGATCGAGACGATCGCCACCGGAACGTGCGGCTACCGTTGCAGGATCCACGTGACGCTGATGTCGCCGGATGGCGAGTGCGAGCGCACGTTCGCGCACAGCCGGACCCACGACACCGAGCGCGAAGCCGCGATCGACGGGCTGCGCGCCGGGATGACGTGGGTCGAGATGAGGAAGTCGAACATGTTCACGGTTTGAGGTCGCGGCACCCGTGCGCGTGTCGCACGGGTGCCGGTGTTCCGTTCGCCACGCGATGCAATCGAGGCCGCATCGCGTGTGCATCGACGTACCTAGCCGTCCGGCCGATCACGGGTGGCAAGCGGCGGCGCGGCGCGCGAGACCGGTTCGTCGTCGCGCGCATGTCTGCGTTGCCGCCCGACATGATGCGCGACGGCGTCGGTCACGGTCGGAAAGAAGCAGGCGGGGCCGAATACGTCGAACAGCCCGTAGGCGCGCAGGCGATCCTTCACCGGGCCCTTCATTTCCGCGAAGTCGAGCGCGATCCTCTGCTCCCGGAGCTCCTCGCACAGCGCGACGAGCCGGTCCGCGGCGCTGACGTCGATATCGGTGACGGGCTCGGCCGCGATGACGACGCGCGTCACCGGGGACGCCGATTTCGCGATGGCCGCGCGCAGATGCTCGCAGAAAATCTCGACGTTCGCGTAGAAGAGCGGTGCATCCCAGCGGAACAGCAGGAGCCCCGGCGTCAGCACGGCGTCCGGATGGCGCGCGACGTCGTGATAGCCGCGCACGCCGGCCAGCCGGCCCAGCACCGCGTCGTACGGATGCCACGCGCGCCACACGAACGACAGCAGCGACAGCGCGCTGGCGAGCAGGATGCCGGGTACGACGCCCATGCCGATCACGCCGGCGAAGCACAGCACCGAAATCAGGCATTCGCCGCGACGCATCCGGTACAGCCGCACGACGTTGCGGACGTCCGCGATGCCGAACGCCGCGTACATCACGACGGCGGCCAGCGCCGCGCGCGGGACCAGGGTCAGCAGCGACGGCGCGGCAACGAGCAGGATCGCGATGCACGCGGCCGCGACGAGATTCGTGACCTGGCTTTGCGCGCCGGCGGCAATCGCGACGGGCGTACGCGATGCGCTGCTGCTGACCGCGCAGCCCTGCATCACGCCGGCCAGCAGATTGGCGGCGCCCAGTGCGACCAGTTCCTGGTTGCGGTTCGGCGTATCGCCCGCGCGCGTGGACAGCGCGCGGGACAGCATGCTGATGTCGGCGAACGACACCAGCGCGACGGCGACCGCGGCGGATGCAAGCGCGGTCAGGTCGGCGAGGGAGACGACCGGCAGGTGCGGCACGGGCACGCCGGGCGGCAGTGCGCCGACCGTTGCCACGCCGTGCAGCGGCGACATTTGCGCGACGACGGTCGCCGCCAGCACCGCGATCAATACGCCGGGTGCATGCGGCATCATGCGTTTCATCAGGAAAATGGTTGCGAGCGCACCGATACCGAGCGCAGCGGCAGCGCCGGAGAACCGGTGTTCGGCGAGAGCCTGCACGATGCGCGACACGCTGGCGAACACGTCGCCGCCCGTTACCGGCATGCCCAGCAGTTCCGGCAACCGGCCGATCGCGAGCGCAATGGCGATGCCGTTCAGGTAGCCGTACTGGATCGGGCGCGACAGCAGATCGGTGACGAAGCCGAGGCGGAGCGCGCCGAGCAGGATGCAGATCGTGCCGGCCGACAACGCCAGCACGCCGGCGAGCGCGATGGCGCGCTGCGGATCGTGACCGGCGAGCGGGGCGATGGCGCCGGCAATCAGCGCGGCCAGTGCCGAATCGGGGCCGAGGACGAGGATCCGGCTCGGGCCGAGCAGCGCATACGCAAGCAACGCGGCGATCGACGCATAGAGCCCCGTGATGGCGGACAGGCCGGCCGCCTGGGCATAGCTCATGCCGACGGGCACCAGCACGGCCGACAGCGCGATGCCCGCATAGAGATCGCGCGAGAACCATGCGCGCCGGTAGTTCGCGAGCAGCGCGATGCCGGGCAACAGATGGGCGACGCGTCCGGAAAGGGGCCGGTTCATTGCGGCTTCATCGGAGAGATGTTCGGGCGAACGGGATGACCGGAGCCGGCTGGCGCATGGTTATCGGGATGTGGCCAACCCGGGCAGGCGGACGAAACGGCTGGGCGACAGGGGCCATTGCGTCGGACGATGTGGCCGGTGCCGCGGCACGGCCGTGCGTGCTTCAAGCGGCCTTGAGTGCCGACAGTTGCAGCGCCTGCGCGAAGCGCGCCAACGTGGCGATCGATCCCGTCACGCTTTCGTACCGCTCGCGCCCGATCTGGCCGTCGAGGATCACGAGCATGCCGGCGTCGCGTGCGAGGGCGACGAGCGCCTGCGTGTCGAGCGCGGGTGCGTCGGATTGGCCGGCCTGATCGCCCGGATCGGGAAGATGGGTAGCGTGTGACATGACGACTCTCCTGATGGTCCGGAATCCGGATGCCGCACAGCCGTGATCCGTGAATCCAGTATCGTTGCCGCGCCGGCGCGATTCAATCGGCGTGCCCCGAAGCTGCAGTAGGAATCGTGCGGCGGGCGTCGGCGGATTCCTACACGGCACGCGGCGTTGGCTTCGGCTTTGGCGTCGTGCGGCGTCGCACCGGTCGCACCGGTCGCGCCGCGCGCCGCCGCGCATACCAGCCGCCGATCGCGCGCCAGATGTCGGGGGCGGATTCGCAGTACGTGAACAGGTCGAGATCGCTGCGATCGATCATCCCTTCGTCCGCGAGGAAGGCCAGGTCCACCGCGCGGCGCCAGTACGCTTCGCCGACGAGGATGACCGGCAGCGGCGGGATCTTGCGCGTTTGCAGCAGCGTCAGGACTTCGAACAGCTCGTCGAACGTGCCGTAGCCGCCGGGGAAGAATACTGCCGCCTTCGCGCGTTCGAGCAGGTGCAGCTTGCGGATCGCGAAATAGTGAAACCGGAAGCAGAGATCGGGCGTGATGTACGGATTCGGCGCCTGTTCGCGCGGCAGCTCGATGTTGAAGCCGATGCTCGGCGCGCCGCGCTCGTACGCGCCGCGATTCGCGGCCTCCATGATGCCGGGTCCACCACCGGTGACGATGGCAAGTCGCGCGGCTCGCGTGCAGCGGTCGGCGTGGCCGACGATGCGCCCGAATTCGCGCGCGACGCGGTAATACACGCTGTGCTCGACGAGCCGGCTCGCCGCCGCGACAGAGTGACGCCGGACTGCGTCGTGCGGACGCGCCGCGAGCAGGCGATTGGCTTCGTTCAGCCGCGCGTTCGCAACGGCAGGGGCAACGATGCGCGTGCTGCCGTAGATGACGACGGCATGGCTGATGCGTTCGGTCTGCAGGCGTTCCTCGGCCTTCCAGTAGTCGAGTTGCAGCCGGATGCCGCGCATGCCTGCGCGTTGCAGGATGGTGGCGTCGTCGTCGGCGGGCGTGCGGTTCGGGCAGTTGGCGAGACGCGGGATGCGCCGGACGCGGTCGTTGCCGACGATCGCATCGGGCCGCGTGCGTGCGCGTTTGCCGCGCGTGTCCGCCAGCATCGGGCCGGCCGCGGCACGGCGACCGGCGTCGCCTCGTGCGGTACCGACGGGAACGCGTTTGACAGCGGTCGACATGAGCGGCGGGCCGGCGGGCCGGTTATTGGCTGAGCACCCACTGCACGAGCTGGTGCGCGTCGTCGGCGGACAGCGGGCCGCCGCGATCCTCGGCGGACGGCATCGGCGTGTCGCCCCAGTGCACGCGGCCGCCGACGCGCAGCTTGCGCTCCAGTTCCGGCGCGGCCGTCGGATCGCCGCGGTAGCGCTGCGCGATGTCGTGGAACGACGGCCCGAGGAACGTCATGTCGGACGTATGGCAGAACATGCAGTGCTGCGCATTGACGAGATCGGTCGGCTCGGGCACGGTCGCCTGCGCGGCGGCCAGGTTAGCCGCCGTGACGGTCACGCAGAAGGCGGCGCAACGCAAAAATTTCATGATTTTTCCTCGTCCGGATCAGAAAGGCCGCGCCGCCGGGCGCGATCACGAAACGACTTCGTCGAGCGGGCGGCGCGGCGAGTGCGGCGTATGCGGGCCGCGCCCGACACGCAGCAGCAACTGCGGTTCTCCGTGCAGCCCGAGCATGTGACGCAGGTGGGCGCGCAGCTCGGTCGTCTCGATCGGCTGGTTCAGGTACGACGCGGTATAGCCTGCGCGCGTCGCGGCGAGCAGGACGTGCTCCAGCGCCTGGCCCGCAGCGAGCCACGCGTCGCGATCGTCGCGTACGGTCGAGATGCATACGACCAACGGCGACGCGCCGACGAGCTGGTGATGGAGCGCGGCCAGTCCGTTGCCGAGATCGAACGTCCGTACCGCCATCGTCACGACGGGCGCCGCGAAATCCAGCAGCGTTGGCACGCCCGCCGCGAAAGCCGGCATGCCGTCGGTGTGCCGACGCGGATCGATCCAGCTCGCCAGTTCGCGCCTGAAGCGCGGGTCTGCGAACTGCTCCTGATCGGCCTCTGCAACCAGCTCGGCCACCCTCGCGCGATGCGCGATCGAGTCGACGCAGGTGATCTCGGCGCCTTCCGCGACACCGGCCGCGATCAGCTCGCGCTGCAGCGTGTCCGGAACAGCCGTAGATTCGAACGGCGCGCGCGTCGTGACGCGCTCCGGAATTGCATCGAAGAGCGCGCCGAGCGACGCGTCGGAATAGCCGTCGTCGCACACCCGGACCATCGCGAGCAGATCGGGATCGATGTCGGAAGGAAACGTGCTGATCGTGTGAGCGAGCCCGGCGTGATCGAGCGCGACGCGCAGGTTGAGCAGGGCTGCACCGCAGCTGATGATCAACTCGCGATCGAACGGATCGATGACGGGCAACGCGCGTACACGGTCCGCGCAGACGGCGATCGTGGGGCCGTCGACGATGAACCGCCACGGCTGCGAGTTGTGGCTGGACGGGGCCAGCACCGCGTAGGCCAGCAGCGACCTCAGGTGTGCCTCGGGGTGGGCGCTTGCGGCGAGTGGGGGAATGGATATCATTCGATCATCTCCTGGTCGCCACACGGGGGGCGTCATGTCACTTCATCGTGTCAGCAACCGTCCGTCCGCCGTTGACCCACATCAAGCGCGCGTCACCGGGCCATGCGTTCGCGACGCGGAGCGACTAGCGTGGAGATGTGAAGCGTACGAACCGGCGTGCGCGGGGAGGCGAGCATGCTTGCGATGATGTTTGACGGCACGACACCGCATTTGCGCGAGGCGCGCGTGCCGGACCCGCTGCCGGCGGCGGGCCAGTTGCTGATCGACGTACACGCATGCGGCGTGTGCCGGACGGATCTCCACGTCGTCGACGGCGAGCTCGCGCATCCGAAACTGCCGCTGATCCCGGGGCACGAAATCGTCGGCACGGTGCGCGCGCTCGGTGCGGGCGTGACGGGCTTCGCCGTGGGCGACCGCGTCGGTGTGCCGTGGCTCGGCTCGACGTGCGGCCATTGCGCGTATTGCGCGACGGGCCGTGAGAATCTGTGCGATACCCCGGGATTCACCGGCTATACGATCGACGGCGGCTATGCGGAGCGCACCGTCGCCGACCACCGGTATTGCGTGCATCTGCCACGGCGCTACACCGATCTCGAAGCCGCGCCGCTGCTGTGTGCCGGCCTGATCGGATATCGAACCTTGCGCATGGCGGGCGATGCGCGGCGCATCGGCATCTACGGCTTCGGCGCGGCGGCTCATCTCGTCGCGCAGGTCGCGCATGTCGAGGGGCGGAAGGTGTTTGCGCTGACGAAGCCCGGCGATACCGTGGCGCAGCAGCTGGCACGTTCACTCGGTGCCGCGTGGGCGGGCGGCAGCGACGAAGCGCCTCCCGAGGCGCTCGACGCCGCGCTGATCTTCGCGCCGGTGGGTGCGCTGGTGCCGGCCGCGCTTCGCGCCGTCGACAAAGGCGGGATCGTCGTGTGCGGCGGCATCCACATGAGCGATATACCGAGCTTTCCGTACGCGTGGCTGTGGGGCGAGCGCCGCATCGTGTCGGTCGCCAACCTGACGCGTGCGGACGCAGTCGAATTCATGCGGATCGCCGCTACGATGCCGTTGCGGGTCGAGGCCGTGCGCTATGCGTTGACCGACGTGAACCGCGCGCTCGACGACTTGCGCACGGGGCGTTTGTCCGGGGCGGCGGTGCTCGCCATACGCGGCTGATGCGCTCGCCGCGCACGCAGCGAGGTCAGATTCGCCCGAGGCCTTCCGAATCGACGATGCGAATCTGCTTGCCTTGCGCCGCGACGAGCCCCTTGTGCTGGAACTTCGACATCATCCGGCTGACCGTTTCGAGCTTCATCCCGAGATATTCGCCGATCTCGTCGCGTGTCATCCGCAGCACGAATTCGGCGGCCGAGTACCCGCGCGCCTTGAAGCGGGTGGAAAGGTTCAGCAGGAACGCGGCCACGCGCTGTTCGGCGGTCATCGTGCCGAGCAGCAGCATCAGCGCGGATTCGCGAACGATTTCGCCGCTCATCATCTGGTACACGTGATGCTGCATCGGCCGTACTTCGCGACACATCTGCTCGAGTTGCCCAAACGGAATGATGCAGACCGTGCTGTCCTCGAGCGCGATCGCATCGCCGTTGTGGTGCCCGGTGTGCACGCCGTCGAGCCCGAGCGATTCGCCGACGATCTGGAAGCCGGTGATCTGCTCGTCGCCGTCGCGATGCATCACGATGGTCTTGAACGACCCCGTCCTCACCGCATAGATGCTGTTGAATGCGTCACCCGCGCGAAACAGCGTTTCGCCGCGTCTGACGTGCCGCGTCGTGCAGATCATCGCGTCGACACGCGCGAAATCGTCAGGTGAAAGGTCAGGCGGCAGGCAGACGGTACGCAACGCGCACGTAGAGCAACGGGACGCGGTGCGCTTCGGTTGGTCCACCCGTTCGACGGGATGCAACGGGATGAACGGGCGTAACGGGATGGTCGGCGAAACATCGGCATTGCTTTGCATGATCGGCTCCAATTCCTGGGGCGGCGGCGAATCGCAGTCATGCGGGTTCGCGCTGGCCGTCGTACCGGCGGCCTTGACGTCTGCCGCCTTCCTGATGGGGAACCACGCCGGACGGGCCTGGGGACCGGTACGCCGGTCTCGATGGTGATGCTGCCTTTGCTCCGGGAGGCACGCTTGCTTGTTTTTCTTGATACGCAGTATGGATGGCATGCGGCACGACGGAAATCAGCCGCAATTGAAGATGCGGTAGGACACGAGGAAGGGTTGTAGGACGTTTCCTACAGGGGCGCGGCATCTTGTCGCGATCGTCGCTGTAGCGGCGAGCGCGTTTCGCCTGGCTGAATCCGTCAACAGGCGGGCAGCCACTCAGCCGCAACGGGCGACGATTCCGTTGACCTGACTCAATGCCGGTGGCGATGTCGAACACTATCTTCGATATCACGCGACGCAGCGTTGAGGTATCGGACACAGTGACTGCGGGTGCCTGTCGCGCAATCGATTCCGGCCGTGGGAGGAAACCGAAAATGGACGAAGAGCGTGTTTTCGTCGATGTGATTCAGGTCGAGCGGTTTCGCTTCCGCGTCGAATTTCCGGACACGGCTGCACCGACCCTTGTGACCGACGAACTCCAGCCGCTCGGCGACGGCCGTGCGCCGAATCCGGTCCGACTGCTGGGTGCAGCGGTCGCGAACTGCCTTGCCGCCAGTCTGCTTTATTCGTTGCAGAAATATCGAAATGATCCACATCCGGTTACCGCGCACATCGAAGTCGCGTTGATTCGCGATACGGCAGACCGGTTGCGAGTCGGAAGCATGGCCGTCGAGCTGAAGGCCGGAAAGAAGTGGGAGGAACTGGCGCACGCCGCTCGCGCACTCGCGCGATTCCAGGAATTTTGTACCGTGACGGAAAGCGTTCGTCACGGCATTCCGGTGACGGTGAACGTCACCGATATCGATGGCGAGCAGTTTGGCGCAGTTCGGTCCACACGCGCGGTGGCGAGCCGTTGATGCGGCCGGGGCAGCGTGTTCGCCGGAGCAGGCCAACCGACCGCGGTGCCGTCATCAGAGTTCGTCCGGGTCGTCGAACAGCTTGTGGCGCATCGCATAGCGCACGAGCGCCGTGTCGTTCGGCATTTGCATCTTCTCTAGAATCCGCGTCTTGTACGTGCTGACTGTCTTGACGCTGACACAGAGCGCTTCCGCGATTTCGGAGATCGACTCGCCGGTGGTGACGCGCCGGAACACGTCGAATTCGCGGTCGGACAGACGCTGGTGCGGCAGCAGATCGGTCGGCTCGTTGAGACTCTGGGCGAACTGTTCGGCCATGGTCAGGCTGACGTAGACGCCACCGGCCGCGATCTTGGTCAGCGCCGCGACGAGTTCGGCGCTCGCGCTCTCCTTGGTCATGTAGCCGGACGCGCCGGCGCGGAATGCGCGCACCGCGTATTGCTGCTCGGCGTGCATCGTCAGCACGAGGATATGCAAGGCCGGCTTCTCGTCCTTGATCTGTTTGATGAGCTCGACGCCGTTCCGGCCGGGCATCGACAGGTCGAGCACCAGGACATTCGCGGCCGTGTCACGCACGAGCGCGATCGTGGACGCACTGTCGCGCGCTTCGCCCGCGACTTCGAACCCGCTTGCGCTCTGCAGGATGTGCCGCAGGCCGTCCCTGACGAGGGCGTGGTCGTCGGCGATGAGTACCCTGATCATGACAGTACGTCTCCCTGCTGGATGGTGTGAAGCGGTAGCGCCACGGTGATCGTGAAACCCGTTCCCGGCCGGTTGTCGATCGTCACCGTGCCGTCGAGCATGTGCGCACGCTCACGGATGCCGATCAGCCCGAACGACGGACGATCGCGCTCGTCGTGCGCGTTCTCCGGGGCGCCGTGACCGTTGTCGGCGATGCGCAGCATGCAGTAGCCGTCTTCCACTTTCAATGCAATCGTCACCTGCGTCGCATCGGCGTGCCGCGCGACGTTGGTGAGCGCTTCCTGCACGATGCGAAACAGCGTCGTGGCACCGGCGCCGGTGAACGCGGTATCGACGGGGGCGATGTCCCGTTCGACCGTGATCCGGTAGCGATGCGTGAAATCGTTGACCAGCCACTCGATCGCCGGAATGAGACCCAGGTCGTCGAGCATCACCGGCCGCAGATCGGCCGCAATGCGCCGAACCGACGCCACGGTCGAATCGATCAGGCGATGCATGCCGCCCAACTGCTCGCGCACGCCGGTGTGGGGGGCAACGACGCCCGCGAGTCCCAGTTCGACGGCGGAGAGATCCATCTTGAGCGCCGTGAGTTGCTGGCCGAGGTCGTCGTGCAGTTCGCGCGCAATCCGCGTCTTTTCTTCCTCGCGCACGTTCTGCAGGTTGGCGGACAGGTCGCGCAGTTCCTCGCGTGACTGCTTGAGGGCGTTTTCCGCCCGGACGCGCTCGGTGACGTCGCGCAACATGACCGTGTACAGCTTGGCCGTGCCGTCGCGAATCTGCGATATCGACGCCTCGATCGGAAACTCCGAGCCGTCGCCGCGCAGGCCGAACAGCACGCGCTGTTGTCCCATCTGACGCTCGGTCACGCCCGTCACGCCGAATTGTTCGACGTGCCGCGTGTGCGCGGCACGGAAGCGCTCGGGGATGAACCGGGCGAGCGGCGCGCCGATCGCCTCCATCGCGGAGACGCCGAACACGCGTTCCGCGGCCGGATTGAAGATCACGATCGTCTGACCTTCATCGACGGTAATGATCGCTTCCATCGATGACCGGATGATGCCCATCATCCTGGCTTCGGTCGGCTGGCCGTCGCCGACGGGTATGGCTCCCGACATTTGCCTGACGGCGACTTGCCGCACGAGGGCGGCCAGTATCACCGACAGCGCGATTCCGGCCGCCAGCACGGCCGTCGCGGATCCGGACGTGTCGGCGGGCGGCGCACTGTAGCGCAGCGAGAGCGGTGTGCCGCCGAACGTCAACGCATCCGTTCGCGTGAGCATGTCGCGGGCGGCGGTGGCGTCGTCGCCGCCGAACCCGCCGGAATAGATGGGGGCCGCCGGGTTGTCGGCCGTGATTTCCATGTGCAGACGATCGAGGACGGATGGATCGACAAGACGCTCCGGATCGAGCGCCGCATAAACGTATCCGGTCGCGCGCGCATGCTGCGGCCCGGAAGAAGCCCCGTCTTCAGCGTTCGCATAAATCGGCAGATACAGCGTCAGCGCCGTGCGGGCGATCGTCGTGTCCGCGCTGTCCTGGATCGCGTTCGCGGCCAGCGCGGTCTTGCCGGTTTCTGCCGTGCGCTGCAGCGCACGCTGGGTCGCCTGATTGTCGTCGTCGGCGCTCGGCCCGATTCTTCCAAGGCTGCGGACGGGCGACTGCAAACCGTCCAGATTGAGACTGGCGAGGTAGCGGCGCCATGCGTCGCCGGATTGAGGCACGGCCAGCGTCGATGCGAAGCCGCGCGCGCCACGCAATATGGTGGCGGCGCCGAGGAGGTTGCGCCGGAGGTCGGCCGTCGCAAGCGTCGCCGATTGCACGAAGCGTGCCTGGGCGGCTTCCTGCCCCCGGTTGTGCAGATGCCGGGCGCAGGCGAATGACGCAGCCAGGCCGAGCGCCAGCGTCAGCAGCGCGGCCAGGGTCGCGTATCGCGCGGGCCGAATCCTGCGCGGATCCGGCCCGGCCTTGAAGGAGGGCGCATTGACTGTCATGGCCGTTCATCCTGACGGATTTCTCCGGCGGCTGGCGGGCGGCTGGCCGGGCGTGGGGCACGAAACGCGGGGCGGGCCGAAACGGTGATGTCGCCCGAAATTGTGCGCGTTTTGTCTGAATTCGCCAATCGGGACCGATGCGTATGCCGGCTGCCGTGCCGGCTTGACCGGCGTCAACCGGATGACGCGCATCGGGCTCAGACTGGTTTGGCGTTCCAATCAAAACCCGACGGCACCAGGGAGGCATCATGTATGCAAGGATCTTCGCGGCACTCGACGGCAGCCGCAGTTCGCGGCTGGCGCTCGACGAGGCGATCGCGCTCGCTCGCGATTCGGGCGGCCTGATCGTCGCCGTGTGCGTGGTATCGGACGCGCCACGACTGACGGACGTCGACAGCGGTTATATCGAGCAGCGCGATCCGGCGGGCCTGGATGTGGACAGGGCCGCGATCGCGGTGGCGGACGCCGAGACCGCGTTTCGGCTGTGCGGTGTGCGTGGCACCGCCCGCACGATCGACGCGTGCGGCGAGAACGTGTCGTCCGTGCTGGCGCGAGCCGCCGCCGAATGCGAGGCGGACCTGATCGTGATGGGCACGCACGGGCGTCGCGGCGTGCGTCGCGCGTTGCTTGGCAGCGTTGCCGAATCGCTGGTGCGCACCGCAGACCGGCCGGTGCTGGTCGTGCGGGAGGGGCGGGGCGCGTGTGCGGCCGTGTTGTGACGGACGAGGGCAGCCGCGGGCGGCTGCCCCGTCGTCATGGGTGCGGCATCAGTGCGACAGCAGTACCGGCACCGTCATCGTCTCGAGGACGGTGCGCGTCGCACCGCCCAGCACGCGCTCGTGCATGCGCGCATGGCTGTACAGGCCCATCACGAGCAGATCCGCATGCAGGTCGGTTACCCGGTTCAGCAGCGTCGCGCCGACGCCGACCGACCGGTCGCGCGGCGTCGTCGAGAACGACGCGCGCACGCCGTGCCGCTCGAGATACGCGGCGACGTCGACGCCCGCCGGCGTCTTGTCCGGATCGGGCTGCCCGCGCACGACCGTCTCGACGTTGACGAAGCGCGCGCGGGCCAGCAGCGGCAGCGCATCGGCCATCACGCGGGCGGCTTCGCGCCCGCCGTCCCAGCCGATCAGCACGTTCTCGCCGATCGTTCGCACGTCGCCCGCGTAGGGCACGACGATCGCCGGACGGCCGCTGCCCATCACGAGATCCTCGACGAAATGACGCGCAACGTAGGTCATGCGATCGTCGGGGTCTTCCTGGCCGAGTATCAGCAGGTCGGCGTGGCGCGCGTGCAGAATGGCGGCAGTGGTCGCGTCGCCGGTCGGCGCCTGCCATTCGACGCTGCGCCCTGCGCGCTCGGCGGCCATCAGGAATCGCTCTTCGGCCTCCTTGCGCCGCTGGTCGCACAGCCGCTCGTAGACGGCCAGCTTCAGTGGTTCGTCGGGCCGCCGCAATGGTTCGAAGAGATCCTGGCAGACCACGTAGAGGCCGATCAGATGCGCATTCCAGCGTCCCGCCAGGTCGAGTGCGAGGTCGACGCGCGCTGCGCAGCGCGCGCTGTCGTCGAGGTGGACGAGCAGGGTCTTGTAGCTCATGACGGCTCCTTTTCGGTGGATGCGGCCGCGGTCTCGGCAGGTTTTCCGGACGGGCAGCCCGCGGGAATCATCAGCACCGGGCACGTGGCCAGGCGCAGCACGCGCTCGGCCACGCTGCCGAGGAAGAGGCGCTGAACACCGCGCCGGCCGTGCGTGCCCATGATGATCAGGTCGGCCTCGATTTCGCTGGCAAGACTGACGATCCGGTGCGGGATGTCTTCACCCGCTGGCGCGACGTTGGAAATCTGCGGCGTGCCGGCGACGTCGCGCGCTTTCAGGCGTCGTGCCGCGTCCTCGGTGACACGCAGCCCTTCTTCACGGAAGGCGTCGATCAGGATCGACGGGTCGTAGCCGTACATGTCGTAGGCCGGCACCAGGAAATCGACGACGTAGACGGGAGTCAGCCGCGCACCCGTCTCCGACGCGATGGCCAGCGCGGCGTCGAGTGCGCGGGACGACGTGTCGCTGCCGTCGAGCGCAACCAGAATGTTCGAGTACATGGCGTTTCCCTTGAACGGATGTGGATGAGATCATCATCGGCGCGTGCGCGCCGGTCGCGCTGATCTGGATCAAGCGTCGCGGTTGGCGCGAAGCACCCCGACCGCGGCGCGCGCGGCGATCCACGCTTCGTTGGTCGGCTCGACGACAACCGTTACCGCGCTTGGCGCGGACGATACGACCTGCGCATGGTCCGCGTTCGCGTCCGCATCGATGTCGATGCCGAGCCAGCCGAGCGCCGCGCAGATCCGCTCGCGCAACACGGCCGAGTGCTCGCCGATACCGGCGGTGAAGACCAGCATGTCGAGGCCGCCGAGCAGCGCGACGAGCGCACCGGCTTCGCGGACGATGCGATGGACGTAAAGTGTCAGCGCATCGCGGGCCAATGCGTCACCGGCGGCTTCGCACGCCAGCAGCACACGCGGATCGCCGGAGGCGCCCGACACGCCCTTGAGGCCCGACTCGTGATACAGCATGTGGCCCAGCGCATCGCCGGACAGTTTGCCGATCTCGAGCAGGTGCAGGACGACACCGGGATCGAGTGTTCCGCAGCGCGTGCTCATCATCAGCCCGTCGAGCGCCGAGAAGCCCATCGTCGTCGCGACGCTGCGGCAGTCGCGCATCGCGCACAGGCTGGCGCCGCTGCCGAGATGGGCGGCGATCACGCGGCCGTGCGCACGTGCGCCGAACCGCTCGTCGAGCGCGACGGCCAGGTATTCGTATGACAGGCCGTGAAAGCCGTAGCGGCGCACGCCCTGGTCGAACCATGCATGCGGTAACGGCAGCAATTGTTCGACGCGCGGCAGTGTGCGATGAAACGCGGTATCGAACACGGCGACCTGCGGCACGTCGGGAAACGCGTCGCGCAGCACGTCGATCGCATCGAGGTTGTGCGGTTGATGCAACGGCGCGAGCGGCGTCAGCGTGCGAAGCGCGTCGAGCACCGCGTCGTCGACGACTACCGGGTCGACGTACCGGGCACCGCCGTGCACGACACGATGTGCAATTGCGCCCAGCGCGATGTGCGGCAGTTGCACGCGGATCCACATCGCGATCTGCGCGAGCACGGCGCGGTACGGATCGCCAGCACGCAGCGGCAGCGTGCCGCCCGGGGCGGCGTCGAAGCGGACCGATACGCTATTGCCGGTTGCGACCGCTTCACCCTCATGCAGTGGCCGCCGCGCGGGATCACCGTGCGG
Organism: Burkholderia sp. AU45251; assembly: GCF_030482905.1. Lineage (NCBI taxonomy): Bacteria > Pseudomonadati > Pseudomonadota > Betaproteobacteria > Burkholderiales > Burkholderiaceae > Burkholderia > Burkholderia sp. AU45251. The sequence goes on along the minus strand of NZ_JAUJQH010000004.1, from coordinate 91,667 downwards.
CGGATAGGCAAAGACCGCGAACTTCACGCTCGACGAACCGGCATTGATGACGAGGAGCGCGAGCGTGCGCATCGGCCGGCTCAGTGCGACATCAGTACCGGGAGCGTCATCGACGCGAGCACCGTGCGCGTCGCGCCGCCCATGACCAGCTCGCGCCAGCGCGGATGCCCGTAGGCACCCATGACCAGCAGGTCGGAACCCGTTTCATAAGCACGCGACAGCAGCGTGTCGCCGACCGACTCGCCCGTGCCGGTATCGATGTCGAGCACGTTCACGTCGTGCGCGTGGCGTGCCAGCATCAGCGCGGCATCGGCGGCCGGAATGCGGGTGGTCGCCGCTTCCGAATCGCCGTCGACCACGGCGGCGACCGTCGTGCGCTTCGCATGCTCGAGAAACGGGAGCGCGTCGTGCGCGGCGCGGGCGGCTTCGCGGCTGCCGTCCCAGGCGACGAATACCCGTTCGCCGATCGACGGGAATTCGCCGGTGTATGGCCAGAACAGCACCGGGCGACCGGCGGACAACACGAGGTTCTCCGGAAACTGGTCGTCGATGTAGGTTTCGGGATCGTTCGGGTCGCTCTGGCCCGCAATCACGAGGTCGGCAAGACGCGCGGCGCGCGGCACGGCCACATTCGCACGCTCATCCGCGCGAACCCAGGTGGCCGGCACTTTTGCACGCGCGGCTTCCGCATGGAACAGGCGCTCCAGTGCGGCGAGCCGCTCGTCGCGCTGCTCGCGGTGCGCGCGGAAATAGTCTGCGGAACCAGCCATCACGTAGAACGAATGTGGCTCCGGCGTGTAGACCGCGAACAGCCCGGTGAGATGCGCGCCAAAGCGCCGGGCAAGACGCAACGCCAACTCGAGACGCGAATGCGCGCGGGCGCTCGTATCGAGGTGCACGACTAGGCTTTTGTAGCTCATCGGAATCGCTCCATCGACGGGTGATCCGCCAGTGCAATCCAGTCTACGAAGCAGGGTTTCCGCGAGCTTGACTCAGATCAACGGGTGCCATGCGCCACGGTCGCACAGTGAAGTGGACGCCAATTCATCGACCGGAACGAAGGAGGGAATACGATGAGCCGCCAAGCTTTGACCACACCGAACGACGCTTACCTCGCGGGTTGCGATCTCGCGTTGCGCATGGCCGCGCTGACGCGTGACTGGCAGCATGAATGGCATGCGCTGGCAGGGCGGCGCATCGAGCGGGACCGCGACGCGGTGCGCTGCCTGCAGCAGGCACTCGCGGTGACGACCGAGTGGAGCGCTTTCGGCGAAGCGGCCCGGCAGGTGATGCGCGACTATACGATCGCGACCGTCGCGATCTGGCAGGACGCCACCGAGCTGTGCATGCGCGGGCAGTTCGAGAGCGCGAGTGCGTGGCGCACGTGGTTGCGTGATTACGGCACCGGCGCGCTGTCGCGCTACCAGACCGACTGGTGGCCCGATCTCGGGCGGCTGGCCGTGGTCAACGAGGCGAGCATGCCGTGGCGCGACTGGATGGCCGCGTTCGAGCTCGGCATCACGGAGGCCGTCGAGGCGGGTGACGAGGCTGCGAACGTCCGACGTCTCGACGGCAGCCATGCTGCGCAGGAGCACGATCATGCGCGCTGAACGTGTCGCATTCGTTACCGGCGGGATGGGTGGCCTCGGCGCTGCGATCAGCCGCCGCCTGCACGAGGCCGGCATGACGGTGGCGGTGTCGCACACCGAACGCAACGACCACGTCGCGACGTGGCTCACGCACGAACGCGAGGCGGGCCGCACGTTTCATGCGTACGAGGTTGACGTGGCCGACTACGACTCGTGCCAGCATTGCGCGGCACGCGTGCTGGCCGAATTCGGGCGCGTCGACGTGCTCGTCAACAACGCGGGCATCACGCACGATGCCACCTTCGTGAAGATGACCAAGAGCATGTGGGATGCGGTGCTGCGCACCAATCTCGACGGCCTGTTCAACATGACGAAGCCGTTCGTGCCCGGCATGATCGACGCCGGCTTCGGGCGGATCGTGAACATCGGGTCCGTGAACGGCGAGCGAGGCGCGTACGGGCAGGCGAACTACGCGGCCGCGAAAGCCGGCATCCACGGCTTCACGAAATCGCTGGCGCTCGAACTCGCGCGGCACGGCACCACGGTCAACACGGTGGCTCCCGGCTACCTGGCCACCGCGATGCTCGAGTCGGTACCGAAGGAAGTGCTCGACACGAAGATCCTGCCGCAGATTCCGGCCGGTCGCCTTGGCGACCCCGACGAGATCGCCGCGCTCGTCGCCTTCCTGTGTTCCGATGCGGGGGCGTTTGCGACTGGCGCCGAATTCGACGTCAACGGCGGCATGTACATGCGATGAAAGCGTCCGTCATCCGTGCGCCGCTTCCGCGCGAATCGAGGCAGTCGCCGGATCGGAACGAGCAGAAGCCGGACCGGTCCGAATGCACCGCCGCCGAGGCTACACCCGCCGAACAATGGAACCGTGCCGCGCATGCGAACGTCGCCGCGATGACTTTCGGGCTGTCGCCCGTGTCGCTGGCGCTGGCCCTGCTCGACTGGGGCGCGCACCTCGCGGTGTCGCCGGGCAAGTGCTTCGAACTCGCGACGCAGGCGTGGCTGACGGCCGCGCCCGCGGTGGTGGAGAAAGGCGCGGCGGACGACGCCGACACGGACGGCCTGGCCGTGCATGCGGGACGCGCCGATCCCCGTTTCGCCGCGCCGGCATGGTCGGGCTGGCCGTTTCGCGCGTATCGCGACGGCTTCCTGTCGGTCCAGCACTGGTGGCGCGAAGCGACGCGTGGCGTGCCGGGTGTCGAACGGCACCATGAGGAGCTGGTCGGTTTCGTCGCGCGTCAATGGCTCGACGCGTGCTCGCCCGGCAACTTCCTGGCGACCAATCCGGTCGCGCTCGACGCGACGCTGCGCAGCGGCGGCGCGAACCTCGCTGCGGGCGCGCGGCACTGGCTCGACGATGCGAACGCGTGGCTCGATCGCGCCGGCGGCACGCGCGGCCGCGACGCGCGTGCGTACCTGCCGGGGCGCGACGTGGCGATGACGCCGGGCCGGGTCGTGTGGCGCAACGCCTTGTGCGAGCTGCTGCAATACGACCCGACGACCCCGCGCGTCGCGCGCGAGCCGATCCTGATCGTGCCGTCGTGGATCATGAAGTACTACATCCTCGATCTGCAGCCGCACGATTCGCTGATCCGTTTCCTGGTCGATGCCGGCTACACCGTGTTTGCGGTGTCGTGGCGCAACCCGGGCGCGGAAGCGCGCGATCTCGGGCTCGACGATTACCTGCGCGACGGGTGCCTGGCCGCGCTCGAGGTCGTCCGGTCGATCTGCGGCGAGGCGGTCCACGCGGCCGGCTATTGCCTCGGCGGCACGTTGCTGGCAATTGGCGCGGCGGCGCTTGCACGCGACGGGCGGCAACACGAAGCCCTTCGATCCGTCACGTTGCTCGCGGCCGAGACCGATTTCAGCGAACCCGGCGAACTCGGCCTGTTCATCGACGCAAGCGAACTGTCCGCACTCGACGCGCTGATGTGGCGGCAGGGCTACCTCGACGGCGCGCAGATGTCCGCCGCATTCGAACTGTTGAATGCGCGCGACCTGATCTGGTCGCGGATGATGAGCGAATACCTGCTCGGCAGGCGCACGAAGCCGAACGACCTGATGTCGTGGAATGCGGACACCACGCGCATGCCGTACCGGATGCATTCGGAATACCTGACCCGGCTGTTCCTCGACAACGATCTGGCGGCGGGCCGCTACTGCGTCGACGGGCGGCCGGTCGCGCTGTCGGATCTCGACGTGCCGACCTTCGTGGTCGGCACCGAGCGCGATCACGTATCGCCGTGGCGCTCCGTCTACAAGCTCCATCTGCTGACGCATCATGCATTGACCTTCGTGCTGACGGCGGGCGGCCACAACGCGGGCATCGTGTCGGAACCCGGTCATCCGGGGCGCCACTACCGCTGCGCGACCCGCGAACCGGGTGCGCCGTATCGCAGCCCGCGCGCATTCGTGCACGACACGCCTGCGGTGGACGGATCGTGGTGGACCTGCTGGCGCGACTGGCTGCATGCGCGCTCGTCGGGCGACGTGCCGGCCCGCACGCCGGCCGCCGGGTTTGCCGCGGCGCCCGGCGCCTACGTCCTCGAGACATGAACGGGCACCGGCATCCGGATGCGTGCGGCGGCGCGTGCCTGCCCGGCCTGCTGCCGCGTGCGGACGGCGCACTGCCCGGGCTGATCGCGCGGGCCCGCAACGCACCGCCGCTCGTCGTTGCCATCGTGCATCCGTGCGATGCAACCAGTCTCGTCGCGCTGGCCGAACTCGGCGGTTCGCCGCTGGCGGCCGCGATCGAGCCGCTGATCGTTGCGCCGCGCGACAAGGTGCTGCGTGTCGCGCAGGATGCGGGCGTCGATCTTTCGCCGTGGACGATCGAGGACGTGCCGCACAGCCATGCGGCAGCAGCCCGCGCGGTCGAACTCGCGGCGGCCGGCTGTGCCGGCGCGCTGATGAAGGGCAGCCTGCATACGGACGAGCTGATGGGGGCGGTCGTCGCTGCCGAATCGGGACTGCGCACCGACAAACGGATGTCCCACTGTTTCCTGATCGAGACGCTGGCGTATCCGCGGCCGTTCATCCTGACCGATGCGGCGGTGAACATTGCGCCGGATCTCGCGCAGAAGGCGGCCATTACGCAAAACGCGATCGACGTCGCGCATGCGCTGGGCGTGGCGTGCCCGCGCGTGGCCGTGCTGTGCGCGGTCGAGACCGTCAATCCGGCGATGCGCTCGACGCTCGACGCGGCGGCGCTCGCGAAGATGGCCGAACGCGGCCAGCTCACGGGCGCGATCGTCGACGGCCCGCTCGCGTTCGACAACGCGATCTCGCTGCGGGCGGCGCACGACAAGGGGATCGATTCACCGGTCGCCGGCCGCGCCGACATCCTGGTCGTGCCCGATATCGAAGCGGGCAACCTGCTCGCGAAGCAACTCGAATACCTCGGCGGCGCCGTCAGCGCAGGCATCGTCGTGGGCGCGCGCGTGCCGATCGTGCTGACGAGCCGCGCCGACGGCGCTGCCGTCCGGGTCGCGTCCTGCGCACTCGCGATGGTGCTGGCACAGGTGCGGCATGCGTCGCAATCCTGATGAATGAACCTGCAACCCCTTCTTTCGATGGAGGAACCACGATGAAAGCACTCGTCTACCACGGCCCCGGGCGCAAGGCGCTCGAGGAGCGACCCATGCCGGAACTGCAGTCGCCCACCGACGCGCTCGTGCGCGTAACGCGCACGACGATCTGCGGTACCGACCTGCACATCCTCAAGGGGGACGTGCCCACCTGCGAACCCGGCCGCATTCTCGGCCACGAAGGCGTTGGCATCGTCGAGCAGGTCGGCGCTGCCGTCGACGCGCTGAAGCCGGGCGATCACGTGCTGATCTCCTGCATCTCGTCGTGCGGCTGCTGCGAATATTGCCGGCGTGGCCTGTATTCGCATTGCACTACCGGCGGCTGGATCCTCGGGAACCGGATCGACGGCACGCAGGCCGAGTACGTGCGCATCCCGCATGCGCAGACGAGCCTTTACCGGATTCCGCCGGGCGCGGACGAGGAGGCGCTCGTGATGCTGTCCGACATCCTGCCGACCGGGTTCGAATGCGGCGTGCTGAACGGCAAGGTGCAGCCGGGCTGCTCGGTCGCGATCGTCGGCGCGGGCCCGATCGGGCTGGCGGCGCTGCTGACCGCACAGTTCTACTCGCCCGCGCAGATCATCATGATCGATCCGGACAGCAACCGGCTGGAGGTGGCGCGGCGCTTCGGTGCGACGGATTGCTTCGACGGCCGCACCGCGGACCCGGTGGCGGAAGTGATGAAGCTGACCGACGGCGTCGGCGTGGATTGCGCGATCGAGGCGGTTGGCATTCCGGCGACCTTCGAGATGTGCACGTCCCTGGTGGCGCCGGGCGGCGTGGTTGCGAACGTCGGCGTGCACGGGGTCAAGGCGGACTTGCACCTCGAGAAGCTGTGGGATCGCAACATCTCGATCACGACCCGGCTCGTCGACACGGTCAGCACGCCGATGCTGCTGAAGACCGTGCGCGCCGGGCGCCTCGATCCGAAACACCTGATCACGCACCGGTTCTCGCTCGACGACGTCGAGCGCGCGTACGACACGTTCGGCAGTGCGGCGCAAACCCATGCGCTGAAGGTCATCATCGAAGTCGGCTGATGGCCGGGTAGTGCGCGGCGGGAACCGGCAGGCGACACCCGGTTCCCGCCCCGTCCGGTGGGTCACGCCGTCAGGACGAAAGCGCGGCAGGCTCGCGTGTGTCGCCGGATTCGACCGCATCGAGATCGACGCACTGCGCGTACACCGGCACCTCGCATGCCCAGTGCAACCGCTCCGCGATGCGCCGCCGCATCGCATCGGCCGCGGCCGGTTCGCCGTGCGTGACGAAGGTCCGCACGGGCGCGCGCTGCATCGTGCCGAGCCACCGCAGAATCTCTTCGTAGTCGGCATGCGCGGAGAGTGTCGTGATCGACTCGACCTGCGCGCGCACGCGTACGTATTCGCCGTGGATCTTCAGTGTCGGCTCGTGCGCGGCCAGCGCCGCGCCGCGCGTACCGGCCGCCTGGTAGCCGACCAGCGCGATCGTGTTGCGCGCATCGGGCGCGTAGCGGCTCAGGTGGTGCAGCACGCGGCCACCTGTGGCCATCCCGCTGCCGGCGATGATGACCATCGGGCCCTGATGGTCGGCGATCGCCTTCGACTGCTCGACCGACCGGATCATCGTGGCCGCGTGGCCGAGCGCGTTCGCTTCGGAAGGTGTCAACCGGTGTTCGAGAATATGGTGACGATAGATCTCGGTCACGTCGGTGGCCATCGGGCTGTCGACGAACACCGGGACGCGCGCCATCCGGCCCGACGCCTTCAGGCGCGCGATGTAGTGCAGGATTTCCTGCGCGCGGCCGACGGTGAAGCACGGCATCACGACCACGCCGCCGCGCGCGAAGGTCTTGTCGAACAGCGCGGCCAGTTCGCTCTCGGGGTCCGATTGCGGATGCAGCCGGTCGCCGTACGTCGATTCGACGACCAGGTAGTCCGCATGCGCGGGCGCCAGCGGCGGCTGCATGATCGGGTCGTGATAGCGGCCGAGGTCGCCCGAGAATGCGAGCACCTTGTGATCCCAGTGCATCACGACGCTCGCCGCGCCGAGAATGTGGCCGGCCGGCAGCAGGCGGAACGCCAGCCCGCCGCCCAGCGCCGTGCATTCGTCGAACGCGACGGGCTTCAGCAGGTGCAGCGCGCGCTGCGCATCGTCCAGCGTGTAGAGCGGTTGCGCCGGATGATGCTTCGAGTAGCCGTGGCGGTTCGCGAACTCGGCTTCTTCCTCCTGCAGCCTCGCGCTGTCGCGCAGCATGATGTCGCAGAGTTCGGCGGTGGCCGCCGTGCAGTACACCGGCCCGCGAAACCCTTCGCGCGCCAGTACCGGAAGATAGCCGGTATGGTCGATATGCGCGTGCGTGAGCACGACCGCGTCGAGCGTGTCGGGCGGGACCGGCAATGGGCTCCAGTTGCGCAGCCGCAGATTCTTGGTGCCCTGGAACAGGCCGCAATCGACCAGCACGCGGCGGTTGCCGTGCTCGACCAGGTATTTCGAGCCGGTCACGGTTTCGGTCGCGCCGAGAAAAGTCAGTTTCATGGATCGCCTCACGGGAATGGACGGAGCAGTGAGTCGATTACAGCGCGGATGCGCGCGAAGCCATTGATGGAAATCAGGGATTGCCGTGTCCGTGTCCGTGTCCGGCTCGGGCGAGGTTCGTCCTCCAGCCGTTGCGGCTCCGGGTTGACGTCAATCAACGCCGGGGCCGGACGGCGGCACGATAGTGATCGCATGCGCGCAGGCGATGTCGTGATTCCGCCGTCCGCGCCGGCCGCGTACACGCCGTACGCAATGCGCAGCGAGATTTCGACGCTATAGGGACGAATCCATCATGACGCTGATCGCCAATCTGGACGGCGCGCGGACCGGCTACCGGCTGTGCTTCGTCCGTGCCCCCTGGGCGTGGTTCACCTGCCTGCCGCTCGATCTGCAATGCGGCCAAAGCTGGGCCGACGTGCCCTACCAGGACGTTGCGCAACCGCCTTACAGCGATTCGCGCGCGCAGTTGCTACGCGTGGCGTTCGACGCGCCGCGCCTGCTGCCGCCCGAAGCCGGCCGGCACGGGCACGACTGGAGCGTCGAGCAGATCAACGGCGGCGCGGTGCCGTGGCTGCGCAGCGAGGAATTCGTCGACGCGATGAAGCTGGCCGTGCCGGCGGGGGCCACACTCGCCGAATTCGTCGAGACGATCGAGGCTGCTGGCGGTACCGTCTATGGCCCGCTCGGCTGGGCCGAGTTGCCGCCCTGGCAGCGTCCCGACGTCGTGGCGCACACGCAAACGGGCTGACTCCGGTCGCACGCACCGCCTCGTTTCAGCCCGCGTCACCCCAGCCGCCGCCGAGCGCGACGTAGAACGCGACCGTGTCCTGCAGTCGCTGAGCGACCGCCTGCAGCCACGCCAGGCGTGCCTGATGGTATTGCACGTCGGCGACCAGCAACTGCACATAGCCCGAAATCCCCGCGTCATAGCCGGCCTGCGTGAGCGTCAGTGCATCGCGGGCCGCGGCCATTGCGCGGGCCTGCGCGTCGAGCGCCGTCGCATCGTTCGCGAGCGCGCGCAGCGTGTCGGCGACCTGCGAGAACGCCGACAGCACCACTTGCCGGTAGGTCGCATCGGCTTCGTCATACGCATCCTGTGCCGCGCGCCGCTGGTTCAGCAGTGTCCCGCCGTGAAAGAGCGGTGCGGTGAGCCCGGCGCCGACGCTCCACGCACGGCCGGCCGGCGCGAACAGCTGGCCGGCGACGATGCTGTCGAAGCCACCCGACGCGGACAGCGTGAGATTCGGATAAAGCGCGGCCGTCGCGACGCCGACCTGCGCACTGGCCACGTGCAATTGCGCTTCCGCCTGCAGGATGTCCGGCCGGCGGCGCACCAGCGACGACGGCGCCGTATCCGGCAGGCTCGCCGGCAGCGCGATGCGCTCGAGCGACAGGTCGGGCGTGTGCCAGTCGACGGGGTAGCGGCCGGCCAGCAGCGCGAGCAGATCGTCGGCCTGCGCGCGTTTCTGGTCGAGCGCGGGCAGCGTCGCCTCGAGCGACGCGCGCTGCGATTCCAGCGTGAGCACGGCGACGTAGGCCGCCGCGCCGGCCGTCACCTGCGCACGCGTCAGGCGGATCTGCTCGTCGAGCAGGCCGATCATTTCGCGTGTGGCCGCGGCCTGGTCGCGATACGCGGCACGCGCGATCATCGTGTTGACGACGTTTGCGGTCAGCATCAGGTACGCGCCTGCCAGCGCCTGGCGCTGCGCGTCGACACCGGCCGCCAGCGCCTCGACCTGGCGTCGCTCGCCGCCCCACAGGTCGAGCGTGTAGCTGACCGTCGCCGACAGCGTGTACAGGTTGAAGATCGATGCCGGCAGTGCCTGCCCGGTGCGCAGCGGCGTGTCACGCTGGCGCGCCGCGCCGGCCTGCGCATCGGCCTGCGGAAAGAAGACGCCTTCGCCGGCCCGCAGCGCATGTTCGCTGCGCCGCAGCGTCGCCTCGGCGAGATCGAGCGTCGGGCTGCCGGTCAGTGCCTCGCCGACGGTCGAGTCGATCGCTCGGCTGCCGAAGCGGGTCCACCAGTCGCGCGTGAGCGGCTCGCTCGCCGACAGCGCCTGTGTCTGCCCGCCTGCCGTCCACGCGCCGGCGGCGGTGTCCGCCGCGACGAAACGCGATACACGCGGAGCGGGCGGACGCGTGAAGTCGGGCCCGACCATGCATCCGGCCAGCGACGCGACGGCCGCGAGCACGGCCGCCGCGCGCGGCATCCGGTGGACGAGGCGATTACTTGCCGGCCACGTACACATCGACGATCTGCCCGGGGAACAACCGGACAGCCTTGTTCGGGACGATACGGAAAATGACCGGCAGCACGCGCACGTCGACACGTTCGGTGCGCTGGTCGGACAATTCGATCTTCGGCGTCACGTACGGTTGCACGCGGACGAACTGGAGGTCGGCCTCGACCGACGTGCCGCGCACGAACATGTGCGCCTTCAGTGCGTGCAGGTCGGGCAACTGGTGGATCAGGATTTCGTCGATGTAGCAGCGCACCTGCAGGCGGTCGACCGGCGTGCCGAGCACCGCGACGGGCGCGTTGCCCTGCGTGTAGGTGTCGTACAGCCCCTGCGACGTCAGGTACGAGCCGACCGCCGCGTTCATCGCGAGCACGGTGCCGTCGGCCGGCGCGCGCAGCGTGTAGCGGGCGAGCAGCGCGGCGGCCGCGTCGGCCGCGCGTCGCAGCGCGACGGATTGCGCTTCCTGGTTGCGCACGTCGTAGCTCCACGCGCCGGCTTTCGTCAGGCGATACTGCCGCGTCACGACGTCGAGGTTGGCCGTCGCGACGCGTACTGCGTTCGCGGCCGTATCGAGCGCGTCGCGGCTGACGGCCTTCGGGTCGATGTCGTACGCGTGCCGCTGCTTGTCGTACTGATCCTGCGCGAGCTTCAGGCTGGCCTGTGCGGCCGTCGTTTGCGCACTCGCCACGTCGAGCACCTCGCGTCGCGGCTGGGCCTTCAGCTCGTCGAGCAGCGCGGCGGCCGCGTCGGCCTGCGCCGTGAGCTGCGCGGCGGTGGCGCGCTGCACCGAGTCGTCGATCGTCAGCAGCGCATCGCCGGCCTTCACGGGATCGCCGTCGTGCACGAGGATGCGTGTCACCGCGCCCGTCACGTCCGGGTAGACGTTCACGTTCGCGCCGGCCGGCTGCTCGCTTTCGACGATCCCGTTCGCATAGACGCCGCGCGCATACGGGTTGGCGGCCGGTTTGAACACTGGCGGCTGCGGCGGCTCCTGGCGGCTGTACACCCATGCGGCGACGAGGCTTGCTAGGAAACCGAGCAGCGCCGCCACGAACACGAGCCGGTGTTTCATCGCGCACCTCCGCGGTCGATGCCGTTCAGCTTGCCGTCCTCCATCCGCAGGATGCGGTCCGCGTATTCGAAGATCCGCGCGTCGTGCGTGACGATCACGATGCAACGCGTGTCGTTCAGCACCTGGTGCTTGACGAAGTCGATGATCATGCGGCCCGTGTCGCCGTCGAGCGATGCGGTCGGTTCATCGAGGATCAGCAGGTCGGGCTGGCTGACGATCGCGCGTGCGATCGCCACGCGCTGCTGTTCGCCGCCGGACAGCTTGACGGGCGGCAGTTGCGCGCGGTTCGCGAGCCCGACGACGTCGAGATAGCCGAGTGCTTCGTGCAGCGCTTCGTCCCACGGCCGGCGTTTCAGGATCAGCGGGATCGCGACGTTCTCCGCGGTCGTGAGCCGAGGGAACAGGTGATAGTCCTGAAAGACGAAGCCGATCCGGTTCAGCCGGAAATCCGCAATCGCGTCGTTCGGCTGCGCCCACAGGTCGACGCCGTCGATCGACACCGAGCCCGATTCCGGCCGCAGGATCCCCGAGATCACGCTGAGCAGCGTCGTCTTGCCGCTGCCGGACGGTCCGACGATCAGCAGCATCTCGCCGAAGTGCGCCTGCATCGATACCTCGCACAAGGCCTGCGTGCGCGCGTCGCCTTCGCCGAACCATTTGCTGACGCCGCGCGCGTCGATCGCGATCTTCGTCATCGTCAGCCCCGGAAGATGTCGAACGGTTCGATGCGCAGCACACGCCGCACGCCGAGATAGCTCGAGATCGTCGCGATCACCACCACCATCCCGAATGCGAGCGCCAGATTGCCGAACGTGACGAGCGCCGCGTAATCCGGAATCTGCAGCTTCGCGAGGCTGATCATCAGCACGCACAGGCCGACGCCGATGCCGTAGCCTGTCAGCGCGGTGAAGGTCGCCTGGAACAGGATCATCGCGACCAGCTCGCGGCTTTTCGCGCCGATCGCCTTCAGCGCGCCGAACTTGTCGAGGTTCTCGAGGATGAACGCATAGAACGTCTGGCCCGAGATCGACAGGCCGATGATGAAGCTGATGATCGTCATCAGCATGATGTTGGTGCCGAGCCCCGTCTCGTACTTGTAGAAGCGCGCGATCTGCGCGATGAATTCGTCACGCGTGTACGCGCGATAGCCGAGCGACGTCACGACGGCCTTGATGTGCGCGATGTCCGCCTCCGACTTCGGCTCGACGAGGATGTACGACGTGGTGAAGCGCGGCGACGGAATGTACTGGATCGCACGGGCATACGTGGTGTAGAGCGTGGGCGTGCCGAACAGGCCGCTGGCCGCCACCTTCGCGATGCCGACGATCACGCCGCGGTGGTCGTTCAGCTCGAAATCGGTGCCGACCGACGGATTCTCGAGCTTCGGAAACTCGGGATCCTGGATCGCGATGAAGCCGTTTTCCGCGTAGATGTCCTCGATCCGGCCCTGCAGCATCGTCGGGCGGCCGAGCAGGCTTGCGTCGTCGAGGCCGACGACCGTCACGGCCTGATAGGTGCCGGAGCGCAGCTTGACGAGCGCTGCGCCGGAATAGAGCGGCACCGCATACTTGACGCCGTCGATGCTGCGCACTGCATCGAGGACGTAGTCGGGCATGCCGATGCTGTTCGCGATCGTCTTCACGGCCGGGTCCATCACCCACACCTTCGCGCCGATGTTGATCACGGACGCCGACGACTTGTTCAGGATGCCGGCGAACAGCGACGTCATCTCGATCATCAGCAGCACCGAGAACGTGATGCCGACGGTCAGCGCGGTGAACTTCGCGCTGTCGTTCACGAGCAGCTTGAACGCGAGGCGGAGGATGCCGTTCATGATGGGGAAGGCACGGGATGCGGGCGCATCACGAATGCTCGCCGACCGCCGGATTCGACTGCGCGACGAAGGCGGCGATGCCCGAAACGAGCGCGACAATCGCGTAAGGGAGGACATGCACCCCGACCAGCATCGCATGCACGACGCCCAGCAGCGACGCGAGTGCGACGAAAACACCGAGCGTGGCCAGAACGATCCGGTAGGGCAGGCGCATCATGACGTTCTCCCGGGGGCGGCCGCCGGCCGCCCGTGATCGCGCGGCCGCGCTGCCGCAATCGCGGTCGCTACGGTTTGCGCAAGACGTGACGTCATGATCGCGTGCAGGGTTCCGGCACGGTTGATCTGTATCAACGGACGAATCCGGGCGCCGCGAGGGTATCCGGCCGCTTACCCGGTCGCTTACGCCATTTGCGTGATGGTCTTGCGGAAGCGCATCAGCGACAGCAGGAACAGCACGCATCCGATCGCGAACAGCACCGCGAACTGGATCCAGACCGCATCGAGGCCGGCGCCCCGGTACAGGATGCGTTGCGCGAGTTCGACGAAATGCGTGGTCGGCGCGGCCAGCATGATGTCCTGCACTGCCACCGGCATGCTCTCGCGCGGCGTCAGCCCGCCCGACAGCAACTGCAACGGCAGCAGCACGAGCACCAGCAGCATCCCGAACTGCGGCATGCTGCGCACGAGCGTCGCGAGAAAGATGCCCATCGACGTCGTCGCGAACAGGTGCAGCGCCATCCCGGCCACGAACAGCGGGATGGAGCCCGGAATCGGCACGTGCAGCGCCCCGCCCACGACCAGCGTCAGCGACGCGACGGCTGCCACCGTGACGACGAGGCCCATCGACCAGACCTTCGCGAGCATGATCTCTGCCGCCGTCACCGGCATCACGAGCAGATGCTCGATCGTGCCGTGCTCGCGCTCGCGGATCAGCGCGGCCCCGGTGAGGATCATCGACAGCATCGTCACGTTGTTGATCAGCTCCATCAACGCGCCGAACCACACCTCGTCGAGATTCGGGTTGAAGCGCATGCGCATCGCGAGATCGACGGGCGGTAACGGCGCGCCGCGATAGCGGCGCACGAACGCGTCGATCTCGCCCGACACGATCTGCTGCACGTAGCCGCCGCCGGTAAACGCCTGCGTCATGCGGGTCGCGTCGACGTTGAGCTGGATCGTCGCAGGGCGGCCGGCGAGCACGTCGCGCTGGAAATCAGGCGGAATGTCGAGCGAGAACGTGTAGTCGCCATTGTCGAGACCGCGGTCGGCCGCAGCCGCGTCGACGATCGGGGGCGGTGCGAACTGCGGCGGGAAGAACGCAGCGGCGATGCGCGCCGACAGCGGCGACGCGTCTTCGTCGACGATCGCGATCGGCACCTTGTGCAGCGTTTCCGGGCGCGCGGTGGCGGCGACGTAAATCGACGCGCTGAACGTGTAGACGATCAGCACGAGCAGGATCGGATCGCGGGCGAGGCTCCAGAGCTCCTTGACCCCGAGCCGGAAAATGACGAGCAGGCGCGACATGGTCAGCGCTCCTGTTTGCGCAGCAGCACGGCGGTCATGACGAGGATGGCGGGCGCCGCCGCGAGCAGCGGCCAGAACTGCGACGACAGGTCGGCCAGGCCGAGTGCCTTGTTGAACACGCCGCGGCTGATCGCGAGCATGTAGGTGGCCGGGTAGACCGTCCCGATCCATTTGCCGGCGCCTTCCAGCGACGACAGCGGCGTGAGCAGCCCCGAGAACTGCACGACGGGAATCAGCGTGCCGACGATCGTCATGAAGATCGCGGCGATCTGGCTGCGCGTGAACGTCGACGCGAACAGGCCGATGCCCGTGGCCACCACGTTGAAGACCAGCACCGCGGCCGCGAGCGTGAAGAAGCTGCCCTTGATCCGCACGCCGAACGCGAGGTCGGCCAGCACGACCATCAGCAGGAAATTCAGCATGGCCAGCATCACGTAGGGCGCCTGCTTGCCGAGCAGGAATTCGGCGCGTGTGACGGGCGTCACGTACAGGTTGACGATCGACCCGAGCTCCCGTTCGCGGACGACGGCCAGCGCCGTCAGCATCGCGGGCAGCATCAGCAGCAGCATCGGCATGATGGCCGGGATCATCGCCGGCAGGCTCCTGACGTCCGGGTTGTAGCGATAGCGGACGGCGATCTCGACGGCCGGCGCGAGCGACACGCCGAGCCGGCGCTTGGCCTTGTCGCGCAGCCAGTTTTCATGCATGCCGGCGACGTAGCCGCGGATCGTCTCCGCGCGCATCGGCATCGCGCCGTCGATCCACACGCCGATCTCGACGCGCCGGCCGTGCGCGATGTCGCGGGCGAAGCCGGGCGGAATCTCGATCGCGAGCGACAACTGGCCGTTGCGCATGCGGCGATCGATGTCGCGATCGTCCACGAGCGGTGCGCGCGGCACGAAGTAGCGGGAGCCGGCGAGGTTCTGCGCATAGTCCTGACTCAGCATCGACTGGTCGTGGTCGAGCACCGCGAACGTCAGGTTGTCGACGTCGAGGCTGATGCCGATGCTGATCACGCACATCAGCACGAGCGATCCGAACAGCGCCAGCGTCGCACGGAGCGGGTCGCGGCGCAGCTCCAGCACTTCGCGCCACAGGTAGCTGCCGGCGCGTGCGGGGCTGAACCATGCGGTTGCGCGGCCGGCACCGGCACGAGTGTCGGCCGCGTCGGCGGCGTCGGGCGGCGCGCTCAGCCAGCCCGCGTCGGACGACTGGTCCATCGGTGCGCTGTCCACGCGCTGCGCATCGGTCAGGTAGGCGATGAACGCCTCTTCGAGCGTGGCAGCGCCGCGCGTGCGCACGAGTTCCCCGGGGGCGGCGCTGGCGAGCACCCGGCCCGCGTGCATCAGCGAGATGCGATCGCAGCGCTCGGCTTCGTTCATGAAGTGCGTCGAGATGAAGATCGTGACGCGATCGTGCCGTGCCAGCTCGATCATCAGCCGCCAGAAGTCGTCGCGCGCGACAGGGTCCACGCCGGACGTCGGTTCGTCGAGGATCAGCAACTCGGGCTTGTGCACCATCGCCACCGCGAGGGACAGCCGTTGCCGCATGCCGAGCGGCAGGCTTTCGGGCAGCGTGTCGAGCGAGCCGGCCAGCCCGAAGCGCTCGACCATTTCGGCGACCCGCCCTGGCACGTCCGTCTCCGGCACGCCGAACAGGCGCGCATGCAGCACGAGGTTCTGCCGCACGGTCAGCTCGCCGTACAGCGAAAACCCCTGCGACATGTAGCCGACCCGCCGGCGCGTGTCGATGTCGTCGGCGGCGACCGGCTGGCCGAACAGCGTCGCCGTGCCGTCGGACGCGGGGAGCAGCCCCGTGAGCATCTTCATCGTCGTCGACTTGCCGCAGCCGTTGGAGCCGAGGAAGCCGAAGATCTCGCCGCGACGGATCTGCAGGCTGACGTGATCGACCGCGACGAAATCGCCGAACCGCATCGTCAGTCCGTCGGCCTCGATCGCGTAGCCGGCGGCGGCATCGGGCTGGAACGGCGCGATCCGGATCGGCTGGTGCCCGCGCCGCTGTGCGTCCGGGAGCAACGCGACGAACGCGTCCTCGAGCGTGCCGCATCCGGTGCGGGCCAGCAGTTCGTCCGGGCTGCCGGTCGCCAGCACGCGCCCGGCATCCATCGCGATCAGCCGGTCGAACCGCCGGGCCTCGTCCATGTACGCGGTGGCCACCAGCACGCTCATCGCCGGACGGGCGGCGCGAATGCGCCCGATCAGCTCCCAGAACTGCGCGCGCGACAGCGGATCGACGCCGGTCGTCGGTTCGTCGAGGATCAGCAGGTCCGGATCGTGGATCAGCGCGCAGCACAGGCCGAGCTTCTGCTTCATGCCGCCGGACAGTTTGCCGGCGGGCCGATCCAGGAACGGGTGCAGGCCGGTGCTGTGCGTGAGTGCATCGATGCGGCGGCGCCGCTCCGCCGCGTCGTGGCCGAAGAGCCGCGCGAAGAACTGCAGGTTTTCCTCGACGGACAGCGTCGCATACAGGTTCCGGCCCAGGCCTTGCGGCATGTAGGCGACGCGCCGGCAGACGCGCGCGCGATGACGGCGTGACGACAGGTCGCCGCCGAGGGTCCAGACGCGCCCCTGCTGGATCGCCCGTGCGCCGGACACGAGCGCGAGCAGGCTCGACTTGCCGACGCCGTCCGGCCCGATCAGGCCGATCATGCGGCCGGCCGGAATGTCGAGCGTCACGTCGTCGAGCGCGGCCTTGTCGCCGTAACGCAGCGAAACGCCGGACAGGCGTGCGACCGGCGCAGGAACCGGCGGGCCTTCGGTCGCGCCTGCGGCGGGTTCGGCCAGGAGCGTCGACTTCATTGGGGGACCTTGACCGCGAGGCGCGCGGGCCACGCGGCATTCGGATCGGCCTTCAGCCACGCGACGCCCGGCAGACCGGTCTTGACGAGCTTCAGATGGCGCTGCAGCAGGTCGCGATCGATGCGCGCCTTCACGCGGAACATCAGCTTCTGCCGTTCGGTGGCCGTCTCGACCGTCTTCGGCGTGAACTGCGCGGTGCTCGACACGTACGACACGCGGGCCGGAATCACGTACTCCGGCGCCGCATCGAGCACGATTCGCACGTCGGCGCCGAGCGGCACCCGTCCGACGACCGTCTCGGGCAGGAAGAAGGTCATGTAGACATCCGACAAGTCGACCACGTTGAGCACCTTGCCGCCGGCCGGCAGCACTTCGCCCGATTCGGCCACCCGATACTGCACGCGCCCGTCGCGCGGCGATGTCAGGTCGCTATCCGAGATGTCGGCCTGCACGCGCGCGACCGTCGCCTGCGCAGCCGTCACGGCGGAGTTAGCGGCGACGAGCTGGGCGCGGGTCGCGTCGATCGCGGCCTGCGCGGCCTGCACCTGTGCGCGTGCCGCATTCACGGTCGCCCGCAGGCTGCCGGCGCGGGCGCGGTCGTCGTCGAGCTCCTGCATCGACGACGCGCCGTCGCGCGACAGCGTCTCGGAGCGCGCGAGCCGCCGCGTCGCCGCATCCAGTTCGCTGTCCCGCTGGACGACGACAGCCTCGGCCGCTGCCTTGTCGCTGCGCCGCTGCGCGACCTGCGCGTCGATGCTCACCGCCGTGTTCACCGCCTGCTGCTCCCGGGCTCGCGCTTCGTCGAGCTGCGCCTGCAGGACGACGACGTCCATGCGCGCGAGCGGCTGGCCTGCCTTCACGAAGTCGCCTTCGTCGACGAGCATCGCGGTGACACGCCCCGGCAGCTTGGTCGCGACGTCGATCTCGGTCGCTTCGATACGGCCGTTGCCGCTCACGAGGCCGGCATCGGCCTGACCGTCATGCCAGCGCGTCCATCCGTAATACGTCATGCCGATCACGAGCACGGCGACGCCTGCCCCGATCAGAAGAGGGCGCTTGAGGGTTTTCATCGTAGGGAATCCGGATTCGTCGATTCGTTGGTCGTTGGCGCGGCGGCAGCGTCGCTGTCGCGCGTGGCGCCGCCGAGCGCGCCATAGAGCGCGACGCGGCTGGACAGCAGCGCCCGGCGCGTCATCACCCATTGCTGCTCCGCGTTCATCAGGTCGCGCTGCGCGTCGAGCACCTCGAGGAACCGGGTCGCGCCGCTGTCGTAGCGCAGCTTCGCGAGGCGGGCCCGTTCGGCCTGCGAATCCAGCGTGGCGCGCTCGATGCGCACCTCGTCGGCCAGCCAGTAGCGGGATGCAAGTGCGTCGGAGACGTCGCGAAACGCGCCCTGGATCGTCCGCTCGTAGCGCGCGAGCGCTTCGTTGCGCTGCGCGTGCGCAAGCGCGAGATTCGAGCGATTGCGGCCGCCGTCGATCAGCGGCAGCGTCACGCTCGGGATCACCGACCAGACGCCGGTGCTGGACGTCAGGAGGTCATGCAGCGCGCTGCTGCCCGAGCCGATCGAGCTCGTCAGCGCGATGCGCGGAAAGAACGCGGCGCGCGCCGCGCCGATGTTCGCGCGGGTTGCCTGCAGTTCGTGCTCGGCCGCAATCACGTCCGGCCGCCGGGCGAGCAGCGACGAGGGCAGGCCGGGGGCGAGCGACGGCGCGACGGCACCGTCGTCGAGCGCGAGCGGCGTGCCGGCCAGATTCGGCGGTGCCCCGACCAGCAAGGCCAGTGCATCGGCCGCCGACGCGCGCGCCTGCTGCAGCTGGGCGCCGAGGGACTCCGCCTGCTGGAGCAGGATCTCGGCCTGCGTCAGGTCGAGGCGGGAGATTGCGCCGGCTGCGTGGCGAAGCCGGAAAATCCGCAGCGACTCGCGGCGCGTGTCGATCGTCGCGCGGGTCAGCGCGATGCGCTCGTCGTATTCACACAGCGCCAGATACGCGTTGGCGACCGACGTGATCACGCTCAGCGTGGCGGCACGCCGGGCCGCGTCGCTCGCGAGATAGCGTTGCAGTGCCGCGTCCTTCAGGTTGCGGACACGGCCCCAGAAATCGAGTTCCCACTGCGTTTCGGCCAGCTGGACCTCGTAGACCTGACCGATGAACGGGGCGGGCGTGAGGAACCCGCCCGGTGCGCGAAACCGCGCATAGGCCGCGCCGGCGCCGATCGTCGGCCACTGGTCCGCGCGGCGGATGCCGTAGGCGGCGCGTGCCTGTTCGACGCGTGCAACGGCCGCGCGCAGGTCGCGATTGTTGGCCAGCGCCTGCGCGATCAGCGCACGAAGGCGCGTATCAACGAAGTAGTCCTGCCACGCGGGCACCTGGGTTGCCACAGGCGTGTTGCCGGCTGCCGGATCCAGAAAGGCGGCGGGAACCGGCGCGGCCGGAGGTTCGTCACTCGGTGCGAGCGACAGGCATCCGGAAATCAGGCCGATACCAGTTGCGAGCGCAACTAAATGCACGTATCGGACGGCCGTGATGCGGAAGACGGAGGGAAGCGCGATGGCGCGCATGGAAAGCCTCGGCGAATACGGGAACGCAGGGTGGCGCCGCCTCGTGACGTCGCCGCTTCGGGTTCACTTATATCCGACGATTGACGCTCCTCCCCTTGATCTGCATCACTTCGGCGGGAATGCGTTTCGAGCGGTGCTTCGGTTGACAGACGAGCCACAACGATCTCACGCCCACGGATTGCGTCGGGCACCGGGGCCGAGCAAGCCGCGCGGCAACGGTGAGTGGGAGTCAAGATCGGCAAACGTTCGGCCTTCACGGAAACCGAACAGCCGGGCCGTGACGCTTGTCGGGAACGTATGCAATCTGGCGTTATAGAGTGCGACAGCATTGTCGTATTGCTCGCGGGCGATACCGATCCGCAGCTCGACGGCTCGAAGACGCACTTTGACCACGCTGTAGTGCGGGTCGGTGAACATCGCGCGATCGGAATCCGACTCGGCCAGCAAACGGGACACGGCGACTTCGAATTTGAGTTGGACGCTGTCGTAGTTGGGGAGAGCGTCGGCCCGCCGCAGCACGTCGACGGTGACGGACGTGGCGGCGAGGGCCGCGCAGGCATCGCGCGTCGCGCTCAGCTGTGCACGCCGGGCCGCGGATTCCCGGGACGCCGTCTGCAGAAGGTCGGCGACGATCGCGGCGCGTTCGCTGTAGGTGCTGACGACCCCGTTCAGCGCCAGGGCGACCCGATTGTCGTCGTCCCGCAGTCGCGCGAGGCTGCCGCTGGCCGGCACCAGTGCAAAGACGACAAGCGCCACCGAAAGCATCTTCATGTCGGATTCCGTTGTACCGCCGTGCCGGTTGCCGGACAGCCTGGGGTCAATTCTCGATACCGGATCCGGATTGCCGATTGACGTCGGTCAACCAGGACGCCTGTGTCGTGCACGGCAGAACCTGGCTCGCAGGGCTTGTCGGCCACGGGACCTGCGCGACGTGCAGTCTTCGCCGCCCACACAATGGCGAAAAGACGAGTCAGGCCCACTTTTTGCGTGAGGGATTGCCGTTACGTATATCGTGTCAAGCGAGGAATCGATGATGCTGGCCGACCCGAGTCAGAACCCGGAGGGTTCCAACAGGAAGGCGCATGGCGCGTGGAAACGATCGCGCAGTTCTTTGCTGCGTCAGGCCTTGTTCCGTATGGTTTTCGTCTTCAGCGGTCTCCCGGGCTGATCTGGTCGTACGTGGTCGCCGACGCAATCATCACGCATTCCTGCCATTCGAACCCCGTCGCGCCGTGGGTATTCGCGCGTCGTCGCACGGATCTGCCTTTCATCGGGATGCCGCTGGCCACGGTCGAGGTCGGCGATCCGGACTGAGTACACCCGCCGGTACGCTCGTATTGACCGGGATGACGTCTCCCCGCTACCTGGTCCCTTTCAGATTGCGGTGGTTTCTCTGCTCCTCCCCCCCGCCTGCATTCTTCCCGCCACGCCCGGACCCGCACCGTTGACCTGAATCAAGCGGGTTCCGGTGGTTCGGCATCTACTATGGTCTTGGTTGCTCCGCCGCGGAATTTTCGGCCTTGTCGACGCATTGTTTCGCCGCTTCCGGTTTCCTTCCGGAATCGACGAATATCAAATACATAGTAATCCGAATTCTATTTTCATTTATCAGAGACCTGATCATGGTTGCCGTTTGTCATGCGGCGAGTCGTATGACCAGGAGAAGTCACCGTGTGTGGAGAACTGACATGAGTCAACCTGTCGTGGAGAAGCCCTCCGTCGAGGGCGGCCGGACGTCGTCCGTGCCGAAGGCGGTCGCTGGCGGTCCCGATACACGCAAGCTCGGCTTGCTGCTGCTGAGCGGCATCGTCGTCGGCTCGATGATCGGCGGCGGGGCGTTCAACCTCCCGCAGAACATGGCCGCGGGCGCCGGCCTCGGCGCCATCGCGATCGCATGGATCATCACGCTCGTCGGCATGTTCTTTCTGGCAAACGCGTTTCGGACGCTGGCGGACCAGTGCCCCGAACTCACTGCTGGCATCTACTCGTATGCGCGAGAAGGCTTCGGCAAGTTCGCGGGTTTCGAGATGGCCTGGGGATACTGGCTCAGCTCCGCGTTCGGCAACGTCGCGTTCGCGGTGCTGATCATGCAGACGCTCGGCTATTTTTTCCCCGCGTTCGATGGCAAGAACTGGCAGTCGATTGCAGGCGGATCGCTGCTGATCTGGGCCTTGCACTTCATGGTGCTTTCCGGCGTGAAGCGCGCGGCGATCCTCAACACGATAACGAGCGTGGTCAATGTCGTGACGCTGTCCGTCGCCATTGTCGTCATGGCGCTGTTTTTCCAGAAGGGACATTTTTCGTTCGATGTGTGGGGACAGCAGCAGCATCTCGGCGGCACGCTTGCACAGGTCAAGAGCACGATGCTGGTCACGCTCTGGGTGTTCATCGGCATCGAGGGCGCCGTCGTCGTGTCCGACCGGGCGCGCGATCAGCACGCGGTGGGCACCGCGACGTTCATCGGGCTCGCAGTCTGCACGACGCTCTATTTCCTGCTTTCCGCGCTGCCGTTCGGCGTGATGTCCCAGCATCAGCTGGCGGGCCTGCAGAATCCGTCCACGGCCTATGTCATCGAACAGCTCGTCGGGCACTGGGGGGCGGTCTTCGTCGTCGTCGCGCTGCTGTTCTCGGTGCTGAGCTGCTGGCTGGCGTGGACGGTCCTCGTTGCCGAGTTGCCGTATGCAGCCGCCAAGGACAATATTTTTCCGCGGTTCCTGTCGCATGAGAATCGCCATCATGCGGCTGCGCCGTCGCTTTGGATTTCGAGTGGCGTGATGCAGGCCATGATGTTCGTCGTGCTGTTTGCGCACGACGCGTGGATGTGGCTCATCAGCGTGGCCGGCGTGATGATCCTGCCGCCGTATCTCGCAAGCACCGGCTTCCTGTGGAAATGCGCGACGCAGAAGAGCTTCCGCGAGCAGGCGGGCGAGGGCAAACGCGCGTCGATGTGGACCGGCATTCTGGGCACCGCATACGCTGCATGGCTGCTCTACGCAGCCGGTCCTACCTATCTGCTGATGTCGACGATCTTCTTCGTGATCGGCATCCCCGTGTTCTGGTATGCGCAGCGCGAGAAGAATCCAGACTCACCCGCGTTTACCGGACTCGAGCGCACGGCCGCAGTCGTCTTGCTCGCCGTCGCGGTGACTGCATGCGTGCTGTTCGCGAAGGGCGTCGTGTCGATTGGCTGACGGGTATCGAATACGCGATCGACAGGGCCGATGACGAACAGGCCACGCCATCGCGGCGGCGTGTCCACTCAAAAATGCTGCGGAACTTCCGGAATCCGATCATGACTCTTGGCGTTCATTCCGAGACCGGCAAACTGCGAACCGTGATGGTTTGCGCGCCTGGCCTCGCTCATCGCCGGCTGACGCCGGCCAACTGCGGAGCCTTGCTCTTCGACGACGTGATCTGGGTCGACAAGGCCATCGAGGATCATCAGGCGTTCGTGCGCGTCCTGCGCGAACGAGACGTGGAGGTGCTGGAGTTTCAGCATCTACTGGCCGAAGTCTGCCTCGATACCGGCGCGCGCGACTGGATACTCGATCGCCGCATCACGGAGGAGGAGGTCGGAACAGGCATGCTTCGCGAGTTGCGGCTATGGCTCGAATCGATGCCCGCGCAGCAGCTTGCCGAGGTGCTGATCGGCGGCGTCGCGAAATCGGAACTGCCGTTCGATGCACGCGGTTTGTTTGGCGGATATCTGGAGCGATCGGACTTCGTGATTCCGCCGCTCGTGAACCTGATTTTTCAGCGCGACCCGAGTGCATGGATCTACGGCGGGGTGACGTTGCATCCGATGTTCTGGCCCGCGCGCAGGAAAGAAACACTGCTGCTCGCGGCCGTCTACGCGTTTCATCCTCGCTTCGCGGGCAAGGTCAGAACGTGGTGGGGCGACCCCGACGTCGATCACGGCACGCAGACGCTCGAAGGCGGCGACGTGATGGCCATCGGCAACGGCGTCGTGCTGATCGGCATGGGCGAGCGATCGAGCCCGCAAGCCGTCACGCAGGTCGCGCGCGCACTGTTCGCCGGCAACGGTGCGAAGCGCGTGATTGCATGCCAGTTTCCGAAGTCACGCGCGTCGATGCATCTCGACACGGTCTTTTCGTTCCTCGACGTCGATTTCGTCAGCATTTATCCGGACGTGGCCGACGAGATCCGCTGCACGAGCCTGTATGCCGGAGACGCGCTCGGGCAGATTCGCTACGAGCGTCATGACGAGAAGTTCCTGCAGGTCGTGGCGAGCGCGCTCGGTGTCGGCTCGCTGCGCGTGCTGACGACGGGCGGGGACCGCTACGAAAGCGAGCGCGAGCAATGGGACGACGGCAACAACGTGCTCGCGCTCGACCGTCGCGTCGTGCTCGCGTACGACCGCAACACCCACACGAACCGCAAGATGCGCCAGGCCGGTGTCGATGTGATCGAGCTGCCCGGCGGCGAGCTAGGCCGCGGGCGTGGCGGCAGTCACTGCCTGAGCTGCCCGGTCGCGCGCGATCCGGTCGCGCTCTGAACCGCGCCATTCCATGCCGACCTCGAGAGAAGAAAACTCATCATGTTCAACGTACGCAATCGAAGCTATCTGACGCTCATGGACTACACGCCGCGCCAGATTCGTTATCTGCTAGACCTGTCGCGCGACCTCAAGCGCGCGAAATACGCGGGCACCGAGGTACCGCGCCTGACCGGCAGGAACATCGCGCTGATCTTCGAGAAGACGTCGACCCGCACGCGATGCGCGTTCGAGGTTGCCGCCCATGACCAAGGCGCGCACGTCACGTACATCGATCCGACGGGGTCGCAGATCGGTCACAAGGAATCGATGAAGGACACGGCCCGAGTGCTTGGCCGGATGTACGACGCGATCGAGTATCGCGGTTTCGGCCAGGAGATCGTCGAGGAACTCGCGCAGTACGCCGGCGTACCCGTGTACAACGGGCTGACCGACGAATTCCATCCTACCCAGATGCTGGCCGATGTGCTGACCATGCACGAACACAGCGACAAGCCGGTACACGAAATCGCGTATTGCTACATCGGCGACGCGCACAACAATACGGGCAATTCGTTGATGATCGTCGGCGCGAAGCTCGGCATGGACGTTCGCCTTTGTGCGCCGAGGCATCTATGGCCGAATGACGAGCTGATCGCGCAATGCCGGGACATCGCCGCGAAGACGGGCGCACGGCTCATGCTGACCGAACAGCCCGGCGAAGCGGTGAAGGACGTGGACTTCATCTACACGGACGTATGGGTCTCGATGGGGGAGCCGGAGGAGCGATGGGGCGAGCGCATCAGTACGTTGCTGCCCTATCAGGTGAACGCGAAACTTCTGTCGGAAACCGGTAACCCGCGCGTGAAGTTCATGCATTGCCTGCCGGCATTTCACGACGCGCATACAGTGGTCGGCAAGCAGATTTCCGATCACTACGGGCTGACCGATGGTGTCGAGGTCACCGACGAGGTATTCGAGTCCGACGCGTCCATCGTCTTCGAGCAGGCCGAGAACCGGCTTCATACGATCAAGGCGGTGCTGGTTGCAACGCTGGCCGGCTAGGGGAGGGCAGGCGATGCGTATCGTGGTCGCACTCGGCGGCAATGCACTTCTGCGGCGCGGGGAGGCGATGAGCGCCGCCGCGCAACTGCAGAACGTGAGACTGGCCGCGGCACAGTTGGCGAGCATCGCGCACGGGAACGAACTGGTGATCGTGCATGGCAACGGCCCGCAGGTCGGCATGCTCGCGACGCTCTCCCGGCAGGCGCCGCCTGCCGAACGTTTTCCGCTCGATGTGCTCGACGCCGAGACCGAAGGCATGATCGGCTACCTGATCGAACTGGAACTGCGCAACCGGCTGCCGGCATCGCGTCCATGCGCGACACTGCTGACGATGGTCGAGGTGAGCGCCACGGATCCTGCCCTCCATCATCCTGACAAACCGGTCGGTCCGATCCTCACGCAAGCAGCGGCAACGGAGATGGTCGACGCCAATGGCTGGAAAGTCGTCGCGGACGGTGGCGGGTACCGACGGGTCGTGCCGAGTCCGCGGCCGCTGCGGTTTCTGGAAATGGAGCCGGTACGGGCGCTGCTCGCCTGCCGTGCGATCGTGATTTGCGCAGGAGGAGGCGGCATCCCCGTGGTCGAAGCGGAAGGCGGCCGGCACCAGGGGATCGAGGCGGTGGTCGACAAGGATCGCAGCGCGGCGCTGCTCGCACGTGAAATCGATGCGGACCTGTTCGTGATCGCAACGGACGTGGCAGGCGTGTACGTCGACTGGGGCACCGCCGACGCGCGACTGGTTCGCCGTACGTCGCCGGAGGCGCTTGCCGGGCTGGCTTTCGCAGCGGGCTCCATGGGACCGAAAGTCGAGGCCGCCGGTGACTTCGCTCGAACGTCGGGCCGGCGCGCGACTATCGGCTCGCTCGCGGATATTGCGCGCTTAGTCGACGACACCGCCGGCACCTCGGTGCTGGCCGGGCACGATTGCGCGTTCGGCGGGACGACGGATCCGGCGCGGTGACGGCGCGACTTCGGCGACGTACGGCATGAATGGCGGCCGGACGCGGCCGCTCGTTACGTCAGGTTCGAAGGCGTTGGCGCCGCGCGGGTCACGGGCGGTCGCCCGGGGCGAGGTTCAGCAGGACGACGAACGAGAGGATGCTCAGGATCAGTGTGACGATCGAATACCTGAAAACCCGCTCGTCGAACAGCATCCCGTGGACGATGCCGGCCAGCGATGCAAGCGCGATGAACACGCTGAGCGTCGCGAGCGCGATTCGGTATTGCCTGCGGTTCATGACGGTCTCCTGGAGAGCGGCGGTCGTACGAATGCGAAACGCGTGGGTTGTCACGGATTTCGTGGCGTCTGGCGTCATGATCGCGTTGCGCTCCGCCGCACGGTTGATCTGTATCAACGGACGAATCCGGCATGCGCGCGCCCGATGGCCATTTCCACCAGCACGCCGTTGATTGATCCTCGTCAACCCGCCGGCGCCGCCGTGCGCGATGCTGAATCCGGTGCGGCCCCATCGCCGATCGCGAATGTCGCGACCGGCACGGCCCGACAGGAGACGGAAATGAAGTCCGATGCAGCACTCAAGCAGGATGTCGAGCAGGCGCTGTTCTGGAATCCGGCGATCGATGCACGGCGGATCGACGTCGACGTACGCGACCGGATCGTGACGTTGCGCGGCACGGTCGACAGCTGGGCCCAGAAACTCGAGGCGCAGAAAACGGCGCTGCATGTCGAGGATGCGCGCGCGCTCGTGCTCGAACTGAACGTCACGCCGCCGGAGAACGCGTGCGCGGATCAGGAACTGGCGATCGCGATCACGTTCGCGCTCGGCTGGCAGGAGGCGCTGCGCGATCACAAGATTCGCGTCGAGGTCGATCACGGTTGCGTGACGCTCGACGGTGAAGTCGATCATGCATACCAGAGTCGGGCGGCGGAAAAGATGGTCAGCCGGATGATCGGCGTCGTCGGCGTCGCGAACCGGATCCAGGT
The DNA here is from genome assembly GCF_030482905.1 of Burkholderia sp. AU45251. Lineage (NCBI taxonomy): Bacteria > Pseudomonadati > Pseudomonadota > Betaproteobacteria > Burkholderiales > Burkholderiaceae > Burkholderia > Burkholderia sp. AU45251. The sequence goes on along the minus strand of NZ_JAUJQH010000004.1, from coordinate 64,408 downwards.
GCGAACGGACCACACGGTGCCGGACGTCGGCACGCGGATCGCGGAAGCGCTTGCGCGTCGCGCGCAGCGCGAATCCGCGGGCATTGCGATCGACGCGGTCGACGGCGTCATCACGCTGACGGGCAAGGTCGCGTCACTCGCCGAAAGGCGCGCCGCGTGCGGTGCTGCCGGGTCGGTCAGAGGTGTCCGGGAGGTCGTCGACCGGCTCACCGTCGGCTGACGGCCAGCCCGTGCTGTCTACTGCGAGGAGAAGCAGTCATGAACCGTTCGAATTCCGGCCCCGGCCGAAACCATCTGCGCCGCGACAAGCGCATGCAGCCGCATACGAAGGACAGTTTCCGCGATCCGAAGCGGCCCAAAGGCGACCGGATCTGCGAAGGCTGCGGCGCCGTCTGCGACGCGGGCCGCTGGACGTGGTATGCGACGCCGCTCGACCGGCGACAGCTCGAATGCCCGGCCTGCAAGCGCATGCGAGAAAACCTGCCGGCGGGCGAACTGGTGTTGCACGGCGCGTACCTGCGCGCGCACCGGGCGACGATTCTCGATCTGCTCGAGCGCCAGGCCGATCTGGAGACGAGCGAGCACGCACTCGAACGCATCATGGAAATCGAGAAATCCGCCGATACGCTCGTCGTCCGCACGACGGGCGTGCACATGGTGCGACGGCTGGGAGAAGCGTTGCTGCATGCGCATCACGGCGATCTCGCGCTCAACTATCGCGATGGCGAGGACATGCTGCGCGTGCAATGGACGCGCGACGATGCATGAACGGCGGTGTGTCCGGCGAGCGGGCCTGATGCGATGAAAAAATCATTCGACTACTCCGGACTGCTGATCCCGTTGGTTTTTGCCGCGCTGGTGGCGTATCAGCTACTGATGGCCCAGCCGGCAACGACGTCGATCTCGTACAGCGACTTTCACCGCCTGGTCGACGCGCGGCTCGTCGACGATCTGGACATCGGCCAATCGTCGATTTCGGGCGTGCTGCGCATGCCTGAGGCCGGTGCGGACCTGCCGGCCTCCGACGCGGCCGCCGTGAAGAAGGCGGGGCCGCCGTGGCGCTTCGCGACCAACCGGGTCGCCGACGATCGTCTCGTCACCGAACTCACGGCCGCCGGCATCCGCTATCGCGGCGTGCCGGATTCGGGCTGGCTCGAGACGCTTGCCGGATGGATACTGCCGGTGATCGTCCTCGTGACGTTCTGGAGCTTCATGATGCGCAGGCCGGGCGGGGTCCGGGACCTGAGCGGCATGGGCAAAAGCCAGGCACGCGTGTACGTGCAGCAGGAAACCGGCATCACGTTCGACGACATCGCCGGCATCGACGAGGCGAAGGCCGAGCTGCAGCAGATCGTCGCGTTCCTGCGCAACCCCGAACGCTACCAGCGGCTCGGCGGCAAGATCCCGAAGGGCGTACTGATCGTCGGTGCGCCCGGCACCGGCAAGACGCTGCTCGCGCGCGCCGTGGCCGGCGAGGCGGCCGTACCGTTCTTCACGATCAGCGGCTCGGCGTTCGTCGAGATGTTCGTCGGCGTCGGCGCGGCACGCGTGCGCGACCTGTTCGAACAGGCGCAGCAGAAGGCGCCGTGCATCGTGTTCATCGACGAACTCGATGCGCTCGGCAAGGCGCGCGGCGTCGGCCTGATGTCCGGCAATGACGAGCGCGAGCAGACGCTCAACCAGTTGCTCGTCGAGATGGACGGCTTCCAGGCCAATTCGGGCGTGATCATCATGGCCGCGACGAACCGGCCCGAGATCCTCGATCCCGCGTTGCTGCGGCCCGGGCGCTTCGACCGCCACATCGCGATCGACCGGCCCGACCTGACCGGACGCAAGCAGATCCTGGCCGTGCACACGAAGCGCGTGAAGCTGGCCCCGGAAATTGACCTTGCCGAGCTGGCGCAGCGCACGCCGGGCTTCGTCGGCGCTGATCTCGCGAACGTCGTCAACGAGGCTGCGTTGCACGCGGCCGAGCTCGGCAAGCCGGCGATCGGCATGGCCGACTTCGATGAAGCGATCGACCGCGCGATGACGGGCATGGAGCGCAAGAGCCGCGTGATGAACGACGAGGAAAAGCGGACCATCGCGTACCACGAAGCGGGACACGCGCTCGTCGCACAAAGCCGCGTGCACTGCGATCCGGTGAAGAAGGTGTCGATCATCCCGCGCGGCATCGCGGCGCTCGGCTATACGCAGCAGGTGCCGACCGAGGATCGCTACGTGCTGCGCAAGAGCGAGCTGCTCGACCGGCTCGACGTGCTGCTCGGCGGCCGGGTGGCCGAGGAGATCGCGTTCGGCGACGTGTCGACCGGCGCGCAGAACGATCTGGAGCGCGCAACTGCGCTGGCGCGGCACATGGTCATGCAGTACGGGATGAGCGCGAAGCTCGGCCTGGCGACGCTCGACGATGCGACGCCGCAGGGCGGTTCGCCCGGCGTGTGGACGCCGGGCGACGGCCGGTGCAGCGAACACACCGCGCAGTTGATCGACGAGGAGGTGCGCGCGCTGCTCGAAGACGCGCACGTGCGGGTCGCGGCGACACTCGGCGAGTATCGTGACGCGCTCGAACGGATCGCGCGGTGCCTGCTGCAGCACGAGTCGATCGATCACGACACGCTGGTGGCGCTCATTACGCCGCCGCATGATCTCGGCGCGGCGCCCGAACCGGCGCGAGCCGATGCGGAGCCGGTAACGGCAACGGACACGTCACCCTGACCCGCTACCGGCTACCGACGATCGGGCCGCTCAACAGCCGATGCACACCGCGCCGTCGCGCAGTTGCGCGGTATCGTCGACGACGACCGACGCGAGCTGCGGATCGGGCCGGAACACCGTGATCCCCTTGAGCCGGTCGCGCCACGCCGCGAAGAACAACGCGTCGACCTGGGCCAGCGAACACTGGCTGTTCATCGTCACCGTCTTCGAGATGCCGGCGTCGACGCAGGGCTGGAGCGCCGCGAGCATCGCGACGTGATCGATCGACGCGATCTCGGCCGCGGTAGCGAAATAGTCCGGCAGCGCCACGCCGTCGTCATGCAGGGCGCGAAACAGCCGGTAAGCGTGGTTGTGCACGCGGAACGCGCGCACCTGTCCGTCGGCCGTGCGGACCATCCGGCGCTGGGTCCAGCCGACGGCCGGCTCGATGCCGTTCGAGCAGTTGTCGCAGAACGCGAGACTCACGCTGCCGGCCGGCGCGAACGACAGCAGATGGCTGTTGCGCAGCCCGTGCCGTTTGATCGCGTGATGTACCTTCAGCGGCAGCCGCATGCGGTAGGCGGGGCCGGACAGGTAAGCGTCTGGATCGTAAGCGGGAAACGCACCGCGCTCGGCGGCCAGCGCCGCCGATGCCGCAAACGCGTGCTCGCGCATCGTCAGCGCGATGGTGCGCGCACATGCGCGCGCCTCGATGCTGTCGTAGCGCAGCCGCAGCATCGTCAGCGCGTCGGCCAGGCCCGTCACACCGACACCGATGCGCCGCGTCCGGTGCGCTTCGCGGGCATGCGCGGCGAGCGGCCACGCGGTGAGGTCGAGCACATCGTCGAGCAGGCGGACCTGCACGTGCACCGCGTCGGCGAGCGCCGCGAAATCGACGCGCGGCTCGCCGTCGATGCCGAACGGATGGTGCACGAACCGCGACAGGTCGATCGGCCCGAGCACGCAGCTGCCGTAGGGCGGCAGCGGCTGTTCGCCGCACGGGTTCGTCGCGTCGATCCGCTCGTGCTCGCGCAGCGGATTCGCGTCGTGGATCGTGTCGAGGAACAGCAGCCCGGGTTCGGCACTGTCGCGTGCGGCGTTGACGATCGCCTGCCACAACTTGCGGGCGGGAACCGTCGCATGAAGGTAGCGCCCGTCCTGCCGCCGGGGCGTCGCAACGTCGGCTGCATGGCGCGGCGCTTGATGGACGAGCGCCCAGGGCAGATCGTGCGCGACCGCATCCATGAACGCGTCCGTGATGCCGACCGACAGGTTGAAGGTCGGCCAGCGCGATCGCCCGCGCTTGGCCGTGACGAACGCCAGCAGGTCCGGATGATCGCAGCGCAGGACGCCCATCTGGGCGCCGCGGCGCGGGCCGGTGAACGGCAATGCGCGGCACATCGCATCGAATCGGTCGATCGCCGCGCATACACCGCGTTCGGGCGACTGACGGCGTTCGTACGCGCCGACGGGCGGTACCGGCGAGAAGTCGTAGCCGATTCCGCCGCCCATCAGCAGCGTGAGCCGGGCGTCGTCGAGCGCCTGCGCGAGCGCTGCATCGACGCCTTGCAGCGGCATGTCCACCGGAACCGCGAGCGGGTGGACGAAGCAGTTGATCATCGTCCCGCCTGTCCCCGAGCCGGCATTCGCCATGATGCGACCGGCGCCGATCGCGCCGCGCTGCAGGTTCAGGAAGAACGTGCGCTCGGCCCGGGCACGCAGTGCGGGCGGCTCGGCGAGCGACAGTGCGCGGGCGACACGCTGGAAGACGGCCGCGCGCGACGTTTCGCCGGGCTGCGCATAGCGTTCGGCGAACACGGTGGTGCAAAGCGGCTGTTCGTCCATGACGGAGCTCGGCGACGACGGATGACCTACTGTAAGGGCCTGCCCGCCCGCGTCGTTGATCGAGCGCAATCCGGCGCTGTTGCGGCATGGCTTGACGGTCGTCAATGCCGCGGGAAAGCACGCACGTAAGGTGGTGCCAGGGCCGGACCGCGCCGGTGGCTGCCACCCGGCACCCGCCGTGGCCGCACGCGAGCGGCGTGCAAGCCTGCGAATCGCTCTTTTACCGACTACGCGCCATGACCGAGATCGTTACCGTCACGTTGAATCCGGCCGTCGATGTCTCGACGTCGGTCGAGCACATCGTCGAGACGCACAAGCTGCGCTGCGCGCGGCCACGGCGGGATCCCGGCGGCGGCGGGATCAACGTCGCGCGGACCGTTCACCGGCTCGGCGGCGACTGCGTCGCGCTGTACCTGGCGGGCGGCCCGACCGGCGACGTGCTGACGCTGCTGCTCGAAGCCGAACGGGTGCCGGCCGTGCGCTTGCGGATCGCCGGCGAGACGCGCGAGAACGTCTGCGTAACCGAAACGGCGACGGGGCGCGAATACCGCTTCCTGATGCCGGGGCCGTCAGTCACGGCAGCCGAGTGGCGCGACTGCGCGGCGCGCATCGCGGCCCTGCAACCTGCGCCGCGCTATCTGGTGCTGAGCGGCAGCCTGCCGCCCGGCGCACCGGATGACCTGTATGCGACGCTCGCGCGGACGGCCGCCGCAAACGGCAGCCGCGTGGTCGTCGATGCGGCGGGCCCGGCGCTGCGCGCGGCCCTCGACGCCGGGGTGCATCTCGTGAAGCCGAGCCTCGACGAACTGAGCGCGCTGGCCGGCGAGCCGCTCGACGAAGCGTCGGCATGCAGGAACGCGGGCGAACTCGTCGCGCAGGGGCGGGCGGACATCGTTGCATTGACACTCGGCGCGCGCGGCGCATGGATCGTCACGCGCGAGCGCACACTGCGCCTGCCGGGCAGACGCGCGACGGTGTGCAGCACGGTCGGTGCCGGCGACAGCTTCGTCGGCGGGATGGTCTGGGCGCTCGCGCGCGGCGTGCCGTTCCACGATGCGTGTCGCTATGCGTTGGCGGCATCGGTGGCTTCGGTCGAGCATCCCGGCACGGCGCTGTGCACGCGCGCCGACGTCGAGCGGATTCATGCGGAACTGGTTGCGCAGGCAAGCGGCACGGCCGTCGTGCGTGGTGCGGCATGAGCGTCCGCGCGATTGTCTGCCTGCTGCTGCTGTCATGCTGGCCGCAGGTATCGTTTTCCGGCACGGGGACGGGTGAGCCGGTGCCGCAACGCGTGCTGATCCTCGTCTATCACCGGTTTGCGGCGCAACGCCTGGATTCGATGACGGTGCGCACCGGGACCTTCCTCGATCAACTGCATGCGATCGAGGCGAACGGCTACCGCGTCGTGCGGCTCGCCGACATCGTGCGCTGGCACGCGGGCCAGGCGGACGCGCTGCCGGCGCGGGCGGTCGCGATCACGGTGGACGACGGTCACCGCTCCGTCTACGACGTGCTGCGCCCGTTGCTGGCAGCGCATCCGGTACCGGTCACGTTGTTCATCTATCCATCGGCGATCTCGAACGCCAGCTACGCGATGACTTGGGGTCAGCTACGCGTGCTCGGGCAATCCGGCGAATACGATATCGAATCGCATACCTACTGGCATCCGAATTTCCACACCGAGCACGCACGGCGGTCCGAGGAGGATTACCAACGATTCGTGTCGTTCCAGTTGAGCCGTTCCCGCGAACGGCTCGAGTCGGAAACCGGTCGTCCGGTCCGGTTGCTGGCCTGGCCGTTCGGCGTCCATGACGCGCAGACCGATCAGGCGGCCGCTCGTGAAGGCTATGTCGCGGCGTTCACGATCGATGCGCGCCCCGTTCGGCTCACGGATCCCTCCATGGCGTTGCCGCGCTACTTGATGACTGATGCGTGCGATACGCGATGCATGAACGGATTGCTGCAATCCGTCCGGGAGAAACCGTGACCGATCGCGTGATCGCGGGTTTGCCGCCGTCGTTCGCGGATACCGTGTCCGTTCGGATTCACGCTCGGCGGGGCGTCGTGAGACGTCCGCAATCATCGCGATCCTGCCGCGTGACGCGTCGACCCGTGCCTCGGGATCGGCGCATCGGGGCGAGCAGGATTGACCATGCCTTGGGATGACGAACGCTATCCGCCGTCGATGCGGAACCTGCCGCCGCCGGTGCGCGGCAAGGCGATCGAGATAGCCAACGCGCTGCTGCGGCAAGGGCGCGCCGAGGGCAGTGCGATCCGCATCGCGATCGCGCAGGCGAAGCGCTGGGGGCAGGCGCATGCCGCCTGCAGCAGACGCGGGTGAGCGGCGGCACTAGGCCCCGCACTGAACCGGGCAGGTGCGGGCGTCCGGCGCGCGTTCGACGGATGCCGCCTGCAGCCGCGCGGCCAGCACGCAGGCAAGCAGCATGACGACGACCGCGATGCCGTGAACCGGGTTGCGCAGGCACGACGCAACCTGATCGCTCCTTGCAACGCCGAACAGGCACCACAGGCAGAAATGCTCGCAGTTGTTGGTGAGCAACCGGTAACGGCATTCGCCGAGTCGCGAGGCCGCGCGCCGTGCCGCTTCCGTGCCGTCGTACAGGGGCCGCGCGTGCCGGACGACCGCGAGTTCGAAACCGGCGCAGAAGTCGCCGAGGGAGACGATTTCGACCGGGCCGCCGCTCAGGCTGTGCGCCAGGCCCGCGTAGTGGATCACGTTGCCGTCGCCGATATAGATCCCGTGATGCACGTAGCCTTGGCGCCGTGTCACGAGGTGGGCGCCGACCGGAAGGTCGCGATCCGGCATGGCGTCATCGGCTTGTGCTGCGGTCGGGTGAGTCATGGTCAGCTCCTGGATCCTGCAGCGGCCGAGCGGAAGACCTGCCCGCCAGCCGCGGAATGCGTTGCGTCCTGTCACGTCTCCAGTATTGGCGGCGGACCCGAGCCGGACAATCAGCGCGGCCTGAGCTTGCTGTCCGATGTCGGGGCGTCGTGTCGGATATTTCCGACGCGCCGTGCAATATCGGCTGACAGCCGGAACGGACAATGGCGCCGGCCAGCCGTCGTCCCAGGCCGGGCGGGCACGCCGTGCCGCCCGATCGGCTGGCGGGTGCCGCCGGGCGCGCCGCTGGCCTGTCGGGTGTGCTTGACCTGCGTCAACGGGAAATCGACGTTCCGCGCGACGCTGGCTTCGTCAACGATGCGAATGCGTCACGTCGCGGCACGCCGGCCGTGACGCGCCCGAACGAGCCGCATCGCCACCCGCGTGCATGAACCGGGAGAATGAAATGCGAACTGAAATCGCCGGGTCGCTGCTGCTGTCGGCCTGTTTGCTGGCCGCCGCCTCGAGCGCGACGGCTCAAACGTTGCCCGAGCCCGTCGAGCAGAATGGTGCCGTGTACGTCACGGGCGGCATCGGTGCGGAGGAGGTCGCTGCGTTTCGCGCCGCCGCGCCGCGTTACAACCTGCGGATCACGTTCGCGACGAAGGGGGGGCATTACTTGTCGGACGTCGACGTGATGTTGACGTCCGGCAAGTCGACGGTCCTCGACGCGCACACGGCCGGCCCGTTCCTGTTCGCACGCGTGCTGCCGGGGCGTTATACGGTGTCGGCGCGCGACCGTGCCGTGCAGGAAGTCCGGCATGTCGTCGTGCCGGCGCGGGGCGGTGTCGATGTGCGGTTCTATTGGCAGAACCCGGAGCGGCGCGGCGTGATGCGGCTTTGCGGCGGCTGTCCCGGCACCGGTACGCGTGCGGCGCCCTAGACGCCGCTTCGATCGACGCGGATCGGGTGGTGGCGCGTTGCGTACCGTTGATCTGCCTCACATGGCGATCCGCCGAATTCGCAACAATGTCCGCACGAATTTGCGTCGCGAGGTGTGCGTTGAAGATTCAGGCGATCGTCAGTGGGGCGCGTGCCGGGCGGCACCGGCACGAGTCATTGCGATACGGGTGGCAGGGCGTGGTGATGCTCGGCCGCGTGCTCACATGCATGCTGCTGGCGCTCACGTGCGTTACCGGCCGGGCCGGAACCGTCTCGGTGACGGTCGTCGATGCCGGCAGCGGCCGGCCGGTGGCGGGTGCGGTCGGGTATGCGTCGGGCAGCAACCTGATCGCGTCGGCCGTCGGAGAATTTGCCGCGCCGTCGGCCGACACGACGCTCAGCGTGACTGCACCCGGCTATGCGCGCACGGAGGTCGCGCTCGCCGTCGGCGAAACGACCCGCACGGTGCCGCTCGTGCCATTCCGCCCCAAGGCCGTCTACCTGTCGGCTTACGGCATCGCGGATCGCACGCTGCGCGACGCGGCGCTCGCGCTGCCGGGCCGCACGGCCGTCAACGCGTTCGTGATCGACGTGAAGGGCGATCGCGGCATGACGCCGTATCGCAGCGACGCGATCGGCGCGACCGGCGAGCCGGGCCCGCGCGTGGCGGACCTGCCGGCGCTGATCCGCGCGTTCCATGCGCGCGGGCTGTACCTGATCGCGCGCATCGTCGTATTCAAGGACGATCCACTCGCGGCCGCCCATCCCGACTGGGCCGTGCACGACGCGGCCGGCGCAATCTGGCGCGATCGCGAGCACCTGCGCTGGATCGACCCGACCGTGCGTGCTGCGTGGGAACACAACTTCGATGTGGCCGAGGAGGCTGCGCGGATGGGTTTCGACGAGATCCAGTTCGACTACCTGCGCTTTCCCGACGCGAGCGGCTTGCAGTTCGGCGAGCCCAACACGGAGGTGAACCGCGTGGCCGCGATCACCGGCTTCCTGGAAGGCGCGCGCGCACGGCTGCGGCCCTACAACGTCTACCTGTCGGCCGACATCTTCGGCTACGTGTGCTGGAATGCCGACGACACGCAGATCGGGCAGCGGCTCGGCGCACTGGGCGGGTTGGTCGACTACATTTCGCCGATGCTGTATCCGTCGGGCTTCACGTGGGGCCTGCCGGGCTGCCGCAAGCCGACCGATCACCCCGGCGAGATCGTCGGGCGCTCGCTCGCGGAAGCGATGCGCCGCACGGGGCTCGACGGCGTGCGCTTCCGGCCGTGGCTGCAGGCGTTTCGCGACTATGCGTTCGACCGGCGCGCCTTCGACGCGGCGGATATCCGTGCTCAGGTCGACGCCGCCGACGCGGCCGGCACGGACGGATGGATGCTGTGGAATCCGCGCAATCGCTACGATCCCGCTGCGCTGCCGCGCTGACCGGCGCGTTGCTGTTCGCGCTGATGCCGGCCGGTGCCGGCGCAGCGCCTGACGGGGCGACGGCGCCGCAGCGGCAGGCTGCAGCGATCGATGCGGCGATCGCCGCCGAGATCGCCGACGGCCATCTTGCCGGCGCGGTGGTCGAGACGGGCGATGCGTACGGCGTGCAGGTGCGCGTGGCGCGCGGCCTGCGCGTGACGGGCGAGCATGCCGAGGCGATGACGGCCGAGACCGTCTTCGATCTCGCGTCGCTGACCAAGCCCGTGGCGACGGCAGTTGCGATCATGCAGCTCGCGGAGCGCGGCCTGCTGAACCTCGATACGCCGGCCGCGCGCTACTGGCCGTCGTTCGCCGCGCACGGCAAGGGCGCCATCACGATCCGCCAGTTGCTCGCGCACATATCGGGATTGCCGGCCGGTGTGTCGTCGTCGCGCGCACTGCGTAGCCGTGCCGCGGTGCTTGCCGACATCGTCGCGATGGCGCCTGTGGAGTCGCCCGGCACGCGTGTGCGCTACAGCGACGTCAACTACGTGGCGCTCGGCGAGATCATCGAGCGCGTGTCGGGACAGCCGCTCGACGCGTGGTGCGCGGCTGACGTATTCGCGCCGCTGGGTATGGCCGACACAGCCTTCAGGCCGGGCGCCGCGATGCTCGCGCGTGTTGCGCCGACGATCGTGCGTGACGGCCGGCGGCTCCGGGGGCGCGTGCACGATCCGATCGCGGCGGCGATGGGCGGTGTCGCGGGCAATGCGGGGCTGTTCGCGAGCGCCGACGACCTCGCGCGCTTTGCGCGCATGCTGCTGAACGGCGGCACCCTCGGCACGACACGTGTGCTCGGTGACGACAGCGTCGCCGCGCTCGAGACGCCGGCCACGCTCGACGCCGAAGGCGACTGGCATACGCCCGGCTGGCAGGTCGGGCCGCCGCTCGTCGCGAATCGCTACCGGTTGCCGCCGGCCGGCGCGCTGCAGCACCTTGGCTATACGGGCACGGCGCTGTGGATCGATCCCGTGACGCGCCGCTTCGCGATCGTGCTGACGAGCCGGCTGTATCCCGATGAAACCGGCACCGCGATGCCGCTGCGCGCGCTCGTGCTCGGCATCGTGTCGAGCTCGGTTGCGCCGGTGACAGCGGCGCAGATCGCGACGCGCGTGCCGACGATGGCCGCGGCCGTTGCCCAGGCTGGCCGGTTGCCGGCCTCGCGTGGGCCGGTGCAGGCCGGCATCGACGTGCTCGCGGCGAGCGGCTTCGCCGCGGTGACCGGCAAGCGAATCGCACTGCTGACGAATAGAAGTGGCTTCGACCGGTTCGGCCGTCGCACGGCCGACCTGCTCGCGCATGTTCCGGGCGCACAACTTGTCGCGCTGTTCGCTCCCGAGCACGGGCTCGGCACGGATGTCGACGAAACGTTCGTCGACACGACCGACGCCGCGACCGGCGTGACCGTCCACAGCCTCTACGGCGACCGGCGCAGGATCGCGCCCGAGTGGCTCGCCGACGTCGACGTGCTGGTGATCGACCTGCAGGACGCCGGCGTGCGCTTCTTTACGTACCTGGCCACGCTCGGCTACGCGCTGGAGTCAGCGGCCGCCGCGCACCGCCCGGTGCTCGTGCTCGACCGCCCGGATCCACTGGGCGCCGATGTGGTCGGCGGCTCCGTGGCCGATGCGGAGCCGGCCACGTTCACCAGTTATTACCCGTTGCCGCTGCAGCCCGGCATGACACTCGGCGAGCTTGCGCGGTTGTTCAACGAACGCCTGCACATCGGCGCGGCGCTCACTGTGGTGCCGATGGCGAACTACGTGCGTGCGATGCGCTTCGACGATACCGGGCTCGGGTGGGTGCCGCCATCGCCGAACCTGCGCGATGGCGCCGCGCTGTCGCTCTATCCGGAAACGGGGCTCATCGAGGGAGCGGCGGTCAGTGTCGGGCGCGGTACCGCAATGCCGTTCGGCGTGGTCGGCGCGCCTTGGATCGACGCGCGCATCCTCGCGGACGATTTGCGCGCGATGCGGCTCGACGCGACGTTCACGCCGGTCCGCTTCGTGCCGACGGAGGGGCCGTATCGCGGCAGGTTGTGCGAAGGCGTGCGTATCGAGCGGCGGTCCGGTGCGACGCGGCCGGGTGAAATCGGGTTGGCGATCGCACTTGCGCTGCACCGGCGTTATCCGCCGCTGTTCCGGATCGATGCGATACGTGCGTCGGTCGGCTCGCGGGAAGTTGCCGACATGCTCGAAGCGGGGCAGCCGCTCGACGATATCGAGCGTGTCGTCGAAACACAAAATGCTGTGTTCGCGCGCGAGCGTGCAACGTTCCTGCTGTACTGAGTTCGCACGGATTCGATCCGTTTGAATCAGTTGCGACTGGGCGTGGCCGCCTGTGCCATCAAGTATGGCTGTTGCGCCCTGCAGCGCATGGTTGCCTTCGCCGATCAATGCTGCTTCCAGTGTCCCGCCAATAACGAAGTCGCCGAGCGATATGGGGTTGTCCACTACGCATGTCGCACGAAATTCGGTATCGGGTCGCGAAAGTGTCAATCCGGTTCGCAATGCATTGAGAGCGATTGAGCTTCCGTCGACAGCGAACAGGATCCGCTGCGGCAGATGCTCGGCGACCGACGCGAACCCTTCTGGAACGATGAGAAGCGGGCAATGAACGAGTTTGCCGAGCGGGCCGGAAACCGTTCCTTCGACCCATCCGAGCAAGCCGTGATGCTGTCGTGCGCCAACGATCAGGAGCTCGGCCTGCCAGGCTTGCACGCTGTCGGCCAGCGCATGCACGACATCTCCGCCGCGGGTGGCCAGGTCGATGACTTCCGTGTCGATGGCGAGGTCGTCGCGATTCATGGCGGCTTTGGCGTGCGAAAGCGCTTCGGATGCATCCCGGAGCAACTCGACGCGCGCCGATTCGAGGAATGCCATGGTTTTCGATCCGAGCGGGACAAGCGTTCTCGGATTTTCCGCCACGCTGACGATATGCACCGCCGCATTCGCTGTAACGAGCGCTTTGGCATACGCGAGTGCGTGAGTGGATGCGTTCGAACCGTCGACGGCGATTAGCACCCGTTGGGGGCGGGGACTGCCTGGACGGGTGAAATGCTGGTGTTCATGAATGTCTCCCGGTGTCAACCGACGATCATGCACTCGGTAATTTTTCGCGCATCCGGTTCTTACCAGCTTGACCTTCGTCAAGCACGTTTGTCTTCGCGGTGCAACAGGGCAGGATGACTGGATCGCGACACGTCAGTTGCGGCTCGTCGAGCGGGCGGGGCGGTCTCGCGTCGATTTTTCGGTCAGGTGCCCCTGGCGTGGCGATACAGTTCACATTCGACTGACATGATTGATTAGACGCTCAACGATCCTCGGTGTGGGCGCACTGGTTGGAAGTAATTCGATGTCGATGTGCCGGAACCACCGGCACAGCCGGATCTCCTTGCCTGGTCGCGGGTCGGATCGCTCGGGAACGTCGGTAACGAAGACATGATGCAGCTTCGCCGCTCCGACGAACCGAAAGGCATACGCCAAGTCCAACCCAACCAAGCCGGTTTCTTCTTTGAGTTCGCGACGTGCTGCATCCAGTGGCGATTCGTCGGACTTAATGATGCCACCGGGGAGGGTCCAACGTGACGGCGTTCGTGCCACCAGCAATAGAGTTTCCTGGGATCGACAAATGACGGTGGCACGTTCCGTGATACCGGCGGAGTTCAATCGGGGACGCATGAAATCGGCTATGTGGGTCAGTACGTGGGCAGTGATGGCGATCGATTGTATCTCGGCGCCAGGCGGCGTTTCCCACGATGGTTCGCCTTTTCAAGGAAGCGTAAATGCCCTCGTGCGATCGACATCGGGGAACGCATGTTCCGACGATCTCCGGGCAATCGCGTAGCTCGCCCTGCAGTTTTGCGCGAGCATTCGACGAACGTTACGCGTTCCGTTCAGGAGCGGCCATCTGACGAAGTCTTCTGCTGGGCAACGCGTACGGGTAAAGGCAGAATGCGCGGAAACACGTTCTCGGACTTGAACAGCTTGTGTGCCAGTGCGCCGAGGACGTGCAAGCCGACCAGCGCGGCGAGCCCGTACGCCGTCAGCGCATGCAGTTCTCCCAGCCAGTGCGACAGTTCGCGATTCCGTGGCACCAGGGCAGGCAAAGAGAAGAACCCGAAGCAGTTGGCGGTGTGGCCGGCCGCATTCGTCTTCATCCACCCGAGCACGGGAATGGCCAGCATCAGCACATAAAGCAGTCCGTGAACGCTGCGTTCTACGAAATGGTTAAGCGTGCCGGCCCGATTGATCGACGGCGGCAGCCGGCGCCGCATGCGCAGCCGATTGACGATGCGGATCGCCACGAGTCCGAGGATGGCGATGCCGATCGACTTGTGCAGGTCGACAAGGCCCTCGTTGTCGTCCAGGAGCAAGCCGACGATCAGGTTGCCGATCAGCGCGGCGGCCAGCAGCCAGTGCAGCAGGCTGACCGACAGCGGGTAGCGGGTAACGTTTTTCATGACGGGAATGCCTATCCAGTGGCGAAAGCGTCGCCGGTTGCGGTTAGCCGAGCAGGTCGTGATAGTGCTTTTTCGTGCCATTGATCCGTCGCAACGCCTGCTTGGCAGCCGGCAGATCGTTCGCCTGGATTGCACGATCGACGTCAGCCAGTTCGCCCTGCAACGTACGCATGCCCTCGTCGTAGGTCGGCTGGTCGTTGCGATAGCGCTGTCCGCCGGCCTGTTGCACATCGCTTTCGAGTCGGGTCACATAGCCCTTCATTTCCGGGATCGTCCGGCTGTTCATGGCACCCTGCATCGCGTGCTTCATATCCCTCATCAGTGTCTTGATCTCGCCGGCGCAGGCCGGCGCGGCAGCCACGGAAAGCAGCGCGGCCAGCGCTGCGCAGAAACGGAGTCGGAACGACGGGCTGTTCATGGTCATCGATTCGGTTGCGAATATCGGTGACGCGACCATATGGTGCAGACGTTAACGAATTCTTAAGGACCGGATTTATCTGCGACGGTCTTGATGACCGCCCGCGCCTGCGGTTATCGTGCGGCAATGGACGCCATGTCCGGGACCAACAGGAACGCGACACCATGCGGGTGTTACTCGTGGAAGATGACAAGCTGATCGGCAGCGGGGTGGAAGATGGTCTGATCGATGCGGGCATGACGGTCGACTGGGTGCACGACGGCAGGCATGCGCAGCTCGCGCTCGAAACCACGCCATACGACCTCGTCGTGCTCGATCTCGGCCTGCCCCGAATGCCGGGGGTCGAATTGCTGGATTGGCTCCGCAAGCGCCGCGACCATACGCCGGTGCTGGTGATGACCGCGCGCGACACGGTGGCCGACCGAGTGAGCGGCCTGAGCGCGGGCGCCGACGACTACCTCGGCAAGCCGTTCGACCTGACCGAACTGATCGCGCGCTGCCGGGCGCTCGTGCGTCGTTCGCAGGGCCGCGGTACCGACACGATCGAATACGGCGACCTGTCGGTCGACCCCGCGCTGATGACGGTGACGCGCGGCGCCGAGCGGATCGCGCTGACCGCGCGCGAATGCACGTTGCTCGTCGAACTGCTGGCGAACCAGGGGCGCCCGCTTTCTCGCGCGCGCCTCCAGGACAGCCTCTACGGGTGGAACGAAGAAATCGAAAGCAACGCGATCGAAGTGCATGTGTCGAATCTGCGCAAGAAGCTGGGGGCCGACCTGATCCGGACGATCCGCGGTGTCGGATACGTGGTGGAGAAGGTGTCGTGATGCGCTCGATCCGCCAACGGCTCACCTTGCTCGTGCTGTCGGGTGTCGTGGTGGTCTGGGCATACTCGCTGGTGTCGAGCTATCGCCAGGCGATTCATGAAGCGGAGGAATGGGACGACGCCCGCATCGAACAGATCGCCAAGGCATTCGCCGTGCTCAATGCGTCCGATCTCCCGGTTTTTGCGGACATCGTGCTCGGTTCGTCCGAAGACGACGATGGCGACAATGATGCCTCGCCGCGGATGTTGTATCAGGTCAGCGACGCCGGCGGAAGAATCCTGGCCGCGAGTCCGGGGCTTGCCTCGCTCGATCTGCCGGTGTTTCCCGCGGCGACATCGAGCCCGATCCGGCTCGGCGATGCGAAGTGGCACGCCTACGCGGTGACCGATGTCGCGCGCGGCCGTACTGTGCGCATCTTCGAACAACGCACGCATCGTTCTGATCTGTCCGCGGAGGTCGCGCGCCGCGTCGCCCGGCCGCTCGCATTCGCGTTGCCCGTTCTGGCCGTACTGATCTGGCTGGCCATTGGCCGCAGCCTGACGCCGCTGCGCACGGTGTCGGAGGCGATTGACGCGCGTTCGCCCGACAGCCTCGACGCCATCGGTACGACGGGCATTCCGGACGAGGTGCGGCCGCTGGTTGCCGCGCTCAACACGTTGTTGCAGCGCCTGCGCGATTCGCTCGATCGCGAGCGCGCGTTCACCAGCGACGCGGCACACGAGCTCAAGACACCGCTCGCCGCGCTCAAGGTCCAGGCGCAGGTCGCGCTCACGGCACGCGATCCGGACCGTCAGCGGCGCGCGATGCATCGGGTCGTCGAGGGCGTGGACCGCAGCACGCATCTGGCGGACCAGTTGCTCGCCCTGGCCCGACTCGACGAGACCGTGCAGTTGCCCGGCGAGGACATCGATCTCGCGCGCGTGGTGCAGACCTGTATCAACGATTACCAGACGCGTGCGGACCGCAAGCAGATGTTGCTGATATCGCACGTCGGCGGTCCGGTCGTCGCGCATGCACCCTCGACGCTGGTCCGTGTCTTGCTCGACAACCTCGTCGACAACGCGATCAAGTACGGTCGCGAACAGGGCAACATCGAAATCGCATCGTGGCAGGGTGCCGGCTCGGTCAGCCTCCAGGTACGGGACGATGGCCCCGGCGTCCCGGATGAAGATTTGTCCCGGCTACAGGATCGCTTCTTTCGCGGTGCGGATCACGATGAAAGCGGCAGCGGCCTGGGCCTGTCCATCGTCGCGCGCATCGTGGCAAAACTCGGGGGAAGCCTGAGGTACATCGGCGGGTTGAACGGCGGTGGGTTCGGCGTTCTTGTCACGTTACCGATGTCGGATTAACCGGACCTGGTATTTCCGGGGCAGCCCCGGTCTTTCACGCGGGATGCACTCGGCGATGCGAAGTTAACATTGCCTTCAGCTTGAGCGGAGCATGCTGTTCTTACGGCGGAAGAGGCAGTCTCGGATGCCGTCTTTGTTCACTGGAGGTCGGTATCATGAAATTCGCAATCCGTAGCATCATGCTGGCCGTGGCAATTACGCCCGCGTTCGCGCTGGCGGCGCAATCGAGCAGCGGCCTTACCCGGGCAGAAGTTCGGGCTCAGATCGTACAGGTCGAGCAGGCCGGTTACAACCCGGCCAGAAAGGACATCCACTATCCGCAATCGATTCAGCAGGCCGAGGCACGTATTCGGTCTTCCGAACCTGCGCAGCAAGCCGATACAGCGGGTTATGGGCCCGCACAGCCGGTAGGGACCGATTCTGGCGCTGCGGTCCATAGTCGTGCTGCGGCACGTTCGTTGTATCTACATCATTGACGCGATGTGCATCACCATCGTTGAGTCGTTACGCGGAGTAACCTGGATCGGATAATGATGTAACCACCAGTCGATTTCTATTAGGAAGTCTTCTCTTTTGATTGTGTCGCCCTTGCAAAGTACGCGAATTATTGATAGTAGCCAAAAAAAGACGCGGCCTATATCCGGGTCAGACGAGAGAACGGCATACGGGTTGACTCCGAAGATCAGGGGCCGTACGGCGATCAATTTTCCGTGCAGGCCGCCGCTTGGCGTGGACGACCACAATATGATTCCCGTAATCAGCGCCAGGTGCCATGCTTTAAGATTTCGGGCGACACTGAAGTTATCCTTAAGCGCAGCCGCAAATAATTCAGATATCAAATCAATTCGAGATAGTTAACACTCTCATCGGGAGCGCGTGTAGCCGCTTTCGCAATCCCGTGTGTGGCCCGACGGTATCGATGACGGTACCTGTTTGACTGCCTCGATCTTGAACTCATCCGTGTACCGCTTGCCGCTCATACTGACCTCCTCGGTTGCCATAAATTATGGCTCGAAGATGTCTACGAAAGGCTGGCCGGTCCATTAAGATATATTCACTGTGTGGGAGTGCGTTCGTGGCGCCATACTTGCTCTTATACCTTTCCGCTTCGCCACAAGTACCTGTGGATGCTTTATGAAAAAATCGCTGACCTCTGCAGCATGCTGGATTTTCACTCTTGCTACAGCGCTTCCCGTGATCGCACAGGAAGCCCCACAGGCATCGCTTTCGTTGCACATGAGCCCAGGGCCGGTCATCGGTGGCGGCGGTGATTCCGCATTGACGAGCCACACGGTGCGGCGCCCAGATGCGCCGCTAACGCGAGTACTCGTGATCTACGAAGACGCCACCACTGTCCAACCCCGCTCTTCAGACAACGATCCTGCTCGCGATCCGCACGCATACATGACAGACGGCGACGTCGTTGCTCAGCTGGCACCGTCGGTCTTGAAGGAGTACAGAATCGAAGCGCAGGCCCGCTCAGTCAAAAAAAACCTCGTCGCAGCGCTTCTTGCCGAGAACCTGCAGCACGACCGTCTCCCGGTGCTGCTGCTCAGCGATACCGGCACGCAGGACGGCTTTCACGCCACACTAAAGATCGCTGCATCGCTACTTGATAACGACGGTACGACAATTTGGACAGGACAGTCTTCCGCCAACTATATGGGCGAGCAATGGGGCAAACGTGACGTATACGCGGAGCAGCAGCATGCAGCCGTGGACACCCTGTTGCGCAAAATCGCTGCCGATCTCAGTAAGCAGCGGATCATCGACTAGTGATGCAACTTCATCGCCTCGCTTGTGCTGCCGCCCTGACCAATAGTCGAGACAGAGCGTCTCCATGAACGTCCTTGGTCGGCAGAAATACAGTGTACTGGCCTCGAGCCTACGCCAATATGCCGTCTGAAACAGGGGCGCGGTAACGCATTCAGACCACTTGCAAAAGCGGAGCGACGCTCGGTGACCGAAAAGCAAGGAATTGAATGAAGCGGTATGAGAAACTCGCGGACGACATCGAGCGTCTGATCCGCCAAGGCGTGTACCGGCACGGCGACCGGATTCCGTCGGTGCGGCAGGCGAGCCAGCAACAACGAATCAGCATCACGACAGTGCTGCATGCCTATCTGCTGCTGGAAAGCCGCGGTCTGCTCGAAATTCGGCCGCAGTCGGGCTATTTCGCGAGCCTACGACGCGACGACAGTCACGCACCGGTGCGCGAGCTGCGGCCGTCGAAGCCGATCGCGATCTCGTCGTCGGTCGACGTGAGCCGGCTCGTGCTGTCAACGCTGCGCTCGATCGGCACCGACGACGCAGTACCGCTCGGCTCGCCGTACCCGGACTCGAGCCTGTTTCCATTCGAAAAGCTGAATCGATACGCGTATGCCGCCGGCCGTGACAAATCGCTATGGGGCGTAGCCAGCGGGCTACCGCCAGGTCACCCAGATCTGATTCGACAAATTGCGCGTCGGTACCTAGAGAACGGGATGCCGGTCGACCCGAACGAGATCATCGTGACAGTCGGCGCGACCGAGGCGATCAACTTGTGCCTGCAGGCAGTCGCGAAGCCCGGAGACACGATCGCGGTGGAGTCGCCAACGTTCTACGCGATGCTGCACGCGATCGAGCGGATGGGGATGAAGGCGATCGAAGTCGCGACGCATCCGGAGTACGGGATCGACATTGCGGCGCTGGCCGCAATCGCGAAGTCGCAGCCGATCGCGGCATGCATGGTGATGCCGAACTTCCAGAACCCGCTCGGCTTCCAGATGCCCGACGAGCGCAAGCGCGAACTTGTGGAGTTCGCAACGGAATGCAGCATGCCCATCATCGAGAACGGCGTTTACAACGAACTGTATTTCGGCGACACGCATCCGAGTTCATTGAAATCTTACGACCGGACCGGGATCGTGCTGCATTGCTCGTCGTTCTCGAAGAGCCTGACGGCCGCGTACCGGATCGGCTGGGCGTTGCCGGGCCGCTATCGCGATCAAGTAGAGAAGCTGAAGTTCCTGAATACGCTCGCGACGCCGTCGTTACCACCGCTGGCGATCGCGCAGTTTCTAGAACGCGATGGTTACGATCATCACCTCCGGCGCTTGCGCAAGGCGTATGCGCAGCAAGCGAACCTGATGCGCGCGATGGTGTCGCGGTTCTTTCCGGAGGGTACGCGCATCTCGAGCCCGGCGGGCGGATACGTGCTGTGGGTCGAGTTACCTGTGCAAGTCGATGCAATGCGGCTGTACCAGCTTGCGCTGGAGCAGGGGATCACGATCGGCCCCGGCTACATGTTCTCGACCACCGACAACTACCGAAACTTCATCCGGTTGAACTACAGTAGTGCCTGGTCCCCTAACGTTGAGCAATCAGTTGTCACAGTCGGCCGACTCGCACAAGGCCCTGACTTTTTCTCAGTTTAGTACGCGGCGTTGAATCAGTCTGGGATGGTGTCCGACGAACGGTGCTCCTGCAAGAAAAAGTAAAGTATGCCGTCGCGGGCAATCCAGGATCGGAGAACTAGCGGTACTTGGTCAAATCCAGTTTGTACCCCCCATGGCAGCAGCTCCGGATTTTTCCAATGCCTGTTACATGGGGGCCGGCGACCAGCGTATTCCCGGACGCCAGCCGGGCTAGCAGCTGTTCGCGGGTTTGCACGGCCTGGGCCGGGTCAACGTCGAAGCCGATGCTCCAGTGGGGATAGCGCAATTGCAGCAGGGTCGAATGAATCACGTCACCCCAAATGAGTACTTGTTGATCTCCGCTTTCGATCTGTACGCCGCTATGGCCCGGTGTATGTCCATGAAGTGGAATCAGATGTACGCCGGGGATAACCTGTTCACCTGCCTTGATGGCTTGGACGGCCCCCTCATAGGAGCGTAATACTGACGTTGCCAGTTTGAACAATCCGGCGTCCGCCATGCGAGGGTACTTTATCGGAGACGTAGCGTCGGTCCAGAATGCCAGTTCCTCCTCCGAAAGGAAAAGTGTGGCGTTCGGATAGAGCGGCGTTCCGTCATCCTTGATCAGTCCACCGATGTGATCCTCGTGCAAATGAGACAAGATGACGCCTTGAACCTGATCCAGGGAATATCCAGCAGAACACAACGCATCGGCAGCCTTGCCAAATCGCGGCCCGAGTTCGCGGCCGCAACCCGCATCGATCAACCAGAGCTCGTTGTTTCTTTTCAGTGCGAATGCGTTGATCGGCTCGGGCGACGGACCGGATGCTGGCAACCCGGCATTCTTAAAGAGTTCCTCACCCTCTGGCGATGCCGCTGCTTGAATCATTTCGGTGCCACAGAGAAAAATTCCATCAAGCAGTGTGATGAGCGTAAATTCTCCAATCTGGTATTCTTCAATCACTTCGTTATCCTATATATAAAATAAAATTGGATATAAATCTTTTAAACTCGTCGTTCGTCAGAGTTCTTGTTTCCGTTTGAACTGCAGGAAAATTGCGAGACCAGCGGCTATAGCGGACATAGTCATCAAAGCAGTCCAGCCACCCGTCTTCCAGGCGATGTTGGCTGCTCCTGATCCAACGGCACCAAATGCAAACTGCGAAGCCATGAAGACTGTATTGAAGCGGCCTCGCGCTGATCCCGCGATTGCGAATATGATGGACTGGTTGCTTATGAGAGACATCTGCACACCGGTAACCATCAGCACGGTGCCGATTCCAAGGCCGACAAGGCTTACCATCGGTATCATCAAAAGGAAACTCACCGCGACAGTAATGGATCCCAGACGAATCGCGCCCAGTGGACTGTTTTTTCCCGCGATGCGTATTCCCAGCGGAGCGATAACCACGCCGGCGAGTGCCAGCAGCCCATACATACCCGCGGCACCGCTGCTCAGCCCGAAACTCGGTCCTTGCAGAAGCAAGGCGAGAATCGTCCAGAAGGCGCTGAATCCGAAGAAAAGTAGGCTTTGAGTCAGTGTGGCCTTTCGGAGAACGGCGTGATCGCGGGCGACAATAAAGAGCGACGCCAGCAATGCGAGATACGACTCGCGGGACTCAGGACGGCGGCTAGGTAAACCGGTGGCTAGACACACCAGCATTAATACAGCGATAACTGCACCTACGATGAACATCGCGCGCCATCCAAACCAGGCACCAACAAGGCCGCTGATTGTTCGGGCAAGCAGCACACCTACCAATAGCGCGCTCGTGACAGTGGCCAGTATGCGCTCGCGACTGCGAGGCGACGCAAGTTCAGCGGCAAGGGGGATGATCTGCTGTGCGATTGTTGCGAACACGCCAATCAGTACAGAAATCATGGCCAGGCTATACAAGCCTGGCGCCACGCTTGCACAGCCCATTGCCAATGCAAGCCCGAGGCATTGAAGGAGTATCAGCAGGCGTCGATCGGCGCTGTCACCCAGCGGCACGAGCAAGATTAAGCCTAATGCGTAGCCGATCTGCGTCGTAGTCGCTATAAGACTGGCATTGGCACCAACGCCGAAGTCATTGGCAATCAGGCCAAGCAGAGGCTGGTTGTAATACTGACTACCGACGGCAAGTCCGGTCGCTGCCGATAGCAGCAGCACAAGCCCAAAGCTTGGCTCTCGGGAAGGAGAGGGTGGGGTGAGAACCTCCCGGTGAGAGGGATTCATGACGCAACTACTCCAAGTGTGTGGCGCTCCCGACTGCTCGAAAGAGCCGAGAATGCCGGAACAAACGTAGGGCGGGCACAAAAGCTCCATCCGGCTCAAGCGCAAGGGGAGTGAGCGCCCGGCTCCGATAACCGACTTCGGTAAATGGGGAAGGAGATGCCGGCGATCTGCGGTGCGGGGGCTATTGCGAGATGACGCGCAGCGGTGAGCCGTTCATCCACGCAATGAGGTTCTGCACGGTTTCTTCGTAGAAGACCTTGTAAGTCCCATGGGTGACGAAGCCGACATGGGGCGTCGACAGAACGTTGGGGAGTGTGCGAAATGGATGGCCTTCCGGCAGGGGTTCAGTATCGAAGACATCGAGAGCGGCGCCGGCAATCGTATGACGGTAAAGCGCGTCGACGAGCGCCGACTCATCAACGAGTGGGCCTCTGGACGTGTTGATCAACCAGCTACTGGCTTTCATCGACGCCAGTTCAGATGCGCCAATGATGCCTCTCGTGCGATCGGACAGCATCAGATGAACAGACAGCCAATCCGATTCCCGGAGTAAGGTCGCCTTGTCGACGCGCTGTACACCCACCGTCTGGGCAGCCTCGTCGGTAAGATTCTGGCTCCACGCCATAACCTTCATCCCGAACGCCTTGCCGACTGCGGCGACCCGCGCCCCGACTTTCCCCAATCCGAGCAGTCCAAGCGTGCTGCCTTCCAGATCGGCACCCACGCCGACCTGCCACCCACCTGACCGAATTGACTCGTGCTCCGCGGGGATATGTTTCGCGGCCGCAAGAATCAGGGCCCACGTGAGTTCCGGCGCGCCATTTGCCCGGCCGCCCGTTCCGCTGACGATTACGCCCTGCCGTCGCGCGGCATCCAGATCGATCGAGGCGTTATAGGGTGCATTGGAGCCAATGAACTTGAGGTTCGGAAGCCTCTGGATGATTTCGGCGGTCAGCGGTGTCCGCTCACGCATGACGCAAAGAGCGTCGAAGGGATGCAGTCGCTCAACAAGCGCATCCTCGCTATCGAGATGGTCGCTGAAGACCACGATATCTGCATTTTCAGAGACGGGCGACCAGTCGGCGCTTTTCAGCGCCGCGCCCTGATAGTCGTCGAGGATTGCTACTTTTCGCATTTCTTTCTCCTGCTTGGATCAAGTAGGGTCGCGTCATTCCGAGTGGGGACATAGGACCTTGTGCGGTGATGTTGACTCATCGGCATGTATGTGGCAAATTGATTGGTCTTATATGACATATCTCTGTCAAAGATGAGAAGCACCTCTCTACGGACCCTTGATCTGAACCTTCTTCACGCTTTTTCGGTCCTGATGGAGGAGCAGAACGTCAGCCGCGCGGCCGAACGCTTGTATATCGGTCAGCCGGGGCTATCTAGCGCGCTACGACGGCTTCGGGACGCACTCGGTGACGAACTCTTTGTTCGTGTCGGCCGGGGGTTGCAACCTACGCCGAGAGCATTGGCGATTGCACCGGAGATCGCGGATGCCTTGGCGACCATCGAGCGTGCAGTGCAGCCCCCGGAATCATTCGATCCGGCGACCTGGCACGGAGAGTTTCGCGTTGGTATGTGCGACAACTTCGAAATGGCATTTTTCGGAACACTGACTGCGCGTATTCGGGAGCTCGCGCCCCATGCACGCGTAGTGGCTGTGGCTTCGACGAAGCGAGATTCAGTCCAGTTGCTCGAGAAAGGCGCGTACGATTTCAGTGTGGCCGTGCATGGCGAACCGGCGTCGTGGCATATTCGCGAGTCGTTGTTTGATCAGCGACTGGTTTGTCTCTATGACCCGAATCGGCTGAATTTGCCCGCGAATCTGAGCGTCGAGGATTATTTCGCTGCGCAGCATGTGATCGTTTCGTCCGGTGGAAGCGACACCACGGCGCTTGATGATTTTCTCAATGCTACCGGCGTCAAGCGCAACGTGATTGCCGGCGTGTCACGTTATTCGGCTGTAGCCCCTGTTTTACAGGCGGTGCCTGCCGTTGCGACTGTTCCAGAGACAGTCGCGCACTGTATGGCCCGGCTTTACGGTCTGCAGGTATGCGTACCGCCTCTCGATTTCCCGGTTGAGCCAATTTCGATGCTCTACCGCAAAACCGATTTTGCCGACGGACGTGCAATCTGGTTTAGGCGGCTTTTTACTGATGTCGCCACAACTGCCTTGCACGCATCGCGTTGCCAGGCGCAGCCTGCCTGCTCCACTTCGATGGCGGATTAGCGCGAAACGTTGGCCAGTGCTCAAGACGCGGGGCGCGGGGTGCCTTGCGAATTCCCATTTTGTCGCTGCGATAACTCGATCTGGCTGCACCCGGCTTGCGCCCCCAATTCCTCAAAGAGGCGAGCTCGCCGCGAGCCGCATAGAAATCGGCGCCATCAACGCTACCTCACGACTCATCACCGCACAGATTGATCACCCGCTTGATTGCATCGAGCCGATCGGACTTCGCGCGCCGCTCGTGACGTTCGTCCGGGATGCTCGCCGGATCGACGATATCGCTCCGTGCGCTTGTAGCGCGCGACAGATCTAGGACGCGTGTAAGCACGAGCCTAGCACCGTCTATGAACGCTAGATGGTGAAAGCCATGATGTCCGGCGAAGGGCACGAATGACTGGTCATGTCCACGATAGGCGTTGTGGACGGAGTGACTCAGACAGTCGAGATCGCGCCGAAACGGCAAACTCGCCGACATCCGACGGAATGGAAGCGGACAATCGTCGAACTAACCATCGAGCCTGGCACGTCGGTTGCCCGTGCCGCTCGTGAGAACGGCATCAATGCTAATCAGGTGTGGGCATGGCGCGTGGCGTCGCGATCCGGAGGCGCAACTACTTGTTCGCTGGTGCCGACACTGGCGGCGAACGCGCAGCCGCGATGTATAGCCTGATCGGCACGGCGCGCTTGAACGGCCTCGATCCCGAGGCGTATCTCGCCTACGTGCTTGAACGCATCGCCGACCATCCGAATAACCACATCGATGAGCTGCTGCCGTGGAATGTGGCGCCGCTCCTACCGGTTTCCGTGCGCATCACAGCAATTCATTAGCCGCTCACGTATTCTTCTTCGACGATATTCCCGATCGGGCGGGTCGATGCTGATAGAGTTCCGACGGGGTATCTGAAGACATACAGTCGACCCAACGCCTTTTACCGTGAACGAGAGAAGTACGATGGTCTCCGGCACTGCATAGCGAACGCATTACCATAGGACAAAGAGGGCGCCTTGATGGCCCGAAGATGGAGATCATCGGCTTGACATTCAGACTGCGACGAGCGCCGCGTTATTACATAGCGATAGACCACGCAGGGCGACAGGAGCCCGCCATCAGCGAACGAGTTCAACGGACGTGGAAATATCGACAGCTGTTCTCGTTGGGGGGGCGACAATCCCACTCGGTATAGACGCGAAGAGGAGTATCGGCATTTTGCGTTCCGATGGAGCCACGCTGGTGCCGCCTCGTGAGAACACAGGGGAAAGCGCGCGGACTGAGCCGCCCGCATAACACACGCTGCCTGTCTCTATGACGCCTGATGTCCTGCCCAAACTGCGGGCCGCCGATTGATCCAGGGCCGTGCTCGTTCGAGCTGCCCGCCGAGTCGCAGCAATTTATCTTCTCGCCCGAATGCTCCCGCGAATTGCATTCCGATCGGCACGCCTGTTTCCGGATGACTTTCCAGCGGTACCGACATCGCGGGAACACCGGCGACGTTGAACGGCGGGGTAAAAGGCGAATGCCGAAATACACGCTGGGTCCATTCGAGACCGCTCATCGATTCCGCGCCCTCGCCGTACTCTCCAATGCGCGGCGGCATGCGCGGCAGCGTCGGCGTGAGCAGCACGTCGAAGTCTTCGAACCAATGCCCGACCGCCCGCGTCACGACGTTGCGCATCGCCAGCGCGTCGGCGAATGCGGACGCCTTTTCTTCCTTGCCATAGCGATAACAGGCCAATGTGGCGGGCTCCAGCGTCGTCTCATCGATCGGGCGCCCTGTCGCAGCAGCCAAGCCGTCGATCCAGCCGACCAGCGTCGCCGTCCAGATCGTCGCGTTCATCTGCACGAACGAGTCCCACGACACACCAAGTGACGGCCGTACTTCGAATACCGTGTGACCGAGGTCCTTCAGTAGCCGTGCCGTCGATCCCATCGCTGCCGCGATTGCCGGGTTGGTTCGATCCGCACTCCACGGATCGGTCATCATGCCGACTCTGAGCTTGCCTGGTTCGCGGTCGACCTGCGACAGGAAGCTGTGCTCCGGCGCGGCGGTCAGGTAAGGCTCGCCGATCGCGTGTCCTTGGATCGCATCGAGTAGCGCGGCGCTGTCACGCACACTCCGGCTCACGCCAAGTTGCACGCCGAAGCCAGCAAAGACTTCATCGAGGGCGGGCCCGTTCGAGCTGCGCCCGCGCGTCGGCTTGAGTCCGAACAAGCCGTTATAGCTTGCCGGCACCCGGATCGAGCCGGCGGCATCGGTGGCATGTGCGAGCGGGATGGCGCCGGCTGCGACTGCGGCGGCGGCTCCACCGCTCGAACCGCCGGCGCTCGAATCCGGCTGCCAAGGATTGCGTGTCGCGCCCTGCAGCGTGGATTCAGTGGTCGTGCTGAACGCCATTTCGGGCGTAGTCGTGCGGCCAATCGTGACGAGTCCGGCTGCGCGGAACCTCGACATGAGGTACGAATCGGCCGGGGAGACGACTCCACGGGCGAGCCGGCTTCCGAGCTCCAGCCGCTTGCCGCGCATGGTGACCGCGAGATCCTTGACCAGAAACGGTACGCCAGCGAGCGGACCCGCGCAGTGTTCCGGGGCGCCTCCGCTCTCGCTGGCCGGCCAGTGCTCGATAACCGCGTTGATCGCCGGATTGACTGCCTCGATCGCCGAGCGGGCGAGCTCGGCAAGCTCTGCGGGCGTGACTTCGCGATCTGACACGCGTTTTGCAAGCCCGATTGCATCGTGACTTGTGTATTCGCTGAGATTCATGTGCGCCTCCAGGTTGAAGACGACAAGATATTGCGGGAGCGTGCTGGCGATTAGCCCGGGTTGTCGGCAAGGATTAAACCATTGGTGGCACAATCTCCGTGCTAGGCTCGCGCCATCAACAACGCTCAGCCGGGATGTATGCGTCGATGACCAGGGATCTCAACGACACGCTCGTCTTTCTTCGCGTCGTGCAATCAGGCAGCTTTACTGCGGCAGCGATCGCGTTGCAGATTCCGAAGACGACGGTCAGCCGGCGTGTACGGGAACTCGAGGCGTACCTCGGTGTGCGCCTGTTGCACCGAACCACGCGCAAACTGCGGCTCACAGAAGCGGGTACGGCTTACTTCGAGCATTGCAGCAATATCGGCAGACAGCTCGACGAGGCGGAGAACGCCGTGCAGCGCATTCGCGGCGCCCCCGCAGGCTGGCTACGCGTGACGCTGCCGTATTCGTTCGGTGTCACATGGATCGCGCCATTGATTGCCGGATTCTGCTCGCGCTATCCCGATGTGCGGCTCGATATTCTGGCTACGCATGTGCCATTGGATCTTTTCGACGACGAAGTGGATGTCGCTCTGCGTCTTGGCGTCCTTCCCGATTCCAGTCTGGTGGCGCGGCGACTCGGGACCTTTTCGACGTCGGTCTATGCGAGTCCCGCATATGTCGAACGGCACGGCTCGCCAGCCGTACCCGACGAACTTCGGCTCCATCCTTCGCTCGCACTTCATCAGGCACGCAGCGACAACGGCTACACCTGGCCTCTGCGCAAGGTCGGACGGAAGTCGACTCACTATTCGCTGGAACCGGTGATCGTCGCCAGCGACCCTGCGCTCATTCTTGACGCCGCCCGCGCCGGAAAAGGTTTGTTGTTGGCTATGGATGCCAGCATGGCTCCTGAAGTCGATGCAGGGCGCTTACTGAGAGTGCTGCCCGAATGGATAGGTCCACCGCAAGACCTGAATGCACTGTTCCCGCGAGAGCGAATTCCGTCGCCCAAGCTGCAGGCTTTTCTGAGCTATCTCAAAACGCAATTGCGTTTCGGTGATATGAGGTGACAGACATTGCAGGCTTTCGCATTCGGCGAATGACTCCAGTAAGGCCATTAAGAGCCACTCCATATTTGACGTCGAACGGACCGAGTCCTGCCGGCTCCGGTTATTCAATGAAGATGCGTTGCGCTTATAGCGGCGATCTACAACGCCGTGCACTTTGCCCGAAGGCAACCTCACACCTTGTGTCGCTTTCCAAACAGGCCATAGGTATTCTTCACGATCTTTACCCATTGACCGGTCCGAATGGATACGTTTTTCCGAGTCGACGCCCTGGCCGGCCGATGTCGGACGGCATGATCAACGCCGCGTTGCGCACGTTAGCCAATTCCGGTCAGAAAATGACAGGGTATGGACTCCGAGCGACTGCACGAACTTTGATTTGCGAACAGTTGGGATATGACAAGGAGATCGTTGAGAGACATCTCGCTCACTTCGCGGGCGTGCTGCAGGCCGATGCGTTCGCTGGTTACGCCGAGTTGTACCACGACATCCGTGTCCAGGAAGCTGCCTGCATGGTGCACGCGCGTCGCAAGATCCATGATCTGTACGCGGTACGTCCTAACGCTGTGACAGAGGAAGCGCTACGCCGGATCGGCGTGCTCTACGAGATCGAGGAATAGATCCGCGGCAAGCCACCTGATGAACGACGTAGCGCGCGTCAGGCGCGAGCGGTGCCACTGCTCGACGCCATGAAGCGGTGGTTCGAAGCGACGCTCACCACGCTCTCTGCGAAATCCGACACGACCAAGGCGATTCGGTACGCGCTGAATCGCGGGCCGGCGCTCATCTACTACTGCCGCGACGGGCGAGTCGAGATCGACAACCTGATCGCCGAGCGGGCGCTGCGTGGCGTCGCGATCGGGAAGCGTAACTACTTGTTCGCAGGCGCCGACTCCGGTGGTGAACGGGCCGCCGCGATGCATAGCCTGATCGGCACGGCACGCCTGAACGGCCTCGATCCGGAAGCGTAGCCTTCGCACGCATGTGGATCTGCGAGCACCAGCGGATGAAGTAGAACTTCCTCCAGCGGGACGCGCTTGTGTGTCAGCAGTGGATGCCGAGCGGGTAGCGCAACTACCAGTGGGTCATCCCAGACGGCTTCGGCGATCCGGGTCTGCGCGCTTCGCTTGCGTGGGCGTATGCGATCGTTGTCTGTCCAGCCATCTTTCCTGACTTCATTCCCTCGTCTGCTGTAGTGTGATGGTATCGAGGAGCGGGTTCGAAAGAGGCTGACGGTATCGCGCCTACAAATCGTGCAGAGACGGTGAGTGTCCGCGATTTTCAAACAAAGTGGGCGCTGGTCCTCCGGTGCGTTCCGACCACAACCGTCAACTGCCGGGCACAATTTCCGGTATCGCTGACGGTATCGACGTCAGCAGAGCCGGTGGGAATCCCTTCCCCACAAGGGTCCGGCCATTTGGTTGACAATCGAGTGGGTATGCTTCCCGCCAAGAGGAATGCCGTCAGCGCTGGCCGGCACACTGGTTCTTCTGCTGCCAAATAAACGTTGCCCCGCTTCCTGGAAGGCGGATTCATGACGGCCTTTCAGCTCTGCGGGTTCGCTCCGCAAGTACGCGATCGGAAATACTCAGACGTTCGAACATCTGTAGATTGAACCGCGCGGATGTGTGACGATATGTTGGACCGACTGCATCATGGATGCGATGGCCATCGGTTGCGCGGCACATGACAGATGCTGTTGCGCTTGGTTTGGGGTGCAGCGGCACGCAGTATCTCGCGTCCGCTTTTTAGTGTCTTTTTAGTGTTCGGGCCGGGACGGGAGGAATCGAGTTTGAGGGGCCGGAGCGGAGGGCCTTGCGGGCATTGGCTCACATCACGAGCACGATCCAGAGTTAAATGATTTGTGATCACCTGCCGCCGCAAAATTTTGCACAATGGCGGCAGCGCGGCCCGTTGCCGCGATTCGCCCCCGGCACCCCGGCCAGCCGGACCGGGGCCGGCCCGAACCGATACCCGACCGCGGCACCGACGTGCCGCCGCCCGCCGCCATGGACCAACCGAAACGCATCCTGATCGTCGAAGACGATGCCGACATCGCCGACGTGCTGAGCCTGCACCTGCGCGACGAGCGCTACGAGGTCGTGCACAGCGCGGACGGTGCCGAGGGGCTGCGCCTGCTCGAACAGGGCGGCTGGGATGCGCTGATCCTCGACCTGATGCTGCCGGGCGTCGACGGCCTCGAAATCTGCCGGCGGGCGCGCGCGATGACGCGCTACACACCGATCATCATCACGAGCGCGCGTTCGAGCGAGGTGCACCGGATCCTCGGCCTCGAGCTCGGTGCCGACGACTATCTGGCCAAGCCGTTCTCGGTGCTGGAGCTCGTCGCACGTGTGAAGGCGCTGCTGCGGCGCGTCGATGCGCTCGCGCGCGATTCGCGGATCGACGCGGGCACGCTCGACGTCGCGGGGCTGGCGATCGACCCGATCGCGCGCGAGGCGAGCGTGGACGGGGCGCGTATCGACCTCACGCCACGCGAATTCGACCTGCTGTATTTCTTCGCGCGGCACCCGGGCAAGGTGTTCTCGCGGATGGACCTGCTCAATGCCGTGTGGGGCTACCAGCACGAAGGCTACGAACACACGGTCAACACCCATATCAACCGGCTGCGCGCGAAGATCGAGGCCGATCCGGCCGAACCCGTGCGGATCCTCACCGTGTGGGGCCGCGGCTACAAGCTCGCCGCGCCGGGCCAGCGGGACGCATGATGAAGCTCACGCTCACCCAGCGGCTGTCGCTCGTGTTCTCGGTGCTGCTGCTCGCATGCTCGGGCGCGTCCGCGTGGCTGCAGATCCGTGCGAACGACATGCGCGAGCAGGAAGTCGTGCAGGGGCTGTCGCGCGACCTGGCCGCCAATATCGTCGACAGCGTGACCCACAGCGCACCGCTGATGGACGCGAACGGGCTGCGCCCGGACGCCGTGCGAACGCTGTTCGGCCAGTTGATGGGCGTGAACCCAAGTGTCGAGGTCTATCTGCTCGACAACGCGGGGCGCATCAAGGGCGACGATGCGCCGCCCGGCCACGTGAAGCGCGACCGCGTCGATCTCGCGCCCGTGCAACGCTTCATCGCGGGCGAGCCGTTGCCGATCCTCGGCGACGACCCGCGCAGCCCCGATGCGCGCAAGGTGTTCAGCGCCGCGCCGCTGCAGCGCGCGGGGCAGCCGCCGTCGGGCTACATCTACGTGGTGCTGCTCGGCGAGGCGCACGACCGGCTGGCCGCGCGCGTCGACGCGGGCAACGTGCTGCGCACGACGCTGTGGTCGATGGCGCTGGTCGCGCTGCTCGGCCTGCTCGCGGGCCTCACCGCGTTCAGCTTCATCACGCGCCCGCTGCGCCGGCTGACGGACGCGATGCGCCGCTTCGATGCGAACGGCACGCCCGACACGCAGCCGCCGGTGCCGCGTTCGCGGCCGGGCCGCCGCGGCGACGACATCGTCGTGCTCGAATCCGCGTTCGCGCAGATGGCCGACCGGATCGGCGACCAGTGGCGTGCGCTGACGCACCAGGACCAGCAGCGGCGCGAACTGATCACGAACATCTCGCACGACCTGCGCACGCCGCTGACGTCGCTGCACGGCTACCTGGAGACGCTGTCGCTGAAGGCCGACACGCTCGCCGAGACCGAACGGCGGCGCTACCTGTCGATCGCGCTCGCGCAGAGCGCGAAGGTCGGCCGGCTCGCGCAGGCGCTGTTCGAGCTCGCGCGGCTCGAATCGGGTGGCGTGCAGGCCGAACGCGAGCCGTTCTCGCTCGTCGATCTCGTGCAGGACGTGTTCCAGAAATTCGAACTGACCGCGCAGGCGCGCGGCGTCGCGCTGCATGCGCGGATCCCGCCGCGCGTGCCGCCGGTGTCGGCCGATCTCGGGATGATCGAGCGTGTGCTGACCAATCTGCTCGACAACGCGTTGCGCCACACGCCGCAGCACGGCGAGGTCGAGGTCGCGCTGGAGCCGCGCGGCGACCGCGTGGTCGTGACCGTGGCCGATACCGGGGAGGGGATTCCGGCGGCGCGGCGCGAAGGGCTGTTCCAGCGGCCGCAGCGGCCGATGAGCGGCGGCGCGGTGACGAGCGGCGGGCTCGGGCTGCTGATCGTGCACCGGATGCTGGCGCTCAACGGCAGCAGTATCCGGCTGGTCGACCAGGCCGGGCGGGGTGCGGTGTTCGAGTTCGCGCTGGCGGTGGCGCCCGGGTCTGATGGCGTGCGCTGATGCGCGGCAAAAAAATTAAACGGGGCGCGAACCGGATGTCCGCGTGCGGCCCTCTTGGCAGGTGAGAGGTTTTCTCTCGACAACCTGAAAGAGGCTCCCGATGTTTTATGTGAAGAATGTTCCCGCGTGGGAACGCGTGGTCCGGATCGTACTGGGTGCGGTCGTTGCCGTGCTGGCGCTGGCGTGGCTCAAGGGCGTCGCCGGCATTGTCGTCGCGGTGGCGGCCGCCGGTATCGTCGTGTCCGGGATGGTCGGCTTCTGTCCGGCGTGCGCGATGGTCGGCCGCCGTCTCGACAAATCGCTCAAATCGAAGGATTGACATGCCGACGGACGAGCAACGGCTGAACGCGATCGAGGCCGCCCGCGCGGGCGACCCGCTCGCGCTCGAACGGCTGCTGCGGCTGTGCCAGCCCGACGCGCGCCGCTATGCGCAGCGCAACTGCTTCATTTCCGACGTCGACGATGCGGTGCAGGAAGCGCTGCTGATCGTGTCGCGCAAGGTGACGTCGGTGCGCACGCTGGCCGCGTTCTCGGGCTGGCTGTTCAGCGTCGTGCGCCGCGAACGCCGGCGGCTCGGCCGCACGGCATTGCACTACGATCCGTACGACGAGGAGAAGGTCGACCGCTGGCTGGCCAGCCGCGACACCGACGCGTTGCGGCGCGAGCTGGTCGACGCGCTGGAGTCGCTGCCGCAGGACTATCGCGACATCCTGCTGATGCGCGATTTCGAGGAGCTGACGATTGCCGAGATCGCGGCGCGCGTCGGGCTGTCGTCGTCGGCCGCGAAAAGCCGCCTGCACCGGGCCCGCACGCTCGCGCGCGAATACCTGCTCGCGTAGCCGGCCGTGCTCGTCGGCCCGGCTCAGCCAGCGGTCAGGCTCACCCGCCGCGCTTGCGCCGCACGTCGCTCGGCGTCATGCCGGTCCAGCGCTTGAACGCATGGCGAAACCCCACGGCGTCGCTGAAGCCGAGTGTCAACGCGATGTCCTCGGTGCTGAGCGTGGTCGTGCTGAGGTAATCGATCGCGAGCGCCTTGCGCACGCTCGCCAGCAACTCGCTGTACGACGTGCCTTCGGCTTCGAGCTTGCGGCGCAGCGTGCGCGACGTGATGCACAGAATCGCCGCGATCGCGTCGATGTCCGGAAACTGCCCGGGCGTGCGCGTGAGTTCCTGGTACACGCGCCGCGTGACGCCGGCCTGACTGCGCAATTCATCGAGCAGGCTCGCGCAATGCGATGACACCTGCGCGGCGGTAATCGGATTCGCGAGCTGCGGCGCGCGCGTGAGCCACGCGGCCGGGTAGCTGAGCACGTGATGCGGCTGGTCGAAGGCGATCGGGCATTCGAGGGCATCGGCCAGCAGTGCCGCGTGTGCCGGCTGCGGTTGCGCGAACTGCGCACGCGCCGGCACGCACCACGCGCCCATCACGTCCTTGATGATCGTCACGTGCAACGCGAATTGCATGTCGATCAGGAAACGGTACAGCGGCTCGTCGAGATCGGGCAGCGCGACTTCGTGCCGGTCGGGAAACTGCCACGACGCGGTATCGCCCTGTTCGACCCAGCGGATCGCGAGCATGCCGTTCGCGAGCCGGTGATATTTGACGGCCGATTCGAACGCGTGCGCGAGCGATTCCGAACACAGCATCGCGTAGCCGTACATCCCGTAGCTCGACACGTGCAGCCGATGGCCGACGCGCACGCCGAGGTCGGTGTCGTCGTAGCGGCCGATTGCATTGCGCGCGGCCGTGAGGAACTGCAGCGGCGACGTGAGCGTGAACGGGTCCGCGACGGCGGCCGGCGTGAGGCCGGTGCCGTCGAGCACGGCGCTCGGGTCGAGGCCGAGTTCCCGGGTGACGCCGACGAGCACGGCCAGCTTGGCCGGCGAGAAGCGTTTTTCCCGCGACGCATGGGCGGCGGGCGGGGTGTCCGGCAGCGGGGCGGCGCCGGCGGCCGTCGGGGTCTGGGGCGTACTGCGCGGCATGGTGGGTTCTGCGTCCGATTCGATATCGTTTACGGCCCGCAATTCTGCTCGGGATCGGTCCCATGCGCCACAGGGTTCACCCTGATATGCGGGCCGGTGGCACCCGGCGCGGGCTGGCCCGCGAGCAGGGTCAAGCAGTCTGGAACACGCCGGCCTACGACGCGAGCGGTTTCGCGAGCCGGTTCCGCGTGTCGATCTGCGCGACGCTCAGCGTGAGCGTCGCAAGTGCGTCGCGATCGAAATGCTAGCCCATCGCGTCGACGCGCCCGTCGTCGATCGCGTTTTCGCTGATGAGGCGCCTGTCGCTTCTGCTTCCGGTCGAATGTCTTGCCGTGATCACGGGTGAATGGATAGCGATACTGATCGTTTGGCAGGTGATTCGGCCGGCGCGGTTCGTCGTGTGGCGCATCCGCTTCGCGGGCGGGGCAGGGCACGATACCGAGGCGCCCGGCGAACCGGAAGCGAAGCGAGCGTGTCAGGTCGACGCAGCGTCAGGAACGGCCCGGTCCCGGATGGTGTTCATGCGAATGAACCGATCGTTCGGCCGTCGAGGCGACGGCGCGCTCAGCCGCGACCGTCAGGACGGGTACGCAGGATGGCATCGGCGAATTCGACGAACCCGCTGCCGCCCGGGCCATGCGTGATCCACCGCGGCGGGACGGGCAACTGCGGCAGATAGTCGACCACGGTGCTCATGCCGGCGGTATGAGTGAAGTAGCCGAACATGGGGGCATCGTTGGTGGAATCGCCGGAATAGGCGACGCATTCGCGCGCCGCGTCGGCATCGATGCCGAAGGTGTCGGCCAGCACGCGCAAGGACATCGACAGTTTGTCGTATCCGCCGACCCATCCGATGATCCACAGGTTGTTGATGGTCACGTCCGCGCCGGCCGAGAGCAACGTATCGCGTATCCGGTCGTCGAGCGCGTGGCCGGTACGTGCATAGGCGAGCGACGTCAGCCGGAAATCCTGGTCGTCCGCCCGGCGCGCGGCCGGCACGCTCGCCTCGACCTGCTGCGCGATGCGCCGGAGTGCCTGGCGCGCGTCGTCGAGCGCGTCGCCCGCGTGCCAGTAGTCACGTTCGACGCCGTGTTCGTCCGGGCTGCGCCGGAGGAAGAGTCCGCCGTTCTCCGCGATCACGCCGTCGACCGGCCACATGCGCGCCATCTGGTCGCACCAGCCGGCCGGCGCCGCGGTGACCGGAATCACGCGCAGGCCGCGTGCCTGCAGGCGTTCGAGCGCCGCATAGGTATCGGCGGCCAGGCGGCCCCGGTGGGTCAGGGTCTCGTCCATGTCGGTCAGCAGGAGGCGAACGGACGAGAAGGCGTCAACGGGTGCCAGGGAAAGCGGCTGCATGGTTTCGACGGAGGGAGGACGGTCGCCGATTATGAAGAAGCGCGCCGGGGCGCGCTATGTCACTTGATGCTTTGCAATTCGTGTGGGGGAATATGCGCGCCGGCAGCGCGGCGGGCGCGGTTGCCTGGACAGGCGAAACCGCCAGCATGTCCGTTTCGATCATCTTTTCGGCCACCCGGATCATTTTCAAAGCGCGCCGCGTGGGCGATAGTCGCCGGTCAGGCGATGGTCCGCGCTTCTCCGGCGTGCAGGCCATCGTGCGAACGGCGCGGCCGGCGCGCCGTCCCCCGTGGAGTGAGACATGACGAAGAGACACTGGACCGGGTCGTATGGCTCGATCCCCGCCGAGATCGATCCCGATCGCTTTCCTTCCGTAAGCGCGCTGCTGGACAACGCGATGCGCCGTTTCGCCGATCGCCCGGCGTTCCATTCATACGGCCGCACGCTGACCTATGCCGACGTCGACCGTCTGTCGACCGCGCTGGCCGCTTATCTGCAGCAGATCGTGGGCGTGCGCAAGGGCGATCGCGTCGCCGTGATGCTGCCGAACGTACTCGCGTTCCCGGTCGCGTTCGTCGCCATCGCGAAGATCGGTGCGATCCAGGTCAACGTGAACCCGCTCTACACGGCGCGCGAGCTCGAGCATCAGCTCAACGACGCGGGTGTCGAGGTCGCCGTGGTGTGCGGCGGGTCGATGGGCACGTTCGCCGAGGTGGTCGGGGGCACGCGCGTGCGCACCGTGCTGAGCGTCGGGCGCGGCGATCTCGGCGTCGTCGATGCGCCGGCCGGCGCATGCGACGCGCTGCCGCCCGGCTCGGTCCCGCTCGCGGACGCCATCGCCGCCGGGGAATCGCTCGCGTGCGAACCGGTCGCGCTGAGCGGCGCGGATCTGCTGCTGCTGCAGTACACGGGCGGCACGACAGGGCTGTCGAAGGGCGCCGCGCTGTCGCACCGCAACCTCGTCGCGAACATCGAGCAGTTCGGCGCGATCGTGCCGGCGGCGCGCGAGCCGGGCGAGGAGGTCGTCGTCACGGCGATCCCGCTGTATCACATCTTCGCGCTGACGGTGAACTTCCTGTCCTACTTCGCGATCGGCGCGCAGAACTGGCTGATCGCGAACCCGCGCGACATGGACGGCTTCATCGACGTGCTGAAGGTCGCGCGGCCGACGGTGTTCGTCGGCGTGAACACGCTGTACGCGGGGCTCGCGGGCCATCCGCGCCTGACGGAAGTCGACTGGTCGCGGCTGAAGCTGTCGGCCGGCGGCGGCGCGGCCGTGATCGACGTGATCTCGTCGCGCTGGAAGGCGGTGACGGGCAATTTCATCCGCGAGGGTTACGGGCTGTCGGAAACGTCGCCGGTCGTGTCGTTCAACCCGCAGTCGATCGACTCGTTCACGGGCACCACGGGCCTGCCGCTGCCGTCGACCGACGTGAAGCTGCTCGACGACCAAGATTGCGAGGTGGCGATCGGCGAAGCGGGCGAGATCTGCGTGCAGGGGCCGCAGGTGATGGGCGGGTACTGGCAGAAGCCGGACGCGAATGCGGCCGCGTTCACGGCCGACGGCTATTTCCGCACCGGCGACGTTGGCGTGTTCGACGAAGCCGGTTTCCTGCGGATCGTCGACCGCAAGAAGGACATGATCATCGTGTCGGGCTTCAACGTGTACCCGAACGAGGTGGAGGCCGTGGCGACCGGCGTGCCGGGCGTCGCCGAATGCGCGTGCATCGGCGTGCCGGACGCGCGCACGGGCGAGGCCGTCAAGCTGTTCGTGGTGCTGGCGCAGGATGCCTACGTGACGGAGGAGCAACTCGTCGCGCATTGCCGCGCGAGCCTCGCGGCCTACAAGGTGCCGAAGCTCATTCGCTTCGTCGACCGGCTGCCGAAGTCGACCGTCGGCAAGATCCTGCGCCGGGAACTCAGCCGTACCGACTGATGGCGTCGGCGCGCCGCGCAGGGCCCGGCGCGCCGAGAGCCCGGAAGGCTCCGCACGGGCCGCTCAAGTACAATGCGAGCGGTTCGATCGACGGGGACGCGATGACTGGTTCAGATTCACTTTCCGCCCAGCCCGAGCCTGCGCCGGGGCGTGCACTGCCGTCGCCGAGCGCGACGGTGCCGATCTCGCTCGTCAACGGCTTCCTGGCAAGCGCGGGCGTGCAGCGCGACGTGGTCGAGCGCTACCTGCGCGGGGCCGGCATCCCGATCGAGCTGCTCGGCGAACCGCATGCGCGCGTGACGGAGGAGCAGTTCTCGACGCTGTACCGTACG
Organism: Burkholderia sp. AU45251; assembly: GCF_030482905.1. Taxonomy (NCBI): domain Bacteria; kingdom Pseudomonadati; phylum Pseudomonadota; class Betaproteobacteria; order Burkholderiales; family Burkholderiaceae; genus Burkholderia; species Burkholderia sp. AU45251. The sequence goes on along the minus strand of NZ_JAUJQH010000004.1, from coordinate 26,058 downwards.
CTCGCGATCGACCTCGACGACGAGATGCCCGGCATCTTCTCGCGCCCGCTGCGCGGCGGCACGCTGAAGTACCTGTGCCTGAGCCTGCTCGATGCGCGCAACCTCGAAACGGCGCTGCATCGTTTCGGGCAATTCTTCCATATCCTGCTCGACGATTTCTTCGTCGAATCGAAGCGCGACGGCCTCGTCGCGCAGGCGGTGCTGCGCCCGAACGACGCGATCGGCCCGATCGGCGCGCTCGGCCAGGAACTGATGCTCAAGCTCGTGCACGGCGTGTGCTCCTGGCTGATCGGGCAGAAGATCCCGCTGCTGCAGATCGAGTTCGCGTGCCCGCGGCCGCGCCATGCGGTCGACCACCTGTACTTCTTCACCGGCGCCGTGCAGTTCGACTGCGAGCGCACGCTGATGCGCTTCAGCGCGGACTACCTCGACGCGCCGATCCGGCAGAGCAAGCGCAACCTGCGCAAGTTCCTCGCGCGCGCACCCGGCGACTGGATCTTCGAATCGTTCAGCGAACAGCTCGTGTGCCATCGCGTGCGGCAGTACCTGTCGGAAGCGTTGCCCGACCTGCCCGTGATCGATCACGCGGCCGAGCACCTGCATTGCTCGGTGCGCACGCTGAGCCGCCACCTGGCCGCCGAAGGGACGACGTTCCAGGTGCTCAAGGACGAACTGCGGCGCGACATCGCGATCCAGCGGCTGACCGACACGCCCGACACGATCGCGGCGATCGGCGCCGACATCGGCTTCGACGATCCCAGCGCGTTCCACCGCGCGTTCCGGCACTGGACGGGGAGCACGCCCGGCACTTACCGGCGTCGCGCGTAACGGGTCGCGTCAAGCTTCAAGGTAGCCGGTTCCCATAACCGGCTCCCTTCGCGCGCTCCCATGGACGGCGCCCATCGGCGGGTCGATTCACGAATCGGCGGGACACGCGGCGCGCCCGCTGCCGACGCTGCGCACCGTGCTCGCGACCCGGGCGGCGAACTGCTCGATCATGCGTTGCTGTACGCGGACCATGTCGGCATAGCTTCCGGGGATGGCCTCGTTGAGCCGCGTGCTGCACGAAATGCGCGTGCCCGGCGTGCCCGGCATGCCCGGCGTGTCCTGCTGCACGCCGACGGCCCAATCGGCTTCGAACTGGGCCATGCGCCCGGGCCACGCATCGAAGCGCCGCACCTGCGTGCGGATGCTCATGACGGTCTGGTTCGACGGACGCGGCAGGCCGGTAACGTTGTGCGCGCCCAGTTGCTCGACGAGCGCCGACGAAAGCGCCGCGCGCAACTCGTCGCCGAGCGGGGCGACCCACCGTTCGTTGTCGAGTATCACCGCGCGACCCGTCCCGCTGCGCACGACCATCTGCTGCTGGTCGAGCTGGGCGGGGATGCCGATCGGCAGCACGTTGATCGCCAGCGGTGCGGCGGCGCGCGCGGTCGCCGCCGCCGCAGTCGCCATCGTGGTCGCGGCCGGCGACACCAGCGTGTAGTAATGCACCGGGTTCGACGCGCAGGCGGTCAGCGCGATGACGGCGCCGGCGCCCAGGGCGATCGTCCTGGCGCGAATCGGAAAGCTCATGGTTGTCGTGGCTCCTGCTCGACAGGCGGGGTTGAAGTGTCGGTCGGCGCGATCGGTGCATGATCGGCCCCGGTTCCCCGGAGCAGCGATTCGGGCCGGCGGCCCAGCATGTCGGTCAACGTGCGCAACGATCGCGCGGTACGCTGGACTTCGGTCAGCGTGTTCGCCAGGTTTTCCTGCAGCGGGCCGTCCTCCGCGATGCCCTGGCGCAACGCGCCGAACGTCTGGTTCGCCTGGTCGAGCGTGCGCGTCGTCGACGGCAGCAACTGGTCGTTGACCTGCCTGAGCGTTGCATCGAGGTTCGTCAGGCTCGAATCGACATGCTTGCCGATCGAATCGAGCGGCATCTTGTTGACTTTGTCGACGATTTCGGCGATCTGCTCCGGCAGCTTGTCGAACGTACTCGTGACGGTGGGCAATGTCAGCGGCGTGGCATTGGCATCGAACGGTACCTTCCGCGCGTTTTTCACAAAATCGAACGAGATGTAGAGCTGCCCCGTCAGCAGGTTGCCGGTGCGCGTTTCCGCCCGGAGCCCGTGCTCGACCAGACCCGCGAGGAACTGGGCCGCGCGCGGATTGCCGTTGCCTTCGGTCTTCTGCAGTTTCTCGACGACGGGGCCGAGCCGGTACGGATAGACCTTGACCATGACGATGGACTGGAAGCGCCGTGTGGCGCTATCGAAGTCGAGCTGGGTCGAAACGACCTTGCCTATTTCGATGCCGGAGAATTCCACCGGTGCCCCGACCGCGAGCCCGCGCAACGGCTGTTTGAACTTCAGGCGAATGAGCTGGGAAGGCCCGTCCGGAACAGCCATCGCGGACGCTTCGTTGGCGGCGAGCCTGAACACGGTATTGGGGGGCGCGACCGTTGCGCTGCTGTCGTCCGGCGTCGCGAACGTGAGGCCGCCGCCCATGATCGTCGCGACCGACTGGGTCTCCAGCTTCAGGCCGTTCGCGTCGAGTGAAAGATCCATGCCGCTCGCATTCCAGAAGCGTGTATCGGTCGTCACCAGGCGATCGTACGGCGCATCGATGAACACCTGCAGGTTCATGTCGTGCGTTTCCATATCGAGCTTGTACGACGCGACGTGACCCACCAACAGATGGCGGTAATAGACAGGCGAGCCGATATCGAGCGAGCCGAGATCGGCGGCCTGCAGCGCGAAGCTCGTCCCCGGCGTGCCGTTGATGACGGTAGGCGGCGTTTCGAGCCCGGTGTAGGCCTTCCGAGATTTGTCCGAGCGGCCCGTGTCCATGCCGATGTATGCGCCGGAGAACAGCGTATCGATGCCCGAGACACCGCTCATGCCGACGCGGGGCCGCACGACCCAGAACCGCGTGTCGTCGCGAATGAGGCTACGCGCATTCTTCACGAACGACACCGTCGCGACCACGTGCGAACTGTCGTCGCTCAGCGAGATGGCGGTTACGGTGCCGATCACGACGTCCTTGTACTTGACGGGCGTCTTGCCGGCTTCGAGGCCTTGCGCGGTGTTGAACGTGATCGTGATTTCCGGTCCCTCGGACAACCACGCGTGGATCACCATCGACAGGCCGATCAATGCCGCGACGAGCGGCACGAGCCAGACGAGCGAAGGCCGCATGCGGCTGCGTGTCACGGGCGGGTCGTGGGGTTCTAGGCCTTGCGGGCCGGATGCAGGATTCATGCTTCCTCGGCGTCCCAAATGAGGCGTGGGTCAAAACTCATCGCGGAGAGCATCGTGAGAATGACGACCATGCCGAAAAACAAAATGCCGGCGCGCGGCTCGATCTCGGACAGCGGACCGAACTTCACCAGCGCACAGATGACCGCGACGACCAGCACGTCGAGCATCGACCAGTAGCCGACCAGCTCGACCGCGCGGTACAGCACGGCCCGCTCGCGCATGGCCGACACGCTGCGCCGGCCTGTCGTGACGAGCAACACGCCGAGCGCGAGGAACTTCGTGCACGGCACGACGACGCTCGCGATGAAGATGACCGACGCGATGCCGTACGAGCCGCCTTTCCAGAACACCACGACGCCGCTGAGGATCGTCGCTTCGCTGTGGCTGCCGAGCAGCGTGGTGCGCATCACCGGCAGCAGATTGGCCGGGATGTAGAAGATCAGGCTGGCGATCAGGAGCGCCCACGCGCGCACGATGCTGTTCGAGCGACGGGCGTGCAGCGCGGCCCCGCATCGCGGGCAGCATTCCGCTGCGGCGGCGTGCGGAGGCGCCGCCTGCACGGCGGATGTGTGCGTGCGGCAGACGAGGCCGCACGCATGGCACCCGACCATGCCCAGCTGGCGGGCGCGCACGGGCAGGCTCATGGGCGGCCTCCGGCGGGTTCCACCGGCTCGACCCGGTCCCATAGCTGGCGCGTATCGTGACCCGCGATCAGCGGGATCAGCACCATCAGCACGGCCGTGGCCCACAAGCCGGCGCCGGGGATGATCTGCATGATGCTGGACAGCTTGATGATGGCGATGAGGATGCCAAGCAATCCAACCTCGATCATGCTCCACGGCCGCAGCGCGACGAGGAGCCGCATCAGCGGGCCGAACGCGGGCGCGCGATGTCCCGCGCGGGCAAAGGCCAGCAACCAGATCAGCGTGGCGATCTGCAGGAACGGCACGACCACGATGGCGAGAGCCGTCGGAATCGCGATCGGCGCAGCGAAACCCTGGGCGAGCGCGAGCGCGGATTGCCACAGCGTGGCTTCGCTATGCAGTCCCTGCACGCTGATCCGCATGATCGGGCAGAAGTTGGCGATGACGAACACCACGCCTGCCGCGACCGCCAGCGCGAGCCACCGGTCGATATCGAGCCAGCTCGATCGAAACAGCACGGCCGAACACCGCTCGCAACGCGCGACCTCGTGAGGCGCCAGCGCGCGGCGTCGGTAGACGCTGTCGCAATGCTCACAGGCGATCAGGGTTGGAAACGTGTCCATGGGTTCGTGTTGTGCGCGCATGCGTACTCGATGATTTGCTGCGCAGTGTGCTTCGCGTCGATGGACGTTTTTGTGCGGTTTGATGGAGAAACGATGGAGCCGGAATGTGCCTGAATGCGTTGCGTCCCCATCGATAGCGATCCCGTCACGCCTTGGCGGAAATGGCGCTGAGCTCCTCGAGATCGAGGTCGCGCGTCAGCTCGTGCAGCGTGTGCTCGTCGATGTCGCCGGCGCGGTAGAGGCGCATGAGCTCGGCCCGTCCCGCCGCGATCAATTCCAGCACGGTATCTGCACGCGCATCGAGGTGGGGCTTGTATTCGTCGGCGTGCCGCGCGTAGCGGGCCATGTCCTCGGCCTTGTGCTTGTGAATGTCCAGAAGCATGGGGTGAACGAGTTCGCCTGCCTCGTTGTATGCCAGCTTTGCCATCAATTCATACTGCACCCTGGCGATCGCGGCCTCCGCCTCGCTCATGCTCAGGCGAGGCTTGTCGCTTTCCGGCGCCGTGAGCCCCGTCCATCGGATCACGGCGCCGAGCGACTGTCCCTGCACCAGTACGGTGGCGAGGATGACGGCAATGGCGGTGACCAGGATGAAATCGCGCCCCGGAAAACTGTCCGGCAGGCTGGCGGCGAGCGCCAGGGTGATCACCCCTCGCATGCCGGCCCAGCTCAATACCGTGGCATCGGCAAGCCCGAGCGGATGGAAGCGGGTCACGCGAAACTTCCGTAACAGGATGAGCGCGCCATCCGAGACATACACCCAGGCAAACCGCGCGAGAATGACGGAAAGAACGACGATCAGCACCGGCACACCCATCTGCGCCAGCATCGTGCCGAGCCCGTCGCCCCGCCGGATCAACTCATGCAGCGAGGATCCGATGATCAGGAAAACGAATGCCTCGAGCAGGAATATCGTGACTGTCCAGAAGCCCATGCCGTGCAGACGCGCCGACGCGCTGAGTACGCGGTGCTGGAACCCCGCACAGATGAGGCCCGTCGTCACCGTGGCGATCACCCCTGAGACGTGGAAGCGTTCGGCCAGGAGATAGGATCCCCACGCACATAGCGGGCCGGCGGCGATGACAAGGTTATCGTCGTCGAAACGGCGTGCCAGGATCACCCAGGCGCAAGCAATGACGGCACCGATCAGCATGCCGCCCACTGCCAGCAGGGCGAAGCTGCCAAGGGCTTCGGCCGGACTGAACAGCCCCGTTACGCCCGCTGCTACCGCAAAGCGAAACAGCACGAGGCCCGTCGCGTCGTTGAACAGGCTTTCGCCCTCCAGGAGGATCAGGAGGCGGCGCGGCAGTTTCACCCGTTGCAGCGCGGCGCGGGCCGAAACCGCATCCGGCGGTGCGACCAGTGCGCCCAAGGCCGCGCAAGCGGCCCAGGGCAAGGAGGGCATGAGCCAGTGGGTGACGAGGGCCACCACGACCGTCGTGAAGAGCACCGCACCAATCGCCAACGCCCCGACGCCCAGCATGTGCCGGCGCAGATGGCCGAGTGAGATTCCAATGGCGCTGTCCATCAGCAAAGGTGGCAGAAAAATCACCAGCACCAGTTCTGGATCGATATGCACTTCGGGCAGGCCGGGCAGAAGGGCGATGAAGCCGCCACCGATGATCAGTGCGACGGCGGGGGGGAGTCCGAGCTTGTGCCCGACATGGTGCAAGACAAGAATCGCGAGTAGTAGCGCGATCATTAATTCGAAAATAGCCATTGTGATGGTTTTGTTGTCAGCGCTTGGACGGTGAGCGGCCCAAGAGCGCTTCAGCCGGACGGAATGCGCAATGCGAGGCCTGGTTTCCAGGCGCCAGACAGCCTCGGCGCCCGGCTGGGAGTGGGAAGGGAGCCACTTCTATTCCGTGATCCGGGAAAAATCGATGCTGGAGATATGAATCGCGAGAATCATCGCGGACCAGTTCGTCGGTCGGCCATTCCGCACGCTCGGCCGAAAAATCTCGTCGCCCGGGTTGATGGGCATTCCGCTCGCCGCACATAACCCCGGCCGTCTGGCACATCCTTTATGCCAGTTCTGATAGCCATAATGTCCGCCGGTTGAATCCCGCCACGAAAGCACCACCGTGCTGGACGTCGGTTGATCAAGAAGATCGATCGTTGCGCTGTAGCTCGTGCGATTGCCTAAGGTCATTTTTCTGCGTAAATCAACCATGAAAGCCGTGCGCTGCCGGCTGATTCGTGATTCGTCGCTGCATGCGTCGAGTGAGTGAATCATGCGACGCCAGCGTTCCTCGGGTTCGATTTCTTCGATCCGAATCAACTTTGTGCAGCCAATCAGTGAATCATCGCTTCTTTCCAGTTCGCGAGAATCGCCATCGATTGACGAAGAGACGTTGTCCTGATTGCTCATTTCGCACCTCGTTGCACGCATTCAGTTGATCAGATCTCTGGAAAAGAAGTTTTTCCGATAATTGAATAAAAAATCAATTTTGATCTTGATTCAAGAAATAACCCGATTCAAAAACACAGGAGTCGCAGCGTGGCCGCTGGCGTGCAATGAGCGTCGGCCTGGAGTTGCAAGCCCGTTCCGCACGCCAGTCTGCCGAGGTCGACAGCCCGGCCGGCAGCAGGGCGGCGAGCATCGGATAGCTCGGCGTCTTCCTGATCGCGGCGCGATCGGGTTGTCGGTCGCAGGAGACGACGCGACAAGGAACAGGCCGTAGACGACGAACCATCCGGTCGCGATCGTCAACATGACGGCGACCATCAGGAGTCCGATGATCATCGCCATGCGCAGCCACGATCCATGCTGCGCGTTCACGGGGTGCTGCGCAGCCGGTAGCCGACGCCGCGCATCACCTCCGGCACCCCGGACGCGCCCGCGCATTCGAGCTTCTTGCGCAGCCGGCTGATATGGCTGTCGACGGTCCGCTCGAGCGCATCGACGTCGGCGAGGCAGGCGTCGATCAGTTCGCCGCGCGTGAATACGCGGTTCGGCGAGCCGGCCAGGTGGGCGAGCAGCCGGAATTCAGTCAGCGTCAGCGAGACGCCGGTTTCTCCGGTGTCCGTGCGGACCGTGGTCAGATAGCTTTGCGTATCGATTTCAAGGTTGCCGACCTTGATGACGCGTCCCGAGGCGGCCGTTTCGAAACGACGCAGGATCGCGCGGATGCGCGCGACCACCTCGGCCGGATTGAACGGCTTCGTGATGTAGTCGTCCGCGCCGAAACGCAGCCCCTGCAGGCGGTCGATTTCGCGGTCGAGCGCCGTGACGATAACGATCGGCGTGTCGATGCGGCGTCGCAGTTCGACCAGGACTTCCCAGCCGTCCTTCTTCGGCATCTTGACGTCGAGCAGGATCAGGTCGGGCTTCAGCACGGGCTGCACGTCGAGCACGGCCTGGCCGTGACCGACGCGATAGGTGCGAAAGCCGTCGTGAGCGAGGTAGGCGTCGAGTATTTCGGCGATCTCCGGATCGTCTTCGGCAATGAGTATGAGCGGGTTCATCGGTATCGCTGGAAGTGAGCGTGACCTGTAGGCAGTCTGGCGGCGCGGCACGTGCGCCGCCGGACTGCACCGTGCTTTCGGTCGTCGCGAACGGATCGGCGACGACCCGTTGCTCAGTTGTTCGCCACGTTGTTGGCGGGAGGCACGTCGGTGTCGATCAGGCCGCCACCGAGCGCCTTGTAGAGCGCGACCGCGTTGTCCAGTTCGGCATTGCGCAGATCCAGCAATGCCTGGCGCGCGGCGTACAGCTGCCGCTGCGAGTCGAGCAGTTCCAGCCGATCCTCGATGCCGGCGCGATAGCGCAGGTTCACGAGATCGGTGCGGCGCTCGGCGCTCTTGACCACCTTGGCCTGTGCGTCGATCTGGCGGCTGAAGGTCTCGCGCCCGGCGAGGCCGTCGGCCACTTCGCGGAATGCAGTCTGGATCGAGCGTTCGTACTCGACGACCGCGCTGGACTTGCGCACTTCCGCAAGCGTCAGCTCGGAACGCAGCCGGCCGCCCTGGAAGATCGGCAGCGTGACTTGCGGTGCGAAGCTCCACACGCGCTGGCCGCCGTCGAACAGGCTGCCCAGCCCGGGGCTGAGGAAGCCGATCGACGAGGTCAGCGACAGGCGCGGGAAGAACGCCGCGCGCGCGGCGCCGATGTCGGCGTTCGCGGCGACGAGATTCTGCTCGGCCTGCTGGATGTCCGGCCGGCGGTACAGCAATTCCGACGGCAGGCCGGCCGGCAGTTGCGTCATCACCGGCTGGCGCTCCAGCGACAGCGGGTCGGGCAGGTTCTTCGGCAGGTCGGTGCCGACCAGCAGCCGCAGCGCGTTGCCCGCCTGCTCGACGGCGCGCGAACGCGCTTCGAGATCGGCGCTGGCGCTCGCGACCTGGCCTTCGGCCTGCGCGATGTCGACGCCGCTCGCCTGGTTCGCTTCCTTGAGCCGGCGCGCGAGATCGAGCGACTGGCGCCAGTCGTTCAGTGTGCGTTCGGACAGCGCGCGCTGTTCCTGCGCGAGGCGCTCGGCGAAATACGCGTTGGCCACGGAGCCGACGAGTGCGATCTGCACCGCGCGGCGGCCATGATCGGTCGCGAGGTAGCGTGCGAACGCCGCATCGGACAGCGACTTCACGCGGCCGAACAGGTCGATCTCGAACGCGCTGACGCCGACGTTCACACCGTACTGGTTCTGCGTGTTCTCGAGCAGCGGCGGATTCGATTGCGAGTCGGCCGCCGTGCGCTGGCGCGTGAAGCTCGCGCCGGCGCCGATCGACGGCAGGCGCGCGGAGCGCTGGATGCCGTACTGCGCTTCGGCGGCCTGCACGTTCAGCGCAGCCAGGCGCAGGTCGCGGTTGTTGTCGAGCGCGAGCTCGATCAGGCGCTGCAGGCGACGGTCGCCGAACATCGTGCGCCAGCCGAGATCGGCCGCGTTCGCGTGCTGGTCGGCCGCGGCAGCGGTCGTATAGGCGGTCGGCACCGGCATTTCGGGCCTGACCAGCTTCGGCGCCATCGAGCACGCCGACAGCGAGAGCGCGGCGGAGACGGCCGCGGTAAGAATGAGCAATCGCATGACGTCAACCTTGTTGTTCGTGATTCACGGCCGCGGGCTTCTTGCGGGATGCCTGCCAGGCCGCGATGCGTTCCTGGATGCTCATCACGAACACGAAGAACACCGGAACGAAGAAGATGGCCAGCACGGTAGCGGTCACCATGCCGCCGAACACGCCGGTGCCGATCGCGTGCTGCGTCTCGGCGCTGGCGCCGGTCGCGATCATCAGCGGCACGACGCCGAGGCCGAACGCGAGCGAGGTCATCAGGATCGGGCGCAGGCGCAGCTTCGATGCCTGTACGGCCGCTTCGATCAGCCCCTTGCCTTCCTCGCGCAACTGCTTCGCGAACTCGACGATCAGGATCGCGTTCTTCGCGGAAAGGCCGATCACGGTGATCATCCCGACCTTGAAGAACACGTCGTTCGGCAACCCGCGCAGCAGGACCGCACCGATCGCGCCGATCAGGCCGAGCGGCACCACCAGCATCACCGACAGCGGGATCGACCAGCTTTCGTACAGCGCGGCGAGCACCAGGAACACGACGATCATCGACAGCACCATCAGCATCGGCGCCTGCGACGCCGACTGGCGTTCCTGCAGCGACTGGCCGGTCCACTCGACCGCGAAGCCCGGCGGCAGTTGCGCGGCAAGCCGTTCCATCTCGGCCATCGCGGCGCCGCTCGACTGGCCGGGGGCGGCCGTGCCGGAGAGACGCGCGGACGGATAGCCCTTGAAGCGCACCATCTGCAGCGGCGTCTCGGTCCACACCGGGCGAACCACTTCCGACAGCGGTACCATGCCGCCGGCCGCGTTGCGCACGTACAGCTTCATCACGTTGTCGATCTGCATGCGCGCGGGTGCGTCAGCCTGGATGATCACCTGCTGCATGCGGCCCGCGTTCGGGAAGTCGTTCACGTAGGTCGAACCCATCGCGGTCGACAGCGTGTCGCTGAGCGTCGTGAACGACACGCCGAGCGCCTGCGCCTTCGCGCGGTCGATCTCGAGACGGATGCTCGTGCCGGCAGGGAGACTGTCCGGGTACACGCCGGTCACGACCTTGCTTTGCGCGGCGAGTTCGAGCAGCTTGACTTCCGCTGCCTTGAGCGCCGCCGTGCCCTGGTTGGCACGGTCTTCCAGACGCATCGAGAAGCCCGAGCTGTTGCCGAGTTCGTCGATGGCCGGCGGCAGCAGGCTCATCACGGTGCCTTCGGTCACGCCGGCCATCGCCTGCTGCGCGAGCATGCTTTCCTCGATCGTCGACGAGCCGCCGCGGTTCTTCCAGTCCTTCATCACGGACCAGTTGATCGCCGCGTTCGGGCCCTGGCCCGAGAAGCCGTAGCCGATCACGGAAATGCTCGACCGGATTGCCGGACGCGAAGCAAGATGCTTCTCCAGCGTCTTGACCACGTCATGCGTACGCTCGGCGGTAGCGTCGGCGGGCAGCAGAAAGCTGGTGATGAAGTAGCCCTGGTCCTCGTTGGGCAGGAACGACGACGGCAGGCCGCGGAAGCCGAACACCAGCGCGCCCGAAATCGCGACGAACACCAGCATCACGCGACCCGTGCGGCCGACCAGGCGGCCGACGCGGGTTTCGTACCATGTCGTCAGGCGGTCGAAGCGGCGGTTGAACCAGCCGAAGAAGCCGCGCTTCTCGTGGTGGCCCGGTTCGACCGGCTTGAGCATCGTCGCGCACAGGGCCGGCGTGAGCGTCAGCGCGAGCAGCGCCGAGAACAGGATCGACACCGCCATCGACATCGTGAACTGCTTGTAGATCACGCCGACCGAGCCGCTTGCCATTGCCATCGGCAGGAACACCGCGGTCAGCACCAGCGTGACGCCGATGATCGCGCCGGTGATCTCCTTCATCGCCTTCGACGTCGCGTCCTTCGGCGACAGGCCTTCCTCGGCCATCAGGCGTTCGACGTTCTCGACGACCACGATCGCATCGTCGACGATGATGCCGATCGCGAGCACCATGCCGAACATCGTCAGCACGTTGATCGAGAAGCCGGCCATCAGCATCACCGCGAACGTGCCGAGCATCGCGACCGGTGCGACGATGGCCGGGATCAGCGTGTAGCGCACGTTCTGCAGGAACAGGTACATCACGAGGAACACGAGCACCATCGCTTCGAGCAGCGTGTGCAGCACTTTCTCGATCGAGATCTTCACGAACGGCGACGTGTCGAGCGGGATCGAGTAGGTCATCCCCGACGGCATCGACTTGCTCAGTTCGGCCATGCGCGTGCGGATCGCATCCGCGGTCTTCACCGCGTTGGCGCCCGGCGCGAGCTGCACCCCCGCGAGGGAGGCCGGCTTGTTGTTCTCGCGGCTCACGAACATGTAGTTCTGCGAGCCGAGTTCGACGCGCGCAACGTCGCCGAGCACGACCTTCGAACCGTCCGCGTTCGCGCGCAGCACGACCTTCGCGAACTCTTCCGGCGTCGTGAGCTGGCCCTGTACCGTGAGCGGCACGGTCACGCGCTGGCCATTCAGTGCGGGCAGCGCACCGAGGCTGCCCGGCGCGATCTGCACGTTCTGCTGGCCGATCGCGGTCGTCAGGTCGCTCGTCGACAGGCCGTAATTGATCAGCTTTTGCGGATCGACCCAGATGCGCATCGCGCGTTCCGAACCGAACTGCAGCACACGGCCGACGCCGTCGATTCGCCGCAGTTCCTCGGAGACGCTGCGCGCCATGTAGTCGGCGAGCGCGCCCTGGTCGAAGCGGCCGTTGTCGGAGCGCAGGCCGACGATCATCAGGAAGCCGGACGACGCGGATTCGACGATCAGCCCGTTCTGGCGTACCGCCGCGGGCAGGCGCGGCTCGACCGACTTGATCTTGTTCTGCACGTCGACCTGCGCCAGCGCCGGATCGGTGCCGGGCTTGAACGTCACGGTGATCTGCGCGGAGCCGGACGTATCGGCCGACGATTCGAAGTACAGCAGGTTCTTGACGCCGGACAGTTCGCGCTCGATGAGGCTCAGCACGCCGTCGTTCATCGTCTGCGGCGTGGCGCCCGGGTAGTTCGCGGTGATCGTGACGGACGGCGGCGCGACCGACGGGTAGCGCGCGACCGGCAGTTGCGGGATCGCGATCAGTCCGACCAGGATGATGAAGAGTGCGATCACCCACGCAAACACCGGGCGGCGGATAAAGAATTCAGCCATGACTGGAGGCTCCTCGTGGCTCAGTGCGCGGACGCGGTGGCAGCCGCGTCAGGCGACTTCCAGTCGGTTGCGGCGACCGGTGCGCCGTCGATCAGGCGTTCCATCCCTTCGACGACGACTTTCTGGCCGGCCTGCAGGCCCGACTTGATGCGATAGCTGCGGTTCGTCAGTTCGCCGACTTCGACGGCCTTCAGATGCGCGGTGCCCTTCGCGTCGAGCACCCACAGCTGCGGCTTGCCGCCGGCGCGCACGACGGCCTGTTGCGGCACCGTCACCGCGTTCGCGTAGTGCGCGCGCGGAATGCGGGCACGCACATACATGCCTGGCAGAAGCTGGCGCTTCGGGTTGTCGACCAGCACGCGCAGCAGCACGTCGCCGGTGCCCGGATCGACGTTGACGCCCGAGAACAGCATGCGGCCGCGCGCGTCGTAGCGCGTATCGTCGTCGCGCAGCACGTCGATCGGCAGCCCGTTGCCCGAGGCTTCCGGCTGGGCCGCGAGCGCGCCGCGCAGCGATTCGAGCGACGCGGCCGGCTGGCGCACGTCCACGTAGACCTGGTCGATCTGCTGGATGCGCGCCATCGGCTGGCTGTCGCTGCTCGACACCAGTGCGCCTTCGGTCACGAGAGCCTGGTCGATCCGGCCCGTGATCGGCGCCTCGACGGTCGCGAACTTCAGGTCGAGCTGGCGGCGCGCGAGCGTCGCGCGGGCCTGTGCGACGTCGGCGGCGGCCTGGTCGCGCTGCGACACGGCGTCGTCGTACACCTGGCGGCTGATCGCATCGGCCTCGACGAGCGGCTTGAAGCGCGCCGTCTGTACCTTCGCGCGTTCGAGCGCGGCCTGCGTGCGCTGCAGCGACGCGGCGGCCGTATCCATTTCGGCCTTGAACGGTGCCGGATTGATCTGGAACAGCGACTGGCCTGCACGGACTTCGGTGCCTTGCTCGAACAGCCGGCGCTGCACGATGCCGCTGACCTGCGGCCGGATCTCGGCGATCCGCACGGCCGCGACGCGGCCCGGCAGGTCTTCGCTCACGTCGAGGGGCGAAGCGGCAACGGTCATCGCAGCGACCGGCGTGGGCGGTACGGCGGCCTGCTGCTCGGAAGGCCCGCAGCCCGCCAGCATCGCCGCCACCAGCGCGCCTGCGGCGCCGTAGCAGGTTCGTTTCTGATTCTTCATGTGGACTCCATGGGACGCAGGCACCCGACGGCCCGCATTTTCGGATCGCAGTGTGCGTGCGCCCGATGGAGGTTTTTGTGCGGAAAGATGGAGGTTTGATGGAGAGGAAAGATAGGCGGGAGGGGGCGTGCCGGGCCGTCACCCTGCATCGAGGTTGACCGTTCCCATAACAGGCAACCTTCGTGCACTCCCATGAACGGCTCCCATCGGCGATGCCGACGGCGGTCGTAGCGCAAGCATGCGACGCGAGGGTTTCGGCGCTGGCCTATCCGGCTTCGCCAATGACCGCTGCCCCGCGCGCCTTCTCCGCCCGCAGTTGCCGATCGCGATCGGCCAGCCAGTCATTCCGCTCGCCGCGCCAGCCGACCGCGTGGATCCGATCCATCTGGCGAGCGGCAACGGTTGCCGCGCAGGCCAGCCCGGAGAGCGGGAGATCGAGCAGGCGCCAGTTGCCCGCATGCGGCGTATCGATTTCGCGGAATGACCCCGCGAGCGGCGCCAGCGACGCGAGCGTGGCGCCGTGTCCGCGCCCGCACGCATTCGAGATGCTGTCCAGCCGAAGCTGGTCGCGCGATACCGGATCGGCGAGCGCGCCGGTCTGCGCGATGCCCAGGCCGATCGGGCCACGCGCGATCGCGATGACGATCCAGATCCCGGCATGGCCGACCACGACATCGAGCCCGTCCAGCCGGTCGCAGCCCGCGATCGCGATATGGTCGGCATCGCGGTCGATCAGCGTCAGTTCGTCGGCCGCGCGGCCGGCCAGTGTCCCCAGGATCGCACGCAGCGCCGATCGGGCGATTGCAAAGCGGCGGGCATGCGCGCGATTGGGATGCGTCCTGACCCGCCGCAGCTCCGTCTTCGACAGGCTGAGATGACCTTGCTCGCTGGTGACGAGCTGCCATTCGCCGCGCAGTCGCCACAACAGGACCTCGCCTGCATCGGGGAGCCGCGACGGACATGACGCAAGCGTGTGCGAGCCCGTGATCGTCAGGGCGGGATAGCGCATGCCGGCCCTCGTGCCGGTGGCGAATGCAGCGCGGCGTAGCGCGCCGGCCCCGTCATGCCTGTTGTCTGGCCTGCTGTGCGTCGTTCCCCGAATGCTGCCGCGTGAGCCGCGCGGCGAGCGGCAGGGCCTGTTCGAACGACGCCACCGCATGATGCGGAATCCCGAATGCCTTGACGGCGGTTTCGCCCTGCGCGGCCACCTCGGCGCGCCGGTCGGGATCCGGTTCGACGCTGACGAGCGCCTTGCAGACGGCGCCCAGCGCGTCCTTGTTCTGCTTGAGCCAGATCGCGCGATGCTTGCGGTCGTCGTGGCTCTCGTCGGTGTCGAGCTCGATGTAGACGATGACGAATGGCTCGCCGTGGCGCATCAGCGCGTCGATCTCGCGTTCCCAGCGGGGCGCGTAGCCCGGTGTCGCGTGTTCGGCGCAAAACACGCAGACCGGAAAGAGATGGATGTCGTGCAGCGTGAAATCATTCGGATCGAGGGCGGGCATCGAGGTTTCTCCGGGGGATGAGCGACGCCGAAGCGTCGGGGCGATCGTGCGGCGGTGTTCAGGGTGCGTTCGCCGGCGTTGCGCTGGCTTGCGTGACCGGCGGCGCGTCGCGCCAGCCGACGCCGAGCGACTTGTAGAGCGCGATCGCGCCTTGCACCTGCGCGAGCCGGCTGAGTGCGAGCGCATCGCGTGCGCGGTAGGTTGCGCGCTGCGCGGTGAGCACCGACAGGTATTCGCCGAGACCGTTGCGGTACAGCCGCGTCGCACGCGATTGCGCATCCTGGCTGCTGTCGACGGCTGCCGCGAGCATGGCCTGCCGGTCGCGTGCGGCGCCGATCGCAACGAGTGCGTCCTCGACATCGCGAAACGCGCTGCGGATCCGCTGCTCGTACGCGAGCCGTGCGGCCTCGGCCGCCGCGCGCGCGGCGTCGACGCCGGCTTTCGCGCGGCCGCCGTCATACAGCGTCTGCGTGCCGTCGAGCGCGACCGACCAGGCGACGCTCGCACCCGTGAACAGGTCCTGCACGAGGCTCGCCGTCGTGCCGAGGCTCAGCGGAATCGCGAAATGCGGAAACTGTTCGGCGCGCGCGACGCCGATCTGCGCGGTCGCGGCGGCAAGCCGCCGTTCGGCGGCGCGAATGTCGGGGCGTTCGCGGATCACGTCCGACGGCAGCGTGACGGGCAGCGCGGGCGCGACCGGCAGCGTCGCGCCGGGCGCGCTCAGCGCGTCGCGCAGCGTTTCCGGAAAACCGCCGACGAGCACGCCGATCGCGTGTGCGAGCTGCGCGACGTCCCGTTGCAGCGGCGGCAGGGTCGCCTGCGCGAGCTGCAGCTCGGCACGCGCCTGCGCGACCGCGAACGACGTGCCGAGGCCGCGCCGGTTCGACTGCTCGGTCAGCCGCCGCGTGGCGTCGAGGCTCGCGACGTTGTCCATCGCGATCCGCAGCCGCTCCTGGGTCGCCCGCAGCGCTGCGTAATCCGACGCGAGCTCGGCCAGCAGGCTCACGAGGATCGCGTGGCGATCGTCGTTGAGCGCATCGATCTGCGCATCGGCCGATTCGACCGCGCGTCGCGTGCCGCCGAACAGGTCGAGCTCCCACGACGCGTCGAAGCCGAGCCGGTAGGTGCGCGACTGGCCGATGCCGGGGGAGCCGTCGAGCGCCCGCGACGAGCGCAGCGCATCGGCGTTACCGCCCGCGGTGACGGTCGGGCCGAGGCGACTCGCGATCTGGTCGCGCTCGGCGCGCGCCTGCAGCCGCCGCTGGCGTGCGATCGCGAGATCCTGGTTGTGCGCGATCGCCTGATCCACCAGCGCATCGAGCTGCGCATCGCCGAACGCGCGCCACCAGTCCTGCAACTGCGCGGGATCGGCCGGCACCGTGTCGCGCGGCGCGATCCAGCCGGGCGGATGCGCGGGCTGCGGCGCCACGTAATCGGGGCCGACCGTCGTGCACGCGGCCAGCGCGCACGTGCAGGCGGTGGCGAAGGCGCGCACGTAGCGCGTCGCGTGTAAAGGCGGGAACGGATATCGCATCGTCGCCTCCTTCACATCCATGCGTGCAGCCACGACGCGAGCCGGCCGCGCGGCGTGCGCTCGCGTCCGCGTTCGCCGACTTCGACGCTGCAGGTCATGCCTGCCGCCAGCAGGACGCCGGCCGGCACCCGGTCGATTTCGATGCGCACAGGAATGCGCTGCGCGAGCCGTACCCAGCTGAAGGTCGGGTTGACGGCCGGCAGGCCGAGCTCGTCGAGCGTGCCGTTTTCGTCCGCGATGCCGCGGCCGATGCTCGTCACGTGCCCGCTCAACAGCGGATCGAAGCCCATCAGCCGGATCGTCGCGGGTGCGTCCGTCGCGATGCGGCGCAGCTTGGTTTCCTCGAAATAGCCGGTGATCCAGAAGCTGTGCGCGTCGAGCACCGAGATGCCGGGCTTGCCTTCGACTGCGTAGTCGCCGTGACGCAGGCGCAGCTGCGTCACGTAGCCGTCGACCGGCGAGCGCAGCGTCGTGCGTTCGAGGTCGAGCTTCGCGACGTCGAGCGCGGCCAGCGCCTTGCGGTGCTCGGCCTGCGCGATCGCCACCGCGCGGCCCGAGCGCTGGATGTCCTCGCGCGGCACGAGATCGTCGAGGCCGGTTCGCCGCTGTGCTTCGTCGCGCTTCTGGCGCATCGTCTCGGCGGTCGCGGCGACCTGCGCTTCCGCCTGCTCCACCGCCAGCGCGAAGCGCTGCGGATCGATCCGGTACAGCACGTCGCCTTTCGCGACGCGCTGGTTGTCGATCACCGCGACTTCGACGACGGTGCCCGACACTTCGGGCGCGATCCGCACGACGTGCGCGCTCACGCGCGCGTCGCGCGTCCACGGCGCGAGGACGTACGCATGCCAGAGTGCGGCGACCAGCACGATCGCGACGGCCACCGTGGCGAGTGTCAGCAGGGAGCGGGTGAGGGGTTTGAGCGACATGACGCGATACGTTCCGACGAAGGCTAGAAGTAGAGGATCAGCGTGGCGACCAGCACGAGCGAAATCGCGAACTCGAACAACGCTGGATGCCACACGCGGCGCAGCACGCCGAGCCGGGCGAGCAGCGCGCGCACGGCCATGTAGAGCGGCACGGTCGCGCACGCATAGACGAAGAACGGCGGCAGGTAGATGCCGGCCAGCGGGAATTCACTGAGCATCGCGGGCGCGCTCCGGAACGGTGGTGAAATAGGCGGCGTACGTGTGCAGCAGCACGTAGACGTCGGCGAACGCGGCCATCAGCCACTTCAGTTCGGTATTGCCCGGCTGCGAGGCGACGAGGCCGGCGAGGGCGTGCGCGGCGCGCCGTGCATGCCGGGCCGCGTGCTTCGGGGCGGCCGCGTGCCGCGCGAGGCCGGCAAGCCCGGCGCGCACGCACCGTTGCGCGGTATCGGGCAGGTCGTCGCGCGCGGCGCCGCGGCGGATCCGCAGCAGCTCCTTGCCGACGTGCAGCGCCGCAAGTGCCTCGATGCTCGCCTGTGTCATCGCGGCCGGCTGGCCGGCGAGCAGCGCGCCGAGCTGCGCGATGCGGTGCTGCTGGCGCTGCTGCCAGTCCGCCCCCGTGACGCGCCTGCCGGCCACGAGCGCGAGCGTGTCGTCGCGGATCGTGCGGCGCAGCCGCGTGGCATCGGTGGCCAGGTTGCGTGGCAGGATCAACCGGAACGTGAGCAGCGTGAGGAACGTGGCGAGTACCCACGCGACCGACTGGTTGAGGAACAGCGCGACGTCGGGGCGGAACGGATTGGTCGCGCCGGTCAGCGTGTTGAACGCGACGAGATAGGCCAGCCCGGCGAGCGCGGTCTTCGGCACGCTCGTCGCGTAGATGCCCGGCATCCAGAACAGCGCGAGCGCGACGACGAGCAAGGGAAAACCTTCGATGCGCGGCAGGATGCCGAACGCACACACGAACGCCGCCGGTACGGCCAGGACCGTGCCCTTGATGAGCGCCTGTGCGGCAGCGGCCGGGTTGCCGGCGGTCGCGAGCAGCGCGCAGTACGGTGCGACGACGAGCAGCATCATGTCGCCCTGGTTCCAGCCGGTCACGAGCCAGAATGCGCCGGCAATCACGATCGCGCAGGCCGAGCGCACGCCGTTGCGCAGGGCCGCGCCCGTGTCGCGGTGAAAGCGCACCCGTGCGGGCCGATGGCCTGGCCGCGGGCGCTGCAGTTCGACGAGCCCGTTCAGCGCCGCACGGTAGTCGTCGATCTGTTCGATCAACCGCTCGCCGGCGATCAGCAACGCCGCCTCGACGCGCGGATTGCCGAGCGTGATGCCTTCGAGGGCGTCGCGCAGGCGTTCGCGCGCATCGGCCAGCAATGCAAGCGCGCGCGCCGCACCGCCGGGGCCGTCGCCCAATGCGTCGGCGGCGGCCTGCCACGCAGCCGCGAGACGCGGCTGCAGCGCCGCGACCGCGCGCGCGCCGGGACTGTCGGGCGGCAGTGGCGGCATGCCGCCCGCGAGTGCGCCGAACAGCGACGCCATGCCGTGCCGCACGGCGGCCGCGCGTTGCGCGAGATCTTCCGATTCGGCCTTGCCGAGCGCGAGCAGATCGTCGATGCCGTAGATGCCGGCGAACAGCGCGTGCCGCTTGGCGTCGGCGGGCTCCGCCGCGAGGCCTTTGCGTTGCGTGGCGATGACCCGCGCGACGTCGGCCGTGACGCGCGTCACCAGCGCTTCCAGTTTCGCGCGCACGTCGCGCGTGCCGAGCAGCATCGACACGAGGCTCAGGCACAGCACGCCGATCACGACCGTCGAGCCGCGCCCGATCACGTGCTCGAAGGTCAGCTCGGGATGCTGCATCGCGCCGTAGGTCGCGAGGCCGATCGTGTAGCCGGCCACCACGGTGCCCGACGCGCGGAAGTGCCGCAGCAGCGTCATGCCCGCGACGCAGACGCCGAGCCAGAACGCGAAGCCGAGGATGAACAGCAGCGGCTGCTGCGCGAAGCAGCCCATCAGCACGAACGCGACGACCATCCCGGCGATCGTGCCGACCACGCGCCACACGCCCTTGCCGATCACGGCGCCCTGGACGGGGTTGATCACGAGCAGCACCGTCGACGCCGCCGAGTACGGTGTTTCCAGTGCGAGCAGGTACGCGACGCCGAGCGCGAGCGCGGCGGCGATGACCGAGCGCACGACATACGCGCCACGCGGCGTAAAAATGTCGATGCGCGCGATCAACGCCGCGGCCGCGCGGTTCAGGCGGCTGGGCGGCGCGACGGCGCGCGTCTGATCTGCTGCGTCGTGCACTGCGCTCGCTCCGTGAGAAAGGACGAAGCCAGTCTACGGTCGAGCCATGGATGCGGAACAGTGACGTCTTTGCACTCGACGAGTGCGTGCGACGCATGCGTCATGCGTGCGCCGGATGCAGTGCCGGCTGGCCGGTGCACAGCCCGCGCACGACACGCCGCAACCACTGGTGCGCGGGGTCGCTCTGGAAGCGCGGATGCCACGCCTGCGTGATCAGCACGGTTTCGAGCGGCACCGGCAGTTCGAACGTGCGCACGCCGAGCCCGGCCTGCACCGCGCCGCGCGCGAGATGCTCGGGCAGCGGCAGGATCAGGTCCGACGCCTGCAGTGCGAAGATCGCCGCATATGGCGTCGGCACGACGAGCAGCACGTGCCGCGCGAGCCCGCGCGCGGCGAGCGCGTCGTCGATCGGCCCCGCCGACTTGCCGCGCCGCGACACGCCGATATGCGGCCAACGTGCGAAGCGCTCGGGCGTGATGTCGTCGTCGAAGATCGGGTGGTCGTGGCGCGCGAGACCGACGAAGGTCGTCGTGAACAGCGGCTGTACGCGAATCTCCGGCCCGAGGCGGCGCGACGCGCTGATGAACAGGTCGATGCGGCCGCTGCGCAATGCGTCGTCGTCGAGGTCGTCTTCCTCGGGCATGAGGCGCAGCATCGCGCGCGGCATCCGGCGCACCATCTCGTCGAGCAGGCCGCTGCTGTGCAGGCCGACGAAGATGTCGTTCGCACGCACGTTGAACTGCTTGTCGAGCGTGCCGAGATCGGTTTCCGCGGACGGGGCGAGCAATTGCGACGCGCGCTCGACGGTTTCGCGGACGATACCGCGCAGTTCGAGCGCGCGCGGTGTCGGCACCATCTTGCGGCCGGCCTGCACGAAGATCGGGTCGCCGACCGTTTCGCGGATGCGCGCGAGCGTGCGGCTCATCGCGGGCGGGCTGAGGTTCATGCGGCGTGCGGCGCCGACGACGCTGCCTTCTTCGAGCAGTGCGTCGAGTGCAATCAGCAGGTTCAGGTCGGGTGCCATCGGCTTCTCCGTTTCATCGCGTGCACGCCGCGCAATGGTCGTGCGGGATGTGCGCGCGTAGCGTGACTGCAGCGTACGCAACGATTGCGCGTGGCATCACGCGTGACGCACGCATCGGTGGTGCCATTGCCCGGTGCCGGCATCGGGGGGCGGCAAACACGCCGGGCTTCGGCGCCTGCCCGTCGTGGTCGACCGCCGGGCAGGCAAGGCATGCCGGACTTCATGGAAATCTCGTGCATCGATGTGCCGCCGTCGTCAGCAAAAGGGAAGCGGTGCCGCGTCGAATGCCTTCCCCAAGCGGGGAGACAGGGAAATTCGCAATGTGCCGGTGCGAATGATCCAATCATGGGATGACTGGATCATTCGAATCTTACATGATGCAAGATCGGCCGCAAGTGTTGCCCGGTTGTCTGGGGTAGTTTCACCCGCAAGCGGGCGCGCCGGGATCGGTCCGCGCCGGACAGGCGGAGTGACGTGATCGCGGCCGTCGCCGCGTCGCGCGGGGCGGGCCCGTCAGTCGGCGGGCGTCTCGTGGGGCTCGTGCGTCTCGAGCCAGGTCATCTGTGGCTTGAGGATCGCAAGGGTTGCGCGAACCGCCTTGTTCTCGTCGCGCTGCTCGATCGCGTCGAGCAATGCCTGGTGCGCCTGCAGGTCCGGCTCGGGAATCGCGGCCTTGTCGAGTTCGACGAGGACGTCCTCGATGTTCGCGAGGATCGACCCCGAAAAGTAGCGATACAACGCTTCGAGCGCGTGATTGTGCGACGCGGCGGCCACGGCGATGTGAAACGCGCGGTCGCGCTCGACGAACTTCTTCACGTCGCGCGACGCTTCGCGCTCGCCGCGCGCTTTCAGCAGCTTGCGCAGCGTCGCGAGATCCGCGTCGGTGCGCCGGCGTGCCGCGTAGCGCGCGCACTCCGTTTCGAGCATGCATTGCAGCTCGAGATGGTCGCCGCGCGCGGCGCGATCGACGTTGCGCATCGTGTCGGCCGGATCGACATTGCGCCGCACATAGGTGCCGTCGCCCTGGCGCACGTCGAGCACGCCGGAATACGCGAGCGTGCGAACGGCCTCGCGCACCGTGTTGCGTCCGACCTCGAGCTGTTTCGCGAGATCGAGCTCGGTCGGAATGCGCTGACCGACCTGCCAGATGCCGGAAGTGATATTGGATTTGAGGATTTCGATTGCCGATTCGACGAGCGAGTGTCGGGTGGCCGGGGGCAGGATGGACATGCGTGTTATGTGTCGCTTGGAATCGAAGAGTGCCGCCATCCTATCATCCGGTCATTCGTTCATTCCCGCGCGATCTCACGCCGTCTGAAACTCGTGCCGGTAGGCGAATAAACCCGGTAGCAGAACGCGCCGAACAGCGACGTGATCACGGCCAGCACGGCCAGCCACGTGACGCCCGCGTTGACGGTCGCCTCGAGCACGGCGAGCTTCGCGTAGAAGCCGACGGTCGGCGGGATGCCTGCCAGCGAGAACATCGTGACCATCATCACGAACGCGAACACCGGGTGGCGCTTGTTGCGGCCCTTGAAGTTGTCGATCGTTTCGGCTTCGAAATCGCGGCGCGCGAGCAGCATCACCACGCCGAACGAGCCGAGCGTCGTGATCAGGTAGACGATCGCGTAGAACATCGCCGAGCTGTATGCGTTCGCCGGTGCAGCCGCGTCGCCCTTCACGATGCCCGCGAGCAGGCCGAGCAGCACGAAGCCCATGTTCGAGATCGCCGAGTAAGCGAGCATCCGCTCGATGTTGCGCTGGACGATCCGGCCGCCGGCAGGAATGCATCGCTCCGGCATGCGGTGCGGGTTCCGGCCGGCGGTGACGATGGGAGGGGCGGCAGCGTCGTGCTCGATGACTTGCGATGCAGAATTTGAGGGCTCTCCGACCCCGATGTGACCGCTTTCGCCGTGGGCGCGTCCCCGCTTCCGGCCGGAATCGCCTGCCGGCACGCGGCACGTGCGGCGGAACAAGAGACGCCGGCGGCCCGGAAGCCACCGCTCGCCCCCGGCAACCCTGGCTCCGATCGCCCCGGCGTGGCACGCCGATTGCTCGCCAAATTCCCGAAACCGCCAAACCCGACTCCGGTCAAACCCGCATCCAGCCGGCCGCTTCCGGCCTTGCCCCCGCATCCCGTGGCCGATTTTGTCACCAGGTGGGCCGGATATGACAATAAGAATCGACCGCCACGGCATTACGATGGCTTACGTCGTCGCCTGGGTCTGAGCCGGTTTCACCGCATCGCGCCCTGTAGCGCCCCTCAAATACCGTCTGATTGGAACATCGACCATGAGCTATAACGCCCCCGTCAAGGACATGCTGTTCGTGCTGAAGGAACTGGCCGGCATCGACGCCGTTGCACAGTTGCCGGGCTTCGAGGATGCCGGTTACGACACGGCGCAGGCCGTGCTCGACGAGTCCGCGAAGTTCTGCGGCGAGGTGCTGGCCCCGCTGAACGTCGAAGGCGACCGCAACCCGAGCAGCTGGAAGGACGGCGTCGTGACCGCGACGCCGGGCTTCGGCGAAGCGTTCCGCCAGTTTGTCGAAGGCGGCTGGCAGGGGCTGCAGCATCCGTCCGAATACGACGGCCAGGGGCTGCCGAAGCTGATCGCGACGCCGTGCATCGAGATGCTGAACGCATCGAACCTGTCGTTCGCGCTGTGTCCGCTGTTGACCGACGGCGCGATCGAAGCGCTGCTGACGGCCGGCACCGACGAGCAGAAGCAGCGCTATGTGCCGAAGCTGATCTCGGGCGAATGGACCGGCACGATGAACCTGACCGAGCCGCAGGCGGGCTCGGATCTCGCGCTGGTGCGCTCGCGCGCCGAGCCGCAGGGCGACGGCACCTACAAGGTGTTCGGCACGAAAATCTTCATCACGTGGGGCGAGCACGACATGGCGGACAACATCGTCCACCTGGTGCTGGCCCGCACGCCGAACGCGCCGGAAGGCGTGAAGGGCATCTCGCTGTTCATCGTGCCGAAGTTCCTGGTCAACGAAGACGGCTCGCTGGGCGCGCGCAACGACGTGCACTGCGTGTCGATCGAGCACAAGCTCGGGATCAAGGCGAGCCCGACGGCGGTGCTGCAGTATGGTGATCACGGCGGCGCGATCGGCTACCTGATCGGCGAAGAAAACCGCGGCCTCGAATACATGTTCATCATGATGAACGCGGCGCGCTTCGGCGTCGGGATGCAGGGCATCGGCGTGGCCGACCGTGCGTACCAGAAGGCTGCGGAATTCGCGAAGGAACGCGTGCAGAGCCGCCCGGTGGACGGTTCGGCCAAGCAGTCGGTGACGATCATCCATCACCCGGACGTACGCCGCATGCTCGGCACGATGCGTGCGCTGACCGAAGGCGCACGGGCGCTGGCCTACGTGGCCGCTGCGCACAGTGACATTGCCCACCGCCATTCGGACGAGGCGACGCGTGACCGTCATCAGGCAATCTACGAGTATCTGGTGCCGGTGGTGAAGGGCTGGAGCACGGAGATGGTGAACGACGTGGCGAGCCTGGGTGTGCAGGTGCACGGCGGGATGGGCTTCATCGAGGAGACGGGCGCGGCGCAGTACTACCGCGATGCACGGATCCTGGCGATCTACGAAGGCACGACGGCGATCCAGGCGAACGACCTGGTCGGCCGCAAGACGATGCGCGACGGTGGC
Source organism: Burkholderia sp. AU45251 (assembly GCF_030482905.1). NCBI lineage: Bacteria > Pseudomonadati > Pseudomonadota > Betaproteobacteria > Burkholderiales > Burkholderiaceae > Burkholderia > Burkholderia sp. AU45251. Next base: position 1,237 of record NZ_JAUJQH010000004.1, on the reverse strand, counting down.
GCGGTGGCGAAGGCGCTGATCGCGGAGATCGGCGAGACGGTGGCGGCGCTGGGCAAGCTGGACGGCGCGGCGGCTGCATCGGTGAAGGCGCAGCTGGAGAAGGGCGCGAAGGCGCTGTCGTCGGTGGTCGATTACGTGGTGGCGAACGTGAAGCAGGACCCGAACGCGGTGTTCGCGGGCAGCGTGCCGTACCTGAAGCTGGCGGGCGTGGTGCTGTGCGGGTGGCAGATGGGCCGCGCACTGGTGGCCGCGCAGGCGAACCGCGCAAGCGACCCGGCGTTCTTCGATGCGAAGATCGCGATCGCGCAATGTTATGCGGAGCTCGTGCTGGTGCAGGCGGGCGCGCTCGAAGCGTCGATCGTCGGCACGAAGGGCAACGAGGGCGTGCTCGCGTTGACGGAAGACCAGTTCTGACCGGCTGACGGTCGGGACGCAGGAGGAGACAGGATTTTGACCACACAGGACTTGCTCGCGCAGTATGGCCCGCGCGAATCGATGGAATACGACGTCGTGATCGTCGGCGGCGGCCCTGCCGGGCTGTCGGCAGCGATCCGGCTCAAGCAGCTGGCCGCCGAGAAAGGCACCGAGATCGGCGTGTGCGTGCTCGAGAAGGGTTCCGAGATCGGCGCGCACATCCTGTCGGGCGCGGTGATGGACCCGCGCGCGATCAACGAACTGTTCCCCGACTGGAAGGAACGCGGTGCACCGCTCGACGTCGAGGTGACGGAAGACCGCTTCCTGTTTCTGTCCGAGAAGAGCGCCGTCACCACGCCGAACTGGGCGCTGCCCGCCAACTTCCAGAACCACGGCAACTACGTGATTTCGCTGGGCAACGTCACGCGCTGGCTTGGGGCACAGGCCGAGGCCCTGGGCGTCGAGATCTTCCCCGGCTTCCCCGCTGCCGAGATCCTGTACAACGACGACGGCTCCGTGAAGGGCGTCGCGACCGGCAACATGGGCGTGGGCAAGGACGGCGAGCCGACCGAGAACTTCCAGCTCGGTATGGAACTGCACGCGAAGTACACGCTGTTCGCCGAAGGCTGCCGCGGCCACCTCGGCCGCCAGCTGATCTCGAAGTTCAAGCTCGACGCGAACGCGGATCCGCAGGCCTACGGGATCGGCATCAAGGAGCTGTGGGAGATCGACCCGGCGAAGCACAAGCCGGGCCTCGTGATCCACACGGCCGGCTGGCCGCTGAAGTCCGATACGTACGGCGGCTCGTTCCTGTATCACATGG